>NZ_JBVIKX010000011.1:0-296921 GCF_055580685.1 Streptomyces sp. NPDC031554 | reverse complement strand
CGACCTGTGCGGCCAGGGCGGGATTCCGCCGTCCGACCAGGTCCCTCAGTTCCTCGAGGAGGCGGTGTGCGGGAAGGACACGCACGCCCTGCAGGTGCTCGTCCAGTACCGGGGCGTTGTGCACGGGCAGGACCTGGCCGACGCTCAACACGCCCAGCCGCCGTCGGTGCTTGCGCTTGTCGAGGGTGCGGCGGACGTGGTTGCTGGCGTTCAGCAGGGCCTCGACGGTCCGCTCGTGGATTTCGGTCCCGCTGGTCAGCTGGTTGTAGCCGTTGAGGTGGATGAGCTCCCCTTTCCGCCAGGGGACGTCCATGAGCAGCAGGACGATGTTCGCGGACGGGGGGATGCACAGGTGATACCTGGGTTCGTTCCGGCGGCCGACGCTGCGGGCGGTGAGGACGTGCCAGCCGTCCTCCGCCAGTGGCTTCAGGGCGTGAATGGTGGCCTCGACCTGCGGTGCTCGGGCGTTGGCCGCCCGGTCCCAGCGCTGTGCGCCGATCTGATGGCCGGCCAACCCGGTGACTGTGCCCGCCAGTAGGGCCCACCCGGTGCCGCCGGTGAACAGGCCGACGGCGGCGGCACCGACCAGCCCCGTGAAGACCCCGGTCCCGCCGGCCACCGCGACGCGTTGGGCCCTGGCGGTTATCGATCCGCTCATTCGTCCTCGTCCTCCTCGGATGGAGCGCGCAATACCCGGTCGGCCTGCTCGGCGACCTGTGCGGCCAGGGCGGGATTCCGCCGTCCGACCAGGTCCCTCAGTTCCTCGAGGAGGCGGTGTGCGGGAAGGACACGCACGCCCTGCAGGGTGAAGCCCTCGTTGGCGACGGGAGCGTTGTGCACCACGATGATCGGGATCACGGAAGGGTGGGGCTGGCCCCGCTCGGCGGCTTCCCGGAGCGCCTTGGTGAGCATCTTGGTCTCGAACAGGATGCTGCCGATGTCACGGCAGTCCCGCTCGCCGTGCTTGAGGACCTTGCCCTCCGCGCGGACGAGACCCTTGCTGCTCCAGTACTTCGAGTCCAGCAGGACGATGAAGGTCCCGCAGGGCGGGGCGAGCACCGCGTCGGCGTCGGCGACGTTGGCGCCGGGGATCGGGCGGGACCAGAAGCCGTACCAGTCGTCATCTCCCAGCACCGAGACGATCTCGACGGTGAGACGTTCACCGCGCCCGCCGACCTCGCACCGATCCGCTTCCTCGGCCAGTTCACGGGCCTGGCGGGCCGCTGAGGTTTCGACACCGAAGTAGCCCATGAACCGAGCCCAGAGGCCGAGCGGCCGAATCTGGGCCCGCAGTTCGTCCGCGCGGGCCTGAATCATCGCCCCCGCCCGGTCCGCGTTCATGACGCGATCCGCAGGGTGTCGAGGGCGTGCACGAGATACAGGGTGATGCCGTGGGCACGGAACTCCGCCCGGCCGGAGGACCAGCCACAGGCGCAGTTCAGCGCGAGACCGCCGTCGTGGGAGCGCCAGTCCGGGCTGTGCTGCTGCTCGCCCCACAAGGCCTGCGCGTGCTGCGGACAGGCGAAGCCGACCGCGGACGAGTGCATCCAGCCGGCCGCCTCCGGGGAGTCGGCGGTCGAGGACCGCAGGTCACGGAAGTCGAAGTCGCGTGTGCAGCGCGGGACGATGCAACGGCGGCGCAGGTGGCCGTGCTGCTCCCACTCCTCCCACGACGCGCCCAGCCCCCTGATCAGTTGGGCGAGCACGTCGTCGCCGAGGCCGTTGCGGAACTGGCTGATCGGCGTGGGCTGCTGGGTGTAAGCGGCCGCGGCGACGGCGAGTTCTTTGGCCTCGCGGATCCACTCGTGGATGTCGGCTCCGGCAGGTGTGGCCACGTGCCGCTCGATCCAGTAGGACTCACCGAGGAGTTCCGGCCCCTCACCGAACCTGCCCTGGTACCAGCGGGCGAAGTCGGCCGCCCGCTCCTCGTCGATGTCCTGGATGTACGCCAGCATGCGGGTGGCGAGAGCGGCGACGACAGCCGTCTGCATCTGCCAGCCGAAGGCGGCGGCATCCTTCGGCAGTGGAGGGAGGGAACTGCGTAAGTGGAGCTGGGCCAGGTCGGCCAGCAGGCTCCGCCCGTCGACGGGCGCGGCAGTGCCGGCGGTGTCGCTCATGCGGAGAGATCTCCTTCGCGAAGTGGTCGGTGGCACCGGCCCGTTGACGGCCCGGAGCCTGTCGCCGGCCGGTGCGAGGGGTCAGGGAGGCGCGCTGGCGCGTCAGGCGGTGGCGGGGGCCGGGGTGGCCACGCCGAGAACCCATATGGCAGTGGCGGCCACGGCCAGCAGGAGGTGGAAGCCGGCGCTCAGCAGGGCGTGTGTGAGGCGCAGGAGAGCGGAGGTCGCGCTCGCGATCGCGTCGTACGGGTCGTCGTGTGCGAGGAGTCCCAGGAGCGCGACGGAGATCAGGTAGGCGCCGATACCGGAGCCGATCTGCCACCACAGGCTGGCGTCCTGCCGTTCGGCGAGGACGGCACCGTAGCGGGCGCAGATCAGGCCGCCCAGGGCCATCAGCAGCGGGACGAGGGTGTCCGTGATGTTCTGGGCGGCCTTCCGCATCAAGGGCCTCCGTCGGTGAGAGGCCGCGCCCCCAGGGGGATTTGGGGCGCGGCCTCGGCGATGGGGACCTCGCCGGACTGTAGGCGAGGCCCCGAGGGACACCCCCACTCTAGGGATATAGCGTTGTCCATGCAACCCCAGTTTTACGGCAGGGTGGTTCTGACAGAACCGGCGCTTGGTGCTCGGGCCAGTGCGACGAGGATTCGTAGTTGGCACAAAAGAGGGGTAGTTGGCACCGGTGAATCTCGGCGCGCGAGTCTGCTGGTCAGCGGCGCGGCCGATGTACGCGCGGGACTCCTACCTGTACGTCAGTGCCAACTATCCCCTCTGAACTCGGCGCGCGTGCTAGGACACATATCTGGGACATGCGCTGGTCAGCGCCATGCCGCAGTGCCAACTACGAATCGTCGTCGCAGTCAGCCGGCCCCGGAGGCCCGGGGCTTCACCAGGTGCAGGAATGCACCACGGTGTGCGGCCGGATCCGCAACGCTGTCTGTTCCTCGACCAAACGCAGCCGGTCCAGACACTGCTCGCCGTCCCGCCCCGTGACGATGAACTGCGCCAGCCGGTCGGTGACCGTAGCGGCCTCGGGACCATGGACATAGGCGCCCAGGTGGCGAGTCCAGCGGAACCGCTCCAGCCATTCGGCACCGAGCGGAGCGCCGGTCTGGGCCGAATCGAGGTACCCGGCAGCGGGCGGATACAGGAAACGGACGGCCGCCGCACGGTGCCGGATCGGCTCGATGAGGGGTCGGCCGCCCATGGCCGCGGTGGCTGCGGCCATGGGCAAGTCGACACCGGTCGCCAACTCGACGAGCCGGGGTACCAGATCGGCGGCCAGTACGGGTTGCACGGACAGAAGGCGATACGCATGCGCGGTGAGCCGAAGGAGGATACGGACAGGGCCCCTCTTCAGTCCGACCGCCCGGACCGCGGCCGCCGCGTGCTGCCTCAGGCCCTCATCGTCGAGTAACGGGTCACCGGCGTCCACGGTATGGCCGGTCGCCGGAACGGGCCACGCGCCGGAGGTCGTACGGACGATCGCGACGATGGCGAGCCGGCCCGAGCTGTCGATGACGCCCTCGATGCTCGCGTCGGATCCGTTCTCCAGCTCCTCTACCAGGACGCCGGTACCGTCGCTGCGCGCCGAGCTGACAGCCCGATAGGCCCGGCGCAGGCCATCCGGGGTGTCGGCGCGGCAGCCCGAGGAAGGCCCCGGCACGTCCGGCCGCACCAGGACGGGATACCCGAGCACGGCGGCCTCCCGTAGGGCGGCGGTCTCGTCGGCCGTGCGCGCCGTGCGGAGCGTGGGCACCTGGGCCAGCGTCAGCAGATGCCGGGCGAAGGCGGTGTCGTGGCTGGCCCGTACGCCCCGCACGGCTGGTGCCGGCAGGCCTAGGCGCCGGGCCACCTGCGCGGCGAGGCCGACGCGGACTGCACTCGCGGCCAGGACCCCTCCCACCGGCACGATCTGTGCCAGCCGGGTCGCGGCGGAGACGACCGACGCCGGATCGCTGAGTTCACAGGGTGTGTGTCCGGCCAGGTGGCGGCGTGCCCAGTCGGGCGCGGCCTGGTCGAGCAGGATCACGCGGTGCGCGGAGGCGATCCGCTCCAGCCCGAAACCCTGGTCGTCCGGCGATCCGGCGCCCACCAGCAGCAGGGTCGGCAGAATCGACGGCGGGAGCTGGGAAGCCACTCGCAGCGGAGTAGCACGGGCGGCCTGTGGCACGGCGCTTCCTTCCTTGGGCACGGGGAGAGGGTTGTGCTTGGGCCGGGCACGCTGGCGATCCTGAGGGCGCGGGCCCGGGCTCAGCGGGCCGGGCTGGATTCGGCCCGGCGCGGGGCGGCGAGAGCCAGGCCATAGAACTGATCGGGGGCGGTGTACCAGCGCGTCATCTCCAGGCCCGCGGCCGCGAGTTCACCGGCGAGTCCGGCCGCTCGGAACTTGGCCGAGACCTCGGTGCGCAGTTCCTCGCCCTCGTCGAAGTGCACGGCCAGGCCGCCGAGTTCGCGCAGGGTGACGGTGACGTCCTTGAGCGCACGCAGTCGCATTTCGAGCCACTCGGCCTCGGCATCCCACACGGCGTGGTGTTCGAACAGGTCCAGTTCGAAGTCGGCGCCGAGCTCGCGGTTGAGCCGGGCCAGGATGTTCTTGGAAAACGCGGCCGTGGTGGAGTCGTTGTACGCGGCCACGATGGTGGACGGGTCCTTGACCAGGTCGACGCCGAGCAGCAGGGCGTCCTCGGGAGCCAGCCGGGAGCGTACGGAGCGCAGGAAGGCGGCCCGTTCCGCGGGCAGGAGATTGCCCAGGGTGCCCCCCAGGAAGATCACCAGGCGGGGGCCGGTGGACGGCGGCAGCTCGAGCGCGGTGGTGAAGTCGCCGAGGACCGGATCCACGGCGATGCCCGGGTAGGCGCTGGACAAGGCGGTGTACGCCATCCCCAGCGCGCTCGCGCTGACGTCGACGGGCACATAGTCGTACAGGGTTCCCCGCACGGAGAGCGCGTCGACGAGCAGACAGGTCTTGCTCGCGGCACCCGGGCCGAGTTCGATGAGCGTCCGCGCGCCCGTGGCGGAAGCGATGTCGGCGCTGCAGTCCGCCAGCAGCCGCATCTCGGAGAGGAATGGGTAGTAGTTCGGGAGCGCCGTGATCTCCTCGAACAGGGCGCTGCCGCGGTCGTCGTACAACCACTTCGGCGGCAGATGCTTGGGGTGCGCCGTCAGGCCCCGGCGTGCGTCGGCGCGCAGCTCGGCGCTGAGCCGTCGGGCGGTGAGGGCGTCGTCGGTGACGGTGAACATGGGGAGAGACCTCCTGTGGATCGGATGCGGTAGTGCGCGGCGGCCAGGAGCACGGTGGCGGCCGCGGCGCCGGCGGGCAGCACGGCAGTGGTCGGGGCGAGCCCCGCGGCAGCGATGCCCAGCGCGCAGCCGACGTCTAGGGCAGCCACCAGCAAGGCGTTGGCCTCCGTGACGGTGCCGGCCGGAGCGGCGGCGGATGCCGCGAGGTTGGCCGCCCCGAGTAATGGCGCCATGAAGAGGCCCGGGACGAGGACCGCCACCAGCACGGTGGTGGTGTTGACCGCCCCAGGCAGCAGAAGCCAGCCGGCCGTGAACCCGCCGGACAGCACGAGCAGATGGCGGGAGGTCGTGCCCGGCCACGAGCGTCTGCCGTACACGAGCCCGCCGAAGAAGGCGCTCACCGACAGTGCGGCCGGCAGTACTCCGGACAGCCCCGGATCGTCGAAGCGGGCGGCGGCGTCCACCGCGAGGGGGGTGAGGGCACCCATGGGCACGCCGACGCACAGCATGGCCAGGTACAGCAGCCTCAGATGCCCGGACCGCAGCGGCCCCAGCCAGTCGGCGCGCGCCCGGTGTCCTGCAGTCCACACACGGGAGGGCGGGCTCGTGATGACGAGGACGGTACCCATGGCGCCGAGCGCAGCGGTCAGCGCCACCGCGCAGTACGCCGACACCGTCGCCGCGATCCCGGCCACCGTCAGGGGCCCAATGACGTAGATCAGCTCCTGTACTGCGCTCTCCAGGGCCAACGCCACCCGGGTGTGCTCTCGGCTCGGCATCCCCTTGGCCCACAGCGCCCGGAGTGCCGGATCCAGCGGAGGCCGCGCCCCTCCAGCGATCAGCACCGCGGCGACCAGCCAGAGCGGTCCGCCCAGGCCAAGCGCGAGGAAGGCCGCACCGCTCAGCACGGCTCCCGCCGTGAGCACCGTGGTCTGCCCGCAGCGGTCGACGAGGCGGCCGAGGACCGGGCCGCCGACGGCGTTCGCCACCGGATAGAGCGCGGCCAGAGCGGCGGCCCTGCCGTATCCCAGACCGGGGGCGGTGAGCAGGAGGATCGCCAGCGGAGCCATGCCGGTCGGCAGGCGGCCGATCAGAGTGCCGACCAGCAGTCGTCCGGCGTAGGGCACGGCCAGGACGTCGCGGTAGCGGACCGCGGGCGGTGCCGCCACAGCGGGTCTGGGCGCGGTCTCAACGACGGTCATCCAGGTTCACCGGCCCGCCCGGGCCGTGACAGAGCACATGAGAGGCATGGACTTCTCCAGCAGAAGGTCAAAGGAGGCGGGGCGAACGCGCGGCGCCGGTGGGAGATGCGTGCGGCCCCAGGGCAGGCCTGCGGCGTCCGTGGGGTGCCGCCGTGACTGCGGGACCGAGCGGCCAGCGGGCGCGAGTACGGCCGCTGATCCCCGTCATGCCGAAGGCACCGCGACGGGGGCGAGTTACGGGTCAGGTCGTGGCGTAGACGTCGCTGGCTATCTCCACCTGCAGGTGATGGGCGACATCCTCGAGGCGGCTGCGGCAGTCGGCGGCCGTGTCACCGGCGACCATCCAGAAACCGAGCCGGTCGGCGAGGGTGGCGTGCGGCGGCGCCGAGACCCTGGCACCGGACTGCTGGGACAGGACGATCCGCTCCACCCCGGGCAGGCGGCCCAAGTGGGCGGGGACGCTGAGGTGGTTCAGGACGCCCGACACGGTGGGGTAGGCGAACTGGATTCCTGCGGCGCGCTGCAGCGTCGGGGTCAGCTGGGGCCGGCCGCCGGTCGCCAGGTCGGCCGCGATCTGCGCGAGGTCCAGGCCCAGCGCTCGCTCGACGAGCACCGGCAGCAGGTCTCCACCCATCCGGCCGTTGACCTCGACGATGCGCGGCCCCGTTGAGGTGAGTTTGACCTCGATACACAGCACTCCGAGGGTCAGTCCGAGTGCATGGACTGCGCCCGTGACAACCCGGGCGAGCTGCGGGTCGGTCAGCAGCGGGTCACGGGAGTCGACGACGTGCCCGTACTCCTGCGTGGTGGCCGCGCCAGCGGGTGTCGGCAGCTTGCGGGTGACCGCCAGAAGCCGGACTTCGCCCGGACCGAGGACGGCGGTCTCCACCGATATCTCCGGCCCGTCCAGGAACTCCTCGACGAGCACGCCCTGCGCGCCGTACCTGTCGAGGCCGAGGACGGTTTCGTGGGCAGCCCGCTCGAACGACGCCCGTACCTGGGGTGCGTTGTCGGCCCGCACCACACCGGCACTGCCGGCCTGGCTGCGCGGCTTGACCACGACCGGGTAGCCGATCAGGTCGGCGTGAGCGGCCGCCTCGTCCGGGTTCGATGCCTGCATCGACCGGGCCGAGGGCACCTGGTGGTCGGCGAGGAGCTGGCGGGAGAGCGCCTTGTCCCGGCAGGCCTGCATGGACTCGGGGGTACTGCCGGGCAGTCCCAGCTGCTGAGCGAGGAGGGCCGCGGTCACCACGTGGTGCTCCATGTAGGCCATGACTCCGCCCACTTCATGCTCGGCCGTGTATGCCTTGACCGCCCCGGACGTCGCCATCTGGTCGGTCAGATCGGCGCTGACGTGCCCGGTCAGGTACGGGTTCGTCCAGGCGGGCGGGGCGGAGTCGACGAGAACGACGGGCCGCACGGCTGCGATGCGAGAGAGGACGGGTTCGCGGTACTCGGCGGCGTCGCCGCCGGCCCCGATGAGCAGAATCGGTTCGGGATCGGGCACAGCAGGCCTCCACGGTCTACGGGTGTCGAGCACGGGATGGAACGGCGGGCCACAGGCGGGCGGGGCGTCAGGGGCCCGGGCGGGTGGGCTCGCGAAGGCGATGGGTGAGGACGGCCAGGGGCAGGCACGCGGCGGCGCCGAGTACGCCGCAGCCCGTCAGGGATATGGCGACCAGCTGGTGACCGCCTTCGGCGAGTGACCATCCGGCGAGCAGGGGTGCGCAGAGCACGGCGACTGCGAGGGTGGTGCCCCAGATTCCGGCGTACAGGCCGCGCGAGTGGGCGGGGGCGATGCGGTTGACGACGTCGGCGGCGCAGATGAACGCCGCGATCTCGCCGGGCACGGCGATGACCACAGCGGCGGCGTAGCCGACCGGGCTGGAGGTGAGTCCGGCCGATCCCATGCCTGCGCCCAGGAGGAGGGCGCTGGCCGCCAGGAGTCCGACCATCGGGGCGGGGCCAGCGGCACGGCGGGCGAGCCAGGGGTTCATCAGCGGTGAGAGGACCAGGACCGCGATCGCTCCGGCGACCTGGGACCAGCCGTACGCGGAGGTGGGGAGGTGGTCCTCGGCCATCATCAGCGGCAGCACCGAGTACAGGGCAGCGACCGGGATGAGTGCGCACACGCTGGCCAGCCACAGGAAGAGCAGCCGCGCATCTGTCAGTGCGGCTCGGTAACTTCCCTGCGGCACCTGGCCCTTGGACCGGGTCGGCGGCAGCACGCACCGGGCGACGACCGCGAACACCGCACACACGGCGGCGTTGATGCAGAACAGGACCGGGATGCCGACCGGTTCGGCGAGCATGCCGCCGACCGCGCCGGTGCAGGCCGCGCCCAGGTTGACAGCGAAGTGCCGCCATCCCGCGACCTTGGCCCGGGTCGGTTCGTCGGGGATGGTGTCGGCGATGACCGCGGACACGATCGGGCGGGGCGCGTCGTAGACGACGCCGGCGACGAACGCCGCGGCGGCAAGTGCGCCCAGGGCGTGGGTCCCGGCCAGGATCGGGAAGACGACCGCCGCTGCGGTCATCGCCGTGACGAGGGTGGCGCGACGGCCGATACGGTCGGCCAGCGATCCGAACGTGACCTGCCCCACCAGCCACCCGGCGCCGAACAAGGCCAGCACGATGCTTGCCCAGGACGCTCCCACGCCACGATCGGCGAGGTGGTAGGCGAGGTAGGGGTAGGTGAAGCCGCCTGCGCGGGTGATGAAGGTGCCTGCGAGGAGGGCCCAGACCGACGTCGGCCAGCGGCCCGAGCGTGGTGAGGCGGGCTCGGCTACCCGTACGACGGCGGTGGACACGCGCTCCTCCAGGCGGACATGGATGCAACGGGCGCGGGTGCTCGTCGCGGCGGGGGCGGGGGCGCCGCCCAACAGGCGCCCCCGCCCGCGGTCGAGGGCCGGTGCCGCAGAACGGGGGCCGCGGCCCGGCTCCTCGACGGGTGTCCCGGCCGGGCGGGAGGGATCCGCAGGCCGGGAACGGGTTGCGGTCTGGGACCCGGAGCTTCCGGGATTCCTCGCACGCAGGAAGAACTGACGGGGCGGGCCGGTCAGGTCGACTCGCCCCGGCGGAAACGGCTGCTTCCACGTCGGCGACGGTAGCCAGGGGACTCAGCGGTCCGGGACGGTGAATAGCATGGGTGCGTCCCGCTTTTGGTGGTTCATCAGAAATGTGCGTCCCGGCGAACGCAGGGTGCTGGGATAGGCCCGGCGGCTCCCGGGGGGCCGGGCAACGAGCAGCAGCCGCTGTTTTCATGCGCGAGCAGCACTATTCGGCCTGGTCAGGACGCTGGGAGCGGGTGCGGCCAGGCCTGGGGGCTGTCTCCCGAGGTGACGCGTGGCAGGGCGCGCGAAGGGACCCCCAGAGGGGGCGTCAGGAACACCCTGACGGTTCTGGCTGGCGCTGTGGCACTGTCGGGGCTCTTCCGACCGGAGGTCGCGATGCCGAACGGGCTCTGGACCACCCTGCTCCTGAGCTGGGGCGGGCGCGGTGAAAAGTCGCACCGGACGGCCCGGCGCTACCGATCGTTGACCAGCCGGACGGCATCCGCCCGGGTGCTGTTGGCGAGATGAGGGTGATCCGATGGCGGAAGCAGTTCTCCCGGAGGTGCGGGCCGCGCAGCGGCGCGTCATCAGCACGGTGAGGGTGTCCGGTGTGCTGAACAGCGACGGTCTCGCGCTGTGGCGCGAGACCGGATGCGGGGAGTGGAAGGCCACCGCCGCCGAGATCGGCCGGGACCTCGAGCTACTGCAGGTGCCGTACACCACCGTGACGGCCTGCCGCTTCCCGCTGGCCAACTCCCCCTTCACCCAGCTACGCCGTGGCGAGGAGGTCCGGATCGCCCGCAAGGACCTGACGCACCTGGTGCACTGGATGCCGTCGCTGGAGGTATCCATCGACAGCATCCCCGACGAGGGCCCGGGGTGGGGCTTCGCAATCTTCCAGCCGAAGGCCGAAGGTATGGCCGTGATGGACTTCGCCCTGGCGGCGGACTGGCCGGCCTGGACTGAGAAGCAGGCACGGGCAGCCCGCCTGCTGTGCGCCGAATGCGACTACGACATGCGCCAGCGCGACGGCGAGAACCGGCTGCCGTACAACATCCCGCTGCCGGAGAAGCCGAACAAGCTTCGCCTGGTGTGCGGGCGGTGCTGCAACGACGGCCTGGACGAGATGGAACGCCTGGCCGCGCTCGCCGGGCGGCTGGCATGAGCTCCGCTCAAGCCGGGGACATCGCCGGCCAGTGATTCCCCTCGCTACAGCGCGCGGCCCGGTGTGATGAGGGCCGCCCGGATCGCGAGCCATTCCGCGGGGACGCGGCGCATCTCGCGGTCGCGGAGTGCGGCCCGGGCAGCGGCCCCCTCTTCCCCTCCCTCGGCTGCAGTCAGCTCCAGCATCCGCAGGTTGAGCTTGCCCCAGCGGTCGGCCTGGATCAGTTCGAAGCACGGGGTGCACACCATCCAGTCGCCCGGCTCGAAGACTTCGGCGGGCAGATCCGGGTTGCCCATTCCCCAGCCCAGGAAGGTGTCCTTGAGGTTCATCACCACGGACGTGCCGGTGAAGACGTGCGTGGGCGGCCGGGCGTCGCAGAACCAGCACTCCTCGGGGTCGCGCGGATTCAACTGGATCGTGCGCACCGCGCCGTCGGGCAGCCTGCGCTCGTACGTCTCCAGCTTGATCTTCGCGCGCCCATCTGCGCCGTACGGCGTGATGCCGAGATCGGGGATCGTCATATCAGTCCAACGAGGCGACGCCCGGCCCCGTCACGGTGACGGGACCGCAGCGCCTGGCCACTCCGGGACGAACAGATTGGTACGTTCGGCGATGCCCCGGGGCCTGTGGCACCTCGCTGATCAGGCCGGGTGTTCATCTGCGAACCGCTCGACGTGCAGTGACGGGTGATCAGGCGATCAGGCCCTGCTCGGCGATCCGGCCCCAGGTGCCGGGGAACCTCTCCTTCTCCTTGTCCTTGATCCCGGCAGGCGCCAGCACATAGAACTGCTCGACCGTTCCGTACACCTTGTCCGGGCGGTATCGCAGGGTGACGCGATCCAGGCCGAGCGGATGCTCCACGTCGTGCTGGACCGGGCGGCCACGCTCCGCGGCCAGAGCCTTCAAGCGCTGCAGGGCGACCTGACGGCTGCCCGTGGCGACGGTCTCCACCGACCGGTCCACCGCGCCCTTGGCCGACGCGTCGTGGCAGGCGGTGCGCTTGCAGTCCTTGGGATGGCCGCTGCGCTGGCAACTCTCCCGGCGGGCCGCTCCGTAGGCCCGGCGGACGTGGTAGACCGCCCAGTCCGACTGCTCGAGCAGCGCCTCGAACTCGCCGAGCGCCTGCACCTGCCCATCGTCGCTGACCCGCTTGTACAGGGTCTCGGTGACGTACAGCTTGCTGCGCGGGTTGAGCGCCATGGCCCGGTACTCCAGCAGCAGGTCCTGCGCCGCGACGTGGGGGTACTTCCGCAGTCGTGCCAGGTGGGCGGGGCGGGAGGCGCAGACGCCGCTGAACGGGCAGAAACTGCAGTAACTCTTGCCCCAGGTGACACCGGTTCGCTCGGTCACGTAGCGGGCGATCCGGGTCCGGTCGAAGTTCTCCCGGATGAGGGGGTAGTCCATCGCGAAGGCGCCCTTGTTGTTCTTCTCGGACTTCGTCGCGCGCCGGGCCTCGTCGGCGTTGTAGCCGATGAGCTTGCCGACACGGGCGCCGGGGAAGGCCTGGCGGGCGAAGGTGTCGAGCGTCCAGGCCTTGTGGTTCATCGAGCACCGGTGACCGCCGGCGGCTGTGGGGATCGTGCCGTTGAGCAGCAGTTCGTCGCGGAGCGTGTATGGTCCTCGCCGCTCGACGCGGGTGGGGCTGCGGGTGTCCGACAGGATCGCGATTCCATCGCCTCGCTCGGGGCCGCGGCGGGAGACCTGGACGGTGCGTACCCCCAGGGAGCGCAGGCGGCCGTAGAGGTGCTTCTCGGTGTCCTGGTTGGTGTCCTCGAACTCGTCCCCCAGGATCGCGGTGACGACGACGAAGTCGGAGAAGTCCGGTGCGACACCGAACCGCTCCGGCTCGTCGAGGATCATGTGGGTGAGGCCGGTGGAGTCCACTCCGAGTCCGTGGTTGAGCGTTTTGACGTCCGCGTGCCGGAACGCGTCGAAGGTGTTGCGGAGCCAGTCGGGCGTGGGCGCGTTGAACAGCTGGAGGGTCTCGGCCTCTTCCATCACGCCTCCGGGCTCGGACGGGTTGTGTCGGTGGCGCTCAGCGCGAGGTCGGCGCTCTCCTCGTGGGTGAGGCCGGGGTAGGCCTCGCGCAGCCGGCTGAAGAGGTCGAGGGTGGTGATGTCGGGCTGGCCGGCGACCAGGTCGGCGGCGTACTGAGCGGGGGTCTGCTGGGAAGCTGTGGTCATGGCGTCTCCTGCCGCACGGGCCGGGCTCGGTGGCGTCGGCCTCGCGGGTGTTCGGATACGGCGCTGCCCGCCGCGGTTGTCGCGGCGGGCAGCGTGAGGGGGGTGGGAATCGTGCGTCAGTGGGCCAGGGGGAACGGCGCCCACAGGATCGGGGAGCCCGCGATCGTGGTGTCGAGCAGCGGGAGCTGAGAGGCGCCCGCGGCCTGTAGGGCGTACACGACGGCCTGCGGGGCGAGGCTGTCGGTCACGGGCTCGCCGAAGTTGGCGACGGCCCGGCGCACCGCGTCGTACGTGCCGGCGGAACCGGGCCGGTGGACGCCCGCGAGGTCGGCGAGGTTGTCGATCTGGGCGTCGGTCAGCATGTCGCCGTCGCCCTCCGGGTGGAGTTCTCCCTTCTGGTGCAGGTCGTAGGCCACGACGGTCATCGCGGTCCGCTTGATCGTTCGGGCGAAGTCCTGGTAGGCGCCCCGGTCCAGGCCGGCCGGGAGCAGCTGCGCGTTGAGTGGTGACATGCAGTGTCCTCACGTCGCAGGAGTGAAGGGCGGCACCCCCGATGGGCTGGTGCCGCCCTCCCATTGTAGCCGATAACGCGTTGTCTAGGCAACGTCGTTTTTGGTGGCTCCTGGCCGCATGGGAACCACTTCACCGGCATCGCGGGCGTCCTCCTGGACGCGCGCCCACATCCGGATGACGGACGCGGGCTTCAGCCCCAGGGACTCACCGATCGCCTCGGGGCTCATCCGGGTGGTGACCATCCCGGTCCGGATGGCGGCGGCCCTCTCAGGCCGGGCGAGAGGAAGCTTCTCGCCCTCCAGGGCGCGCATCGTCTTGTTCACGTCGACGAAGTCCTTGCCCGCAGGAGGCAGTTCCAGGTCGGCAGGGTGGTCGCTCGTGTCCCGTTCGGTCCAGGCCAGTGCCTCGGCCAGGGGACGGGTGGGGTCGGCCAGAGCGGCGAGCAGGACCGCCACCGTCTTGAGGTCCGAAGGGGACAGTCCCTCGAGCCGCGCGGCGAGCTCCGCGGGTGACTCCTCCCGTACGGAGAAGAGGATGTCATCGGCGAGAGCCAGCCCATCGTCCACGGCAGCGGAGTCGTGCTGGTCGTCGGTGACGAGCGGAGCGCGTCCCAGCATCCGGCGTGCGAGCCGGGCCGTGGTCTGCGTCGCACCGTCGCGGGTCGCGATCTCCCACACCAGATCCGGTTGTCCCAGTGCCTCGGCGGCGATGTCCTGGGCCATCTCGGCGTCGTAACGCCCCAGGTCCTTTGCGTCGCGTACCAGAGCAGCTCGCTGAGGCCCGGTCAGCGCCGCCCGTACGCCCTCCCTGGCGGCGTGAGCGGCCGCCTCGCGGCGAAGCGCATCCCGCAGGCAGGACCCCAGCACGGGGCAGCGCAGGCAGGCCGCACGTGCGGCGTCGATGTCGGCGTGGCTGTCGCCCGCCCACACATCCCGCTCCGCACCCACGCATACGGCCTGGTCGCGCCACGTGTTGAGCGCTGTCAGAGGCTGAGTCCGTGTCGTCATGCCGCGCTCTCAGCTTCTGTGGCGAGCTCGCGAGCCCGGCGGATGCTCAGGACGTGCACGCCGAGCAGGTCGGCGATCGTCGTGTCCGGGGCGTGGGCCGCCGTGAGCGCCGAGACGAAGTCGTGGTGCTGCGTGGCCACCACGTACGCCGGTCCGCGGGCTCCCTGCGCAACCATCGGCACCTCGATCCCGATCCACCAGAGCGCCAGCCGGATGGTGCCGCGGCTGACAGCTCGGTGCTCGACCCTCCCGATGGCGGTGGTGACCTCGTCCAGCGTGGGGCAGGTCTTCGCGGCGTAGCGCAGCTTGCCCGCCCACCAGGGCTCCAGCAGGGCGGCGGCCTGGGCGCGGTCGGCGCGCTCTCCGGCCTGCTCGGCGTAGAAGAGGGCGGCACGTTCGGTGTCGGTCAGTCCGCCGAGAACGGACGTGTCGGGCTTGCTGGTGAGGTCGCGGTCGACGCAGGTGATGAGCAACGGGCAGGAGCGGCAGACCCCCCTGAAGACGCGCAGAGCTTTGGCGGAGGCCTGGTGGCTGAGTTCGGGATCGACGCGGCTGCACGTCGGTGTCGGCGTCGATGCGGGGCGGGGGACGGACTGCAGGGGACGGGACATGGTTCACCTCCGGGCGGGTGATGCGGGGGCAGGGCCTGTGCGGGGCCGATCCGCGTTTAGGTGAGGGTGGAGGAGTAGGTGCGGGCCGTGGTGTAGCGGCCGCGCCGCGCGGTCTGGAAGGTCACGAACGCGTCGCCGCTGCGCGCGCTGTGCCGCGCTATCCGGCGGGCGGTTCGAAGGTCGCTGGTCGAGAGGCGGCGGGCGCGGTCCTGGCCCGGGAACGTGATGAGTAGCCGGAATCGGTTGCCGCGCGGAGGGGTGCGCCGCGGCGCGGGCTTCTTCATGCCGTCACCCCCGCCGGGAACTCGTCGTGGGTGATGCCGTCCAGTTCCCGGCCGGCCTTCTTCTTGCCCACCTTGCAGACGTGCGCCAGGCCCGCGCCGGGGCCGGTCTGGGGGGAGCCGGGTTCGTAGAGCGTGCCGTCGAGCGCCAGCGCGCGGGCGCCTGCGACTACGTGTCCGTCGCCGTCCACGGGGGTGTGGGGGCCCCAGTCTCCCCACTGTTTGAACGAGAACGGCACGCCCGCCTTGGCGCACTGGTCCCGCAAGTCGCGGACCCAGTCGGGATGCATCGGCCGGGCCTTGGGCCCGGTCTCGCCGCCGACGACACACCAGTTGATTCCGTGGAGCTGGTTCGTGCAGCAGTCGCCGAGGTGGACGAAGGAGGCGGTCAGGCCGTGGCCTCGCTGGCTGCCCATCGGGATGACGGCCTGCTTGAGGTCGACGGGTCCCAGGAGCGGCTCGGCGCTGATCCAGCGGACGGCGGCGGGCGTGTCCAGGAGGACCGGGATCCGGATGTCGGCGGTGCGCTGGTCCTCGACGGAGACTCCGAGATGCACGTGCGGCAGGGGCTCGGCGAAGTTGCTTCCTGACCGGCTGCGGTAGTGCTCGCGCCGGGCGTGCGTCAGGCCCGGCGTTGTCTCGTCGTCCACGAGCCTGGTCAGGGCTTCCTCGCAGGCCGTGCGGAACGCGTGGCTGGACAGCAGGGACCGGGCCCGGCCGGGGCGCTTGGTGAGGATCTGGTAGGTGTGCTGGCTGGCCAGGCACATCACGGCCCAGACCTGGGCGATGAAGTCGTCCGGCACGTTCTTGTGGAACAGGTCGCTCTGCGAGTTGACGAAGATCTTGCGCGGCTTGCGTCCGCGCAGCGGCTGCATGAGGCGCCGGTGGAGGAGGTTGACCTGGCCGGTCCAGTCGAGGCGGTCCCCGGTCTTCTGGACTGTGCCGGCGAACGCCGCCACGACCTGGGGGTGCGGGTTGTGCGAGTGCCGCCATGCCTCTCGGATCGCGTAGCACCCGTCGCAGCCGCTGCTCACGCGGTCGCAGCCGATGATCGGGGACCAGGTGTCGTCCGTCCATTCAATCGAGGAATTCGTGGCCATCAGGAGTACTCCAGCGTGTGGATCGTGGCGAGCGTGACAGGGACTGCTCCGGGGGCGGTGCGGGAGCACAGCGTCCAGCGGTCGGCCAGCGAGCCGGTGTCGTCGGCGGAGGGCTCGGAGAGCAGGCGTACGTGGACGTGGTGCATCTCGTGCACGTCCTGGCCGGGCGGGAGCTGCTCGGCGGCGTTCTTGGCGTGCGCCCAGAGGTCGTGGTGGCCCAGGCGCAGCAGGGTGCCCCGCCATGTACGCAGGTCCCCGGGCCCGGCGGGGGCGCCCAGCGGGTGCGGACCGTGCTCGGCGGCGTGCCAGGTCTGCTGTGTGGCGTGGAGCTCTGCAGCGCCGAGCATGGCCGTGTACACGGCGCCGCTTCCGGTCCTCGGTTCTGTCAGAACCGGCCGGGGCGCCTGAGCGGACGACCCGCGAACCGGTTCTGACAGAACCGATGCGGGCGGGTCCGACGGCGGACGTACCGGTTCTGACAGAACCGAGGTAGGCGGGTCCGACGGCGGACGAAGCGGTTCTGACAGAACCGGTGTCTTCTCGTCGGCACGGTTGCCGGCCGCGGTCAGCAGGCCTCGAAGTGCGTCGCGCTCGGCGGTCAGCCGGTCGATGAGGTCCAGGAGCTCGGGGACGGCCTCACGGCCGGTCGCGAGGTCGGCGATGTTCTGCCGGATCTCGTCTTCGGTCGGGTCCTCTCCGGGATCCCAGGTCTCCAGGTTGATCTCCAGGACCTGGTCCGTGACCTTGTAGGAGGAGGGGGTGGACCACATCGTGATGGTGCCGGTGTCGTCCCTCCGCACGTGCTCGAGGGCGGCCTCCCGCCAGAGTTCCAGGGAGCCCTGGCAGTCGGACAGGAAGAGCGGGTTCTGTGAGGCCCGGTCGGCCAGAGCGCGCAGACGCGCCTCGCGCTCGAACGGGAGGCCCGGCGTGGTCACCGCAGCACCGTCCCCTCAGGCTCGTGGAGCTCGGCGAGGCAGTCGTCGTGCTGCGCGTTGCGCTCGGTGCGGATGTAGTCGCGGTAGCCGTCCAGCTCCGCCCGACTCACCAGCTGCCGGGTGGACCGGGCGAGGGTGGGGTCGCTCATCCACTCAAGGCGCGTCTCCAGGACGCTGAGCGGGGCTCCGCCGTCGTGCTCCTCGGCAGCCTCGTGCCACGCGAGCTGGTAGGCGGTGTTGCGGTCCGAGAAGACGGGCGCAAGGACCAGGTCGGGGGTCTTCATGGTGTCCTCCGGGTCAGGCGCTGCACAGCTGGAGCTGCACGGGCGCGGTCGGCAGGTCGGAGTCGGAGAGGTGGCGCTGGATGGCGGCCCCGGGAGTGATGCGGGTGATGGGGCCGAGTTCCTGCGCCTCGTGCTGGATCTCGGCGATGGACATGCCGTTTTTGAAGGTGTGGCCGATCTGCTGCTCGGCGGCCACGTAGTCGGCGGTGAGGCGGGGGCTCATGCGGGCGGCGCAGACGAGGTCGGCGCGGGTGGCCAGGACGCACAGTCGGCAGGAGAGTCGCTCCATCCCCGCGTCGTAGGCGGGGTGGTACTCCAAGCCGCGGTCCTTGATGTGCTGCCAGACCTGCCGGGTGGACCAGCGGATGATGGGATGCCAGCGGATCACCGTGCGGCGGCTGTTGGAGCGGGAGCGGTCGATGACGAACTCGGGCTTTCGGGCGCGACCAGCGGACTCCTCGGCGCGAAGGCCCACGCAGTAGTAGAGGATGACGTGCCCGACGCCCTCCGTTTCGCGGACGTCGTCCGCGTGGTGGGTGACCCGCTTCATGCCCTCGTTCTCCTTCTGGTCCGAGGTGCACCAGCGGGCGTCCGCAGAGGGCCACAGCTTGCGCTGCTCCAGGAGCTGGTCGAAGAGGCCGCCTCCGGGCCGGGTGGTGATTTCCAGGGGGATGCCGTAGCGAGCGGTCTGACGTCGGACCAGGTCCTGCGTGCCGGGCCACTCGACGGGCTCGTTGCTGAAGCTCTCGCCGGTCCGGCCGAGGTCGTTGTGGACGGCTATGACCTTGTGCAGGGCCCCACGGGCGGCGGCCTGGGTACAGACGACGTCCTCCATGACGGCGCTGTCCTTCCCGCCACTGGTCAGGACGAGGACGCGGTGTCCGTGCGCGAACGGGTCGTGCCGCTGGGGATGGATGAGCAGATGGCCGATCGGCATGCGGACCGGGGCCAGCCGGTGGGCGAGCCCCTGCAGGGCGATCAGGATCGTGCGCCGATCGGTGAAGGCCACCCAGGCGTTGAGTCGTCGCCAGGGGGCGGGAGCGGCGAGGTCCAGTTCCTGCGCGAGGCGGTTGAGGGCGTCGGTCAGGGTCGAGGCCTTCTTGGCGGCGACGGCCATGGCCTCCATCAGGTCGCCGCCTTCGGCGACGCGCCGGGAGGTCGCACGGTAGATCTTCGCCAGCCGGGCGCGGGTGGTCATCGTGCGCTCCTCACTGCCATCGGGGTGTCCTGCCGTGCGGGGTGGGCGAGGTCGTCGGCCGTGGCCAGCCGCTCCAGCAGCCCGATGACTTCGCTCTCGCTGGGTGCTCCGCTGCGGGTGAGGGTGTCGCCCTCGATCACCCAGGAGGCGATGTGCTCGACGAGGTTCGGTTCCGCGACGGGCCGGTCGGCGGGAGGCTCACCGGGGATAGCGGCGGAGAGCCGCGCCAGGATCTCCATGACGTCCGGCTGTTCGTGGATGAGCCGCAGGGACCGGGCTGGATCGCGGAGGAAGGCGTCAGGGACCTCGCCGGTGACAGCTAGGTAGACCGACGCAGCCAGGTCGAGCCAGGGAGGCCGACCCTCAGCGCGCGGCTCGGCGAAGTGCTCGCTCTTCCGGAGCAGTCCGTGCAGGTTCACGATGTGCTGGGTTTTGCGCAGGGGGGCGCTGAGAGAGGGCATGGGGGCACTCCGCAGGTGGCGTACGGCGGTGGAGGTCCTGCACGGCGAGGCTGGGCGCGTTGGGGGCGCCGGTCAGTAGGCCTCGTTCTCGATGACGTAGCGGACGTGGCAGCCCGAGTCCGGGTCGTCGGTGCAGCGCATCCCGCCGTCGAAGCCCTCGCGCATGTCCACAGCGGATCCGATGGCGTCGCACTCGCAGCACTTGGCGACCTCGTCTCCGGGTGGGAGGCGGATCTCCAGCTGCCGTGCGAGGAACGCGGACAGGCTCGTTCGAAGGCGGGCGGGGAACGGTTCAGCACTTCCGGGATCGACGTATCCGGCGTCGTCGTACCCGAGCGCCAGCAGCGTGCAGTCGACGAGCATGCGCTGGCTCTCGGATAGCGAGTAGTAGTCGACGACGGTGCGGCGCACCGGCGAGCACCACCTCCCAACCAACGGGTGCCATGTGGTTCAACGGACCCCACAATAACGCATATCAGGTTGGCAAGACAACCTAGTTTTTCGGAAGTGTGGCGTACGCAGAGACACCACGCGGTTCTGACAGAACCGCCCCTGGGGCCTGTCGGGCTTCCGCCAAGAGCTCCGGTACCGACTGCAGGGGCCGTGCGAAGCGCACGAACCGGGCTTCGTAGAATTACGTCCGTGACGAAACACCTCGCCCCCCAGCTGGATCGACCGCGACAGGACGAGGAGCAGGCCGGCTCGGTAATCGCCGTCCGTGAGTCCAGCCTGGTTCGGGAGCAACTGGTGCAGCGCACGTGCGCATGGTGCGGCACCCCGGTCCCGTACAAGGGCAAGGGGCGGCCGCCGCAGTACTGCAAGGCCGCGCACCGAACCCGCGCCTGGGAACTCCGCACCGCGCAGGCCCGCGCCGCTCGGCCTGTGGCCGATGGAGGCCGGACCCGAGAGCCCGTTCGCGAGGTAGTCGAACGCACCGAGACGGTCGTGCGGACCGTCGTTCGAGAGGGCCCGGTCAAGGTCAGGGTCATTCCCGGCGTGCGGCTGAGCGGCGAGGCCTACACGCTCCCCGAGGACGCAGTCGAGTGGGTTCAGGCCCTGATGTATCTACGCCGGCATGCGAGTTCCCCGAAGGTCTACTCCTTCAGAGAGCACGTCGCCCGCGCGTGCGAGACCACCGCCAAGGTGCTCCGCGATGCCGCCCCTGCATTCCCTGCCCCGGACCGGCCGGCCGCGGCCGCGCCCACCAGAACGCCCTGACACCGCACGCGAGCGTCTGCCATCGGCGTCGGTTTGACGAGCAGTCGCCCAGCCGAGCGTCCGAACACCCCTTTGCGCCGGGCCGCGATCCCATGCGAGGCGTACTGCACACAGCACTGTGGGCACCCCCTCACGGGAGCGCCCACAGTTGTCCGCGGCTCCACTGGCCCACACGACCTCGAAGCCTGCGCTTGACGCGCACCCCACACTCTACGTGGACGGCCCCTGGCATGCGGGCGAATACAGAATCAAGATCGTCGGCCGGAGCAGCTGCACCGGCCGTCGCTTCATCCCGTCCTGAGATCCAGGGGCCGCGCTCCGGGCCCCGGCACGTCAGTCTCCTCCGCATGCTGGGACCCACATCCGGTTCTGGCAGAACCAGCCGAGCGCGGAGCACATCCAGCAGCAGGCCGGGCGGGCCCGCCGGGCCAGCAACTGCGCGGCAGGGGCGGGTCAGTCGCTCTCAGGGCTGTACGCGTCTGGCTCGTAGGCGTCGAACGGTTCGTCGGGTACATCAAGCATCGCGTACGGGCGTGCTCGCTCCGTCACGTCCCGCAAGTTGACCAGGCCGAAGGCGGCCTCGGTATAGCCGGCGTCGAATCCTAGGAAGAGCTCCTTGCCGGGCAGCTCCTCGACGGACCACTTCTTGTTCTTGCGTTTTGGATCGGCCGGGCCCTTCTGCGCGACGAGGCCGGTGAAGGACGCCTCGTCGAGGTGCTCAATGGTGTTGCGCAGTTTCCTCAGGAGCTCGTCCGGCTCCTCGGCACCGCCGGTGATCTGTTGGTGAGCCCGAGACCAGCGCTCCATCTGGTAGGCCGACATGACGAGTCGGTAGCCACGGACCCACACATCCTCGAGTGCCCGTGCGAGATCGTCCTCGGTAGGCGACCACTCCTCCCCGTAGTCGATCGCCCGATCCGTCCATGCGGCCTTGCTCGCCGCCTGGTAATAGCTGTGGGCGTCGCGCTGGACGGACCGCGCCCACAGCGCCAGCATCCGCACCACGACCCTGGGGCGCGCATCCGCGGAAGGGGCCGGCGATTCGGGCGCGGAGGGATCCTCGGCGCCTGGCAGGCCCGGCAGCAGCACGCCGTGCCCGTCCGGCGGAATGCGGACCGGACGGCGCGCATCAGGCGTCCAACCCCGCGGCGGGGTCCAGTCGTCGGACGGCGGCGGCCATCCATCTGGCGGCGGCCACTCTGGGGGAGCTATGTAAGTCATTCGCACATCATCGACTCACCTCTCCCGGAAGGAACCGTGCGCGCGAGGCGTCGTCGGCCGGAATCGCGACCGAGGCACCAACCCCATGCGACAGCGCACCCGGCACCACTGCCTCCTCCGCAAGGCACTGGGCTCGGCCGCGTAGCTGAGGCGACACGCTGCCCCGCTCAGCAGGCCCCCGGCTGAGACCTCCGGTTGCCGCCACGCGATCACGCCGAAGGCCGGCGAGCGCACCGCGGTGGGGCCGACAACGGCCCGCCACACCCCCGGTCCACGGCCCACACCCCGCGCGAAGTAGCTGAAGCGAGTGACGAATACCAACTGTTTGACCACATCGATTCCGTTTTACCCCTGCACAAGCCAGGGGTTTCTCCAAGGGGTTCCGGAGAGAACCACTACGCTTCGGTCCCGTAAGTCCCACACGACTTGTCGAAGCACAAACATCGGAGGGTGCGTATGCCGCGCGGACAAGCAGGCGGCTCAACGCTCACGCCACAAGAACCCATCAAGCTCAAGGAAAAGCCCTTCATCCAGGCCCCGAAGCCGCGGGGGTCCGGCATCACGGTTCCGATCGCGCAGATCGCACCGTGCCCGCGGAACCTCCGCGGCGACGACCTCTGGCCGGACCCGGAAGAGCGCGACCGCATGGTCGCATCCCTCAAGCGCAAGGGCCTGATCCAAGCCCTGGTCGTCGTCGACGTCGAGGAGTACGTCGCGCACTACCCCGAGGACGAAGAGGCGTTCTCTCCTGACCACCGTTACGTGGTGGTCGCCGGTCACTGCCGGCTCGATGCCGCTCCGGATGCTGGTCTCACCGATCTCCGGGTCGACGTCCAGAATGAACACGCGAGCGATGTCGACTCCATCTTCCTCGACGAGAACCTCAACCGTCAGGCGCTCACGTGCTTTCAAGAGGGTGAGGGATACCGGCGGCTCCGGGCCAACAAGGGGTGGAGCGACAAGGAGATCGCGGAGCACTACGGCTTCGGCAAGTCGAAGAGCCGCGTCACCAAGCGCATCGCGATCCTGCCCCTGGCTGAGGTAGCCGAGGCGCGCGAGTCGATCCTTTCGTCGGAGAGGGGGTCCCTGACCCCGGACAAGGCGTACACGATCATCTCCGTCGTCAAGGACCCGCAGCTGGTGATGCCGACCTACGAGATGATGACGGCTCGTAACCTCGACGCGCGCGAAGCCGGCCGACTTGTTCAGCTGTCGACGATCGAGGCGGAGAAGACCCCCACCCCGATTCCCCACCCCGCCACGAGCGAGGAGTCCGCGCCGCCCGCTTCAGAGAGCAAGGACGAGCAGACACCCACACCCGGCGGGGAGCAGCAGCTCGAGCAGCAGTCCGAACCAGGGGACGACTCCGACGGCGGCGAGGCAACCGGTTCTGACAGAACCGACAGCAGCGACAAGGGCACCGACGACGAGACGGGCGCGGACGGCAACACCGGTGCCGAGACGGGGACGGCGCAGAAGCAGGAGTCCCGTCTCACCGACATGGAGAAGCAGCAGATCTCGGCGGACGCGCGGCGCGAAGAGGCCTGCAAGCTCCTGGTCCAGGAGTACAGGGAACCGCTGGTCGATGGGCATGTGGTGCGTACCGCAGCGACCACTCTGGCCATGGTTGGCTCCCAGACCGTACGGTTGGCCCACAAGTGGCTGAGCGAGATCGACTCGTCGCCGGCACAGGGGTACAGCAGCCCCAACTCCTACCGGGACCACGTCCTGGCCGGGCAGGACGGCGCGCTGATGCTGCAGTTCGCGTACGCGGTCGCCCTCGCTGACGACGAGCTTCGCGCCCAGGATCGCCGCCGTAAGCCGGACTTCCGTGTGATCCGGCACTGGCGATACCTGATCGAAGCCGCCAAGTACGAGCCCAGCTCATGGGAGCAGCAGTACCTGCGCTAACCCCGCGCTCATGTCCGCGAGCGCTCCACACACCCACACACTGCTCGGAGCCATCTCAATGCTCACCACCGACTTCATTCCGCGTCTGTACGCGCCGCACGTTCCACCGGTCTACATCCCCATCAACCGCGCCGGCTCCGTCGGGAAGACGACGTACGGCTGGAACGCCTGCGTGCAGGCCGCGTTGAAGGGCAAGCGGGTCCTCTACATCGACACCGACCTTCAGTCGGACGCCTCGTTCTACTCCGGCTACGACGGAGACCAGCTCCCGCCGAACGTCGTCACCGTTCACGACGTGATGCTCGGCAAGCACACCCTCAAGGAAGCGATGGTCCCCGGCCGCACCCGCATCGCGCAGGGCGACGAGGACGAGGCCTTCCAGATCATCCCCAACCTGTATCTGGTCCGGGGTGACGAGAAGATGAGCGCCGCCGACAAGGAGCTCGCCCAGGACGACAAGGGTGTCTTCTGGCTCCAGGTCGCCCTGGCGAAGCAGATCGAGGAAGGCGAGTTCGACTTCATCTGGATCGACCCGCCAGCCTCGCTCGGCACCCTGACCATCTCGCTGCTCCTGGCCGCCACCGAGGTCATCTGCTGCATCAAGCCGGGTCGCAAGGAGCTGCGCGGTGCCACGGCTCTGATCCGGCGTGTTGAGGAAATCAGGGAGGAGTACGAGTACTTCAACGCCAACCCTCACGTGCGCTGGGTCTTCATCAACGAAGGCAAGCGGGCCGAGAGCCAGGGCAAGTTCTACCTCAAGCGCCAGAACGAGGCGCGGGAGATCTACGGCGACATGGTGCTGCCGATGCTCACGTCGAGCACCGCGGTCGCCGAGTCCCTGGACGCTCAGGAGCCGTTGGCCTACTGGGTACCCGACTCACAGCACCGGCTCGCGATCGACCGCTCGCTGGAACAGATGGGACTCGTGGAGAAGGCAGCCGCCTGAGCCCGGTTCTCACAGAACCACCCCTTGGGCAGGCCCCCGTCCGAAAGGCGGGGGCCTGCCCCGTTCCCGGCCGGCCCGCCGCGCGTTCCCGACGGCCTGCACTCTCCCGACGGATTGGGCCGCTCGAAGGAGGCCTCACGCACTGCGGGCACCTCGCAGCGCGGTACGCGCCCGCGCGGCACCGACGGCATAGGGGTCGACCACTGCACCGGCCTGCAGGACCTCAACCGGCAGCGTCCCCTGGAGGACACCGGTCCGCAGCGCCAGCAGGTGCCGCACCGCACGGTCACGCGCCTGTTCACCCGCCTCGCGGGCCGCCTGCCGGGCACAGGCCCGTGTCCCGTACCGGCGCCACGACCGCATCGTCGCCGAGTACGCGGCCTGCGCCTCCAGTTCGGCGGACGCGCTGGAGGCCAGGCTCTCCAGCGCGGAGCTCCGCAACGTCGCTTCGGTGGCCTCGGCGGCGAGCCGCCCGGCCAGGGCGAGGGCATGCTCGGAGACCTCGGTCGTGCCGGCTCGCTGACGCAGCTCCTCTTGAGCCGCTTGAATGCTGTGCCGCAAGGCGTCCTCCGCCGCGGCCGCCGTCGTGCGGACGTCGTCAGCATTCGCGGGATCCGCGCAGGCCGCAGAGGCAATGGTGACCGCCCGGCGACTCACCAGCTCGATCGCGCGCTTCTCTCGGCACGTTCCGCACAGCCCACCAGCGTCCGAGGTCCCGCAGCCTTCGCAGGGTGCCGTCTCCCGGGCCTGCGCCGCGGCCTGTTCGGTGAGGCGTTCCTGCTCGGCGCGGGCCCGCCGTTCCTCGAGGAGCTGCTGCCGCTCGGCGCGTTCCTTCTCGGCACGCTGGCGCCGGAGCGCAGCACGGCCGGCCGCGCGGTCGGTCTCCTCGCGCATCCGCTCCTCGATCGCACGCTGCCGCTCGGCGCCCCCGATGCCGGGCAACTGCGCGTCGACGTCCGCAGCCACCCGTCCGCGGAGTGCACGGCGGTCCGCGACGAGGTAGTCGCATGTTCCGCACGACTCACGGGTGTCGAGCCGTACGCCGTCGTCGCACCGCACGTCGCTGCACGATGTGCGGCGGGGCAGCCCCCGGCTGATGAGCCAGCCGACCGGATCGTTGACATGCGCCGGACCATCCTGCTCATCGAGGCGCCAGTAGAGCCGCTCGGCCAGGGCTCGCGGCGCCCGCTGCGGACCGGTGACGTGGGACAGCAACTCGAGCTCGCGGCGCGCGGCAGCGACAACGCGGTCACGCGCACCCTGACGATCAAGCCGAGCCCACAGCGTGGAGACCGGACTCAGAACAGCCTCAAGATCCTTTGGCGGGCGCGGCACCGCCCCTCGTTGCTGCTGCTTTTCTCCTGACACGAGCTGCAGACGACGGGCGGCCGTAGTAGCTCTTCCCGGATCGGTACGGCTGTCGAAGGGGGCGAAATCTGAAGGCTGTTCCCCGCGAAGCGGGCTACCGGATGCACCGCCGAGCGGCGGCCGAGGGTCTTCAAGGGGGTCGATCGGGTTCTCCTCGCGCACGCCCGCGCGCTCCGGCAACGCACCGGTGTCAGACGCGGCTTCGCCGGAAAAACCCAATTCAACAGTGGGGGGAAAGACGACCGGAACCACTGAAGGGTGATCAGTGTGAAGGTCCGCCGTACCGTCGGGGTCTGAATTCCCGGCGTCCTGATCCATGGGAACGCTGTTGAACTGGCGTTCCTTGCGTGGCTGTGCCCCTTCACTTGCCCCCGCCGTAGCGTCAGGGTCTCTGGAATCAAGGGATCGAGCAGAACGGAGGGCCCTCCCCGTGGCCCCGGCGCGGGCCTTATGGGCGGCGGCCACCGCCGGAATGACCAGGCGACTGCGGTGAGGGAGACCTGACTTCGTCGCGAGCCGGACCCGCTCGACGACGCCAGCTGTTTCCAGGCGATACAGCACCCGCTCACCACCAGACGCCGCACACCCCAGCAGACGTGCCACTGTCGCCGCCAGCCGACCGCGGCGAGCGGGCACCGAACCGCCACAGAGGCGCACCCGCCCCGTCTCGGCCGCCTCGAGGGTCAGCTTCAGCAGGGCCAGGCGATCGGTGGCCGCCCCGCGTCCCGTTCGTCTGCCGAGGAGCCCAGGCGGGGTGACCGTCCCATCCCGGTGCTCCCATCCCGGCGCGAACAGGGCCTCGCAGAGTCGCTGAAGCGTTGCGAACTCCTTGCGCTGCAGAGCGAGCGGGTGGCCGACGACGCCGTGCGCGTTCCACAACGCCACGACCTCGCAGCGCAGAGCCCGGTCCTCGCCGAACTCGCCCGGGATCGTGGCCGTGCGCACAGCGCCAGCCTGACGCAGCCCCGGCAACACCACAGAGGAGACGTATGACTCCGACAGCCCCATCCAGCGGCCGAGTTCGCGCACCCGGATCTCCACCACGCCGGTCGCCTCCGGTGTACGGGAGGCAAGCACCACCAGCGCGAGGCGCATCGCGTCGCTCAGGAACGTCGGCGTCAGGATCTCCACAGCCTGCGAGAGCCGAGCCCGGGTATCGCGCCCCAGGGCCAGCGGATGCTCGGCAGCCCGCTTCGGCGCCGGTCCTGCCTGGTCGGGCACGGCCTGCAGCCGGCGAGAGCTGCGTGGAGCGGGAACCCGGTCCGGAGCCGTGAGCGCGCTCACTGGACCGGCCACGATGAAGTGCTCTCGCACGTCTCCGGCCGACGCGGTCCTCGAGAACCCGGGTCCGCCGGAGAGATGTTGGCCACGGCCGGCCGCGCGAGGGGGCTGCCGCCTCGGCGATCGGCGGCCGTCAGACGCCAGACCTGGCCAGAACCAGGCTGTCGAGCGGCGGCGCGGGTCGCAGAGCGGTGGCCGCGTGAGTACGCGTGGTCACCCGATCCGGGGATAGCGGCCCGGCACGCCCTGTTTTCGGCATGCCGAGGGTGACAAAGAGCAGAGCTGTCCTGCATCATGTTCCGGCGGTCGTCTTTCTCTGAAGGAAGGCACGACAAAGCCCCATCTCCGGACGGGGCAGGTTCCGGG
Source organism: Streptomyces sp. NPDC031554 (assembly GCF_055580685.1). Lineage (NCBI taxonomy): Bacteria > Bacillati > Actinomycetota > Actinomycetes > Kitasatosporales > Streptomycetaceae > Streptomyces > Streptomyces sp. NPDC031554. The sequence continues at coordinate 269,260 of NZ_JBVIKX010000011.1, read as the reverse complement.
AAGAACCGATTTCGCCTGATCACAGGGCATTTACGCCGGTGATCCAGGCACGCTGCGGCAGAGGGAGCCGGAGCGCTGGCAGGTGGGCCGAGAGGGCCGGAGGGTGCGGGAACACCCGAAGGCCGGAGGATGGCCCGGGCGGTTGCGTCGGGAAACGCGCCGCCCTTCGAAGGACTACGTCATGGAGCCCCCTCGGTTGAGGGGCTGGACGTGCTCAACCACCGGCAGGGAAGCGCCGACGGGAGTCAGTGGCCGCGACACGCGGTCGCGGAGATCACAATTTGGCTCGATGGCGATGTGATTCTCGCCAGAGCTGCAGATGTGACGTCTTGAGTTTTGGATGCACGGGTATCCTTGACCCATGTCGGCCACCGTCCTTACTACGGTTCCGACTCCGGCCCCGCGGGGAGCTTGCTCCCAACCAGGTGTTGTCCGCACCTGGATGCGGGGCCGGCGCCATTTTCGCTTGTGGTGACTGGAGGCCCGTGCCACGGGGCCGTCCGGCCAGGCGGTCAGCCTACCTTCTGTCCACATGCTGTGCACGACCCCTTCCTGATCGTGTCGAACGCGGCCTCCGGCGGCTCCGCCCCTGCTGACGACGCTTTCTGACGCACCATCAGTGTCGACAAACCGATGTTGTTGCTTGCCCGGACGGCCCTCTGCCTTCGCCAAGTCCTGTGACCCGTGGGTCAGCTGACGGATCGGGCCGCACTGAGAGCGCGTTGGGCACCGCCGTGTCAACGTCTCTGCGGGGCACGCCGACACGGGAGTCCCGCCGTATCCCGACGTGCTTGTGCGGGCGGTCCGTGCGGCGTGTCGAGGGCCGGCCGTGAGCCGAGGGCATCGCGTCATGGCCGGGACTCGTCATCGACGCCGACCGCCGCGCGGGCGCGCAGCCGGGCATAGAGCACCGGGAAGGACTCTGGGGTCTGCCGCAGGCGGCCGGCGGTGTGGCGCAGCAGGGTGAGAACCTCGTCGAGGGTGCGGCCGGACTCGTCGTTCCACTCGGCCAGGGCCCGCTGGTTGGGCGGGAGTTCCAGCTGCTCGGTGAGGGCGAGCAGAGCGTCGTGCGCGCGGCCCGCCTCGTGCAGCTTCGGCGCGTCAGGGTGGGCGTCGCCGGTGCAGGCGGCCCACACGGCGTGGTCGATCCGCTTGGGGCGGCGCAGGGAGCGCGGTCCACGGGTGTCGCACGGGCCCGGCCGCCAGCCCCAGTTGGTGAGGATGCGGTGTGCCTCGTCCAGGACCTGCGCGAGGGTGTCGGCGGGTACGTGCGGCGGGGTCGGGGCGGCGGAGGCGGGCATGCGGTTCTCCGGGTGGTGAGGGCGGGCCGCCCGGCGAGCTGTCCGCCGGGCGGCCCCGATGGGTGTCAGGCGGCCATGGTCATGTCGCCGGGCGTGAGATAGCGCTCCATCTCGACGCCGGTGATGCACTCCACGAGCAGGCAGACGAGGACTTCCGCCGCGTTGGGCGTGACCGCGTTGCCGTACTGGCGGACGCGCTGCCGCTTGTTGCCCAGGACCTCGTAGTCGTGCGCGAAGCTCATCGCGCGGCCGATTTCCTCGGGCTGGAGCATCCTGAAGCGGACGTCGTTGATGTCGAGTTTGAACTCGCCACCTCCGACGAGCGCGTACCGGTCGCGGGTGCTCAGGGCACCGATGGGGTCGACGACGCTGCTGGCCTGGCCGTTGCCGTAGTACGGAACGAGCAGGTCGCGCCAGTCGACGAGGGATTGGTGGCCAGTGGTGGTCAGGGTGCGGGCCGGCTCGCTGACCGGTGTGCAGTGCTCACCGCCGTCCCCTTCGAGCCGTTGTTCCGCATCATCATCGCGGGCCAGTCACCGGGGGTGGCGTAGGCAAGGTGGTTGCCGTTGGCCGACACGGTGCCGGTCGCCTCGGTCAGCGGCCGGGACGCCTCCTGACTGCCGCCGCCCCGCATGGTGATCTGGAACGGCTCGAACGGCAGGTAGGCCAGGCCCGATTCGGCGCGGGCGGTCTGTGTGCGCAGGGGCAGTTCGACGGAGGCGGCTTCCTTGCCTTCGCGGCCTTCGCAGGGGATGACCAGCGGGGGCACGATCAGGGCATCGTTCTCCCTGGTGGTGCGGGCGGGCATCGGGTCGGAGACGGGCGATGATTCGTTTCGCCAGGTGCCCCCGGCCGGGACGATCTGCGGCTGGTAGGCGACGGCCTTGGTGGCGGTGGTGGTCTGGGCGGTGAGCGGCTGGTCGATGGGCCTGGTGCGGACGCCGGGCCTGCGCTCGAAGGTGTGTCCGGCGGCCTCCAGGGTGATGGGCCGGGCGTGCTTCTTCATCCCGGCCTCGATGCGGGCGAGGGTCTTCTCGGCGAGCGGCTTGAGGCCGACGCTCTCGCGGTCGCCGATCTTTGTGCCCCGGTTGCTCCAGTCGATGGCGGCGGCGGCCGGGAGCACCAGGGGCTCGACGACCTGGGAGCCGCACTTCTTGTGCGGGCAGCGGTACTCGTACTGCTGCCGGTAGCGGCCCATGTCCTTGCTCGGGTTCTTGAAGCGCTGGACCGCCAGGACTTCCTTGTCGCAGGTCTGGCACCAGGCCTTGGGGCTGAGCCACTTGCGGAAGTCCGGTGTCCGGCCGATCGACTTGTGCCAGTACACGAGGTACAGGCGGTCCCGGGACTGCGGCGCCCACAGCGTTGCGCGCGGGTTGGCGTGCATGCTGTTCAGGGCGACGAGGCGGGTGCGGTAGCCGAGCTTGTGGAACTCGGCCAGCCAGCGGTCCCACTGGTCCCAGGCCCGGACGTCGATCACGTTCTCAACGACTCCGGCGAGGACCAACTTGCCGCGCTCCTGCACGGATCGCAGGTAGAGCGGGACCTCTTCCATCAGGGCGCGGGAGCGTTCGGCTTCCTCGCGGGTGGCGGCCTTCTCCTCACCCATCAACTCGGCGTCGTCGAACAGGCTGCCTTGGAGAGTCTTGTCGAAATCGCGGACAGCGCCGCGCGCGACCGACCACTGGGGGCATTCCGGCGAGGCCCAGAAGATCTTGCAGACGGGCCAGGTCCACACCGGGGCGGTGCGGATGTCGCCGATGAAGTGGCTGACGTCGGGGAAATTCTTGGCGTGGGTCTCGATCGCCTGGGGCCAGTGGTTGGCGGCCAGCGCGACCCGGACACCGGGGACGGCGTGGGCTCCCTGCGACGAGCCCCCGGCGCCACAGAACCAGTCCATGACGTCGAGGGCGCCGTCGTGATCCCAGCGGCGTGCGTAGGCAGCCACTTCAGGCATCACCACCCAGGCGGCGCGGGCCAGCGGACGACCAGAGCGGCTCGCACTCCGGTGAAGCCCAGATGAGGTCGATGCCGATGAGGTCCGTGCCGAGGCGGGCTATGCCCTGCGAGGATCCGGATGCCCCCATGAAGAAGTAGTCCTCCACGGGACCGATGCCGACGAGGGCGTTCCCGATGCGGTCGAGGCTGTGGGAGTTGAGCCGTTGTTCCCCCGGCGTCATGGCCCTGAAGCTGTGGGGTTCGTAGGCCCAGCCGGAGTCTCGTACGACGGGGGCGCTGTACCGGCCGAACCGCTGCCGGTTCGCTTGGAAGGTGTAGTCCGAGGGGAACGTGGCGGCGAGGCCTCGGATGATCACGGACTCGACGCACCGCTGGGCGGTGTCCGGGTCCATGGGGCTGATGCACGGTACGGAGGAGTCGAGGCTCACCGCGCGGTGCAGGCAGTGCGGGTCCGTAAGGGCGTCCTGCGCCCAGCGCTGCCGTCCGAGGCGTGAGGTTGTCGGTGCAACCGAGAATGTGGAGACGCTGGAGTGCGGGGGCGGCATCGTCGCGAACCGCCAGTGGTTCGGGGCGGGAGGGGGGCTCGCCGTGGCGGCCGCGATCAGGTCGTCCAGGAGTTCCCAGTGTGAAGGGTCGGTCGAGTCCATGCGGATCTCCTCAGAGGCGCAGGAAGGAAGGGGAGTGCGGCGGGAAGGGGCCGAGTGGCAGCAGCGCCGCGAACAGGGGCAAACCTATCTAAAGTGGCGTTGTTCAGTCAACCCTGAATTCCGGCGCGGAGTTCGGCGGCGGGTTTTCGCAGGTCAGTCGGGACCCGCATCGAGGAGACGGAGACGGGCGTCGAGCAGATCCCCGAGACGCAGGATCTCCTGTGTGTCGGTGTCGAGGACTTCAGCCCCGGCGAGTCCCTGCTTCTCGGTGACCTCAAGTGTCGTGCGCAGTTCCTCGGCCACGCTCCAGGTCTGCTGCGCCATGTCGCGGAGGTTGACCAGGTCGCGGTGCTCCTCGGTCCACTGCTCCGGATCGACGGGCAGGCCGACGGGCTCGAACGGCGGCAGCTGCGAGAACTGTTCAGCGGCTGTCGGAGCCGTTTGGGGCGGCGTGGAGGGGCCCTCGCTCGGTGATGCCCCGCCAAGGGCCCGCCCACGGGCGATGATCCAGTCGCGAAGGACAACGGGGGCGTTGGCGCCGGGGGGCTGCACGCGCTTCTTGTCGACTCCCTCGGCCTCGGCGACGGACAGACGGTGCAGCAGTCCTTCGCGGTCATCCCACACCGCCAGTGCTGCGTCGACGTGCGTGACGGGCAGTGTGATGCGGTTCTTGAGGATCTCTTCCAGGCTCTGGACTCCCTTGGGGCCCGGCAGTGCCATGTGGGAGGCGTGCGCCACGCGCATGCGCTCACGCAGCTCGATCAGGTCGTCCAGGGGGGTGTCCAGCTCGGCGGCACGGACGAAGTCGGCCCACTCCAGCGGCTCGCCGGCTCTGGCCCAAGTGGAGATGTGGGTGGCGGTCTGCTCGCTGGGCTCGTCCAGCACCTCGCCGATCGGCAGTGCGGGGATGGACGACTTCACGATGTGCAGCTTCCCCGGGGTGATGAGGCTGCCGTACAGGTCCATGTCGTACTCCAGCCCGTCGCGCTGCTGGGCCTTGACGGAGTGGCGCACGGGAATGTGGCGGCCGGCCGCGTCCTCCTCGATGAAGGTCTCGGTGGTCGAGCGCACAGTGAGGATGACGTGGCCCGGGTAGGCGTGGAGCGCCTCGGTGACCTTGTTCAGAAGGGGGCGGTTCTTGCGCCAGCCCGCGTCCTTGCCTCCGATGCCGGGCTGCGTGTCCTTGCCCACGAGGTCCAGCAGGCCCCCGGCACCGGACCAGAACGCGCTGTGGCCGTCGATGACCAGGACGTCGGACCGTATGGCGGCGGCGGACGCCAGTGCGTCGATGAGATGGCTGGGGTTGAAGTCGTCGGACAGGATCAGGTGGGAGAACGGGATTTCGGCGGCGTACTCGGCGGCTTTGCCGCGCTCGGTGTCGATGACGGCCAGACGTTCGCCCAGTCGCTGTGCGAGCTTGAGGGCCCATGGGGTCCGCCCGTAGCCGGAGGGGCCTTCGATGGCGATTCGGGCGGGACGGGCACGTCGGACGGCCTGCTGGAAGGTGAACGGGGCGTAGGAAACCGGACCCCTCGCGGATGCGGGGGCCGTGGCGGTGTCGGCCATGATGGCGCTCCAGCTATGCGGTTGTGATGACCGGGATGGGGCCGGGCCCGCGAGCGCGGGCCCGGCTAGTCCTCCTCTACCGGGTCGCCCAGGTAGTGGAAGCGCAGGTAGGTGTACTGGATGTCGTAGATGGTGGGGCGCCAGCCGTGCGCCTCGCGGTGACGGTCCATGGCGTCGGCGAGCATCATGACCTCGCGGGCCGTGAAGCGGTGCTCGCCCGGGGGCCGCCAGCCGGTGAACAGATCCAGCGTCTCGGACTTGCGGGTCTTGCGACGCCCGGAGTCCTCCGTGGTGCCCGGGAGTTCGTCCGGCACCTTGACGACGTCGAGCTGGCCGAGCAGGAACTTCAGCGGGCCCTCACGCATGAGCAGGGAGAGGCTCGTCTTCTCGCGTGCGGCGCGCGCCTGAACGCGCTCATTCAGGTCCCAGACGACGTCGCCGGTCTCCGGCGCGTAGTCGTTGAAGACGGTCCAGGTGAAGTCGGAGAAGCTCGGCCGCCAGCCGTAGGACTCCTTGTGCTGCAGCTGGAAGTCCTGGAAGGCGGACAGCTCGAAGTCGGACAGTGTGATGGAGGCCGGGGTGCCGTACCCGCCCGAACCGTAGGGTGCGCGCGGAACGGCCACGAGCTCGCGGGGGTTGAGGAGCAGATCCCACAGCGCCTCACGCTGGAGCTCGCGAAGGTCCCGGCTCTCCACCGCGGCCTTGCTCTTCGAGCGCTCGACCGGTTCCGCCGGCATGCGCATACTCAGCGCCCGGCTCAACCGCCTGTCTGTCGCCAAGCTGGCTCTCCTCTGCTTCGTGGCCGGGCTGGCCGGCCGGGCGGGGTTTGCGGCTCCGCCGTCGTCTTGGTGATCGCAATGATCCGGTCTGCCGACAGGGTACTCATTTAAGGGTTGACTCGGCAACCTCCTTTTGTCAGGCTGATTCGCGCGAACCACTTCCTGCACACCCGCCGGGGCGTCGACTCCGGCTCAATTACAGTCCTGACGGCTCACATTGTGCACCTCGCACACCCGGCCGCAGGGACGGCCTCCCACGGAAGGCGAACGTGAAGAGGTACGAGAGCAAGTACACGACGACCCATCCGGCAGGTCTGGTCACCTTCGGGGCGACCGAGCCGGTGCTGACCGTCCTGGACGTTCGCGGATTCCTCCTCCAGGAGATGTTCCTCATCGGCATCAACGCCGACTGCGGGAGCATCCTCGTGGCCGAGGAGACCCGCGCCCAGGAGGCGGCAGCCGCCCTGGAGCCCGCCTATGCGGTGACCGTGAAGCGGGCCGAGTGGGGCGACTGGTGTGCCGAGTACTCCCGCCGTGACCTGGACGGCTCGGAACCGAACCACTTCATCCGCGACCTCACCCTCTCGGACGGCACCGTCGTCATAGCGGACGGCCGCTGGGTCCGTTGAAACCGGGTGCGGCTGCGTCAGGCCACCGACTCCGCTGGCTCCTGCTGTTCGGCGGGGCGGGGCGAGGGCGGCTCGGCGCGGAACTTGCCCAGCCGGACCGGCTCGTCGAACAGCTGCCTCGTCAGCTCCTGGTGCGCGACATGCAGCGTTCGCAGGGCGGCGGGGAGGGCGGCCGGCCGCGTCGGGCGGCCGCGCCGGGTCGGCCCCGGATGCACGGTGATCCACACCTCCATCACCTCCCCGCCCTTGAGATACCCGGTCTTCTCCTCGCCGGCTTCGGAATGCCCGGTCAGGAGCGCGTGCGTCTCCAGCCACTGACGCAGCAGGCGGACCGTCGTTTCCGGGTCCAGCTCGAACACGTCCTCCCCGATGGTCACGGTTCCCTCGCGCAGGTCGACCTCGGACTTGCGCAGCGGAAACAGCGCGCCGACGGAGAGCCCGGTGTCGACGACGAGCGCGGCCAGAGCCGCCGTGCGCTGCCAGCACGGCTCCGTCATCCCCGTCGGCCGCTGGTCGGCGATCCGGCGCAGTTTCTGCCGGGCCTCCAGCGGGGCCAGGCGCGGATGGTCGACCGGCAGCGGCAGACGGAGGTTGAGGGGGCGTCCCAGGAATCGGGAGAACGTGTTGAGCGTCGTGGTGCGGGCAGCCCCGGCCGGCACCGACGCCTGCAGCGGCTCCCGTGCCGTCTCGTCCGCGCGCGAGTGCGCCCGCTCGGTCTCGGAGCGACGCCCCGCGCTCGGAAACCGCCGGCGCGTGCCGCCCGCGGCCGCTGCCTCCAGCCACCGCAGTGCCAGTTCCTCGTCGACCAGGTCTTCGGCGCGCAGCGGACGGTCGAGTGCCAGGATCTGCTCGGCCCACTCCAGGTATTCGGCGAGGTACCCCTCGCGCTGCCGTCGGGTTTCCAGGCCGCGGCCGCGCCTGCCCAGGTCATCGACGAACGCGGTGATGACGGAGCGCGCCGGGCTCCGGAGCAGAGGACGTGCCATGAGTCACAGCGTAGAGATGAGGAGATGTCCGGGGCAGGCCAGGGGGACATCTCGTCAGCCCATCTGGCCGATCCACTCCCCCCGGGCGTAAAAATGGGTTGAATGAACAACGCGTTATTCGGTAGGGTGCTCCCTGTGCACGCCCCGCCGCGCCAGGTCGACCAGTTCACCAACGGCCCCTGGCCCGGCGGGTCTCCACATCACGCGCACCCGGATGCGCGTGGCCGCCTCGACTACTCCGTGAAGGAGAACCGACGGTGTACGCGTTCCTGCTCTACCCGCTCGCCGTCGCCGAACTCGCCCCGCGTGCCCTGCTCCTGGCCTGCCGCGCCGTACTGCGCCTTCAGGAGCGGCCCGCACCGAACCAGCCGTCGTAACCGAGAGGAACACCGCTTCATGAGCGATGCCGAGTTGGAAAGCCTGCGCGCGGAACTACAGGCGCTGCGGACCTTCGTCAGCGAGTTCCGCATCCCGCTCGCCAACACCGCCGGCGGATACGGAGAGGTCGTCGGACGCCGCCAGTCCCTCAAGCTGGACCAGTGGCAGATCACCGACGGCGCGAACAGCAACCCGAAGGCCTGGGTCGCAGGTGACTGGCGCCCGATCGCCGACCTGAGCATGGACGCCGCGCACCCGTACACACTGCATCAGGCCCTCCAGATCGCCGCGCAGGTCGCCGAGTACGAGGGCGCCACGCTGGAAGCCCTGGTCAACGTCCTGGAGAACGCCTACGAATACCAGTGCCCCGAGTGCAAGACCTGGGGCCGGTGGTCACCCAAGGAGCAGGCCAGCGCCGGAGGGAATGCGGGCGTGTTCTGGTGCGAGATCTGCACCAAGCAGACCCCGCTGGGGCTCGCCCAGCAGCGGCTGATCCGGGGTGATCAGTGACCACGGTCGTCAGCACCGAACTGCCGGACCTCCCCGGCCTCGTCGAGGACGTGACCACGGACCGGGACACCGGACAGCTGTCCACCGCCGTGTTCGACACCGATCGCCGCTACCGCTACCTGCTCACCCGCATCTGGGACAAGACCCTCCCCCCCGCCGTATGGATCATGCTCAACCCGTCCACCGCCGACGCGTTCAAACCCGATGCCACTCTCACCCGCTGCGTCAGGTTCGTGGAGGACCACCTCTCCAGCGAGGCGGGCGGCGTGATGGTCGTCAACCTGTTCGCGCTCATCTCCACCGAGCCCGCGGGCCTCGCGCTCGTCGAAGACCCGGTCGGCCCGTACAACGACATCTTCCTGCGGCGGGCCGCCGCCGAGGCCGGACCGGTGATCGTCGCATGGGGCGCACGCCCGATCGCCGTCGCACGCGCCCAGCAGGTCACCCAGGCGCTGACCCGAGCCGCAGTGCCCCTGCGCTGCTTGCGCGTCACCACCAAGGGGCAGCCCTGGCACCCGCTGTACGTCGACAGTGCCACCCGACCCACGCCGTACACGCCACCCAGCAACGGAGCCGCCGCCACACGCAACCGCCCCAAGGGAGGCCGCAATGGCTGACAGCACCAGCACCTGGACCGACCGTGTCTGGCAGCCGGTCACCCGCGGTACCGGATCACGCGCCGACCGCGCCGTCCACCACGAGGACCGCATCATCCAGCCCTGCCGCTGGAGGAGGACGGGCGAACGCGTCCTGGTGCGCGACCTGTTCCACTTCGACGTGCCGGACCGCTTCATCATCCGCGTCCTGGAGGAGATGGAGGCGAACAAGCAGCACACCTTCGTCGTCGTGACTGAGCACCCGGGCCGGATGCGTGACCTCGTCGAACAGCGCGAGGCCAGGAAGCGGGAGTACGCCGCCAAGTTCGACGTCATCCCGGACGAGCGCATGCGCACCAGCCCGGCCGCCGAGGCCGCACGAGCCCGCGCCAAGACGCCCCCGTCGCACATCTGGCTCGGCGTGCAGGTCACCGACCAGCGGACCGCCGAGGCGCGCATCCCGACGCTGCTGGACACCCCGGCCGCCACGCGGTTCGTCTCCTGTGAGCCGCTGACCGGCCTCGTCGACCTGCACGACTACCTCACCGAGCTCCGCGACGTCACCGACCCGGACGCCGACGCACCTGAAGGCGCCATCGTCGACGGGATGGAGCGCCACGGCGAGCAGTGGCACCGCATCGCGCGCCTGCACTGGGTCATCGCCGGAGGCGGATCCGGGCGCGACGCCCGGCCGCTGCACCCCCAGTGGGCCCGCGACATCCGTGACGCGTGCGCGCGCAGCGACGTGCCGTTCTACTTCACGCAGCACGGCGAGTACCGCACGGTCCCCGTCGTCGACGACCCGTCGTTCGCGGGCGGCCGGGCCTACGACAACCCCCTCCACGGCGGCCGCAGTTCGGCCACGCGCCGCGAGCGCGGCCCCAGCGGCACTTTCCGCGCGGCGACCACCCACTTGATGAAGCCGGGCGACCGCACCCGCACCACCTGGCTCCTCGACGAGAACACCATGGCCGTCCGCGTCGGCAGGACGGCCGCCGGCCGCGAGCTCGACGGCCGAGTCCACAACGCCGTGCCCAGCCGCCCCTAGCCGACCCGGCTGCCCAACCTCCCCGCCCAGATCCGATCCACCAGGGAATGCCATGACGAAGCTGCGCACGTACGGGGACTGCGAGTTCCTCCGCGACGACCAGACGAACAACGGCACGATCTCCTTCGCGCTCTACGACGAGAACGGCGAGGGGTACTACGCGGTCAACGCCGAGATGGACGAGGACCGGATCCTGAACGAACAGAGCCCGCTGTGCCAGTGGCTGCGCGACCACGTCTGGCCGCACCTTCCCCTGACCCCCGACGGCCGCCTCGACCGCAGGCACCCCGACGTCAAGAGCATCGACCAGATCCGTACGGAGATCGCCGGATACTTCGCCGCCCGCCCGGCCGCGCGCCTGTACGCCTACTTCGGCGCGCAGGACACCAACCGGATCCACGCCCTGTGGCAGCACGACTGGCACGACGCTATGCCGGAGTCCGTTCCCCGGTACTGCACCGACATCATGGGCGTGGCCGAGGACGCCGGGATCACGCCGGAGGACATCGACGACGGGTTCTTCCCGCCGCAGGACACCACCACGCACCACGCCCTGAACGACGCGCAGTACAACCGCGTGATGCACGAGTTCATCCTGCGAGCCACCGGCCAGTTGCCCACCTGGTCCGGCCCGTCACGCGACCTGGTCGACCTGTGGAGCCGCCCGCCCCAGCTCTCCTCGGTCTCCGCGGAGTTTCCGCAGGCACTGCAGGAGCCGTGCGCGGACCCGAAGGACGTCGACGGTCTGATGATCTACGGCGGTCGCCCGCTGAAGCGCGACCGCGGTCACGAGCTGCTGGTGCAGGAGTCGCCCTTCCACGCGCCGCAGGTCGACCTCACCTTCACGCCGCCCGCCCCCGACGGCCGCTACTCCCTGCCCCTCACCGAGGTCATCTGGCTGCGCGGCACGCTCGACCAGGCCGTCCAGCAGGTGCTGGAGACCTGGGGCGACGGAGACGAACTCGTGCGCAACGCGATCGCCCGAGTGATGGGCCGCCGCGCGGCCGCCGCGACGGACGGCACGCCGCTCGACGAGGGGACGGCACCGAGGTGACCTCGAGCGCCAGCACCTCCGCCGGGTGGGAGGAACCGCTCCTCACCGACCCGGCCCAGGAGCCGGGGAACACCGCCGTGAACCAGAACACATCCCGCCGCCGGGCGCAGCGCCCTCCCGCGATGCGCACCCCCGAACTGGAAAGGCTGCTGCACGATCACTTCATCCGGCCCGAAGACCGCGACGCGCCCCACGGCGCCGGAGCGGTCTACCTGACCGAAGTCGTCGACCCCGAAGGACGCGGCCGCCGGGCCGACGCCGTACACATCGGCCTGTGGCAATCCCGCGGCGCCGGACGCATCGACGTCTGCGAACTCAAGACCAGCCGCGCCGACTTCCGCCGCGAACTCGCGCAGAAGGCGAAAGCGGAAGCCTGGTGGAAGTACTCGACCGCCTTCTGGATCGTCTCCCCCGGCATCCACATCACCCCGCCCGACGAACTCCCGGAGAAGTGGGGCCTCATGGTCCCCCGGGCCGGACAGCGCCGCTTCAAGGTCGTCGTCCAGCCCGAGGAGCGCGACCCCGAGCTCACGGTCGGCCTCCTGCTGACCCTGCTGAAGAACACCGAGACCCGCCGCACCAAGGCCCTGCACGAGCAGGCCAACCGCCTCGGCACCGAGCACTACCGGCGTACCGAAGAGCTGCGCACCAGGCTCGCTTCCGCAGCCGACCCGGACGTCGCGCACCGGCTCAAGCTGCTCGACGAACTCGAAGCGGCCCTGACCGTACAGGTCGGCGAGTTCTCCTGGGGCGACGTCCTCAACCCCGGGCAGACCGCAGCCGGCCTCGCCGAGTTCATGCAAGGACACCGGGCCCGGCTGCGAGCCCGGCAGACCAGCAGCGACCAGGCCCGGATGCTGGACGAGGTGGCGAAGACCCTGCAGAGCGCGGCACGCCAGCTTCGCGCCGCTCCCGCACCCCCCGCGACCGGCAGCGAACCGTAGGTCACCGCTACGCGGTCCCCTCCTTGCTGCCACGGCGCAGGCGCCGTCCCCCACCGTCGAGGAGGCGCCGGCCGTACGCCGCGCAATGGCAAGCGCGTCACTGAAGTCCTCACCAAGGACGTACGACAGGAGCTGGACATGGACTGCAAGTGCGGCGCCCGCACTTACGAGACACACCTGCAACGTGTGGCCAGCGGCTACCCCGGCCACACCTACCGCCTCTGGGTCTGGAGTCCCGCCAAGTAGCCCGCGCCGCCGCCCGGCCACACCTGCGGCGAGAGGCCTCCTTCGCATCCCCTCCCCCTGAACCGAGGAGCCCCGTGACCACCCACGCTCTGTCCGCCTTCCCGGCCTTCCGGCTGGGACCGGCCACCGGCACGGCACACGACGTCCTCGGGCCCGACGACCTGGTCGTGGGCCAGGTCGCAACCGGCAGCCCGACCCGTGGCCGGGCCGGAAGTGACGTCGGCCCCGTACGCCAGGACGTGCAGCGCGCCGCCGAGGACGCCGTCATGCTTCACATCGCCGCGCACGGCCTGCCCGACAGCACACCCGAGCCCTACTCCGGCGCAGGCGAAGCCCGCGTCGCCGTCGGCCTGCCTCTCCTGCAGGAGACGGAACTCATCGACTCCGCCGCCCGCGCCTTCCACTTCCACTACCTGCGCCACGAGCACGTCGCCGCGATCCTCGACGGCATGGAGACCCTCCGGCGGGAGCGCGACGGCGTGGGCGCCCGCGCGGGCTGCCGCCGCCTGGCTCGTCTGCTGCACCTGGTTCGCGACCCGGCCCGTGCCCTGCTGGGCGAGATCACGGGAGATGCCCGCGAGTGGCTGGCCTTCCCCCTCGCCCGCCTGCTGACCTTCACCGAGCAGGCGATCGCCCGCCTGGAGGCGACCGCCGCCAGCCCGCCCGCCGACCTCATCGGCCGCTTCCCCCACCGGCACGCCGCCGACGACCTGCTGGACACCCTCCATCGCGCCTACCGCGAGGTGCAGGCCGAGGCCAGCACGCTCCCGCGCCCCCGCGCGCTGCCCGAGGCGCTGCGCGCCCTGGAGGCGGTGATGCAGAAGCTGCCCAACGGGCCCTGCGCCAGCACCGCCGAGGCGTGCCGTACGACGGCGGCCGCCCTGGACGCCGTGGCGGACGCCGCGCGTACGGTGACGGCCACCGCCGCCGAACTTCCTGCCCCGGGCCCTGCCGCCCGCGAGATTGAGGAACTCGCCGCCGAGGGGCGTGTACGGCTGCAGTTCATCGCGTGTGTCCTCGACGACGCCGGACGGCTCGGCACCGTCCGCGCCATCACCGAGACCCTCAACGACGCCGAGCTCGGCCCGGAACACTCCGACGGCACCCGTTCGATCCGGGTCGGCGGCCACGAGATCGGGCCCATCCGGCGTACCGGGGAGGGCCGGTGGGGCGGCCCCGGAATCGACGAGCCCTTCCACTCCCCCGAGGGGGCGGCCGCCGTCCTCGTCCACGCCCACCGCGCCCGGTTGAAGGCCGCACGTGAGCGTTGACAGGGACTCTGCCCTGGGCGCTGTCAGCGCCCGCCCCTGAAACGACCAGGAGAGATCATGAATGAGACCCGCGACACCGCTGACGCCGTGATCCGCGACCCGGACCGCTACGCCCCGGTTGACCACCCCGGTGTGACCGTGCCCGAGGACCGGCGCTTGTGGTCGGTGAGCTGGCCGGGATACGCACCGGTGAAGATCACGCCGCCGGAGCTGCGGCCCCTGGCGCTGGCCCAGCACGTGCCCGACTGGGCCGAGGGGCACGCCACGCCGGACCTGGTACCCGACTGGGAGCAGCGCCGGGCCGCCGCCTTGGTGCCCTTCGAGCTCGATGAACGGGGCTGGCCGCTGCACCCGCACGGGCGCACGGGACGCACCGGGCGCAACCTCGGCAGGTGGGGCGAGAACCAGGCCGCCGACCCGATCGTGGTCGCCGGGACCGGTGAGCAGCGGTGGGTGCTGCTGATCACCCGCGATGACATCGGCGTGGAGGCCATCCCGGGCGGCATGGTCGACCCGGGCGAGACGGCCCCGGCCGCCCTGGTGCGCGAGCTGCGCGAGGAAACCGGCATCGACCTCACCGACCATCAGTCCACCATCCTTGGCCGGCAGATCGTCGACGACTGGCGCAACACCGACAACGCCTGGGTCGCGTCCACCAGCGCTCTCTACCAGTTGCCCGAGCAGGTCACCGCAACCGCCGGTGACGACGCTGCGGACGCGGGCTGGTTCCCCTTCGGCTCCCTCGAACAGCTCACGACGGCTGTCACTGCGGCCGGGCGCACGCTCTACCCCGCGCACCGCCCGCTGCTGCAGCGCGCCCTCGAATACCTCGACCAGCAGTCATGACCCACCCTCCTGCAACTGGGAGACAGAGCCTCCCTTAAATAGAGTTGTCTAGGCAACTCGATATCTGTTAAGGTGGGCCCGTGCCCGCACCGCCTCCCCCCCGTTGGGCGGTGCGGGCCTCCCTTTGCCTGCGCCGGCGACCGAGCGCGGCACCCCTGCCTATCCGCCAAGCCCCGCTCCATACCGGGAGGCGATGCGCATGAAGATCCCCACCGACATCCTCGACGTGCTCAGCCGTGTTCAGACCGATGGACGGCACCTGGTGATCCCCGGCCCCCGCCTCGCCGCCCGCCTGTACGAGCGTACGAACGAAGTCCTCGCGGGCGCTGGAGGCGTCTGGTCCACCCGAGAGCAGGCGCACGTGTTCCCCGGCGATGCCGCCGAGGCCGTCGCGCACCTGCTGAAGACCGGTGAGGTCACCACCGCTCGCGAGCACCGCCAGGCCTCGCAGTACTTCCCCACCCCGGCCGGGGTGGTGGACCAACTCCTCAAGCTGGCCGACCCGTTTCCGGGTGCCGAGGTCCTGGAGCCCTCCGCCGGACGCGGCGCCATCGCCTGCGCCCTCGACTCCATCGGCTGTCTGGTGGACTGTGTGGAGCGGGATCCTGACAACGCGATCGCGCTCGACGAGACCGGCGCGGCGCGGAAGCTGGCCGTCGCCGACTTCCTCACCGTCGAGCCCGCCGCCGTGTACGACCGCGTCGTGATGAACCCTCCGTTCACACGTGATGCCGACATCGCACACGTCACCCACGCGTTGCAGTTCCTCAAGCCTGGCGGGCTGCTGGTGGCGGTGATGAGCCAGGGCGTGGCCTGGCACAAGGGCAAGGCGTCCGCCTTCCGGAAACTCGTCGCCGATCGGGGCGGCAGCGTTCACCCCCTGCCCGAGAGTGCCTTCAAGGGGTCGGGCACGGACACCGCGACCCTCATCGTCACGATCCCCCAGCAGCGCCCCGCCGGCCCGCACGCACCCCTCCGCTGGCCCACCGAACAGCCCGCCACGCGCGCCCCGGAACCCGAGGCCGAGGTCTACGAGTCGCCCGGGGCCATAGCCCTCCAGATCGCCCAGAACCTGAGTGAGGCCGCACAGATCATGCGCGACCTCGCCGATGACCTCGGGGTGGACCTCAGCGAACTGGAGCGGGCCTCTGGCCGCCCGGCCGCCGACACCGACCCTCCACGCCCGCACCAACCTGCGTTCGACCTCGGCGCCGTCGAGTGAGCACGCACGGAACGTCCCGCGCGGGCGGCGTACTTGAGCGCCGCCCGCACCCCCGCCCCACCCTCCGAAGGAGCACCGTGCCCGAACTCCGACTCGTCATCACCACCCCCGAGCCCGACCCGTGGGATGTCCGTGACACCGACCGCATGGACGTCGTCGAGGCCCTCGAAACCGCGGGCTGGACCGGCGACGACGACAACCCGCTCGGCATCCTGCGCCACAACGGCGCCGTCTGGTGCTGCATCAACGACAGCGGCGACTCCGGACTGACCTGCCCGAACGGCGCCGTCCTGGACTTCCCCGGTGACACCCCCGCCGTCGTCGTGGTCGCCGCCTGTCTCGCCGCCGCCGCGTCCGCAGCCCCGACGGACTGAGCGAGGTTGTGATGGCTCCGGACACTGCCGCGTACGTCACCCACGGCCGCAAGTACCACACCGACCGGGACTGCCCGCGCATGCTCGGCGGCGAGTACCTCCACGACTGGGACGGCGACGGGCACTACGACACCGGCTTCACCGCAGGGTCGTACCGCATCGCGGATTCGTCGGCGCAGTACGCGGCGCTGCGCGGCAAGCTGCCCTGTCTGCACTGCGTGCCCGCCGAACTCCGCGTCTTCCCGCCGCTGTACGGCCAGACCTTCGGCCACCGTCCCGTCATCGGCTTCATCGACGGCCGCGCCCTGACCCGCGTGTGCGCCCGCTGCCACACGGTCAGCCCCAACGGACCGCGCTTCTTCGGCACCGCCAAGGCGCCGGTCCGCTGGCCCTGCACCAGCGCGCTCGTCCTCGGACTCGTCCCGCGCACCCTCGCGGCGTGACGTCGCACAGCGGCCCTGCCTCCAACGGGCCGGCCGACCACCCCACACGCCACTACCCGGGAGCCATCATCACCACCGACGCCATCACCCGCGGACGCGAGCAGTTGCTCGAAGCCATGTCCGCCGTCAGCGAGGACCGCTCCAGCGCCCGGTGGTCCGGCGACCTGGCCCGCACCCTGCACGCCGAGGGCGGCATCTGGGAGACCCTCGGCCGCGCGGTCGGCTGGCCGACCGGCGACTACGACGCCTGGACGTGGGTCACCTGGGAGGAAGCCGCCCGCGCCTACGGGCACGAGGTGACCACCGCACCATCAGCCTCAAGGAACGCTGTGTTCCTTGAGGCCGCCACCCTCGCCGAGCGCCTGGCCACCCCGGACTGCTCCGGGTACGACAGCCTCGACGACGCCTGGAACCACGGCACGTACGCGGTCGGCGAGGTACTGCGGCGTGCGGCCGCCGACGAGCAGACAGCTGTCGAGGAGCCGTTCACCGAGGCCAGCGCGGCCTTCCTCCAGATCGGCGGAACGCCGCCCTTGCAGGGCCTGCGCGCCGAGCTGCGCATCGAGGGATATCCGCTGCTCGTCGGCCGGTACGCCGGCGCGGCTTTGGGCCGGGTCAAGGACCACGCCGGGCTGCTCTCCGCCGAGCTGCGGCTGCTGTTCCAGTACCCCGACGCCGAGCGGGAGCAGGCGCACGCGGCGGGCGAGCACGGACTGTGCGGCCCCAAGTGCGCCAGCGACAACGCGCCCTGATCACCGCCCCCATCATCTCGCCTCCACCCGTCAGCCCGCCCGCACCCGCCGCCGAGAAAGGGACCATGATGACGCCGATGTCCGTACCGCGCGTCCCGCTCCAGAACATGACTGACGAGCTTCTCCAGCAGCTCTACGCTCAGCTGGAGGGCTTGCTGAACGCCCCGGTCCTGCGCTTCTGCCTGATACCGACCTGCCGGGCCGAGTACGACGCGCGCGCCGCCGCCACCGGCCAGGAACCGGCCCGCCCGTCTTGGTCGGCAGCCGGATGGCTCCAACTCGGCTCGGGCACCGTCATCGCCGACGGCGGCAAGATCTGCCCCCAGCACAGCGAGCTGATCCGTCAGCACCGTCCTCACCGGGACGGGCCTGCCCCCGACGGCCGGTTCAGCGTGCGCTGCGGCTGCGGGCAGTGGACCTCGGCCCCGCACGGCTGGCATCAGGTCCTGCGCGCCCTGTGGGAGGAACACCTCCTCCTCACGACCGGCAAGTTACCCGCCCTCGGCTCCCAGGCCCCCGGGCCCGGATGACCTTCCGACTGCGAAAGGCGTCAGCCAGTGCTTCTGCAGCTGCCGACCGTCCCGCCGGACGTCCGCGTCTTCCATCCCGTCCTCACGGTGCGCCAGCCCTTCGCCTGGGCGATCGTGACGGGGCAGAAGGACGTGGAGAACCGCACATGGGCGACGCCGCACCGAGGCCGCTTGTACATCCATGCGGCTGGCCGAGTGCCCCGCGAGACCATGGCTCTGGCCGCCACGTTCGGCCTCTCCCTTCCGGAGGACGCCGTGTTCTCGGCGATCATCGGGCATGTCACCCTGGCCGACGTCGTGACCAACTCCCGCTCCCGGTGGGCGATGCCGGACCACAAGCACTGGAGCCTGACCGACGCGCAGGAGTACGACCCGCCCGTGCCCTGCCCGGGACGGCTGAGCCTGTGGAGTCACGAACCGGCCCGCCCGCAGGACACCGACCGCCCGCCCGTCACCGCGACCGATCGGTAATCTTGCCGCATTTCACCGCGTTGGCCCCCGTACGCACCACCCCGCAGGAGTCCGCATGTCCGCCGCCAGCGACGACCTCGGCCCGCCACCCGAAGATGTCGGGGAGCTGACCAAGGCGCAGCGCATTGAGCAGCTCGCCGACGAACTCGCAGGACTGTACGACTGCCTGCACGTCAACGAGCTGGAGACCAGCGACCCGGAGCGGGCCCAGGAGCACCGCGAGGCCGCCGCAGGTCTGGTTGCTTGGCTCGACGAGGGACCACGCCGGGAGAGGAAGGCTGCTTTCAGCAGGGGCTGGGAGCGGGCCAAGCAACGCCGCAACGAACGTGCAGAGCGGCGCATCGCCGAACTGGAAGACCTCGTTGCCAGCCTCCGGACACAAGACGATCCGGGCCTGTCACACACCGCGGTGTCCTGGCGTCGCGCTCGCCAGGACCCGCGCTACGACCTCGTACGACGCGAGGCCCTCCAACTGGACCGCTACGACGGGACGATGGTGATTCCCTACCCGCTTCAGGAACTGCTGGCCGTACGTGTGATGACGGCGATCCTCGCCGCCGAGGCGACCACAGGATGCGGCACCGTACCGACACCGGACGCGTGCACGGACGACCCGGCGCAGGCCGTCCGATGACGCTCCTCGCGACGCAGCCTCCGGCCGCCCTCCGGCCCACCGATGATCCGGCACCGGTGGAGAAGGCCCTCGTCGCCAGCATCGCGGCCGACTTCGAGCCGGAGACCTTCCTCTGGATCCACTTCCGCCGCGCCGACGGCGGCACCCGCATCCGCTACGCCTGGACCACCGGTGGAGAACCGCTCGGCGACCACATCGACACCCTCGCCACGGCAGCCGGACTGGACGCCGCCGACTGGCTGCACATCGCCGACCGCCATCAGCAGACCACCACCCGCGGCCGCATCGAGATCTGGGCGTACCCGCTGCGCCCCGTGCTCGGCGACGTCACCTCCGGCGTACGCGGCCCCGAGGCGCGACGCGAAGATCTACGACGCCTCCTGAACAAGGCATCCGAGATCACCAGGCAGCAGCCGCGCACCCTCACGCCACGCTGGCTCGGATTCGGTCCGGCCCTCACCGCCCGCCCCAACTGACTGCCCTGGAGGGCACGCCGGCCCGGCAGTGCGGCACACACCGGGCATACAGCCGTCCACTGTCGTCCGCCCGCAAGATCGGCTGAGCTTGCCCGCATGGAGAACACGCGCACAAGCTCACGACCGACCGGCCCAGAGGAGCTGTTCTCAGTGGCGGGCAAGACCGTCGTGGTCACCGGAGGAGCGACCGGGATCGGCAAGATGATCGCGGGCGGCTTCGTGGCCGCCGGAGCCCGGGTGGTGCTGATCTCCCGGCAGGCGGAGGCATGCGCCCGTGTCGCGGCCGAGCTGCGGCAGTACGGCCCCTG
The DNA here is from genome assembly GCF_055580685.1 of Streptomyces sp. NPDC031554. Lineage (NCBI taxonomy): Bacteria > Bacillati > Actinomycetota > Actinomycetes > Kitasatosporales > Streptomycetaceae > Streptomyces > Streptomyces sp. NPDC031554. Next base: position 249,293 of record NZ_JBVIKX010000011.1, on the reverse strand, counting down.
CGAAGCGGTGACCGGCGACCTCGCTACGGCGGAGGGCGCCGACCGGGTGACCGCGCGAGTCCTGGCGGTCGCGCAGGCAGTCGATGTGCTCGTCAACAACGCGGGAACGACCTGGGTGGGTCCCCTGGAAAGTCACCCGCCGGAGGCGTTCGATGAGGTGTGGGCGGTCAATGTGAAGGGCTTGTTCCGCCTGACCGTGGGCCTGCTGCCTGCGCTGCGCGCGGCGGTGGCAGCAGGTTCCGGCGACCCGGCACGAGTGATCAATATCGGGTCGATCGACGGCGGACCGGTGGTCTCGCCGGTGGAGAACTACGCGTACAGCGCCAGCAAGGCGGCGGTTCACCAGCTGACCCGTCACCTGGCGCGGGCACTGGCCGGGGAGGGGGTGACGGTGAACGCGGTGGCGCCGGGCCTGTTCGCCACGGCGATGACGGAGCCGCTGCTGTCCGACCCGGGCGAGCGGGACCGGCTGATGTCGGCGATTCCGCTGGGCCGGATCGGGCGGGCGGAGGACATGACAGGGGTGGCACTGTTCCTGGCCTCGCGGGCGGGCGCCTACGTGACCGGGACGGTGATCCCGGTGGACGGTGGCGAGTCCGGATGCGGCTGAGCAGGGTGCAGAGTCACCCCTGGCGGGACGACCAGGTCGCTACCCTGGTGACAACGGCAGCCGGCCGCGCACGCACCTCCGGGAGGGCACCCGCGGTCGGGCCGGACCCTCGTACGGACAACTGATGAGAAGCGGACGGATGACAGGGACTGAGAACGTGGCGGATCTGCGGCTGGTCGAGTGGGGCGCGGCGACGGCCGAGGAGCGCCATCGGATCCTGTCCCGGGGAAGCGGCCACGACGGGATCGACGAGGGGCTGCGGGCCTCGATCGCGACCATCGTGGAGGACGTCCGCAAGCGCGGAGACGACGCGCTGGTCGACGCACTCGGCCGGTTCGACAAGATGGACCTGCCTGCCGAGCGGCTGCGGGTGAGCGAGGAGGAGTTCGCGCAGGCGCGCGCGGCGGTGAGCGAGCCGCTGGTCGAGGCGATCCGTACCTCGATCGCGCAGGTGCGGGCATTCAACGAGCTGATCGTCGAGCGGGCGTCGTGGACGGCGGAGCCGAGGCCAGGGCTGCTGGTCGGCGAGCAGGCCACGGCGATCCCCTCGGTCGGGCTGTTCGTCCCCTCGGGCAAGGGGAGCTTCCCGTCCGTGCTGATCCAGATCGCCACCCCGGCCGTGGTCGCCGGAGTGGATCGGATCGTGGTCATGGTGCCGCCGGTGCCCGGCGGCACCGGTCAGGTGGACCCGGCCACCCTGGTCGCCGCCCAGGAACTCGGGCTGACCGAGGTGTACCGCAGCAACGGGCCGGCCGGGATCGCCGCCCTCGCGTGCGGCACCGACACGGTGCCCAAGGTCCGTAAGATCGTCGGCCCTGGCTCGCCCGCGGTGGCGTGCGCTCAGCTGGAGGTCCAGCGCCTGGGCTGCGTGGTGGAGGTCGGATTCGGCCCCACCGACGCGGCGATCGTAGCCGACGACAGCGCCGATCTCCGGCTGCTGGCCGCCGACCTGATCAACGAGGCCGAGCACGGTCCGGACTCCTCCGCCGTCCTGATCTCCACCTCCCGCGCCCTCCTGGAGAACGTCCGCGAGCACGTGGCGCAGCAGCTCGACGAGCTGCCCGAGCCGCGCCGCACCTACGCCACCACATCGATCGTCCGCAATGGCGGCCTGGTGCTGGCCGCGAGCCGCGATGAGGCCATGGACGTGGCCAACGCCTACGCTCCCGAGCACCTGCAGCTGGCCGTCGCCGACCCCGGTCAGTGGCTGCCGCTGGCCCGCTACGCCGGCACGGTGCTGCTGGGACAGTGGACCACCTTCGCGGCATCGAACTTCGCGATCGGCACCCCCGCGACGCTGCCGACCACCGGGTTCGCACAGGTCTCCAGCGGGGTGACCGCGTCCACGTACCTGGTGCGGGCCGCCCTCGCGCAGCTGGACGAGCCCGAGTTCCGGCGGCTGGCCCCGGTGGTGACCGAACTGGCCGGACACGAGGGATTCCCCGCGCACGCCGCGACCGTCACCGTCCGCCAGCCGACCGACGACTGACCAGATCTGTTGTACGAGGTCCCGCTCCGCCACGTCGCGGAGCGGGACCTCGGCGTTTACGCGGTGGCAGCGAGGAAGTCCTCCACATCACCGACGCCACGGTGCTCAGTCAGTTTGTCGCGCAGGTCGCTGATGCTGCTGCTCCCGCGGGCGGAGGCGGTGCCGCCCATGTGGTCCACGGCCTGGCGGCCCAGGTGGACCGCAGCGTCGATCTCGCCCAGCGCGAGATGGGTCTCGGCTCGGCGGGTGAGGTAGATGGCGGTGCCGCGGCGGTCGAGGTCCGTGTCGTACGGGTCGTCGGCTTCTTCGGCGGCCTGGAAGTGCTCCAGCGCCCGGCGGTGCTCTCCCAGTTCGAGCGCGGTGCTGGCCGCGACCTGGTGCAGCTCTCCGATGTTGACCCAGTACAGCGACGGCACGTCCTCAGCTGTCGGCGCGGCGTGCTGGTACGCGTCGAACGCGGCGTCGACCGCCTGGTGAGCGCCGTAGCGGTTGCCCGCCTTGGCGTGGGCGCGGGCGGTGCGGGCGTGCAGCAGCGCGGTCACGCGGGGCGAGCCAGTGCGCCGGCTCGCGGTCGCGGTGACAGCGTCCAGGATGCCCAGGGCCCCGTTCGCGTCGCCGCGGTTGTAGCGCAGCGTCGCCCAGAAGGCGAGGACCGTGGCGCCGACCGCCCGGTCGTCGGTGTGCCCGGCCGCTCGCAGCGAGGCCAGGTAGTACTTCTCGGCAGCGGCGTCGCGGGAGGAGTCGTACGCGGTCCACCCGCAGATCCGTCCGGCCTCCGCCGCCGCCGCGTACAGCCGTCGCCCGGTGGCCTCGGTGTAGGCAGAGTCACGGAGGGTGGAGATGATCAGCCGCAGTTCCGAGCGGGCCGCCTCGTGGACGTCGTCCGAGCCGAGCCGGTCGTCCAGACGCCGTAAGCCCGCCAGCCTGGCGTCGAACAGATCAGCAGTGGCGGAACCGATCCGTCTCCCCGCCGTCGGGGACGCTGCCGCAGAAGGAGCGTTGCCCGCCCACGTCACGGCGGCCGCCGTGACGGCGCCGGATGAGGCGATCAGGAAGCTGCGGCGGTCCATGGGTCCTCCGGTGACGCTCTCCAGGGACTCCACCGTAGCCGCAGGTGACCACGCGACGACAGAGCGGATGTCGTCGGCGTCCCACAGAGGCTGGTCCGCGGTGTAGGCGGGCAGCCACCAGGGCCAGCCCAGTTCAGTCACCAGGTGGTGCGGGATGTTCAGCACCTCGGCGAGGAGTTCCTGGGAGAAGGCGTCCGGCGCGCCGACGCGCCCGGTCTCCCACTTCGACACCCGGTTGCGGTCGGTGCTGTTGCGCAGGCCGCGCCGGCCAGCGGCCTGACGGATCAGCCGGGCGAGGTCCTCTTGGGACCAGTTGTGCGTCATCCGCACGTATGCCAGGGGGTGGTGGCATAAGTCCGACCACATTGCCCGGACTCCTCTCGTAGAGCGGCTCGGGTGGCGGCGCGACGCCCAGTGTTATGGCCGTATTGATCTGATTCCAGGGAGTTATCGGCCGGGCACACACCAGGCACACAGCGGGAGCGGAGCGGGCACACAGTCATCCACTTCATCCGCGCCGCAGCGACGCGGACTCTGTCGGGCATGCCTGTCTTACCCACTCCCCTCACCGCGATCGTCCCGCCTGCCGACGCCGCCGTCACCGCGGCGGTACGCGCCCGGCAGACCCTGGTGGCCACCGCTCCCGGTGACCGACTCCCGGCACCGGACGGGTGGCCGGTCGTCGCCGCCACCGACGCGGTGGTGCTGCGCGCCGCACCCGGACGGGACCCGCAGGCTCTGTCCGCCGAACTGGGCCGCAGCAACCGCACGGCGCGCTGCTACCTGGACCGCATCGTGCTGACAGCCCCCACCGGCGCCGGGTGCAGCGCACTGGTTCCGGCCCTGTACGACGTACTCGGCGAGGCTTACAACCTGCTCGTCGACGCGGGACGCAACATCGCCGCGGCCGAATGGGCCCTTCACACGGTGGCCGAGGTCGCCGGCCGCCCGCCGCAGACGGTGCTCGACGTCGGATGCGGCAGCGGCCTGTCGCTGCGGGCGAGCAACCGGCCGCCCGCGCTGACCGGCTGGGACCCCAGCCCGGCGATGCGCCAACTGGCTGCCGCTGCGGGCATGAACGTCATCCCCGCACTCACCTCGCCGCCAGGAGAAGCCTGGGACGCCGCCCTGGCCTGCTACGTCCTGCACCTGCCCGGGGCAGCCGACACCGCGGCCCACGCCGTGCATCTGCTGCGCCCCGGCGGCGTCCTGGTCGGCAACGTCCACCGCACCGCAGACCCCGCCGCACTGCCCGCCGCCTGCGCCCGCCACCGCGTCCGCTGCCGGACGGTGTCCCGCCACCCGCTGCACGGCGACCTGATCGTCCTGTCCCTCCCGACCGACCCCGGAGCCGCCTGATGCCCGCCCGCACCCCCGCCCCACCACCGCGCACAGCGCCGCCCGCCGTACGGGCCTTCCCCACCCTCACCCCCTTCGCTGCCGGACCCCACGCCCACGATCCGCGCGGCGTGGCCCGCCTGGCGCTGTCCGAAAACCCCCACGGCGCCTCCCCGCTCGCGCTCGCGGCGGCACGGGCCGAGGTGGACTCAGCGCACTGGTATCCCCACTCCGACGGCGAGCCGCTGCGCAGCCTGCTCGCCGCCCGCTACCGCACCTCCGCCGAGCAGGTCATCGTCGGCAACGGAGCGGACGAGATGATCCTGCTCGCTGCGCTCGCCACCGCCGGTACCGGACGGCCGGCGGTGACGACCGAGCGCACCTTCGCCGGATACACCGCCTCCCTGGAGACCGCCGGACACCCGGTCCGCCAGGTCCCGCTGCTTCCCGACGGCGGCACCGACGCGAGCGCCGTACGCCGGGCGCTCGACGGCGCTGGGTGCGTGATGGTGTGCAACCCGCACAACCCCACCGGCACCGCCCTGAACGCGGCCGACGTCAGCGCCCTGGTGGATGCCGCGAGGAAGGCGGACGCGGTACTCGTCCTGGACGAGGCGTACGCGGAGTTCGCCGACCCGGTCACCTTCGGCAGCGGCCTGGAGCACCTGGACGGCGGCCGCGTGGTGGTGCTGAGGACCTTCTCCAAGGCGTACGGGCTGGCCGGACTGCGGGCCGGATACGCGGTCGGCGACCGCGACGTGATCCAGGCCATGACCACGATCCGTACCGCACTGCCGTACAACACCAACCGGATTGCGCTCGCCGCCGCTGCCGCCGCCCTCAGCGACAGCAGGCACCTGAAGTCGGTCGTCGACGACTGCGGCGTCGCCCGCCGGGCCCTGGCCGCCGAACTCGACGCGATGGCGGTACAGGTCCTGCCCTCCCAGACCAACTTCCTCCTCGCTCACCTGGGACCGTGCGCCGGCACGGTGGTGGACCAGCTGGCCGCCGAACACCGGGTGCACATCCGGCATACGGCCGGCCTCGGCTTCCCCAACTGGGCGCGCATCAGCGTCCCCGCCGCCCGCGACGTACCGCACCTGGCCGCCGTCCTGCGTTCCGTCCTGTCCGCTCACCGTTCCCAGGAGGCCCGCACATGACCCCCACCACCGCCAGCACGACGACGGCGACCGGCGCCGACATCCTCGCCCGGGCCCTGGCCGAGGCCGGCATCGGCCGCGCCTACGGCATTCCCGGCCAGCGGATCCTGCCCTTCTTCCACGCCCTCGACCAGGCGGGCGTCCCCATCGTGCTGACCCGGCACGAACAGGCGGCGGCATTCATGGCCGACGCCCACGCCCGCATCGCCGGGCTCGGCGTCTGCATGTCGACGTCCGGCCCCGGGGCCATCAACATGCTCGGCGGGCTCGCCGCCGCCTACATGGACAGCGTGCCCCTGCTGGCCATCACCGCTCAGGCAGCCACCGGCGAGTTCGGCCACTACGGCATCCAGGAAGGCACCGGCCTCGGACGCACCCCCGACATCCCGGCCATGTGCCGCTCCACCGTGAAGGAGTCGTGGCAGGCCACCCGCGCGGACGAACTCGGCCCCCTGCTGGCGCAGGCGCTCACCGTCGCCCGCTCCGGACGTCCCGGCCCGGTCCACCTCGACATCCCGTCCGACCTGTTCACCGCGCCCGTCCAGGACGCCGACGGCGCGCCGCCGCCCACCGAGGCGGTGAACGGAGCCGACGCAGTCGACGCCGCGCTGGTCGCGGCCGCCGCCGAAGCCCTGCGGGGAGCCAAGAGGCCGCTGGTGCTGGCCGGCGGCGGACTCGCCGACCCGGCCACCGCCCGCCTGCTCCTGGACGTCGCGGAGGCCGCCGACCTGCCGGTGGCCACCTCGTTCGCCGCCAAACGCTTCCTGGACGAGCACCATCCGCTCGCCCTGGGGCCGGTCGGCACCTACGGACGGGCCGCGGCCAACCACGCCCTGCACCACGAGGCCGACCTGGTGCTCGCCCTCGGCGTGGCCTTCTCCTACCTGACCACCGCCGGATGGACCGCCCGCCTGCCCGCCCACCGCCTGATCCGCGTCGACATCGACCCGCGCGAACTCGCCAACACCTACCAGGGCGGCATCGCCGTGAAGGCCACCACCCGCGCCTTCCTGAGCGCCCTGCGCCCGCACGCCGAGCGGCTCGCCGGCCACGGCGCCCGCCGAGCCGACGCCCTGCGCCGACACCACCCCGACCCGACGGTGCCCCTCGATGCGGCGGACGGCCAACTGCACCCCGTCACCGTGTGCGAGGCGGTCAACCGGCACCTGGACGACCGGACGACGGTGCTCGCGGACGTGGGACAGAACGCCTACTGGGTGGAGCGCTACCTGCGCACCCGCGGCGACAACCGATTCCTGATCAACGCCGGACTCGGGTCCATGGGCCACGCGGTCGCCGGAGCCGTCGGCGCCTGGCAGGCGCGCACCGCCATGGGCGGACCCGAAGAACGGGTGGTCGTCACCACCGGCGACGGCGGGTTCCTCATGGGTGCCCTGGAACTCTCCACCGCTGCAGCCGAGCAGGCGGCGATCACCTGGGTCGTCTTCAACAACGGCACGCTCGGCACCCAGCAGGCCTGGTTCGACCGCGAGGGCCACCGGCCCGTCGCCTGCCAGCTCCCCGACAGCGACCTGGTCGCCCTCGCGAAATCCCTGGGAGCCAACGGCCGCCGCGTCCACACCCCCCAGCAGCTCGAAGACGGACTCGACTGGGCGCTGAAGCGGGCGGCGCCCACCGTGCTGGACGTGGTCATCGACCCCGCCCCCGCGCCCGCCCCCTACACCCCGGAGGAACCGCGATGACCGCCAGCACTCCCCACACCCCGCCGGACGGCGCCGGCGGCCCGGACGCCATGGTGTGGCTCACCCCCACCATGAGCATGCGCACGCTGGGCGACCTGGGCACCCTGTCCATGGACTACCTGGAGATCCACCCGGGGGCGGTGCGCACCCCCGTCGTCCACGACGAGGGCGAGGAGATCCTCTACCTCCTCAACGGCGAGCTGGAGTTCATCCTCGGCACCGACACCTTCACCCTCAGCGCCGGCCAGGCCGTCGCCGTACCGCGCGGCACCCCGCACGGCAGCAGCAACCGCTCCGGCCAGACGGTGCGGATGCTGGCCGCCAACAGCCCCGCCTTCCGCCTCGAACAGGAGCGGGCGACCGGCCAGCTGCCGCCCGACGAGCCGGAGGGGACCTCCTGATGGAGGCGTGCATCATCGCCTGCGGCCGCGGCTCCCGCCTGGACCCCTTCACCCGGGACCGACCCAAGGCCCTCATCCCCCTCGGCGAACAGACCGTCCTCACCCAGCAGCTGAACGTCCTCCGGCAGTGGGGCATCGACCGCGTCACCCTCCTGCACCGCGACGACTACGACCCGGCCGGTGTCGCCCGGGCCCTCAGCACCTGCCAGCCGGCCGTGCGGGCCGCCACGGCGCCACCGCACTGGCCCGGCGTGTACGCGTGGCTGCGCGAGGAGTACGCGGCGGCCCGCACGCCGGTGGTGACACTCAACTGCGACCTGATCCTCGACGAGGGCTGGGGCTCGGTCCTGGCCGAACACACCGCCACCGGCACCACGCTCACCCTCGCGGCAGCTCCCGGACCCGGCCGTGAGGAGGGCCAGTACGGACGGCCGCGCCTGCTCACCCGCACCGGTGACGGCCTGATCACCGCCACCCGCGCCCCCCACCCCGGTGACCGTCAGGCGTTGGGCCCGGGCGAGACGCTCGCGCACCAGATCGGCCTCAGCGTCGTCTCGCCCGCAGCCTGGCCGCACCTCGACGGCCTGGCGCACCGCGCGGAGGACCCATGGGCGGACGAATTCGTCCCCGCACTCATCGGCTCCGGCCACGGCGTCCACCTCGCGGTACGAACCGCCCCATGGCGGGACACCGGCACCTGGTTCCGCGTGTGGCTGGCCCACCACGACCTGACCCGGGCAGCACCGGACCAGCAGCACATTCACCCGTCGGCCCAACTCGCCCCCACCGCCCGGGTCGAAGGCTGGGCCTACCTCGGTCCCGGCGCCCGGGTCGACGCCGGGGCGGTCGTCAAGAACAGCGCCGTCCTGGCCGGAGCCCAACTCGGCGCCGGCAGCTCCCTCATCGACGGCCTCGCACTCCCCGGCACCCGTATCCCGGCCGGAGCCCACCACCACGCCACCGTCCACCTGCCAGACGCCGCGCCGCAGCCCATGCCCCAAGCTCCCCGCACCTGACCAGGAGTCCCGTAATGGACCACGACACCCTCACCACGCTCGCGCTGCTGGCCGACGCCCACCACCTGGCCACCTTGTCCCGCATCGGCCCCGACGCGCTGGCCGACGGTCACCCGCTGGACTACCCCGCCCACATGGTCCTGCGCGAGATCCACCGGCACCAAGGCCCCGAGGCCACCGAGGACTTCCTTGCCCGCCCCGACACCCGGACCGCTCTGCTCACCGAAGCGATCCGGCGGCTGAAGAGCACCGACTACCAGCCCCTCGCCGAACACGGCATCACGCCCGACACCGTCACCGCCAGCCCCCGTGAGGCGCTGCAGGCCGCCCAGACCCTGCTTCCCGGCACCGAACAAGGCCGCCACGAGAACGACCTCGCCCTGTGGGCCAACACCCGCGGCTTCGCCGTCCTGCGCATCGCCGAACCGGCTCTTACCCGCTACGGCCACCGCTTCCGCGTCACCACCGAGATCGCCGCCTCCACCTACGGCCGTGGCTACTACGCCTTCTCCGTGCCCGGCAACGACGGCTTCCTCATGCAGCCGGCCGCCATCGCTGTCGTTGCCCGCGCCTATACCCATCTCGCCCGCACCAGCACCGGCGACCTGCCATCCGGCCTCACCGCCGCCCAGCGCATCGGCATCGGGCGGCTCGCAGCGCTCGACGCCTGGTACCAGGGCCCGATCGAGGACCTGCTGATCGGGATGTTCACCGCGCACGAGGCCAGCCACACCCTCCGCATGGACGACCAGGCCCCCCTCCGTGAGCTGCTCACCAAAACGGGCCACGACCCCGACGAGGCCTTCCAGCACGGCTTCCCCACCCCGTACCAGCTCAAAGCGTGGTCCCGCCTCCAGGCCGGCGCCGCCTCCACCGCCGACATCACCTTCGTCCTCGGCGACGCCCTTGCCAACGCCACCTCCGCCCTCGCCCTGCCGCCCGGCGACCCCATCTCCGCCGTCCGAGCCGCCTACCTCTGGCAGATCATCAGCCCGCCCCGCCCCACCGGAGCCCCACGCGGCATCGCCACCAGCCTGCGCCTCGAAGAGCGCATCGCCGTCGACGAGCTCCTCGACGACCTGACCACCCTCCTCCAAGCGGCCCACACCCAGCCGGCCACCGTCGCCCAGCGCATCCAGGCCCTCGAACACACCAGCTGGGCCCTGCTTCAGCAGCACACCCCCGCAGCATGACCCCCAACCTTCCGGAGCCCGCGATGACCACCGCAACGCCGATTGCCCGCCTGTACTTCTTCGACGACCTCACCTACCACCTGCGCCGCATCAGCCGCGCCCAGCAACTGCCCGAGCCCGACACCAACCGCCTGCTGACCACCGCCGTCGACCGCGTACACCAGGCCCTGGCCGGCCTCGACCCGGCACGTCAGAGTGCCGTCCAGGTCAGCTGGGACCACGCCTGCACCCAGCTCGCCTTCGACCTTCACCGCTCCGGCGTCACCTTCGACGTCCTCGTCTCCCAGGGCTGCAACGGCCAGTACGCCGCCGACTCCCTGCTCGCCGAGTTCACCACCGCCTACGGCCGCCCGCTGGCCGCCGCGACCGCGAACGTCCGCTCCACCCACCTGCTCACCGACCCCGCCGACGCCTTCCACTCCGACTTCCGTATCGCCGTCAGCAGCGGCGCCCCCCTCGACCAGCAGTGCCGCACCGCCCTCGGACCAGCCCTCAGCAACCACGGCGACAAGGACGAACCGCTGCGAGTCGCGGTCTTCGACGACTGCATCCAGACCGGGCAGGGCACCCAGGCCGTCACCGAACACCTCATCAAGGCACTGCCCGCCGGACAGGCTGCCGAGATCCACACCATCGGCTTCATCGCCTGCCAGGCCACCCAGCAACGCTTCGCCGAGCGCGGCTGGCACCCAGCCCAAGGGGTCCTGCTGCCTGGAGCCACCTACCCGGCCAGCTGGGACACCGACATCTACTTCCTGAAGGACCTGATCCTCAACAACGCCATCCGGTACACGAACAACACCAGCGAGGCGTACATCGACAACCCGGAGTGGATGAAGAAGATCTTCGCCCGCGACCCCGGCGCCGCCACCCGCGCCCTGAACAGCCTGCGCACCGCACTCACCGAGCACGGCATCTACCAGCACCTGCTCGACCTGTAAGCGAGCAGCCGCACCCGCGCCGCCGACGCGTGCCGTCACACTGCGGTCAGTTCCTCCAGTGTGGCGGCCGCGGCACGTGCGCTCTCCGGATCAGCGCGGACGGCGGCAGTGACCTCGGCAGCACTGGGCCCGGACCCTGGGAAGTGATGCCGCCGCACACCCGGGCCTCGAACTCCCCTAGGAACAGGGCGCACGGGGCGAGCTCGCCGCCGTCCTCCTCGCGGCCCCGCACCGCGAACTCGGCGCACAGCGCAGTGACGGCGTTCCGCAGGGCGGAAAAATTGGGGTCTGCCCGATCCTGCGGCGCGTGCAGAATCGTCCGCATGGTCCGTTCGTTCTTCCGCTTCCCCGTCCCCGACCGCGAGTACGTCCAGCGGGTCCGCCGGCACCCGCCGAGCTCCCTGCTGCCGCTGATCGCGGCCGTGAGTTCGCGGTGGCCGACGAAGGAGGACTGGAGGCAGGACAGTTCCGGCCTGTACCGGCCCTGGGGGCTGGCGGACGCCGCCTGGGTGTCGCTGACCCGCGGCAACGAGTACCGGCAGCGGCCGGCCACCGACGGCGACCTCGCGGAGATCCTCGCCCAGTACGTCGCACTCGACGACGTCTACCGGCACCTTCCGGTCGGCGAGCGGCTGGAGGGCTTCCTACTGCGCGTCGCCGGGCAGCAGTTCACCTGGCAGGAGGACGACTTCTCCGAGCTCGCCCGCAGCCTGGCCCTGCTGGTCCACACGAAGCCGACCAGGCCGCTGGAGGTCCTCGGCGACGGCTGGGAGCGTGACCTGCTCGGCTGCCCGCTGGCGGACTACGTGGGCCTCGCACAGCTGCTGTACACCGTCGCCACCCACCGGCAGGGCCGCCTCGACCTGGCATGGGTGCCCGAGCATGAGCTGACCGTCTTCGAGGAACTGACCACCCACGCCGCGGTCACCGCGGTGCTCGAGCGGCACTTCGCCACGGACGTGGCGCAGGAACGCGCTCGCGCGGCAGGCGGGCTGCTCGCATCTGACCCGCGGCTGCGCCGGTACACCCCCAACCCGCTGCGCTCCAGGCCGCTGGTGCGGTCCGTCGGTTGCGACTACCTCATCCCGGTGACGCCCGCCGTGCTCGGCAAGGTCAGCCCGATGGGGCTGTACTACACGGGCAACGAGCACTATGGGGAGCGGTTCGAGGCCTTCACCCGGGACCTGGGCGAGCTGTTCGAGCAGTACGTTGGCCGGCACCTGCGGCTGCTGCCGGGCGCCGACGTCCACTCAGAGATCGTCTACGACAAGGACAACAAGAAGAGCGTCGACTGGATTGTCGTGCTGCCCCGCCTGGTCCTGCTGGTCGAGGTCAAGTCGGCGCGGCCCACGGCGGGCCTGCGGCTGGGGCCGCAGCAGTTCGGCGGCGAGCTGACGAAGAAGCTGGGCAAGGCGTTCACCCAGATCAACAAGTCCGCGAAGCTCATCGAGGACCGGCACCCGGCGTTCGCGCACATCCCCGACGACCGGCCCGTGCTCGGGATCGTGGTGACGATGGAGCCGTACCACCTGATCAACGCCCCTGACTTCCGTGGCCTGTTGCCGGAGACGGTGGTGCCCACGGTGGTCGCCTCGGCCAGCGAACTGGAGGACGCCGTCGTCGCGACCGACCCGGGCATGGAGGAGGGGATCGTGTCCCGGATCGGGCGGCCGCCGCCGGGCGGCTGGTCCCTGCGGGACCTCGCAGGCGGGCGGACGGCCATCAACCCGATCCTGGACCAGGCGTGGGAGACGTACCCCTGGGGCGCCGAGCACGCCTCCGCCGGCGGCAGCGCCCAGGATGTCGCGCCGCGTCCTGGGCCGGGTTGATGTGCCGCCCCGGCGTCTACTCGTGGGCGGGGTCGGGCAGCGCCGACGCCCAGGCGAACGCGGGAGACATCTGTTCTGCCGGAGGCGGCGGTGCGCACGTGAAGCAGAACTGCGGCGGGACGCCGGGGTTCCATCCGACGAGGCCGACGCCGCACGTCGTGCACGCCCCGGTCGCCTCACGGATACGCCGCGCCTCGGCTTGGGCGACCTCGTAGAGGCGGAGCCTCTCGCGCTCGAGCGCATGCTGCATGGCGAGCGACACAGATGCGTCCCAGTAGATGTCGTCGAACAGGTTGGGATCGCCGAAGCACGCGTCGAGGAGCACGGCCCTGACACGCTCGAAGGAGCCGCCCGCGACGGCCGCCTTGATGAGGAGATCGGCCTCACGGCTTCCCCCGAGACGCTCGGGGTCGTGTTCGAACTCGTCGCGTCGGCCGTGTCCCCAGTTCCGCGCCATGGAGACCAAGGCGTTGGTGTCGCACTCGGCGAGGTGGCGGGGGCAATGGGTAAGTGCCCAGGTGTCCGGAGAGCCGTCACAACCCGGCTTCCGGCACAGCTCGTTGACCAGGTCCTGGGTGAGGACGAGCTGGAAGCGGCGCCCGCGGCACACCACGATCGCCTGCGAGCCGGAATCCGCCGACTCCAGCGTGATCGGGGCGGTGGGACCATCCTGCGCGAGGGCCCCCGCCAGCTCCAGCACCGTCCCGTACGGCACAGCCGCGCCGATCAGGCCCGAGTCGAAGACGGCGGGCGCGTAGTGCTCGGGGAAGTCCCACTCCACGGACGCGGCGGGCAGAGTGGCGCACTCGGCCAGCAGTTCGGCGAGCCGGAAGGTCCGGCCGACACGGGGCACGGCCATTTCGCGGGCGAGGCGGGCGTAACGGCCGCCCGTGGCGTGCTGCATCTCGCGGACGGCGGCCTTGCGCTTCTTGTCCTTGGTCACGACGGTCCTCCCACGGCATGCCCACGCCCATGCCGCAGCAGGGTCATCACGATCAGGAGGAAGCGCGCGAGTCTGAGACCCTTGTCCGCGTCCCGGGCGCGTGGGAGCTTTCCCGGCCGGGAGTCTGGCAGGCGCGTGCTGCCGCAGGCAGCACAGTAGCGCATCACACGGGAGGGCGGAGCGCGGAGGCCGACGCCAGAGTAAGAACCGCGTCACCAGCCGCAAAGGGTGATTCACCGGCGACACCCTCAGGCGCGACGCCTTGATCGGCGCGGCGGAAAATAGCCCGACAGCCAGGCCACCGCTCCATACCATCAACGGCATGACGGACGAAGAGGACCAGTACCTCCGTCAGTTGCTGGCCCTTCTGGACGGCACACGACGGTTTGACGCGTACACCCACGAGAACACGGGCCAGTGGCAGGTCCAGCCCCGCAGCTCCCTGGCGGGCGACGACGCCAAGAGCCACCCGCACCAGGTGTCCCACAGCGCGTGGCACGCACTGACCGTGGCCGTCGATCACCTCCAGTGCCTGCGGTCCTCCGTCCTCGCCGAACGCAGCGCAACGCATGCTTCTACCGTCATCCACACCCACGCGCAGGCCTCGCTGGTGCGGGGCGTCTTCGAGAACTCGGCCCGTGCGGTGTGGCTGCTCGGGCCGGCGAACCGCCTTGAGCGCCTCACCCGGCGCCTGAGCCTGCAGGCGAAGGAAGTCGAGCACGGGCACCGGGTACGGGAGCTGGCCCAGTCGCCGAGCCTGAAGACGAAGGAGGAGCGTCTCCAGGTCCTTGAGGACCTCCTGGTTACAGCCGGGGCCTCCCCCGAGGACGCGCGGAAGGCACTGAAGGCTCGCCCTTCGTACAAGCGGATCATCCGTGAAGCCGGCCCGGAAATACGTATGGGCGAAGACCTGGCCGAACTGGTGTGGAGCGCGTGCAGTTCCCTCGCGCACGGAGACAGCACCGGCACCCTGGCGTTCCTGGACCGGGAGATCCTCGAATCGGACGGCACTGTTGCGCTGGCGCAGATCACGGGGTCCATCTCCCTGCTGTTCCACGTCACACACTGCGCGGTGCGGATGGTCGAACGCGGAGTGCGTCTGTACGAGCAGAGGGCCACAGCCCACGTGTAAGGAGACGCGCTCGGTGGCTGGTGGCACGCATCTCGCCGGTACCAGATGAGGTGGCGGTTCTTGAGTCCGCCAGCTTCTCACCCCCACGAACAGATTGCGGCCCCTCCCTGGTCGGGACGGGGCCGCGGGGTGCTGCTCGGGCGTCAGGCGTCGCTGCCCGCCGTTGATGATCTGGCTGCCGTTGCTCTGGTAGACGCGCCCGTTTCCGGTGACGGTGGCGGACATGGTGGTGCCGTCCTGCTGGGGGGCAACTCCTGTTCTGCGTCAGGGAGCTGTCCGAGCGCAGCGAACGCCAAGCCCAAAAGAGGGTTGTCTCAGAAACCGCATATTGGCTAGAGTGGGCCCCGCACGGCGCTGTACGTACGCCCCTCACACCCCTGCGCCCCGGTTTCCCGACCGGCCGCGTGCCGCGCCAGCGCCGACTTGTCCGCGCACCGCCTCTTCCCGGAGCCGCCGTGCCCGTCCATGCCATCGCCCTACTCGTCCTCGCCTGCCTGTTCGCCGGAGGCCTGAGCACCCGTTACCTCCCCCGTCTCAGGTCACTGCTGCGCCGCCCGAAGCGAGCGCTCCCCGCAAGGCCGGACGACCCGCTCGACCCGTTTCCCGACCTGGCCCAGCTGGCAGCGGACATGCTGCGCGACACCCACCCGGCAGCAGCCCGCCGCCTCGGGCGCGAACCCGCCGACGCCCTGCGCCCGCTCATCGAGGCCCTCCTCTCCGAAGAAGCCGCCCAGCAGTGGCTGCGGCGGCAGGAGAAGGAGATGGGCATCCGCAGCACGGACTTCCGCAACGGGATGCACATGGAGATGCAGCCCGCGCGGGAAATGCTCGCCCACTTCGTGGCAGCAGCCCGCACGATGCTCGGCGACGCCCCGAACTACACCGAGACCAAGCTGGAGATGGACGTCAAGGTCGCTGAGGCCCCCGAGATGTACACCATCGTCATCCAGCGTCACGGGCCCGGCGTGCTCACTCCGCACGACGCCCGCCTGCGTGCCGAGGCGTACGCCGGACGGCTCGCCGCCGCCATCCAAGAAGGCCTCGACGTGCTCGCCGACGACGACACGCAGCAGGCCCGTCATCTGCTGGCCCAGGCCCTCGTTTCCCGCCCGACGCCGACGCCGACGCCGACGCCGACGCCGACGCCTGCCCCGGCCGCGATCGGAGATCCGCGATGACCACCATCGAACCCGACAGTCGCGCGACGCGCATCCGCGTACTCATCCTCGACGCTGCCCAGCCCCTTGCCGACGCCTGCGCCCGCCTCTACGCAGACGGCAACGCCTTCTACGTCAAGTCGCTCCACATCAGCTACGAGGACGACGGCGTACGCACCGAGGCCAACCCGGCTCTCGCCCCCAGCGCCCGCGAGGAGGTGTACAGCGCGCTGATCGACACCTTCGGCGCGGCTGGCTGGGGGCACAGCAGCCACCTGTACCGCCCAACGACCGGACGCAAGGACGGCTTCCGCGAAGGCGACCGGCTCTCCGTCACCTTCAACCACCCCTCCCCCCTCAGCCGCCCTCCCGCCGACCGCTGACCACCGACATCACCCCGACCACGAGATGGAGCCCCGACCGTGAGGGACTACAAGGGCGTCCGCGACCACCGCATCGCGGACACCGAGCAGGGCGCGCTGCGCTTCACCGACGGCACCCAGACCGGCATCGCCGACTGGGAGATCACCGAGTCCGCGCCCGACGTCCACGGCCGTATCTACCGCACGCTGCGCGGCTGGGCCGCCAACGTCACCAGCAGCAGCGCCCCCGGCGGACGCCACTACGTTCCCTTCCCCAACGGACCCGCCCACCTGTACCGCGCCGACCTGCGCGGCCAGCCGCGGCTCGCCGACCTGAGCGTGGACTGCAGCACGCACAGCGTGGCCCACCCCTACCCGAACACCTGGGACCACCCCGGCTACCTGCTCCAGATGACGTGGCTCGCGCGCACCCTCCACCCCGACGGCGAGCTCACCGCCCCCGCGTGGTGGCCCGCCGTCCTCGGATGCGCCCGCGAACTCGACCGGGAAACCGCCCGGATCCTGGAGTACGCCCGGCCGGTGAACGACGCCGGCACCCTGCTGCTGCGCCTGCCGACCGAGCAGGCCGACCAGCTCAGCGACCACCAAGGCACGACCCTCCTCAGGGACGCCCTCAAGGCCTACGGCCGCAGCCGAGGCCGGGACGCCTTCGGCCCCCAGGGCCTGGTGACGTGGATCAGGCTCACCTCTCCCGATCAGCCGACCGCCTGAGCAGGCCACCCGGCTCGTCGGCGGCCGCCGACGAGCCGGGTCCGGACACACGCAAGGAGGGACACCCCCGTGAAGGACTGGCAGCACGACCCCGACCACCGCATCGCGGGCACCGAACACGGCACGCTGCACTTCGCCGACGGCACCACCACCGTCATCGCCGACTGGCAGGCCATCGACGACGCCCCCGACGCCCAGGGCCGCATCTACCGGACCGTGCGCGGCTGGGCCACCACCTGGACCGACCCGGCACCGGTCCCGGGCGAGATCTTCCCGCCGTCACCGGAAGCCCACTTCCCCAAGGGGCGTGCCCGCCTGCGCCGCGCCGAACTGCGCGGCCAGTTGCCGCTCACCGACCGCGAGGTGGTCTGCTTCCGCACCGCCGTGTTCCCGCCCCACCCCAACACCTGGGACCACCCCGGCCTGCTCCTGTCGATGATGTGGCTCGACCGCAACGCGGACCCGGACGGCGACACCACCGCCCCGGCGTGGTGGCCGTTGATCCACCAGCGGATAGGCCGCCACAGCGCCGTGCTCGGCGACCTCCTCAACCACGCCCGCCCGATCGCCGACGGCGACCTGCTGTGGCTGCGGCTGGACCCCCAGCACGCGGCGGAAGTCCGCGCCGCCAACGGGGAGAAGCTCATGGCCCGGTCCCTGCGCCACCCTGGAGGACCCCGCATCACCCGCCGGATCGAACTCGGCACCCCCGCGCAGTCTCTTCCCGCCCCGTCGGCAGCCCGATGAGCGCCGGCGCCTACCTCGTCATCCGCTGCGACCACCGTCCCGACGGCGTCGAGCAGTGCGACCGCGAGCGCGGCTGGCCCGTGTACGTGCGCAACCACACCGAGCTGCGCCGCAACCTCAAGACCCAGGGCTGGCGCCGGACCCGCCAGGGCGAAGACCTCTGCCCCGACCACGCCCACCGCCCCGCCGCGCAGCGGACGCCCGAGACCGACGGTGCCCCTGCCGACTCCGGCACCCAGCCGGGCCACGGGCCGCCGCATTTCCTTGAATTTCACCGCCCTGATTTCAAGGCATCGCCGGGAACCTTGAAATCCGCTGGTCACAGCATCCCGGCCGTGCCGACCGACTTCCCCGAGCGAGAGGAACCACCAGAGCGATGACCACCGACCACGACACCAACGAGGACGCCAAACGGCAGACCGCGTACTGCGGCCACCCCGAGTGCGTGCAGGCCGTGAACGACTGGATCGACGCGGGCCACCCCGAGCCCACCTACGAGCGGGGCCTCGCCGGGGTGATGAACCACCAGAGCGAGGTGCTGTTCTACGCCCGCCGCGACTGGCTTGCCGACGCCTACGAGACCGCCGCCGCCGAGAACCGCCCCTACACCGAGGAGCAGCGCCGGGCCCACGTGATGCGCGACCGCGCCAACCGCGCCCGCGCATGGCACGCGGCCCGCCGCCGCGCCCGCCGCCAGGGCGCGGCTCCGGCCGGGGGAACGGACCGATGAGCGCCGGGATGCAGCGCCGCCCGCTGGACACCGCCGAACTCTTGCAGCTGGAGGCCCGGGTGCAGGACCTGGTGTGGGAGTTCACCCGGCGCAGCCTCGGACTGGACCCGGACGAGGCACCGCGCACCGTCACCGAGGCCGACGGCGAGGAGCAGGTCAGGGCCGTCCGGCTGGCCCGGGCGGCCGTCTGCCGCCACCTCGAACGCTTCACCGGCTCCGCGGTGCTCGACGACCTCTTCGACGTCCTGGTCCACCGCGGCGCCGACTTCCACGCCGCCGAGAGCGTCCTCGGGCCGGACTACGGATGGAGCGAGCAACTCCACCAGCAGCTCGGAGTCCCGGTGCGGCGCGGCGAGCACACCGCCGTCGTGATCGAGCGCGGGCAGCCCACCGAGCCCGGCGGCGAGAGCGAAGCCCTCCTGTACGAGGCGGACCGGGGGCCGTGGGGCGGCCTGGACGCCGAGGCCCGCGCCAATGCGCGGCACGCCGTCGTCACCGAGAACGGGGTCGTACGGCGCGTGTACCGTCTGCAGGGCTGGCAGGAGGCGGGCCCGGACCGGTGGCGCTTCACCGGCAGCCGGCTCAGTCGCCAGGGCGTCCAGACCGCCTACATGCGCAGGGCGCTCCCCTTCGAACGCGACGAGCACAGGCGCGAGTTCCGCTGGGACGACCCCACCGGAGCCTCCGGGGTGGCGGCGCCGTCCGCCCGCGTCTGCCGGTGGACCTGCGCCTGTAAATAGGGTTGTCGCTGCAACGTCAAATCGGGTAGGGTTCGGGCGGGGACGCTCACTGGCCCCGCGGACAAAGCGGCCAGCGGGTGTCCCCGCCCGATGCCCTCTCCGTTCCACCCACGTGAAGGAGGAACGCTCGCTGTGAGGACCGGCACCCCGCCCCCCGACCACCGCATCGGCGACACCGAACACGCCGTCCTGCGCTTCGCCGACGGCACCGTCACGGTCATCGCCGACTTCAGGATCATCGAGAACGCCCCCGACGCCGACGGCCGCGTCTACCGCACGCTGCACGGCTTCACCGTCGACCGGCC
This sequence comes from Streptomyces sp. NPDC031554, assembly GCF_055580685.1. NCBI lineage: Bacteria > Bacillati > Actinomycetota > Actinomycetes > Kitasatosporales > Streptomycetaceae > Streptomyces > Streptomyces sp. NPDC031554. The sequence continues at coordinate 229,695 of NZ_JBVIKX010000011.1, read as the reverse complement.
GCACGGACCGCTGTCCGACACGCCCTTTCCGGACGGCGAAACCCGCCTCGCCCGCGCCGACCTGCGCGGCACCGAGCCCCTCGTCGACACCGACGTGGTCTGCACCCTCAAACACCTCACCGCGCCCGAGCCGAACACCTGGGACCACCCCGGCTACCGGCTGTCGATCCGGTGGCTGGACCGCAACGTCAATCCCCTCTGGTGGCCGAACGTCCTGGAGGCCGTGCGCAAGAGCGACGCCGAGACCGCCCGCGTCCTGGACGAGAGCGACATCGGGGTCGCGCGCGTGCTGGAGCAGGCGCGGCCGTCGCTCGACGACGAGGGCACGCTGTGGCTGGGGCTGCAGGCCGAGGCGGCCGAGCAGTTCACGGCCGCGGCCGGCGAGTTCTTCCTGCGGAGCGCCCTGGAGGACTGCAACCTCTTCCGCCTCATCGGGCTGCACCGCGAAGGCAACCCGGTGGCGCGCTTCGAACTCGGCATGGCCGGTGTCCCGGCCGCCGCGCCGCAGCCGGCCCCGTCCGCCGAGGAGGTGTGGGAGCGGATCGCCGACCTGAAGGGGCGCTTCGCCGACGGCTACAGCTCCGAGGACATCAGCGCCGTCTTCGCGCGGATCGAGGAGGCGGGCGGTCCGGCCCTGGTGTGCGCGTGGGAGTACCTCGACGAGGACGGGTTCGGCGGCAACTCCGAGTTCTACGTCATCGACGCCGACAGCGTCCTGCGCGAGATCAGCCCGGACGTCTACCGCTGGCTGAACGGCCAGCAGGACTCCCCCGGCCCCGTCGACTCGTGGGCGTGCGCCCCGGTCACCCCGGAGCCCTCGTTCCCGGCGCAGGACGGCTTCTTCCACAACTGCGCCCGCACCCGCGCCTGAGCACCAGAACCGTGAAGGACACCGAGGAAATAACAGCAACAGGCCGGGAGAGGCCCCCGCCCCTCCTGCTGCGGGTTTCGTGTCGGCTCGTGTCGAACCGGAACGTACGCGCCGCATCGTCACGAACATCACGCCCGATCCGGCTCCCCGCCCCGCGGCCGCGAACAGCGGCCGGGACGGACGAGCGCTAGTTGCTGTTATTTCCTCAGTAGGAGCACGCCTTCGGCTGAGGGCGTAGGCCTGACAGCTGCCTCCCGGGCCCGACACAGAGCGGGCCCGGCCGCAGGGAGCCGGACAGTCCGGAGCAACTCCGCCCCAGGAAGCGAGACCACGATGGACAGCATCATCGGCCGCCCCGCGCAGCCCGGAGAGACCCCGAACCGCAAGGGCATCCCGGTCTCCAGGCCCAAGCCCAAGGGCTGAACACCCGCAGAAGCGGCGGCCCTGCCCGAGGCGATACCAGCGTCACCGGGCAGGGTCCGCCGAGGCTCCAGAGCCGACCCCTTCAACACCGGCCCCCGCACCCGAGGAGAACGCCACTCCATGAGCACCGCACCCCGCATCGACCTGCAGCGGACCCGTACCGCGTGGGACGACCGAATCAGCAGGATCACCGGTGTCCCGGCCACGACCCGGTCCATCCAGCAGTGGGACCCGGACCCCAACGGCGACGACCTCACCATGGGCCGCCACGGCTACACGCTGACCGTGGACGCCGCCGCCCTGCCGCACGCCCAACTCGTCAAGCACCTCAAAGAGTTCGCCTACGACGTCAACCGGCACGTCGAGATCCACCCCGACGCGGACCCCACCCACGTCATGATCATGGTGTGGTGGGACATGCCCGTCCACGGCTGGTGCGGCGCCCGCACCACGCACGAGGACGGCATCACCCTCTTCTGCGACCAGGAGCCCTTCCACCAGGACGACTACCAGATCAGCGATCCCGAGGACGGCGAGAAGGTCTTCCACCGCGGCGACCAGCACCACGCGCCGATCCCGTCCTCCTTCGGCTACGGCAAGCAGGGCGACCAGTACTGGCCCGTCGGCCCGCTCCACGTCATCCCCGAGGACAGGTACGGCGTCCGCCAGGCACTGGACGAGCTGGAACGGCAGCCGCTCACGGACGACGAGATGACCGAACGCGACACCACCAGCCCGGCCGTCTTTGAGCACCGCCGCAGCGATCGGCAGTGGAACCAGGTCCGCGACCGGCTGGCCGCCCAGCTCAAGCACCACGGCGAGTGGAACGCGGAACAGCGCGCCGACGAACTGATGACGGACGTCGCCCGCGACATCGAGCACGACAACGAGATCACCCAGGCACGCAAGAAGCTGTGGGAGATGACCGACGACGCCCACGGCAGCACCGGCGTGGCCCTGCGCGCGCTGGGTGAGCTGCTGGCCGGCGCGTACGACATCGAGTACGCGGATGACACCGGCGAGGGCAACGAGACCGCCGAACAGATCAGGTCCCTGCTCACCAGCGCCCGCCGTGACCTGGCTGCGGCCCGTGCGCTCATGCCGACCGACCGTGAGGGCGGAATGAAGCCCAGCAACCGCAACGGCTGACCCTCCCCCTCAACCTCCCATCGACGGGGAGACCACGCCCCCATGAGTACTGACCCCGCCACAGTAAATCCGAAGATGCTAGGGGAGAGCCGCCGGACCGATGGGGCGCGGAGGACCCAACTTCACGGGGCAGTCGGACAGATCCGGAACCGTGTCGGGGTCGCGCAGCGCCGCTGCCGCCATCCTGTTGAACCAGTGGATCGTTTTCGACACTCCGCCGTCCATCTCTCCCGGGTACTTCCACATGGCGAGGAGAGCGAGCTGCGTCACGCCGAGCGAAGCGTGCAGCCATGAAGGCCCGAGTACAGCCAGAGCCTGGTCCAGCCGTTTGACGTGCCGGGTAGCAGCGATCCGTTGCGCAGTTGCCCTCTCGGGGTCGGAGGAATGCTGCTCCCGCACGATTGCCCAGACCTCGTCATTCAAGGCCTGAGCGATCTCTACGTACAACTCTCGCCGCGCCGCATGGTCCTGAAGGTGACGGGACATCCCAAGGTCACCGGATAGGGCAGCCCCCGCCGCCTCCAGCATCCGCTCCGCCTGCCGCTCCTGTTCCGCCTTCCAGAGCAGCAACTCCTCCAGCGGGTACTCCCCGCGGTCGACCAGCACATGATGTGTCCGGCACAACAACAGCAGATTCCCCGACAGATCCACCCGTGAACGGTCAAACGCGGGGTCGAACCTGGGACCGCCCCTCTGCCCAGACCGGATGTGCGCGATCTCCGCCACCACCAGCTCCCGCCCCCTGTCGCGCACCACCAGCGGCGAGGGACAGTCCGGTGCAGCGCAATGCACAGCCGACCCGAAAAGGCGCTTGATCGTTTGCTGAGTAACTGCCACCCCAGCACCCTACGGACAGCCACCGACACCGGTCGTTGCTGAGGAGGTTGTTCGCCTCCTCCCCGGAGTCATAGGTGGTGACTCCGGGGAGGACGGTCTTTGGGTGCGTGGTTGTGGCCCTGGCTGCTCGGAACGCGTGCCTACTGCTCGGCGAGCGCGGCCGGGCGCTCCATCTCGTCGAGGCCGTTGTTGCAGCACCGTCCGCACACCAGGCGGAGCCGTTTCGGGTTGGCCGGCAGCGGGATGTTGTACGGCATCCGGTTCTCGTCGTCGCGTCGGCGAAGGTCGTAGGGGCATTCGGCGCAGAGCAGGCGGGCAGCCCGTGCCTGCTTAGGCGTCCATGCCGGCCAGTCCGCTGCGAGGGCGAGGCCCGTCACCACCAGGCCATGCGCTTTCGGCTGGAATATCGTGAAGCCCCAGCCTGGACCGTGTTCTGGGAGTTGCCGATGGAGTCCTTCCAGCGAGGGCATCCAGCGCGCCAGGTGCGTCAGGTCCTTGCGGGTGACCCGGACCTCCTCGCCGCGACGCAGTTGCGGGCTGCGGGAGTTGGCCAGAGGGAAGCGTAGGCGGTCGCGATCGTGTACGGCACCTCCAACGACTCCAGGTCCCGGCCGAGCTCGGCGGCCTTGCTTTCCACCCCCCGCATCCGGTCTCACGCCACAGCGCGAGACCGTCGCCGTTCAATCCTCCGGACACCTCGGGCGGCCTGGGCGCTTCGCTCAGTCGTGCCGCAAAGATCTTGGATATGTCAGTACCCGTCGGGGGGTGTTCGCGCGATGTACAGGGTGCAGGGCACAAAAGGCCAAGAAGACAAGGCGTCCACCACCATGAAGAAGATCCTCCACACGACGCGCCACACGCTTGCGCGGCTCCTTGGAGCGAAGGGTCAAGGGACCGTCAGGGCCCCGCAGGCGGTGCATCCCATCCAGCGCCACGGCAATGAACACCAGGGCATCTCAATGAGTCCCTCAGAGAAATCGGCCCACTTTGCCGCACTCATGACCCGCCTGAACGGTCGCAGCGAGCAGGAGCGGCTCCAGCTGCAGTCCCAGGCCGCAGCCGCGATTCTGGGCCACGAGGCGTACGCGCTGGGGCACCAGTACCTCAGCGGCGGCAACTACCTCGCGGCGGAGCAATGGCTGCGCGTGGCCGCCGGCCACAGTGTTCCCGGCGCCGAACAGGATCTGAAGGGGATCAAAGCCCTCCTGCTCTGGGGTGAACCCCCTGGGGAGAATCCGCAGTTGCGGTAGGCGCCTATCAGATGAAGCCACACACGCCCCGACGCACTGTGATGCGGGAGAGACCTCAGCCGGGGAGGATGCCGAAGTTTCCCCGGCGGCCGCCCGCGAACGAGCAACCTGCCCGGGGCGTGGCACCGGGACGGCAAACAGGGTTGCATGTACAACGCGTAATTCTGTAGGGTGTGTTCCCGGCCCAAGATGCGCGGAGACGCCGCGCCACCGGCGTTCTGCCCAGCCGCCCGCGGGAATTCAGATGGCCGCTTGGCCACGTCTCCCATCGCGGGGAAAGACTTACTCGCTCAGGAGGGCACGTGACTCACCACGCCCAGAGCACCATCGACCGGCACCGCCCCGCCAGTCTCGTCGCCATGGCGTCCGCCGACATAGCTTCCTGGACGCAGGTGCTGCACCAGCAGCGCACCGCCGCACGGAGCATCGCACGCCTCGTCGCCGACACCCTGCGAACCCAGTTCCCCCAGGCCGCCTACCTGGTCCTGTTCATCGACTACGACCGCGACCTGGCCACCGACCTCTTCCCCGCCAGCCTCCGCGACGCCAACGGCCAGATCCTCAACGACTTCACCAACTCCGAGCTCCCGCCCCTGCCCGACGACAGCCCGCTCCGCACCCTCTGGGGCCCTCACTCCCCCACCGACTTCTACCAGGTCAGGTACATCCTGCGCACGCTGCGCCTGAGCGGAGCCGCCTTCGACGACTACCCCACCGACCTGCGCACAGACCACGACGACGAGGGCTATATCCCGTGCCTGTTGCTGTCGACGCAGGCCCGCCCCGAGCAGTGGACGTACGACGTCGAGGACGACGACTACAGCGAACGGCTCCTGCGTCCCTACAGCACGCAGCTCCCGCCGCAGACCGGCCCTGAAGCCGACGCGACCGCCACGATCGCCGACCGGTGCCGCCAGGCCGCCCACCGCGCCCGCGTCGTCGCCGAGATCGCCCGCGACCGCTGGGCCGACCCCGCCACCATGACCGTCCTGCGCATCACCATGGCCGGACACCTGGAAGCCGCTGCCGCGCACTTCGACGCCGTGCCCGCCGGCTACGAGGAGGGAGTGCCGACCGCGGCCACCGAGGAACTGTTCCACGCCGAACAGATTGCCGTGGAGCACCCCACCGGCCACTTCCCCGCCGAACTCGGCGAATACGTCCTGGCCCCGCTCGCCGACCGCGAGCTCCCGTTCCCCGCCCGCCTGAACCCAGTCCGCCCCGAGTTCGAGGACTTCGCCCAGCGGGAGACCGACCTCGCATACGCGCTGCACCTGCTGCACGCCGACGACGAGCACCAGCGGGAACGCACCGACGACTGGCTCCGTCAGGTCTTCGCCGTCTGGCGGCAGTGGCTGAGCCTCGCGGGCGAGGTCCGCGTCGACAACGCCCGCCCCTGACAACCAGCACCGAACCGACGCTGACGGCCCGCTCGGCCAGCGGCGGCTGAACCAACCCTCCCATGTCGCGTCTCCGGGGCCCGGACGTACGAGCCGCCCCGGGGACGCGTCACCCACACCACTCAAACCGGCGCGGCGCTCCTGGCCTGAGACGCGTACCTCCCCGTCACCGAAGGGATTCCTCCTCGATGAACAAGCAGTCGCTCGCCGTCGGCGCCGCCCTGGCACTCGGCATCTACTACCTCGGCGCCTCCGGTCTCATCCCGGAGACAACTCACCGCCTGCGCGTCCGCGTCCGCAGGACCCTCGCCCGCTGGGTACTCAAGCCGGCCTGGCACCCCGCCCGCTGGACATACGAGGCCGTCGTCCACGCTCTCTCGGCCTGCGACATCGCGCTCGCCTTCGTCTTCCATCCGTGCAAGGCAACGGCGTACCTGCGGCAGATGCTCCCGCTCTTCCCGTGGCGCCAGCCCGCCGAGCTGAAGGAGGCGGTCTCCGAAGCCGCCCGTCTCCACATCCCTGGCAAGCCCGTGGTCGCAGCCCGCTTCGCCGTCTATCAGGGCCGCTGCGACCTCACGAACGTCACCTTCCGCCACGGCCGCGCGCCCGACGACGTCACCCGCGTCACGCTGGGCGGCAACCCCGACCACTACGGCGGGCTCAGGCCCGGCCAGGGCACCCGGGCCGAACTCGACGCCTCCCGCGAGCGCGTCGACACCGCCCTGCGGGCCCTGCCGATCGGCCCGTACATCCGAGCCCTCACCGTCCGCGCCGTCCGGCACGAGGACGGCCACCGCCCCACGACCCCCCGGAGGCAGACCACATGACCAGCACGCGCCGCCTGTGGGAGATCAACCACCCGTCCTCCTGCCACGAGGGCAACTTCTACGCGCCCCCCGGCGAAGGACTCCACACCACCTACGACTCCTGGTCCGACTTCCACGACAAGTGGGGCCCCGGCGGGCCCGACCGCGCCCATGTCTTCCGCTGGGACTGGGAGCGGGACACCGGGGAGTACCTGGAGGAAGGCGAGAGTCCGGGACCCGACCTGCTCAAGGTGTACTGGGTCCTGCAGAGCACCGCGATCCTCGGCTCCACCCAGGTGGTCGTTACCGAGGCCGACGAGCCCGCCGTACGCGCGTGGCTGGCCGAGCGGTCTGAGCACGTCCGCGCGCTGTGGGAGCCGTTCCTCGACGTCTCCGGCACCCGGACGCCCCCGGCGACTCCGGACGCCCTGCTGTGAAGCACCCGTCGGCGGAGGGGGCCGTGGAGGCGGTGAGCGGTTCCGGCCTGGCCCGCCGCTACACCCTGGTGATCGCCTGCCCCCGTCCCCGCAGCCGCGGTCGCGCCGGCGACGACTTCCACGTCCAGCCGCAGCGTGTTGAGCGGACGGTCGCCGCGTTCATCGGCGATGGCGCCGAGGTGACGCTCACCCGCCGAACTGTCCGGCTGCGGGTCACCACCCGCCACCCCATCAGGGATGTCGCGGTCTGGCACAGCCGCATGGCCCTGATCATGGACGGTCTCTGGCTCGACGTGCCCCGCGTCCGCGGCGAACTTCAGCTGCCCGCACCGGTCCGGACGCAGATCGAGGAGACCGACAGCTCCCGATCCTGACCCCGTTCGTGCACCAGCCGATTCTCTCTCCCGAACAGGAGGAGCACCTTGGCTCACATCGATTCGCTGACCCTGCCCACCTCCAGCGTGGAACTCGACAACGGCGAGAACCTACGAGACCTCGCCATCGGCGACAGTGTCCGACTCCAGCCCGACACCGGCGCCGGAGGGCTGTGGATCGCCGCCAGATTCGACGACCACCAGGACCAGCTCACGCTCTACGCCGCGACGATCATCACGAACTGCGCCAAGAACCCGGCGATCGTCTGCCCGCACCACGGCGCCCGGCACGCCCATCCCGTCACGCGCGACGGTCGGGTTCTGCGCCGGCCGAGGCCTGACACTGCGAGCACAGCCCGATGAGCACCGCGCCCCCTCGCCTCACCCCGGAGCAGGTCGCCGAACACCTCGACAGCCTCGGGGAGACCGCAGCCGCCCTCCTGGTCGGCGCCATGGCCCGCGAACTCACCCTTCTCCGGGGCGAACGTGATGCCCTCGCCACGCACACCCGTTCCATCGCCGCTCTGCCGAGCCACGGCACGAGCTACAACGGCGCCCTCATCGCGGCGGCGAAGAAGGCACTGGACACCCTGCGCGTGACCAGGCGGTGCCCGGTGGCGGAGAACCGGCGGCACGCGCCCTCGGAATCCCGCGGCGTGACCCGTTGCCGGCTCTGCCACGCCCGCGTCCCCCGCCGGGACTGAAACAACCCTGACAGGGGGCGGTCCCGACGTCGGACCGCCCCCAGCCGACCCCACCGCTTCGGAGGCGTGATGCCCGAGTACCGGGTACAGACGGCCAAGAGCGCCTTCCCCAAGCCGGGCGACTGGAAGACCGTGCTGGAGACCAGTGACCGGCAGGAGGCGCGCGCCGCATGGAGAGGGGCCAGAGCAGTCTTCTGGCGGCGCCTGGTCCGGGACGGCACCGTGATCCTCGCGCTCACCAACATCAAGCCCCGCATCACCGGGGCCGGGAAAGGCCGGTGGCAGGTGGCGTACCTCAGTCCGGAGGGAATCGGCGGCGTCCACTGGCCCGCCGGCCCGTGGGACGGGGTGTACGCCCAGGTTCTGCGTGGGCTGCACGAACAGGCAGCTCGGCATGGGGTGTTGTCACACGCGATTCACCACCCCGCACACGCCGGGACGGAGACAACGAGACGGGGCGCCGACGGCGCTGATGGCTACCCCCAGCGGCCACGGGGAGCTTCGGGAACGGGATGATCCGCACGCCGCCGCAGCGCCTCCCGGTCTAGCCGGTCCGCCTCCTGATCGGCCTGGGCCCGAAGTTCGGCCCAGCCTGCTGGCGGCGCGGGCTCGACGACCCGCTCGTCGTCCCAGATCGGTCCTGGCGTGTGCAGCGCACGAAGCTGTGCCGCCAGGTCCCGCTCCAGCTCGCTGGTCCTGCGCACGAGCTCCCGAGCCTCCTCATCTCCGTCGCGCACCATAGCGACGAGACGGTGGTCGAACAGGTGGGCCAGCCGCACCTGCCACCAGCGATAGTCCTGGTGGTTCTGGCTGAACGGCGCGCGGTCCAGGTCCTGGGCCGACAGAGCCCCGTGCTCGTCCACCCGGGCCAGCACGTCCCGGTGCACCGCGGTCAGCCGCGGCCGTTTACGGGCCTTCTTCGCGTCGGCGGCTACCTCCTCGACACCGGCCCGGCGGTGCAGGAGGGCGTGCATGCCGGCCAGGCACGCGAGCTCGTGCCGGGCGCACCACCAGCCCTCACGGCCGGAGGTGTCGACCAGTTGCAGCAGCCCCGGGCACACGTCACACAACCGGAGCACGATCGGCTCATGCCCGCCCCCACCCGAGCCGTCGCGGTCGTCGCCCGGCCACCACGGCCGCTCCACCGCCTCGGTGCGCCCGCACAGCGCACACCCGGACGAATGGAACGGCTCCTCGGGCAGCGTCGCACGCAGCTCGCGGACCGCCCGCCACGACCACACCTCAGCGGAGCCCTGGTACTGGAGATCATCGGTCCAGCCCAGCGACAGGCACTGCTCGCACAGCCCGATGGGGGAGGAGGCCACCGGGGCACCACGCAGGGCGACACGCGCCGCCTGGACCTGTCGCCCGCACCACGAGCAGTTTTTCAGCGGCACTTCCGCCGGCCGCTGATAGGGCACAGTGGCCACCGGCGAGACGGTCAGATCCCGCTCCTCCCGAAACAGCAGCCGCCCCTCAACTTCCCCGGCGTGATGGAACATCCGGACGACCTTGCTGTGCCCGGCGAGCGCGAGTCGGGTACGCCAGTGGCCGTACCCGACCATGTCCCACACCCGCGCCCGCTCTCCGCGGTCCCGGGCGGCATCGCGCAGACGCTGCTCGGCCTTGCGCTGCTCGGCCGGGTCATCCAGGCGCGGCCGCAGGTCCACGGCGAGGTCGATGTGCAGCAGCGGTTCCTGGCCGGGCTCGGCGTACGGGCCCACCGCGCGAATCTCCTTGACCCACCACAGCGTCGCATCGGGGTCGGCATTGACTGCCCGCGCGGCCTTGACGACCTTGTCGACCAGCGCGTCGGCGTTCTTGCGGGTGGACGGCTTGCGGCCAGAGGCGTGGGCCAGGCTCCGTCCGGCGGGGGTCAGCGTCCAGGTCCGGTAGTCGTGGTACTCACAGTCGTCGGTACTGCAGTTGGAGCAGTGCTGGATCTCGTTAAGGTCCTCGGGCGCGGTCAGGTACCCGGCGTCGACGCTCGCGGCCAATAGTGCCAGGCACCCGCGCCGGTCGAGGTGCACAGCGCGCTTCACATCGCGGATGTGAAGCCCGAAGGAATCTCCGCGTTTGAGCAGGTCGCGGATCTCGCGGGTGGCATGGCCCAGCAGCGGAGCGTCCAAGTCCACGACCCGCTCGCCCTCCTGCCGCCCGACGCCGCCGAGCGGCATCAGCGCGGGGCCTCTGTCGCCGTCCTCACGGGCATACCGGCCCGCCATCTCCGCGATGAGTCCCGCCATGTCCCGCCCCAGTTCCTCCACGCTCACCGCTGCGCCCCTTCTCTACGTCCGCGAACCATGCGAGGAGCTCTCCGGAAAGGACCAGCCCACCGCTCAGCTCCTTCCAGCACAGACCAACTGTGACCCTATCGACACAGGACGACGGCCCATGCCGTCCTGGCTGAATGGAGGGCTTGGGAGGTGTTTGGGCATCCGTGCCCCGAGGACCTGGCGGACCAAGTTCGTCAAAAGGCTCGTTCACGGCGGAGCCAGGAGGTGTGGCGGTGCTCCCGCGGTGCGGGTGCAGCGTCCGGGTAGCGCTCCGCACCGGTCCACGGGTCAGATCCTCTCAAGAGCCGTCCGATCTGGGTCAGCGCGACTTGGCCCGGTGCGTGCCGCCGGGGACGAAGTAGCGGGCGCCGATCCGGTCCTGAGGGTCCATGTACACCAGGGCTCTGAACCACGGTGTGGCCTTGCGGGGGGACTTGGCACGAAGGAGCGTGGCGTAGGCGAAGAGCATCCGGATCGCCGGGCGGTTATCGATCGGCGCGTATTCGAGGACGTCGCGGAAGGGGAAGGGCAGCGACTGCTGGATGAGCCAGACACCGGCCTCGGCCCATTCCAGGGCTTCTTCCAGGTCGCCGGGGACTCCGTCCTTGTCGATGCCCTCGCCTTCGTTCAGCCCGGCGCAGCTGTAGGCGAAGTCGGTGTAGGCCTCCAGGCATCTGGGGTGGAGCAGCCGGCCGTCGATCTCGACGCAGGCCTTTTCGTAGGCCTCGTCCTCCTCCGGGCTGGACTCGCCGTCCGGCAGCCAGATCCGCTCCATCCGCCACATGGGACGCGGCGCCAGGGCCGCGATCTTCTTCTCCAGCGGAGTCGGGCGGTCCTCGATGTGGTCGTTGGCGTCGAACAGGTCATGGTCCGCGGTGCCCGTCCAAGCGGCCAGGGGCCGATCGAGTTTGGCTTTAACCGCATCGGTGATCTCGCCGGTGGCACGCAGCCAGGGCATCACGCCCTCGAACGCCCCGGCCTCCTCTTCCCTGGTCAATCCCAAAGTCATGGGCATCAGTGTGCTCGCCTCGGTAACACTGCCGGGACCGACCGTGGAAAGAAGAGCCCGGTGCCGCCCCTGCCACCCATCGCGTCGGAGCCTGGTTGCCGACGTCCCGTGCGGTGACAAGGAGACGATGGTCGGCCAGGGCACCGGCCGGCCATGGGCATTACCCACTGCGTGACCCCTCGTTGGTAAGGACATGGGCAGGCGCAAGCAGAGCAAGCCGCGGCGATCGCGACCGGTACCTCCTCCAGACGGGGTGTGCGATACCCCGTTCGTCATGGAGCGCGCCGAGTGGCTCGGCTACATCACCGGGCAGGAGCAGCCGTTGGGCTACGCGACCGCGGGGGAAAGCTACGACGCGGTGATGGCGGGCGTCGCCGGTTTCGTCGACCACCGGGAGCAGGACGACGGCACCTGGATGCCTGTGCTGGATCCGCGCGACGGGCGGCCCTGGCAGGCCTTGAGGACAGACGAGCCGGTCACCACGCTGTACCGGTCGCTGACCATCGCGAGTCTGCTGGCCGACCAGACTCTTCCGCCCGGCTCAGTGGTACTGCACACGATCGGCATGGACCCGTATCTGCTCACCGACACCTATCGGCAACGGCATCCAGGGCAGAACCCGGTCATCTCTCGGATGTGGATGGACGTTGCCGGCGTACGGGTCGCCTCGGAGTCCGTCTGAAGGGCCTCCGTACAGCGCCGACGAGTACGCGCAGGCCGAGGCACGCAGTGGTCAGACCGTGCGATAAGCGGGACATCCGCCCGTGCGTGCGCCTACCCTGATCCAAGATGTCCCGGTGGTCCCCCGTGCCGCCGGGACCTCTTTCCGACAGAAACGGGGTTGAATCAACAACGCTTAATTGGCTAGGATGGGCGCCCCGCCCGAGACGCGCGGAGCCCCGCCAACCACGGGGGGTTCCCCGACCGGCCCGCGCTGGGCCGCCGACGGCGGGCGCTGAGGTCTCCCATAACAGCGCGCCGCAGCAGGCCAGCGACCCGGTCAGCCAACTCGGCTGGAGACACAAGACCCGAGCCCGGCCGCAGGAGGGATCCTGACCGTGCACGACGACACCGCGCTCACCATCCGCACCGACGAGCAGCGCATCTGGTATCTGGCCACCGTCGGCAGGGCCGAACTGCTCCAGCAGCTCGCCCCGCTGGAACTGTCGACGGCCATCACGCACGACCCGATCGCGTGCGCCCGATGGATGGTTCTCGCCGCACACACGCACAACCGCGCAGCCTGGGAGATCGCCCAGAACGTCGTCCAGCCCCTCGCGAGTGCCGCGGCGTTCATCGTCATGACCGACGAAGAGCCCGAGCCCGTGTCCCATGTCGCACTCGTGCCGACCATCCGCAGGCGTACCGAGGGCGACATCACCGGTCTCTACGCCGAGCTGCTGCTCTTCGAGCAGGGCGGTCTGGTGAACCAGGGCGCCTACCGCCTCTCCCGTCTGCCGCAGGAGAGGCAGTGGATCATCGACACCAACTACGGCCCCATCGGCGCCAGCGACCAGCCGTTCGGGTCTTCCAGGCTCGGCCGCCGGCGCACCCTTCGGCCCGCCGTCACCACCGAACTCGACCGGCTCGCCGAAGGGCTCTGAACCCGTGCGCCCGCGATCGGCCGGGGCCCGGCCGATCGCGGCCTCGGCCCACCACTCGCCGAATCCCGCCTCCCAGACGAAGGACGACTGCATGGTCCGCGGCATCCAACCCGAACCACCGTTCACTCTCGACGCTGCCGAGCTGACCCGGCAGCCCGAGCGCACCGTCAGCTTCCACCGTGTCCAGGCCGCGCTCGCCATTCTCGGGATCACCGTCCTGCTCGGCGCGCTGGCCGTCATGATCACCAGCACCGCGTATATGGCAGTGACCAGGTCCCGGGACTGGCACGACATGTTCGGCTGGTGGGACGCGTGGATGGCACTCATAGCCGTGCTCCCGGCAGGCTTCTACGCCTGGCGCTGGAACCGCATCCGGGCCGCCTGGGCCTTCCGTGGCTACCACCTCGACGACGAGGAGCTCTACGTCCGCACCGGGCTGATGTTCCGCAAGTTCGTCGTCCTGGCCTACGCCCGGATCCAGGAGGTCAACGTCTCCTCCGGCCCTCTCCAGCGCCGCTTCCGTCTGGCGACCCTCACGATCAGCAGCGCCGCGGGAAGCGACACCATCGACGACATCGACCCGCGGACCGCGCAGGAACTACGCAACCAGCTCACCGAGTTCGCGCGGAAGCGGAGGCTGCCGGTATGACCCCGCAGCCTCTCCAGGGCCGCCTTCACCCGGTCACCCCCCTGAAGCACAGCTGGGCCGTGCTCATCGGGCTCGCCAGCCTGGCCTACAACCAGCGCGACCTCCTCAACGTCGGCCCCTCCGAGACCAACGGGAAGATCGACGTACCGCTGTGGGCCGCCTGCGTCATCGCCTCGGTGATCGTCGTCGGCACCGTCGGCCTGTTCGCCGCCTCGTGGTGGCACAGCCGCTACAGCCTCGACGGCGACGTCCTCCGCTACCGCAGCGGCCTGCTCTTCAAGGTCCGGCGTGACTGCGAGCTCCGCCACGTGCAGAGCGTCGACATCGACCGGCCCTTCCTCGGCAGGCTCATCGGCGTCTGCACCCTCCAGGTCATCATGTCCGGCACGACGATGACGTTGTCCTACCTCACCCTCAACCAGGCACGCACGCTCAAGGCGCGCATCCTCTCCGAGGACACCGGTGACGAGAAGCTCTACCAGGTACAGCTGAAGCACCTCGGGCTCGCCCTGCTCCTCGACGCCGGCACCAACCTCTCCTCCCTCGTCCTCGCCGTCTTCGGCATCCTCCCGTACGCCCTGTCCGGCGAGCTGTTCGCGCTCTCCACCCTGATCGCGTTCGTCCCCAGGCTCTGGCGGCTGACCGGCGAGAAGCTCTTCGTCTGCAGCGGATGGTCCGTCACCCGAACCGCCGAAGGCACCTACCGCACCGACTTCGGCATGTTCGACACCCAGCAGTGCACCTACCGGGACACCCGCGTCGCCTCGATCGAGATCCATCAGCCGATCCTGTGGCGCAGGTTCGACTGGGTCGAGGTCAGGATCTCCGTCGCCGGAGCCCGCGTCCCCGGCCTGCTGGTGCCCGTCTGCCCCCGTCCGGTCGCCGAGAAGATGGTCCTCCACCTCCTCGGCCCGGGCGCCGTGGCGCACCTGCACGATCCCATCCCGGCACCACCGAAGGCCCGGATGGCCACCCCCTTCCACCGGGCCCTCGGATACCGCCTCGGCGACGGGTACTTCACCTCCTGGAGCGGGTTCTTCCTCCGCAACGTCACCACGGTCTGCCCCACCGCACGGATCCAGACCGTTGACGCCGACCAGGGCCCGTGGCAGCGCAGGCTGGGACTGGCGAGCGTCCACGCGCACATGGCCGGAGGGGACGCCGTGCCGGCTTCCCATCGCACCGCCGAGGAGGCAGCGGAGCTCGCCACCAGGCTCTACGCCGACTCGATGCGCTCCGCACAGCCGGTCGACCACACATCGTCGTGGGCGACGAGCGCCTTGCGGTCACCGCGGCCGCACGGAGCAGCCCCGATGACCGCGCCGTAGCTCGGCGACCAAAACGCGCTGCTCGTGCCGGTGGGGCCCTGCGCCCCGCCGGCACGGCGCGCATGCCCGCCCCCATCGCACCACCAGCCTCACCGCAGGAGGAGTTGTGCAGCGACTCGTCATCGACCAGTCCGAAGTCCGTGTGTCCGAGGCCCTCGCCGCCCAAGGCGCACCCGGGTTCCCCCGTCCGCTCTCCTGGTGGCAGCGCTACGCCCCGCTCTGGCTCGACGTCACCGAGGACGTCCAGGGCCGCCTCGTCCTCGAGCCGAACGGCCGCCGCGCCGACGGCGCCGTCCTCGAAGTGACATCCGCGCTGCGCCGCCGTCACCTGCGCTACGCCCGGGACTGGATCGGTAACCAGATCCAACTGGACTTCTCCAACGCCGTGTTCCTCCTTCCCGACCCCCGCCCCGCCACCGGTCGTCGTACGTGAAGGCCCCCATGACTCTCCAATCCGCGAATCCCAGCTGGCTCGACGAGGCAATCCGGCACATGCGCTGGCAGGTCCGCGAGTGGGCCCGGACCGGGGCGCTTCCCCAAGAGCGGTCGTACGACCCCACGCTGCTCGAACTCGGCACCGAGACCTGCACCTGCCACTGCTGGGGCAACCACCCGACCAGGCCGGGCGTCTGCGACGCCGCCTCCCACCCCGGAACGACGCTTCGCAACGGTCCTGCCTGCCTCAGCTGCTACACCGCCGCCGAGGACCGGTCCGGCCGGCGTCGCGTCACCGCCCACCCCGAGGAGCACACCGTGAACTCACCCTTGCTGGACCACCTCATCGGGCACGGCACCGGCGAACAGCCGTGCCGGATCCGGCTGGCCGACGGCATCGTCATCTCCGTACTCGCCAACCCCGACGCCCGCTGCCTCAAGCACCTCGACACGGACACCTACGCGGCCGTTCAGATCAAGTTACCGGCGGGGGTACCCGGGCCCGAGAGCTGGAGTCGCTACGAGGACGGGACGCTCGGCTCGGGCCAGTACTCCTGGCTGGACGTCCAGTTGCTGCGTGAGTTCGTCGAGCAGCACGGAGGCGAGCACCGCGAGGAGGGCCCCGAGGTGGACATCGAATCCGCGGCTCCTCTCGCCCCCGCGGACACCGAAGCCAGCGCGCGCCTGCTGGCGCTCGCCGAGGCGCTGGGCGTCGACCCCGCGGACCTCGATGAGGCCGTGCACGACGCGGCCGCGCGCTATGCGAGCGACGTGTGCAACGACACCGGTGCCACCGACGCGCCCGCGGCGGCCGACGCTGTCTACGACGAGGCCGGCCGCCAGGCAGCCGACGACGTCAACAACCGGGGCCTCGCTCAGCAGGTGAGCTACCTCGTCGCGCAGTACGGCACCGAAGCGGCTGAGGGGATCATCCGCGCGGCCGCCCCTGCGGGGGACCGCTGATGTCGGCCGCGCTGTACATCCAGGAGCAGATCGAGATGGGAGAGGTGTGCCAGCGCTGGCGCGATCGCCGCCACAGTTGGCGCCCCACGCACGAGGGCGGCTTCGACCCAGCTCGCTATCTCGTACGGGAGGTTCCCACGGGGCAGTTCGGGATGGCCAAGGCGTTCGTCCTCGCACACCACTACAGTGGCTCCTGGCCCGCAGTCCGGTTCGTCTACAACCTGTACGACATCACGGCGGGCGAGCGGCTGGTGGGTGTGCTCACCTTGGGCATCCCGATGCACGTCGGTGTTCTTCAAGGCCCATTCAAGAGGCTCACCCCGTATGTGGAGTCGCTGGAGCTGAACCGGCTGGTGCTGCTCGACGAGGTGCCGGCGAACGCCGAGACGTGGTTCCAGGCCCGCGCGTTCCGGCTGGCGGCGGCCCGGAACGTCAAGGGGATCGTCGCGCACAGCGATCCCGAGCCCCGGCAGCGCATGACTCCGACCGGCCCCGAACTGGTGCATCCAGGGCATTACGGGACGATCTATCAGGCCAAGGGAATGGAGTATCTGGGCCGGACCCGTCCGCGCCGGCTGACCGTTCTGCCGGACGCGTCCATCCTCACGGACCGCGCGATCGCCAAGGTCCGCGCGGCCGGCCACCATGCCGGGCGCGGACATGCAGGGATCGAGCGCCGCCTGGTCACCTACGGCGCCCGCCCCCGCAGCCCGGGCGAGCCAGGCGGGGAGTGGCTGGAGGAGGCCCTCCTTACGATCGGGGCGACGGTGATGGACCACGGGGGCAATCACAGGTACAGGCTATGGATCGGTCCCCGCGCGCGGCGCGCGTCCGCAAGCCTCTCGGGATCCGTCATCACCGCCCTCCCGTACCCGAAAAAGCGTCAAATATAGAGTTGCACAGACAACTTCTAATTCGGTAGGGTGGCAGCCCTGATCCTGCTGGGCTCGACCTTTGCGTCGGCATCCACTCCACCAGAAGGAGCGCGGCCCATGGATTTCAGTGTCCCTCCCACCGGCACGCTCACGGTCAGCCCGCCCCTCAACCCGCACGAGACCGCGTTCCTGCGCAGCTTCTCCGTCAGTCGGCGGATGCGCCGCCGCGAAGGGCCCTATTCCACGCGCGAAGACGTTCCTTACGAGGAGCTTGGGCCCGTGGACTACAACCGGCCCCCCGACGGGCAACCGGGCCTGTCGTGCAACTGGGTGCCCACCGACGACGGTACTGGCATCCAGTGGGACGGCAGCACGAGCTTCGACGACGCCGATGAGTGGCTTCAGTACATCGTGGATCACTTCCTACGCCCGGGTGCCGTTGCGCAGCAGCTTCCTCCGGCGCCGCGGCGTCCTGACGACGTGGACTTCAGCGGATTCACCTTCGACCACCACGTCAAGGGTGAACTCCACGGTGAGGCCGAGCACTGCTGCGACTGGCAGGCCCACTGCGTTCTCACCGTCGAGGAAAACACGGTCAGCATCCGCTACGAGGCGCCCCGATAGTCAGCGCCGAGATGGCGCCGCCCCGGTAACACCGTCGACCGCGAGCGTCCGGGCCCGCCTCGGCAGGTTCCGCACCCTCACCACGCCCTCCCCTCCGGCCGCTGGGCGAGCACCGTCGCTCCCTCAGCGGCCGGGCATTGTCAGTCCCCTGCGAGAGGATCATCTGCATGACAACTCTCCCCGCCGATGAGGCGCTGACCAGCCGCGCCGACTACGAGGCCGCGCTCGATCGCCTGCGCGAGTCGTCGCGGGCGTACTACGGCGACGGCGACAGCCCGCTGGACGATGCCGCCTACGACGGCTTGCGCCGGTCCGTGCTGGCCTGGGAATCGGAACACCCCGAGGACGTCGCCCCGGACTCCCCCACCGGCCAGGTCGGCGACGGCGCCGCCCCGGTCGGGGACGTCGCGCACACCAGCCGTCTGCTCAGCCTCGACAACGTCTTCAACGCCGAGGGCCTGATCGACTGGGGTGCTTCCGTCCAGCGCCGCCTGGGCCATGCGCCGGTCGGCGGGTACGCGTTCGATCTGAAGATGGACGGCGCGGCCGTCGCTGCCCGGTACCAGTCCGGTCGGCTGGTGCAGATCATCACTCGCGGCGATGGCAGCCACGGTGAGGACATCAGCCACAACATCGGCCAGATCGACGGTCTCCCCGAGCAGCTCCCGGTACCGGTCACGGTCGAAGTGCGCGGAGAAGTACTGTTCACACAGGCCCAGTTCGAGACGGCCAACGAGGTCCGAACCCGCTACAAGGCGGATGTCTTCGCCAACCCCCGCAACGGCACGGCCGGCACCCTGCGGGCGAAGGACCGCCCGTACCGGCTGCGGATGACGTTCTGGGCGTACGGCGCGGTCGAACTCGGCGGGGAAGCCTTCCTGCCCGCCGGAGCAACCCACGCCGAGATCCTGGCCGCGGTCGCCGAGGCCGGGGTCCAGACCACCGCGGCCACCCCTGCCGGACTGCACGTCGTCAACACCCTCGCCGAGGTGCAGCAGGGGATCGACGAGATCGCCGTCATGCGCCCGAACCTGCCGTTCGGTATCGACGGTGTCGTGATCAGGCTCAACGACGCGGCCGAGCAGGCCGCGGCGGGCGTCGGCAGCCGTTTCCCGCACTGGGCCACCGCGTTCAAATTTCCGGCCGTCGAACGGCAGACCGTGCTGGAGGACGTGGTCTGGGAGGTCGGCCGCACCGGGGTCCTCGCCCCGACCGCCGTGCTCACCCCGGTCGAGATCGCCGGGTCCAGGGTTACCCGGGCCACCTTGCACAACCCCGCCGACATCCGCCGCCGCGACCTGCACCTTGGCGACACGGTCATCGTGTACAAAGCGGGCGAAATCATCCCACGTGTGCAGGCCGCCGTCGTCGAGCGCCGCCCGGCAGGCGCGCAAGAGGTGCCGTTGCCCATGGCGTGCCCCAACTGCGGCGGAGAAATCGACCGGAGCCAGGAGCGGTGGCGCTGCGCGAAGGGCACCGCTTGCGCACTGCCCGCGCTGATCGAGTACGCCGCCGGTCGCGAAATGCTCGACATCGACGGGCTGGGCAAGACCTACGTCAAGGCCCTGGTCGACTCGGGTGCCGTCGCGGATGTGGCCGACCTGTTCACTCTCTCGCTGGAACAGCTCACCGCCGCCTCCGGCAGCTCCAAGCGGGCCGTCAAGCTCGCCGAGCAGATCGAGGCGGCGAAGTCCCGCCCGCTCAGCCGCATCTTCTGCGCACTCGGCGTGCTGGGCACCGGTCGCAGCATGTCCCGCCGTATCGCCCGGCACTTCGGCACGATGGACGCCATTCGCCAGGCCGACGCAGCGGCCATGCAGGCTGTGGAGGGCATCGGCACCGAGAAGGCACCGGTCGTCGTCGAGCAGGTCGCCGCCCTGGCGCCGGTCATCGACAAGCTGGTCAAGGCGGGCGTCAACATGGAGGAGCCGCAGGAGGAGACCGACGCGAGCGGCCAGGGGCCGCTGACCGGCAAGGTCGTCGTGGTGACCGGCAAGATGGCCGGACCTCTGGAAAGCCTGAGTAGGTCCGAGATGAACGCCCTGATCGAGCGGGCGGGCGGACGCGCGGGCAGCAGCGTCAGCGCCAACACGCACTACCTGGTGTCCGCACCCTCGGCAGGCGGCAAGCCGAGTTCGAAGGCCATCAAGGCCGCGGAACTGGGCGTCACGGTCCTCACCCCGGAAGCCTTCGCCGAGATCGTCGCCGACTACATCAACTGACCTGCGGCTGCCCGCTGGCAGCCGCCGAGCCCAGGTCCCGGTGGGGCGGGAGGCGACCTCCGGCCCCACCGACGCGACCTGGCGTCCGCGCCCGGCTGGATCGGCCAGCAGGTCCAGCCGACCCCGCCAACTCTGCACGCGCCGCCCACGCCCCGGGGGCCGACCAAGGGAGCCTTACATGTCCGCGTCCGGCCCGGTCATCCGTAACTTTCTCGACCTCTCCACCGCCCACCTCCGCGAGACGACCTGCGACAGCCTCAGCAGCTACGAAGGAGTTCTGGCCTACCGGACGAAGTACGGCTGGCTGATGTACGCGCCGGAGGGCGACGGGTTCGCCCACGAGGCCGACGTGCCTGCGGAGCTGCTCCCGATCGTCAAGCTGGCCCGCGCCAACGACTGCGCCTACGTCCTCTTCGACGCTGATGCCCCGGAGACTGACGCTCTTCCCACCTTCGACCGATAGTTCCGGCGCACGGATTCGCGAACCGCCGGCTGGGCCGGGCGCCACCTCGTCACTCCTGGCTCCCGGCCCCACCCGGTATTTGGCGTTGTCCAGACAACCCCAATACCGGTAGAATGTGATCCCGGCACACGAAGTGGGCTCGTACAGCGGTCTCCCAGCCCCCGCGGAGCCCGTAACCGGGAGAGCAACTCCCCACACCCGCGCCTGAATCCCGCAGCACGGCCACTGCCGCACCCGCAAGCCCCGGCCGTCATCGGCGATGTCAGTGCCCGCCCGTAGCTTCAGCTGCGCCCCCGCCCGTTGGCGCGGGGCCCCTCGACACATTGGAGATGGTGCCGTTGTCCGCATGGGAGAAGTCGAGCACAGCCCGGGTGATACAACCCGCCCGGCCGCGCAAGCTCGCCAAGGTCCCGTTCGTCGAACTGGCCGACGGACGCTTGCAGGGCGTGGTGTCCAGCGGTTCGGACGTCGGACGGGTCTACGTCTCGTCGATCGCGGCCGGTGATTACGCGTACGCATGCAGCACCAACAACAACCGGCCCTGCGGCGGCGCCCGGGGAGGCTTCTGCAACCACATCCGCGCCCTGGTGGGCGAGGCGGTGCTTCAGTACGGCCTCGAACGCGTCACCCGCTACCTGCGGATCGACACCGCGCCAGCGGAACCGAGCGCGCACAGCCTCGAGTACGCCATGGCCAGTTCCCGACCGCCAAAGGCGGACCGCACGGCCGCCGCGCCGGTCTTCAGCCGGTTCCTGCGCCACCTGGCGTACCTCGAACTCGGCCCGACCGCAGAGCCGCTGCCGGAGATGCATTTCTTCCCGCCGACGAGGGCGGTGGTGTGATGCGCACCGACCTGCTCACGGAGCCCATCGACGGGATGGACGAAGCCCTCGCTGCGGTCGACGGCTTCGACCGGGTTCTCACCGCCGGCCTGCTCCGTCCCCAGCCCTCCCACTCCGCCGCCCTGACCGAACTCGCCGACGCCGTCTCTGGCACGCCGCTGGCCGCCCGGGTCGCCGAGGCAGCGGAGAAGGCGACGACAGGAGCAGCGAGCGAGGACCACTTCATCGCCCTGTCCGCTGCCCGCACCGCACTGCTCGGCTCCGTCCACGACGCGCTCATGACGCGCATCGAGGAGGCCACCGGCCGAAGCCACGGCGAGCAGACCGCCCACGTGCCCGGTGAGCCTCAGGGAGCGAACCTGCTGGCCGCCGCCCGCTCATGGTTGTCCGATCTGGCGCGCACCGGATGGCAGGGGATCGACCACGACCTGATCGCCGGATCGGCGCAGGTGGTCTCCGCGATGCTCCAGGACCCGTCCCTGCGCCGCCTGTCGATCCTCCTCGACGGCTTCGCCGCCGAACTCGCCGCCTCCTGCCCGGGTGCGACCCTGGAACGAATCCCGGCACGCCGCTGGGGCGATCTGTGGTCACGAGCCATGCTCCTGACCCTGCCCGGCGCCCTGGCCGCGACCACGACCGAGACCGCCACGGGGCGCCTGCTGCCGCTCGGCGTCGACCTGCACGAGCACGCGACCGCCGCCCAGGTCCAGGTCCACGCCGTGTTCGAGCCCGCCGACGGCAGCCCCGCCCGTCTGGTACGCGCGAGCATGTCGGTGCCGAAGCCGGACACGATCGTAGGAGCCGGCATCTGGCAGCTGCTGCGCCCGCACATGTCGCTGCTCGCAGCCGTCGGCGAAGGCCTCTCGATGAACCTGACCGACATGCCGATCACCGCCGAAGGCGACCTGATCTGGAGCGACGATCAGGCGCGCCCGGGCGAGCCCGCCGACGCCTTCGCCACCGCCCGCGTCGCCCTTCCCGCCGCCACGGCCTCGGCAGCCGCTCCGCTGGACCGGCACCCGGCGCACATCGCCGCTCCCGTGTTCCTGCAGGGCTACACCACCCAGCGCGACGACGGCGCACTGACGTTCACCATCGCCGGACACTCCCTCGCCGTCGACACCGACCTCATCCCGGCTGCCGGCCCGCTCACCCCTGACGCCGTCGCCGCGTCAAGCGCGTGCATCGGCCTGCTGCACTGGGACGCCGGGATGTATCGCATCCAGCCGCTCGCGGTCGAGAAGACCGTGCGGAACACGGTGGTCGCCGTGCATGCCGGGGCGTGGGCAGGCGGCACGACCGACAAGGACGGTGCCAAGGCGGAGAAGACCGCCACCGACACCGTGGCGGTGCTGCGCGAGCGGGCCGGGAGGCTGCTGCGGAAATGACCGACACAACCGACACCCACCAGCCGGGCATGGCCCCGGCGAGCCCTGAGAGCCACGCCGTGGACTCCGACGAGAACCGGCGCCAGGTCCTGTACTGGAGGCTGCTGGCCCGGCTCTTCGACCCCGAGGAGCAGGCCACGCTGGAGTCGGCGAGCCTCGCCGTCGTCGAGGACATCGGCCTGCCGCCCGCCCTCCTGGACCCCCGGGCCTCCGTCGACTCGATCGTGCAGCGCCACCCTGAACTGGCCGCCGAGTTCGACGGCCTGATGACCCCCGAGCCCGACGACGGTGCCCGGGACCGGGCCGCCGAGGTACGGAGAGCGGCGCTGGCTTCGAAGGTGCTGCTCAATGCCTTCAGCTCTGGCTCCGGAACGGTCACCGCCGAGCAGCTGTCGGGCTGGCAGTCCGACGCGGGCTGGCTGGAGCGCGCGCTCGGCTGCAAGCCCGGCGAACTGCGCGGCGGCCAGGCAGGCGGAGGCTCCGGAACCGACACCGGAGAAACAGCAGCCAGCCCGACCGGGACCGGCGGCCGCGGTACGACGCCCGACCTCAGCCGGCTGATCCCAGCCATCGGCCCCGAACTCGGTGCCATCGAGGCCGACCTCGTCAAACGGATGCACCTGCGCGAAGTCCTCGCCGACTCCAAGCTCGCCTCCCAGCTCACCCCGAGCATGTCGCTGATCGAGCAGCTGCTGCGGGACAAGAACAACCTGTCCGGCGTCGCCCTGGCCAACGCCAAGGCCCTGATCCGCCGCTTCGTCGACGAGGTCGCCGAGGTGCTGCGCACCCAGGTGGAGAAGGCCACGGTCGGCGCGATCGACCGCTCGATCCCGCCCAAGCGCGTATTCCGCAACCTCGACCTCAATCGCACGATCTGGAAGAACCTCACCAACTGGGACCCGGAGGAGGAGCGGTTGTACGTCGACCGCCTCTACTACCGGCACACCGCCCGCAAGACGACGCCCCAGCGGCTGATCGTGGCCGTGGACCAGTCGGGCTCCATGGTCGACTCGATGGTCAACTGCACCATCCTCGCCTCGATCTTCGCCGGGCTGCCGAAGGTGGACGTCCACCTGATCGCCTACGACACCCAGGCACTCGACCTCACGCCATGGGTGCACGACCCCTTCGAGACCCTGCTGCGCACCAACCTCGGTGGCGGCACCGACGGCACCGTCGCCATGGCCCTGGCCCAGCCGAAGATCGCCGAGCCCAAGAGCACCGTCGTGGTCTGGATCTCCGACTTCTACGAGTGGCAGAGCGAGCCGCTGTTCGAAGCCATGGCCGCCATCCACCGCTCCGGGGCCACGTTCATCCCGGTCGGCTCTGTGACCAGCTCCGGCGGCAGCAGCGTCAACCCGTGGTTCCGGGAGCGCTTCAAGGACCTCGGCACGCCGGTGATCTCCGGACACATCCGCAAGCTCATCCACGAACTCAAGGCCCGCCTTGCCTAGGCATCACCGCCCAGACGCCGCCTCTCCCACGAGCCCTCAGACACCCACACACTCGAAAGGCCCTGACATGCCCGAGATGTTGCGCGCCCCCGCCGAGATCGCGTACGCCGAGGAACTCAACTGGCTGGAGTCCATCGACGACAACCCCAAGCCGTTCTCCTGGCGCCTGTCCCCGAAGATGGTCCGCCTGTTCATCCTCGGTTCCGAGCGCGCCGACGGACTCGACCGGAACATCTCCCAGAAGTGGTACGGCGACCGCAGCTTCGTCGAACGCTCCATCGTCACCCTCGCCTCCGACCGCGGCCTGCTCCTCATCGGCGACCCCGGCACCGGCAAGAGCTGGCTGGCCGAGCTGCTGGCCGCCGCGATCTGCCGCAACTCCACCCAGGTCGTCCAGGGCACCGCGGGCACCACCGAGGACCACATCAAGTACTCCTGGAACGTGTCCATGGTGATCGCCAAGGGCCAGTCCCGCGAGTCGATGATCCCCTCACCGATCATGACCGCGATGGAGACCGGCACCATCGGCCGCTTCGAGGAGCTCACCCGCTCCACGAGTGACGTCCAGGACGCGCTGATCTCCATCCTGTCGGAGAAGTACATCTCCGTACCCGAACTCGACGGCGCCGATGGCGACAACATCGTCTTCGCCAAGCCCGGCTTCTCGATCATCGCCACCGCCAACAGCCGCGACCGGGGCGTCAACGACCTCTCCTCCGCGCTCAAGCGCCGCTTCAACTTCGTCCGCATCCCGGTGGTGACGAACAAGAAGAGCGAGGCGGAGATCGTCCGCTTCCGCACCGAGGAACTCCTGCGCCGCCACCAGATCGAGCTGGACGTCCCGCCGACCCTGCTGGACGTGCTGCTGCAGAGCTTCGCCGATCTGCGTGCCTCCGCCGCCGCGGCGGGCAGCGACGACGAGCGGCTGGAATCCGCGCTGTCGAGCGCCGAGCAGATCGGCGTCCTCGAGGACGCGATCCTGCACAGCAACTTCTTCGGCGAACGCGCCCTGACCGCCCACACCCTCGCCTCCTCCCTCGTCGGCTCCCTCGCCCGGCGCGCGCCCGAGGACCTGGCCATCCTCAGCAAGTACCTGCACGGCGTCGTCGAGCCGCGCAGCAGGGAAGAGGGCGGCTCCTGGCCGGAGTTCCTGGACGGCGGCCGCGACGCGATCGCCACCCTGTCGTGAGCGCCGTGGACGAGGGAACGTTCACCGCGCTGAGCGCCCAGCTGCAGCAGGCGGCCCAGGCCTTCGCCGGCGGGCCCGACGCGCTGGAGGGCATCCTCCTGGGCATCGTCGACGACGTGGACCGCGCCGTGCGCGAGCCCCTGGAGATCTTCCCGGTCTGCCACCACTCCCCCGCCTCCGCACTCGCCATGGCGCGCCGCCTGCGCGAGAAGCAGCCCAAGGTCGTGTACCTCGAACTGTGCGAGGACATGGCGCCGCTGCTGCCGGAACTGCGCAACTGCAAGCTGCCGGTGGCCGTCCAGGCCTTTGCGAGCGAAGTCGACGGCTTCCCGGCCGAGTGGTCCCCGCTGTCGGTCGTCGCCCCGATCACCGAAGCCTCCGCCGAGTACCAGGCGATCGCCTATGCGCTGGACACCCCGGGCGTCGAACTGGTCCTGGTCGACCGCTCCTCGGACCACGTCTTCCAGTGGGACACGCGCGGGGCACCCTCCTCGGCCGCCCCCGACGCACCGCCCGCCGAGGAGGAGGCCGCGCTGCACGGCGACGCGGTCGGCGTCGAGATGGGCGACCTGCGGCCGCGCTTCGCCGAACTGGAGGAGCACCTGCTGCGCCACGGCCGGGTCCGCCACTGGTCCGAGTGGTGGCACCAGTACGTCGAGCTGCCGCTCGGCGACAGCGACCACGACACCTACCGCCAGGTCATGCTCCTGATCGGCAGCCTGTTCCGCCGCCTCGCTCCCGGAGACCCGTCCCGGGTGCGCGTGGACGAGGACCGCGAGCGCTACATGTGGACCCGGATGCGCGAGCACCTCACCGCGACCGGCACCGATCCCGCCGACGGCCTGTACGTCTGCGGCGCCTTCCACGCCGCCAGCCGGGTCGCCGAGTTCGGCGTACACGGCAGCGACACCTTCACCATCAGCCCGCCCACCGCCACCAAGTGGCAGCACGGCCTCATCCCGTCCAGCCACGCGGCGATCGAGGCACAGTTCGGCCTCGCCGCCGGCTCGGTGTCGATCGCCGCGACGGAGTGGGCGAAAAACCTCAAGCGCACGCGCGTGCGGCCGCACCAGCTCGCGGGTCAGGCAGGTGGGAAGAAGACGAGGGCCAAGAAGACCGCTGTCGCGGCCGCGCCCGTCCCGGCGGTTCCCGCCTCGGACAAGCTGACCGGATTTCTGCAGCAGCCGCCCGTCCTGGACCGACTGGACGAGGCCGAACTGCTCGGGTGGTCGGTGGAGGTCGTACGCGCCGCGCGCCGCAACGGCTACCTCGCTTCCACCGCCGACGCCATCGCCGTGTTCCAGACGTCGATCCTGCTGGCCGGGATGCGCGATCGTGTCCGGCCGACGCCGTACGACTTCCAGGACGCTGCCGTCACCTGCATCGAGAAGGACGCTGTCCCTGGGCGGCGCGACGTGCGCCGCATCGTGGAGATCATGATGGGCGGCGACCGCGTAGGCCAGGTCGGCTACGACGCGCTGCCTCCCCTCGCCCGCGACGTACACGACCGGCTCGCACCGCTCAACCTGAAACTCCAGCAGCGCGGCGTACAGCGGGCGCTGCTGGACATCGCCTCCCAGCCGCACCTGGAGCAGTGCTCCGACGTCCTGTGGATGCTGCGCTACCTGATGCCGCAGAACGCCGCACGGCCGATCATGGGCGAGCGGCGGCTC
Source organism: Streptomyces sp. NPDC031554 (assembly GCF_055580685.1). Taxonomy (NCBI): domain Bacteria; kingdom Bacillati; phylum Actinomycetota; class Actinomycetes; order Kitasatosporales; family Streptomycetaceae; genus Streptomyces; species Streptomyces sp. NPDC031554. The sequence goes on along the minus strand of NZ_JBVIKX010000011.1, from coordinate 202,450 downwards.
GGCGAGCGGCCGATCCAGGAATCGTGGGACCTGGCGCTGGGCACCCACCAGCGCGCTCTCATCGAACTCGGCTATGAGGGCGTCAGCATCGAGCAGGTCCTGGAACAGCGTCTTCGGCGTACGGCGTACGGTCCGCAGGCGACCACGGCGACCGTCCTCCAGGCCGTAGAGGACGCGACCCTCTATCTGCGCAGCCGCCGCCTCGCCGACGAACTGGGGACCCGCGCCCTGGAGGTGCTCTCCACCGAACGCAGCGTCGACGGAGCACCCGAGGTACTGCGCCGGGTACGGCGGCTGCTGGCCTTCTACCGCACCAGCGAGCCGGAGTTGCCGTCGTGGATCGAGTCGTTCGTCAAGGCCGGATACGCCCACTACTGCACACTCCTGCCGACGGCATTCGTGGACGAGGACGCCACCGTCCGGCAGGTCGCCGCGATGCTCGGCTTCCTGTTCAGCATGGAGAGCCTCGCGCTGTCGCTCGGCTGTGACCGGGCCCAGCTGGAACTGGCCCTCGCCCAGTCGCATCCGCAGGAGCCGTCCAGGGTGGCGCTGCTGTGGGCGGCTGAAGTACAGCTCGGGCAGCTTTCCCGCGCGGAACTTCGCTCCCTGTGTGACGACCTGCTGAGCAACCCCCTGGTCGTGCCGGCCTATCCGCGCTACCTCAGCGGATTCCTGCATGCCCTGGTGCCTGTTCCGGGCCTGACGGACTTCGTCGTGGAGGCGGTGTCGAACGCGTTCGCCCGTCTGCCCGACCCGGTGCTGCTGCCGTGGCTGCCGACCCTGATCACAACCCTGCGCTCCGGAGGCGCCGACCTCGCTCCCCTGCTGACCCGTGAGGCGGGGCGCATCTTCCCCGGCCGTCTGGCGACCCTGGACGAGTGGGTGCCGCCGTGGCAGGAGCGGACGGACAGCGTGCCGGTGGCGTCGGCACGTCGCTCCGGCCGCAGCGGAGTACTGCTTGCCGCACACCCGGCGACATGTGACGCCGTGGCCAACCTGCTGGGCTGCCGCGGGACGTGGGAGACGGCCGACGCGGCCCCAGAGGGCGCCGTGCTTGCCGGGCTCTACCCGGATACGGCTTCGGCGCTGGAACTGTTGCTCGCGACTCCATGACGATGTCGTAGCAGCATGCTGCGGATCCGCCGTCGCGCTCTAACGGCGGATCCGCGGTTCGGTGAGCCAGCCCGTAGCCTCCGACGGCCACCCGAAAATAGCGTTGACTCGACAACTCCACATTCGGTAGGCTGCGGAGCCTGAGATCACCAGAGGCGAGGGATATACGCCCTGGCGGCGGCCCCAGTACGTCCGAGCCGTCTCCCCGCTCCCCTCATCACTCCTCAAGGAGGTCACCTGATGATCACCGCCGCTCGTCCCCGCTCCCCGCTCCAGATCTTCCATGTGGGCGACGAGCAGGTGACCGCCGTCCCGATGACCCCGGCCGAACTCGCCATCGAGGACATCGAAGCCCTGCAACTCCCGAAGGACCGCACCGGCCTCATGCCGCTGCGCGGCTGGCAGGTCTACGACGCCACAGGCCAGCACATCGGGCGCGTCATCGCACGATCCTGTGTCCTGGTCGCCGAGTGGTACGACAGGCACGTCCAGCTGGACTGGCTGCTCGCCAAGTGGCACTGCCACCGACTGGAACGTGGCGTATTCGAGATTCTCCGGCTGCGTGACGAGACGCTCCGCCAGCTGCGGATCGAGAACGAACGGCGTGCCGAGCGCGAGCGCCGCGAGGCCTACGCGGCCGACCTGGCGCGGCGCGGCCTCGTCCTCGACGAGGACGGAGACGAGGTGCCCGCACACCTGATGCCCGGCGCCCGTCCCGTCGCCGAGGTTCTGGGCCTGCCGGCCGGATGCGTCTCCCCGCCGCGCTTGGCGCGAACCGCCTGACCGATCCCCGCGCTCAAAGACCCCCCGCCCTGCGGCCTCACCTTCACCGAGGCGGCAGGGCGGCGCCCGTCCGTGCCTGTGTCCGAGGAACCAGCGGTCCAGCCACGACACCCGCCACCAAACGCAGCGAACCTCTGCCCCTGGAGCTGACGTGTTGAACATCGAAGCCGACTACCTGTACGTCGGGGCGCTGGTCCGCGACGGCCTGCACCTGGACACGGTCACCCACCTGCGCCGCACCTGCGCCCCGGGCGAGCCTGCGGTAGCCATATCGTTCCGGCCAGCCGAGCCGCACCGCCCCGACCGTCACACAATCGTCGAGCCCGACCACGAGTTGCTGCTCGCCCGTGTGCACCGCGCGGGCTGGTGCATCCACTCCCGGCACCGCAACTCCGCCACCACCGAGGCCAGTTCCCCCGTCATCACCGTTCCGGATGCGGTCCGCTCCTACGGGGCCTTCCATCAGGAGTGGATGGTCGTGGACCGGCTGGTAGAGCACCACACCATCGAGACGTCGCGCCCGATCCGGTGGGAGGACCTGCCCGGCCCCGGGGAGCCCACCCCGGCAGCCCCGAACGAAGCGAGCATCGTCTACTACCACCTGTTCGGGCGCAGTCCGATGCTGCACACCGGGGACGAGGCCCGCGCCGAGCGGGACCGCATCGCCGAGCACCACCGCCGCGAACACGGCCCGGTCGACTACGACTTGGCGCAGCGTCTCCCCGGCCAGGGTGACGCGGAGAACTGCCTGCGCTGCACGCGCAGCCCGTACGGCCTGACGCCGATGGAGATCACCATCGAGCGGCACTACCGCGATGTCACCCTCGACGACCTGCCCTACGACTGGGACTACGAGCTGACCCCCGCGATGGCCTACGAACGGCATGTCCTGATGGGAACCCACACCCCCGAGCGGGTGGGCCGCGAGGGAAACGGCATCGGCAACGGTGACATCGTCCAGTTCATCACCGGCGGCGACCGCACCACCGGCTACACCAAGGCCCGCGCCCGAGTCGTCGACTCCGACCCCGGGAACCACCCCACGACCGGCATCCCCCAAGTGACCCTCGCCGGTCCCAGCGGGCGCCCGTTCTCCCGCGCCATGTCCGACTGCACCCGCATCCACGGCCCGATCAACACGACCGCAATCACCGGACGGGCCGCCTAGTCCGCCCGGCCAGGCCGCCACGGGGCAGCCTGGCCGGGCGCCGAGCTACCGAGAGGACGGCGACAGTGGCACTTTCCCTGCGAGCAGGCCGTAAGACGGGACGCCTGCCCAACGACCCATGGCCTCAGTGGTCCTACTTCGGCTTCGGCCAGTTCCGCCAGCGCCTGGTCAGGCACCTCGGGATCGACCTGGAACAGATGCAGCTGTTCGGCGGCGACCAGGACTGGGCCACCGTGTCCAGTCCCCTCCGCCACCTCCTGGGCCACGTTGACGACCGAGGAGAACTGACCCCTGATCAAGCTGCCGAGCTGGCGCCCGCCCTTCGCGACGCCCTCGCCGAGATCGGGAAGACCATCGACCCCGGCGACATCGCCTGGGACTACGACCAGCGGAACGGGACGGAGCTGGTCCTGCTCCTGGAACTGTGCGCGGCCGAGGATGTCCCGCTCGAGTTCGGCTGACCGGCGCACCCACCCCGGACTCGCTTGAGGCCTGCCCCGGCGGATCAGGACGGACCTCACCACCCTGCCGCAGCCTGCGGCTTCACGCCCCTCGTCCCTTCAATCCTGGGAGGCCACACCGTCATGGCCGTTGGCAACGACGTTGACGAGACCGCTGCCTACCTGATGTCGCTCGACCACGACGAGGAGGCCGAGCTCCTGCTCCGGCAGGCCACTGAGCGGAGCCGGCTCCTCGCCTTCGTCCGGTCCCTCACGGTGCATGACGGCAGCGACCCGGCCCGGTCCGCCCTGGCGACCGCGGCGTACCAGGTCCTCGACACACTCGCGGTTCCCGTCGTGTGCGACGCCGCGCCCGACGGCCGGCACCGGATCGACCCTCTGATGCAGCGCTGCACTGCGTGCTGCGGCCTCAGTCACCGCGTCGGCAAACCGGCGCCCGAGAACGCCCCGGCCACTGACGAGCTGTGACCGCGGGCGCCTTGAGAGCGGCAGCAGCGCGAGCTCTTCCCGACGGCCGACCTCTCCCCTTACCGGAAGGACTTCCCATGCCGAGCACGCCCGTGCCCTCCACCGCCCGCTCCATCGTGGCCGCGCTCACAGAGGCTGGTGTTGGCGCGTTCTACGACGCGGAGGAGAATGTGGTCTTCGCCCACCCAGCAGGCCTCTCCGAAACGGCCGCCCTTGCCCGCGAGCACGTCATGCTCACTTGGCAGGGCGAGCCCGACGGACCGGGTGACGGCATGCGCCTGGAGGCCACCGCGTGGGTTCCCGACGGGCCGCCCGACTATGCGCTGGTCGACACCGTCTACACCACAGCCTTAGGCACGCCTCTCGCCGAGGAGGCGGTCCGGTGCGCCCGGATCGTCGCGCAGCGGTTTGCCAGCACCGCCGCAGCGGCGTCGACGCAGCCCCTTGACGAGAAGTAGCGTTGTCCAGGCAACCCATATTGACTACAGTGGGAGGCCATACAGCGCACGTGACCGGCAAGGGATGAGGAGCGTCCACTGCATGTCCGCCAACACATTCCGTCTCCGCCTCGGTTCAGGAGTCACGGTTGCCGCCCGTCCCACCGTCACGCCCGGCCTCGTCGTCTACGCGATGGCCGGGGACGATAACGGCTTGCGGCTCGCCCACCACACCGGCGTCTACATCGCCGAGTTCAGCGATGACGACGACGCCCAGGCAGCCGCCAGCGCCCTCGGTCGGCTCGCGGACTGGGACCGCGAGGCCGAGAGCCTCCAGAAGAGGTCACTCATCGCAGGCGTGATCGACATCGTCGAGGGGCACGGCGGCCAGTGCCGCTTCCGCAAGGGCGGTCTGGGCGAACAGGTCGCCGCCGAGCGCCGAGGCAAGGAGGCCGACCCGAGTGGCACGTGAGCCCTGCTTCGTATGCGAGGCCCACGCCGAGATGCACGGGTGGTGGGACCCGAATCCTTGCGAGGTGTGCGAGGAACACGCGGTGATGCACAGCGAAGAAGAAGGATGCGCCGGCTGGTTCTACGTGATCGCGATAGTCGGGACGACCATCGCGGCCAGGCTGTTGAAGCGGAGGTGAGCAGCACGTGTTCCGCATGACCAAGAAGCAATTCGACGCGCTGCAGGCCCAGCGGCGTAAGGGTGCCCCCCGTCCAAGCAGGCCTGCGGCGCGGCAGGCCCCGGTCCAGAGGGACCGTTCCCCGCTGGCCGCCCAGGAGCCGCCACCCCCGGACCTGACCAGAGAGATCAACGCGCTGGCCGGCGCCGGTAGGAGGTGGACCCTGCTCATGCCCGCCGGCGAGCTGCTGAACAGCAATCAACGACGCCACTGGTCGAAGGTGGCCGAGTTACGCAAGCGCATGCGTGGCGAGGCGGCTCTCACTGCCCGGATCGTGCGCGTGCCACGTCTCCAGCGGGCAGCGGTCTTCTATGTGCTGCACCCCCTGCCCGTCGAGCGGCAGCGCGATCCGGGGAACTGGGCGGACAGCGCCAAACCGTACGTTGACGGCCTGGTGGACGCCGGCGTTCTCCCCGACGACAACGACCGGTATCTCAGCGGCCCGTACCCGGCCATGGGCGAACCGGTACCCGCCGGCGATGCCCGCATCTCTCTGGTCATCGTCGAACTGCACACAACTGATGAGGAAGGAGGCGACGATGGACCTGGTTCTGGTGCGTGTTCACCAGACGTGTCGACCTGAGCCTGCGCTGCCGGAAACCTACTGCCAGTGGGAGGCCTGGAACGACCAGGAGCAGCTTCTCCTGTTGTCCTACCGCTCCGGCGTGGGCACGGCCCAACTGCTGAAGGACAATGAGAGCTGGGGCCAGGACCCGGACGACTACGAGTGCGTGGCACATTTCGACACAGGTGATCCCGACGGGTGTGAACTGAGTCTGGACGAGTTCTGCCGGCGCGCAGAGATCGTGCTCGCGCCGTCCGCGGCCGTTTCGGTGCTGCCGACCTGGGCCATGGCCAACCCCCTCCTCGGCCCGGGGCACCCCCCGGACGGCACTGGCCGCTGCACGTTTGTGGCGACCCCGGGGGCTGATCCCTGCGGAGCCCCCGCCACATGGCACGTCGCCTGGACGCCGCCCAACCCGAGTACCGGAACGATCAGCACGTCGGCCGACTGCGACCTGCACATGGACTACGTGCAGCAGCACTTCGGGTACTTCGACCGCCACCGGTTCACCGAGGCGTGCCCCCTGCCAGAGTTCCGTTGGCAGGGACCCGACGGGTGCTGCACGGCTCAAGCCGAGACGGCGCCATAGCGTCAGATCCCTGCTCCGCGAGTGAAGGACGAGAAGTCACTGGCCCGCGCTCGCTGCCACGCAGCTCGGCCGGGACCACGGCCGTCGCGGTCCCGTCGTTCTTCAAGTCGCCGCTGACTGTGACGAACCCGCCTTCGTCTCGGTCGGCCGAGCGGATCGTGAGCAACAGGCCGTCCGGTCCCCTGAGCTCGGCCAGGGTGGTGGGGGGCTTGTGCGAAACGTTGCACGAAAGCGCGGCAGTGAACCCGTGATCACGCCTTTGGCGTGGGGCCACAGCAGAATTGGAGCAGCAGTGCCCCTGTCGTTCGCGCCACCACGAGCCCACGAGGCCTGGCCTGAGGAGCCAGAGCGTCGGTGGCTCGCACATCGTCCCCCTTTGTGCGAACTCGTGCCGCGGAGAGGATACTGAGGACGTGACCACTCCGAACTCCGCAACAGGCATGGGACATTCCGATCCCCTATCTGCTGCATTCTGGTGGGCGCTTCAGGAGGCCCTGGGGGACCGTGAGGAGTACGGGAGGACTCTGCTGTCCGTGCTCGCCTTCGGGGAGGGAGCCGGTATGCCTGTACATGTGTGGCGGGCAGCTGCCGCGGTTGTGCTCCAGCAGGACGTCTCCTACGCCGACCTCGGGTGGGTGATGAAGGCCGCAGCCTCGTTCCTCGTAGAGGACCTCACCCCGGACGAACGGTCTGCGTACCGCCTGTACCACGAGGCTTTGTCCGAACGACTCCGCGAGGGGGCCAAACCGGGGACGCAACGGTGCATCGCGCTAGCACTGATGGGCCTGACCGGGTGCTCTGGGGTGGAGAGCCGACTCGACTGGGGCAACTCCGACTTCTACGTGCGTGATCACTTGGCGACGCATGCGGCAGCCGGCGGCCTCTTGGAGCAGCTCGCTGCTGACCCGGCCTTCCTCAAGGCGGCGGAGCGCGGCAGGCTCCTGCGGGCCCTGAAGCACGCTCCCGCAGTTCGGGACCAGGCTCTTGCCTTCCTGCAGCAGTGACGGTGGGAAGGCCGCTAGCCGACTTGATCAGGCAGAAGCCGCCCGCTGACTGCGCTCAAGGGCCTCTTCGGCTCGATGGTGATGGGCGGGCGACCGATGCCTCACGATCACGAGATTCCGATGGCCATTTTCATTGGGGCACTTCGGAGACACGCGTTCCCGTGATGCACACCACACGTTTCCGAGGCTTGATGTCCGCATGGCCTGACCTGCCGTAAAGGACTTCCGAACAAGCCCCGGTGGTGGGCTGTTCTGCACGGGCTCGGGGCTGGGACCCCCCGTGCGAGGAAGAGGCGCTGGTGGCAGTGGTGTGCTGCTCAGTGTCGGCAGCGCAGCCAGCCGTACCGAGCATGAGTCCCGCGGCCACGGTCCACACGACCATGCGTCGGCGCTTGCTCGGCGGGTGCAGAACCCTCATGACGGTGCGTCCTTGTCGTCGTCCGTGCGTGGGTCGAGCGCCGGCCCCGGGGCTACGCGGGGATTCGGCGGAAGTTGGGGCGCAGGGCCTCGAGTTGTTCCTCCTCGAAGACCGCTGCCTGGTTGAGGCCGTCGAGGAAGGTGCCCAGTTCCTCCCGGGCCTCTTCGCCGTTCGGGCCCAGGTCGTTGAGGTGCGGGACGCCGAGGGTCCGCAGGAAGGGCATGAGCACGTCGTCGTGGTGGATGCGCAGGTTGTAGATCCCGCGGGCCGCGATGCTGACGCTCATCCGGTCGAGGCCGGGCATGGCGTGCCCGGGCATGCGGAAGGTCCGCACGGTGTCGGCCAGCACCCGCATGGTGTGGTCGGGCCAGACGGAGAAGGCGTGCTCCAGCAGGCCGCGGTAGAAGACCGTGTGCAGGTGCGCGTCGGCGGCGATGCGCGTGAGGAGGGCTTCGCAGACCGCGTCACCGCTGGCGGCGCCGGTGTTGCGGTAGCTGACGCCGGTTGCGAGTTCCTGCACGGACAGGTGCGCGATCGTGGCGAGCCCGGGCGGCTGCTCCAACGTGTAGCCGCGGCCGACCTGCTGCATGCGCATGCGCTCCAGCTCGGCGGGGTCGACAGCGCGGGTGGCGTGCACGTACTCGCGCAGGGCGGTGCCATGCCGGGCCTCTTCGGCGGTCCACCGGTGTACCCACGCTCCCCAGATGCCGTCCAGGCCGAATGCACTGGCGGCCTGGAGGTGGTAGCTGGGCAGGTTGTCCTCGGTGAGCAGGCTCGTGATCAGGGCGGACCGTACGGCAGGGCTCAGGTCGGACTGCTCCGGACGCCAGGTGACCCCGTGCAGCGGTCCGGAGAAGTTCTGTGCCCGGCTCCAGGGCACGTACTCGTGGGGGTACCACTCCGTGGCGAGGCGGAGGTGCTGGTGGAACTGCCGCTCCGCGACGGGCTCCAGTTCTACGAGCCAGCCTGCGGGGTTGCGGCGGTGTCGGCGGATCGTGGGCTCTGGTACGAACCGGAGGTTCATCATCGTGTCGGGGGCGAGGCGGATGGCGGACGGCCGGTCAGGGGTCATGTGCGGTCACCCGGCGAGCAGGCCGGCGGCGAGCGCGGGCTGGGAGGCGTTGCACATGCGGGTGAGCGTCTCGGTCACCGCGGTGCGCCCGTGCCGGTCGGTCGGCAGACGGTGGCGGGCACCCGGGACAGGCTCGTGCAGACGGGCGTGGGGAAGCTGTTGGGCGAGTTCGCGGGTCTTCGCCATCGGGATCATGTCGTCGCAGGCGCCGGTGAGGATCTCCACGCGGTCGCCGAGGTTGTCGAGTGCGTACAGGGCACCGGTTGTGTCGTACGCGCGCAGCGACCGCCACAGCTGGACGACCGGCGCGGCCGGCGTGTGGTGGATGGCCTCGCGGCAGGGCGGCGGAACGTTCTGGTCGTGGGCGCTGTCGGGGCTGAGCGCCCACAGATGGGTGGCGGGAAGCCGTCGGCGCACCCGGTCGGCCGTGGTCGGCATCCAGCAGATGGGGTAGGCGTAGGCGGCCCGGGAGGCGGCTTTGGCCCAGTGCAGCGGGCCGCGGCCGGGGGTGAAGGTGGCCTTCGTGCAGGCGGTGGACACCAGGGCGACGTGCGGGCGGCGCTCGGCGAGGACGTGGGGCTGACGGGCGGCCAATGCCATGATCGACATTCCGCCCATGCTGTGCCCTGCGAGCACGAGCGGGCCGGTGGGCGCCGCGGCGGTGATGACGTGGCCGAGGTCGGCGCCCAGCCGCCACAGGGTGGCCGGGGCGTCACCGGCGGTGGAGTTGCCGTGGGCGCGCTGGTCGTAGCGGACGACACGGTGCCCGAGGGCAGTCAGGTGGCGGGTCTGCACACGCCAGGCGTCCGCCGACTCCAGGAAGCCGTGGGCGAGGATGACGGTCACGGGCGCGTCGGGGTCGCCGTCGGTGTACACGGCGAGGTGGGCGCCGTCGCTGGTGACGACGGTGGATCGGGAGGTCGGGGGCATCGCGGGCTCTCCTTACAGGGGTTTCGGCGGTCGTTTCGTCGAGAGGGCCGGAGCAGGCGGCGATGAGGAGCCATGGCTCGCGGTGGGTGGTTGTCGGCGGGGTGGCGCCGGGACCTCGTGCGGACCTCCCCCGGGGCCCGTACGGGTTGTCAGACCGTGGCGGCTTCCGCGGGTACGCGGGCCGGCGCGACCGCGGCTCTGGAAAATCCCTGGGAGAGCCGGCGGGTGAGGTCTGCGGCATCTCCCTGGTAGTGCAGGGTCGCCAGTCCGAGAGCGGCGGCTGCGTCGCAGTTGTCGCGGCGATCGTCGACAAAGAGCGTCCTGCGGGGATCTGGGTCCCCGGCCGCCTGAAGTGCCGCTTCGTACGCCCCGCGGTCCGGCTTGTTCAACCCCAGGCGTGCGGAGAAGACGGCCGCCGACATGAGGTCGCGCCGCCAGGGGCTGCGGTCCAGAGCATGGGCCACACAGAGCGGCGCGTTCGACAACATCACCATCGGGACGTTCCAGGCTGACCGTGTGGCGTACAGGGCGTCGAGGACGGCGGGGTCTGGACGGATCCACATCGACACATCCATCGCGCTGAGCTCCTCGACGAAGGCGTCGTTGAGGGGACGTGTCCCGCGCACCATGCCAGTCCAGAACTCGGGCGTGCTGACCGTGCCGGCGTCGTACGCCTCGCGTCGCTTCCAGAACAGCTCCTGGAACTCGCTGAGGCGGGCGGCGGGCCAGCCGGCCAGGGCAGCCAGGTGCTCCCACTGACCGATGTCGGGCTGTACGCCGGTGACGCCGTTGTGGTCGAGGATCACGGCCTCGAAGGGACTGGGGAACGCACTGCTGGCGGGGAATGTCATCGGGGCTCCAGGGCGTGGCGGGATGTGACGGCGACGACCGCCGCCAAGACGGCGGGAAGGACGAGGGCGAAGGGGAGGGACGTGAGGGAGGCCAGCGCACCGATCGCGGCGGGGCCCGCGACCAGGCCGACGTAGCCGACCGCGGCGACGGTGCCGACCGCGCGAGGGCCGCCACGTCCGGCTGATGTGATGAGCGAGGGGACGGTGATGGACAGGCCCAGGCCCAGGGCCGTCCATCCGGCGAGGGCCGCTGGGACGGTGCCGACGGCCAGTGACATGCCGAGGCCGGCGGCCGCCACGACGGCCCCCGTGCGGACGACGGCGGGTGCGCCGTACCTCGAGGTCAGCCGGTCGCCCAGGAGGCGGCCCGTTGCCATGGCCGCGGAGTAGATGGCGTAGGTCGCGGCGGCGACGGAGTCGGTGGCTCCCAGGTCGCTCAGGTGGACCGCGGACCAGTCGAGGGCTGCTCCCTCGCCGAGCAGGCAGGCGGCCGCGAGGGCGCTCAGGAGCCACACCGTGCGACGCGAAACAGCAGTGGCGCTGCGGGCAGCGCTCTCCACCGTGGGATCCTCATCCAGCTGAGTCGCGGAACGGATGGTGGGCACGGTGACGGCGGCCGCGAGCGCTACGAGCAGGCCGACCGTCGTGAACATCGTGGAGTAGGACACCCGGGCCGTGCTCGCAGCAAGGACGGCGCCACCCATTGCTCCCAGCGAGTACGCGGCGTGCAGCGACGCCATGATGGGCCGGCCGTAGGCGTTCTGGCAGTTGACCGCAGCGGAGTTGATGCCGACGTCGAGGATGCCGTGCGTGATGCCGAACAGCGCGGCTGCCACCATCAGGGTGGTGAGGGTGCGGCACTGGGCCAGCAGGACCAGGGTGAGTCCGAAGACCACACCAGGTCCGGCCAGGAGGCGTGACGGGCCGTGGCGGTGCGCCAGGCGGCCACCGAGTTGAAGGCCGCCGACCATGCCGGCCGCTGCGGCGAACAGGACGAGGGCCAGGCGTCCGGGGCCGAGGTGCGCCGCGTCCTGGACGGCTGGAAGGCGCGCCCCCCAAACGGCCATCGCGGCCCCCGCCCCAGCGAAGAAGCCGGTGAGCAGCCGACGTTCGGTGACCGGGAGCGCCGCGACGGGCGCGTGCGCTGTCGCGGTCATCGCGCACCCGCGGGTACGGCCAGCCCGGGGGCGGGCGCCGGGCGGCGCGGGCGGCTCCGGCGTGCTGTGGCCGCCCGGATGTGCGGGGTCGGCGGCACGGTTGGTGACATCGCGTACTCCTTACAGAGGGATGCGGAGGACGATCGCGCCGTCGGTGTCCAGGACTGCGGGCAGTGCGCCGAGGAGCGCCATGGTCCGCAGGTGGGCGGTGTGGGGCAGCGCAGGGCCGCCGAGGTGCTCGACGATCTGCCACACCCGCCAGTTGGCCGGGGACGAAGTGACCGACAGGGCACGGAAGTGCAGCTCGCGGGCCAGGTCGGCGGCGTGATCGGCCAGGCGGGTGCCGAGGCCCCGGCCCTGGTAGTTGTCCGGGGCGACGTCGGCGATGAGCATCGCGACGTCGCAGACGTCGGGTTCGCCTGGCACCGGGGCGAGGCAGGTCATGGCCACCGCACGGGACGGCGCGCCGTGTGGGGTCGTCAGCAGCACGCGGCTGCGCGGCCGCTGTACGAGCCGGTCCCACTGCTCGGGCGCGAGCCGTGTGCGGTCGGTTCCGTAGCGCAGGGTGCGGCTGGTCGGGCTGCAGCGGCCATGCAGGTCCGCGATGAGCGGGAAGTCGTCGCTGCTCGCCTGGCGGGTGTGGGCCGCTGCGCCGTCGTCCAGCAGCATCGTGGTGGCGCCGTCGGTGAGGAGCGGGGGCACGGAGGTCTCCCTTGCAGCCGGATGACGTGCGGCAGGCCTCGGGACGGTCGGCCGGATGCGATGACGGGCCCGACCGGGCCAGCGAGGTCCTGGTGGTGAAGGCGTGCGTCATCGTGCTGGGCTGGCCGTTGTGGACCGCATGACGCTTCGCACCTCTTCACCCAGCTATGGCCCTAATTGGCGGCTTAAATGGCCGCTGGCCGGCTGCGGGCACGACGAAGCCCCCGAACCGGTGCCGCTGGCTCGGGGGTTTCGCGTGGGACGGGTTCTACAGGGCGCGGAGGGTTGCCGGGCCCGGCGGGTGGTAGGTGACAGAGTCGCCCTCCGGGGCGAGCGCGACCTCCAGCCTTGCGCCGGGGACGGGCTTGTGGAGCAGGCTGAAGTGGTCCAGGTCGTCGTCCACGCACGGCAGGTGATCGCAGATCTCGGGGCCGTGGGCGCGGTGCAGCATCGCGCCCACGGCCGTGAAGGTGCGCTGGCCGCGCGGCACCGTGAAGGTGACCCGTGCGATCCCGGGCTCGTAGTAGGCGGCGATCGCCGCGCGGACCTGCTGGGCAAGAGCCTGCTCGGCGCGCGCGGTGAACTCGTTGGTCGCGTCAGCGAGCAAGGCGAGGAGTTCGGCGTCGGGCAGGGTCTGCACCCAGGTGCGGTCGCCGACCTGGTCGACCTGGGAAGCAGGTCCGTTCGGATCGACACCGAACTCGGAGACGAGGTTGCCGAGGGCGTCAGCAGCGTCTCCGGCCCATGGTTCGCCGGGAAGCGCGTCGCCGACAGCGGCGCGGAAGGCGTTGGCGATGGCACGGCCTTCGGGCCTGGACTGGTCGAGGCTCACCTTGCTCGGCTCGCCGGCCATCACGGGGCGTTCCTTGATCCTGCCTGAGTTCACGGGGAGTTGGCCTCCTGCTGGTAGTGAAGGGCGAATGACCTCAAGGGCATGACGATCCTACAGAAAACAGGTTGTCACAACAACGCTATTTCTAATATCGTGGCACCCCTGCAGCGCACTGCGTCAAGGCCGACAGCGGCGCGATACCGGCCACACTTCATCGGCCGAGCCCAGACGTCGGTGGTGGGTCCTGATGTCGCCGGTACGAAGGAGCGAACGTGATCTCTGTCCGTGAGATCGATATTCTGGCCGAGGGTGCACATGCCGGGCAGACCGACAAGATCGGAGTGCCGTACATCGAACATGTCCGGGCGGTGGCCGCCGGGCTCAGCCCGTTCGGCGACGAACTCGTCATGGCGGGCCTGTTGCACGACCTCCTGGAAGACACCGACTGGACCGCCGAGCGTCTGCGGAAGACGGGCGTACCGGCCCGGGTCGTCGAGATCGTCGAGGCGGTGACCAACCAGGCGGGGATGACATACGCCGAGAAGATCCGCCGCATCACCGCCGACCCTCAGGCAACGCTCGTAAAGGTCGCGGACAACGCGCACAACTCCCACCCGGACCGCGCCGCGCAACTTCCCGCCGAGAAGCGGGAGCGCCTCGCAGCGAAGTACCGCTCCGCGCGCGCCGAGCTGTGGTCCGCCGCGAACCGGAACGACGTCGAGACCATCCTCCGCATCGTCAACCCGTCGTTGCTCTCCGAGTTGGACGCCCACTACTGATCGCACCGCCTCCTCGGGGCAACAGCGACGCGGGGCCGCCTTCAACTCCAAGGTTCTCGCAGCTTCTGCCTCCCCACTCACACAAGCCAAGTCCAGGGAGCCGACCATGCCCGCTACACCCGGAGCTCTCCTCATCACCCCGCAGGGCGACATCGTCCAGATCGACCTGCCCACTACGAGCGGCGATCGACGAGCCGTCATGCGGGCTGTGATCCGTTGTGAGTACCTGGCCGTCCTGGCCCTCACCAGCCGTCTGGACATATGGCATGACGAGGCCCACCGCCTCAACTACGAAGACGAGATCAACGAAGGAGCAACCCTCCTGGCGCGGCGGCACCTTCCCACGGCATGCCTCCATGGGCCCGTCGTGGTTACCGGCGGCGCCGATGAAGACGGGAACACCGTCCCGCTCGACCGGGACAAACTGATCGCGCTCTTGACATCCATGGCCGACAGCATCTGACCCTGCCGGGAACAAGCGTCCGATACAGAACGGGCCCCGCGCGGGTTTATGCGCGCGTGGGCCCGTTCGGCGTACCGTTCTGGTGTCGAGTCAGAACGGAGCAAGTATGCCTCTCGCGAGCGACGAACACATCGGCACACGCGTCAAGATTGCCCGAAATGCGGCTGGTCTGACGCAGCGTGAACTCGCCGATTTCCTGGACCGCACCGACAAGTGGATGGAACATGTCGAGAAGGGACGCATGCCTCTCGACCGCTACTCCGTCATCTGTGCGATCGCGGACCGGTGCGATGTTGACGTGGTTTGGCTTCTTGGCCAGCCCTACCGTCTGCAGCGCAACGGCGGCAGCCTCGCCCACGCGCACATCCCGGCCTTGCGGACCGGGCTGCGCCGCGCAGGTCTGATCCTGTCCGGTCATCCCGGACTGAGCCCGCAGGGCCCTGCGGTCGACCTCAGCGAAATGCGCAAGAGGTCTCGCACGACCAACGCGGCGCGGCAGGCGGCGAATCTGCCCCGGGTCGCGACGCTGCTTCCGGTCTCGGTCGAAGATCTCAATACGGCGCTACTGGTGGCGCACGGCCCGGACCGCGATGAGGCGTTGCGGCTCCTGGTCGACGCGGCCCGCACGGCGCGGATGTGCCTCAACCAGCTCGGCTATCCGGATCTCGCGTGGGTTGCTGCCGAGGTCGCGGCCCACGCCGCGACGCAGCTCGACGACCCGGTGGTCAAGGCCGGTGTGGCATGGGACCGTTGCGGGGCGCTGCTCCACCAAGCGTCTCTCAGGGAGACAATCGCGGTCGCCGACGCGGCCCTCGCGGACCTCGAACCGCACGCTACTGGCCGCGGTGCGCAGGATGTCGCCGTGAGCCTGCGGGGGGCGCTGCATCTGCGATGCGCGATCGCCCACGCGCGAGGCGGGCAGGCGCAGAGCGCATGGGCGCGGATCGACGAGGCCCTGGGCGACGCCGACCGACTCGGCCCAGGATGGAACGACATCGACAGCCACACCGTGTTCGGGCGCGGTGTGGTCGCCGTCCACGCGGCCGAAGCCGGCGTGGAGGTTGACCAACCCGACACCGGCCTCGAGCGAGTGCCCGAGGTCGACATCGACGCTGTGCCGAGCCGGGAACGTCGTACGCACTACGCGATCGACGAGGCCCGCGCCCTGCACCGCATGGGCAAGAGCCCGTCCGCCGTGGTGAAACTCCGCAAGGCGGCCGCCGACGCCCCGTACTACGTGAACTCCGACCCGATGGCCCGCGCGCTCGTAAGTGACATGGTCCGGACCGGTGTGCCTTCGCAGGCCTCGGCCCTGTCCGGTCTGGTCCGGCACATGGAGTTGGTGAGCTGAACCGACGCCGGTGAACGACCCCTAGAAAAACTAGGGGTCGCGCTCCCCAGCGTGCCCGATCCT
This sequence comes from Streptomyces sp. NPDC031554, assembly GCF_055580685.1. NCBI lineage: Bacteria > Bacillati > Actinomycetota > Actinomycetes > Kitasatosporales > Streptomycetaceae > Streptomyces > Streptomyces sp. NPDC031554. The sequence goes on along the minus strand of NZ_JBVIKX010000011.1, from coordinate 186,555 downwards.
CAGGTGGTCACCATACGTATCCGAGTGATCACTTTGGGGGTGTCGGCGATGCAGCCGATCAATACCCGTGACCCGGGCGACGCTGCCCGCGCCTACCTCGCGCTGAACTGGGCCGTCACCGTGGGGCACCGTCACCGCCCCCGCCAGGGCTGCACGTGCGACAACCCCAACTGCCCCGTGCCGGGCGCCCATCCGTGTCTCGACCCGCTGCCCCGCCTGACTGAGGCGACCATCACGAGCGCGCTGGAGACGGCGCCCGGCGCCTCCCTCATCGCGCAGACCACGCATTTCGACGCCGTGATCGTGCCGCACCGTATCGGCATGGAAGCGCTGCTGAAACTGGACCACGTCGGCTCCGGCATCGTCCCGTGCCTCGTCTCCGGGGACAGCGCGACGCTGATCGTGCTGCCCTCGACCGGCCGCTACGCGCTGGGGCACCCCGACACCGAGGTCCGCACCGGCCCCGACGGATGGATCGCCCTCCCGCCGAGCCACGGCGTCCGGTGGGACACCCCGCCCTGGATGGAGATGGCCGGCACACCCAAGCCGCTGCTCCACGGCAGCGATGTCGGCGAGCGCCTGGCGCAGGCCTTCAAGATGTCCAGCACTTACCGCCGAACCCGCATCAGCAAGGGCGCTCTCCGGTGACCCCGACCGAGCCCCGACTAGCGACCGAACTAGCCGCCGACGACGGGCACTTAGTCGACGCCGAGACGATCCGCCAGACGTCCGAAACGGCCCTGTGGGCACCAGTGGGCAGCACGCCAGGCCAGGAACAGGACGCACTCCTCAAACGACTGGAGGGCCACACGCACCTCCTCCTGCCCGAGGTCACCGACCGTCTCCCCCGCCTCCAAGGCCAGTGGCGGGACGCCGCCAAGCACGTCATTACCCGCGCCCAACGCGTACTGGGAGCACCTGCACCCTCACCCAAGGACAAGACTGCCCGCGTCATGGATCTTGCCGTGTACTCCCGGGCACTCCTCCAGCTCTACCGGGTCGCCGAGGAACAGCCATGACCACCACCGCAGTGCGACCCCGCCGCGTCGGATACCCCGGCTACTCGATGTCGTGCGACCGCGACCCTCGAACGGCACGGACGGCCCGAGCCCTGACCCGCATGACGTTGGCGGCGTGGGGCCTGGACAAGGACACGGATACGGCGGCGCTGCTCATGTCCGAACTGGTGGCAAACGCGGTTCGGTGGGGGCACGGCCCCCGGCTACGAATGAGCGTGGACCGCCCCGCCCAGGACACGGTCCGCCTGTCCGTCGTCGACCGCGCGCCCAGCCGACTGCCTGAGCTACTCACGCCGGCCCAGGAAGACGTGCGCGGTCGCGGCCTGTTCCTGGTGGACGCCCTGGCCGACCGGTGGGGCTACGACCTTGTGGGCCCCGCCTCGCGGCCTTGGGGCAAGCGCACCTGGGCTGAACTGCAGACGACTCCATGAGACCTGTCCCGGCTCCCGCCGGCCAACCACCGACGGCGGGGTTGGCCTCCCCCGCGGCGGGCCTGGGACTCCGCGCGTCGCCCCCACCGTGCACCCGTGCGCAACGGCGGGGGCGACGCACACACACCTCGGGTAGACCACCGCGACAGCGATACAGAGTTGAATGGACAACGCTATATTGATACTCTGGCGGCCCTCAACCTATGAGTGGAGGCGACCAGCAGGCGTGATCAACGCAGCAGCAACTCCCCCGCAGCCAGGGCCCCATGGCGTCCCCGTCGCCGAGTTCACGCAGGCGCTCACACGGTGGTCAGCGCGCCACCCCCATGCTCAGCCGGACGACATGTCCGACACCGCCCCCGTTCCAGTGACGGTCGACACGACCCAGCTGCCCGTCCACCCCGGACTGCTACGACAGCTCACCATCCTGCTCAACCAGCAGACGGAGACGTGGGAGAACGCCGATGGCGACCCCGACGGAGGTACGTGCGCGCACTGCGGCGGAGACGGCAGCGCCGCCTCCGCCGCGCCCCCCGATCCCAGCGAGTTCGACGGCTACCTGGGCCTGGACGGCGTGATCTACCACAGCGTCGGCGAACCCGACATCGAGGCCACCGCTGAAGCCGCGGCCGAAGACGGAACCGTCGACGGAGAGGGGCTGCGATGACCTCCGCCATGGTCCCGGTGGAACTGCCCGGGCTCGAAGATCCCGACCTGCGCTGGGCCCTCGTCCTGCCCGAACAGATCTCCCCGAAGCAGAGTGATCGCGCCCTCTACGACCTGTACTGGTGCGGGGACCGCACGTGGGCGGCGATCTCTCTTACCCACGTTCCTCGGACCTTCGCGTCCAGCGACGAGTTGCACGCGGCACTGCTCGCCGAGTACGGCTCCAGCAACCCGGCCGAGATCCATCGCGGCGCCAGGGTCACCCGCATCTCCGTCAAGGACTTACCCGACGCACCTGCCGACGGCGCCGCGCCCACATCAGCCGAGGAGGCCTCTCAGTGACGTCAGCCGCCCCGCACCCGGACAGTGGGTCCGCGCGCCCCGAACGGCTCTGGCTGGCTCTGCCGATCACCGACGAGCACAGCACCGTCCAGGTCGGCGAGACGATCGAGCTTTCCACTGCGGAGATCGAGGTCGACGACAACAGCACCTTCATCAAAGTCTTCACCTCGCCCACCGAGACCCTCTTCGACCTGGAACCGTGGCGGCTGCTCGAGGTGGCGCCGATCGGTGCCACCGTCCAGGTCTCCCTCCCCGGACATCCCCACCATCCCTACTGGTTCGGTGTCCGGGCGCTACGTGTTCTGCGCGAGGCACCGGCCTGGCAGGCCCTGGGCCCTCAGGGCAAAACGGTGCTGGATCTCGTGATGCAGGCGCACGACATCACCGCCTGGCAGGCCGGGGAACTCGCCGCTCACTGGCAGCTCGCCGGCCGCGCGGTCTGGGATTTCGCAGATCACGAGCACATCGTCGCCGTAGTCGACGCGGGCCGGGTCGCCGCGTGTCATGCCGCCCAGGTCAGCGCGGTCAACGCGCTGCGCCGCGCGGCCGGCGACCTCTCTGCGCATGCGGAGGAGGCGGCGTGTGAGGCAGTCCGTTCCGCGATCGTCGCGGAAGTCGTCCGTGACCGCCTCAGCGCCGAAGCCGCGCGAGTGCTTCAGCAGCCCTGGGTGCGGGTCTTCGGATCGCCCCGTCGCGCCGAGCACCCCGCGTAGGTCCCCGAGTTCCGGCCCCGTTGCCGCCGAGCTCCACGGCAGACAAACCAGCACGAACACTCAGAGACCTGCCGCTATCTCTGGACTGATCCGGTTTCGCACGGAGTTACAACAGCCCGTAGCCACCCCCACGAGGAGCACCATGTCCGACCCGGCCGACCCGCTCGCCGTCGTTCATCGCCCGGTACGCGCCCAGACCGTCGGCAACCTGCTGATCAAAGAGGGCCGCGGCCTCCTGCAGCGCCGACGGAAGATCGGTGTCGGCAGGACCGGCATGCGACAACCGCGGTGCTCTGGATTCCTCGCCACACAGACGACCCCCGTGCGCGTACACGTCCGCTACGTGCACGACGAGGGCGACGACGAGAGCATCAGCACGCGCATCGATGCAGAACGACACGACCTGGTCCGCGAGATCCTGCAAGCCGACGGGTATACGGCCGAGATTCCCGACAGTCCGATCCCCGGCAACGTCGGCGTCCACGTCCGCCGGCTGACCCAGCCCGCAGACCCGGAGTGGGACGCACTGCGGAGCATCGCCGACGGACAGGTCATCTACTGCCACGGCGGCCCCATCGAGGGCTGCGACCGGGACATCATCAACACGCTGATCCTGTCTCTGCTGGCCATCTCGTCACGCCACAGCGCCGGGCCGGGGCGGACGTACATACGGCTCACCCAGTCGGGCGAGGACCTGCTCGCCCACCGCTTCACTCACGCCCGTGAGTCCGAGGCCACGCAGCTGCTGGAGGGCGGCGCGCGATGACCACAGCAACGCAACAACTCGGCCAGGCCGAGCCGATCTCACCCGGGCCGGGAGACGGCACCTCCGTCGTTCTCCGGCCCGCTGGCGCTCTGGAGCCGCGCGCGATCACGGAGATCGTGCCAGAAGACGCCGTCGAGGCGGCGGCCAGTCTCCTCACCCTCGCCGTCGGTCAGCCTGCCGAACGCGGACAGGACACGTCGAAAGCGCTGAGCGAGGTCCGCGCTGTGCTCTCCCGCGCCGAGAAGGCACTACAACAGGACCTGAGCGGCCCGGCGGAGCGCCTGTACGAGAGCGACGGCGACACCCCGCTGTGGAACGACCAGCGGATGTGGACACGTGCGTACGACCCCGACCACGATCAGATCCGAGCAGCCCTGCTGGTAGTGACTGCGCTGCTGTCTCCGTGGCAGCGAACCGGGACGCCTCAGGGATCGGCCCAGAGCCGCCGCGCCGCGTTGAAGGGCGTCCAGTGCGCCTGCGGGCGGCTGTGGGCTGGACGCCTTGCTACCGGCCACGTCGCCAACTCGGACGGTGACCGCTGCAATTCCGAGGGTGACCACGGTGCGTCGCCGTCCGACGACCGGCGTCTGCTCACGCTCGCTGCCCTTGCCTTAGTGTCCAAGTCGGCCATCTCGACCTCGAGTTCTCCGTCGATCGGATCCGAGCAGGCGCCGGAGCCCCAGGCCTCCAAGCTCGCCCGGACTTTGGCAACCGCCGAGGACGAGATCGCTCGGTACCGGCGCATGATCCAGGAAGCCGCCAGCTGGATCCACGACCCCGCCTACGACGAGGCCGCCCGCGTCGCCCTTGCGCGGCGCCTCGCTCTTCCCGAGCCGCGCACGGCAGCGGCCGCATCCGTGGGAAGGTGCGGCCCCTTGGCAACAGCGGAAGGATCTCGGGGCACGGAGGGCGAGGTGAGGGACGGGCAGGCCAGGCCGTCGGCCGAGACCGACCAGGGGGCGTGGCACGCGGTGTGGCTGCACGCCGACTGGCGGGCCGTGACGCGCCCCATGACAGCACGGCAGCGCGAGTATGCCGCCGCCTGTGTCGCCGCTTACACGAGGCGCGTGGCCACTCGCGATGGCCGGGAGTTCACCGAGCCGACCGGCTTGCGGTGGTGGCGAGAAGGGACAACCTGATGAGCCTCATCCTCTCCGCGCAAACGGGTCCTCGCCGGATTCATCGCTGCCGGACCCCCGGCTGGCGCCTCGCCGACGTCTCGACCAATCCCCTTGGCGTCGTCTACGTGGGCCGCCGACCGGGCTCCCGCTGGCACAACCCCTTCAAGGTCGTCGCCGAAGGTCGGCAGTGGCGCGTCATCGACACCGAGGACCGGAGCGCAGCACTTCGCGACGAACCGCAGCTTGCCCCCGACCAGCACCTCGCGCGGGTCATGGCCACCCGCCTCTTCGAACTCCATACCGGGCCTCTCGGCCTGTACGCCTACAGCGACGACGACCTCAGTGCCCTCCGCGCCGAACTCGCCGGCCGCGACCTCATGTGCTGGTGTCCGCCTCCCGAATCCGGCGAGATCGACTACTGCCACGCGGCCGTTCTCCTGCGGCTCGCCAACAACGGCCTGCACGTCGACGACCGCCTCACCGTCAGCACCAGGGAGATCACGATGCCGGTGCTTGAATCGAAGGAGGGCTGATCCATGGGAACTGCACTCCATCTCGCCCATGCCCGTTCCGCTCCGCAGTCCCCCCGACGCAAGCGGAAGGGGGGCAGCGGCGGAGATGGGTATGACAACTTCGTCCGCCGTGTCTACCGCGATGATCGGCAGACCCCGGAGACCCGGGAGCTGATCCTCTGTCTGGCCTGGCTCATGTGCCGTGATCCGGACAGGCATACCCCGGACGCCGAGGCCGCGAGTATCTGGGAGAGGGCCAACCGGGTCCTGGGGTTCAACCCGAGAGGAGGCCCGCGCCTCGCCAGCCTGATCAACGATGACCGGCCTCGCTACGAACCGGACAGGAAGCACAGCGCATGGGGCGACCGCACGTGCTCCGCACCGATGATTCGCCGTACGGGCCTGTGCGGACAAGGCGCTGGAGACCACGATCACTCCTGGCGTATCGACCCGGAGACCGGCTGGCGCACCCCGGCGTGGTACTGCCGCCGGCACCGTGACTCGTACGGCCGTGACCTCGACGCCGCGTTGCGCGCCACCGACATCCCGGAGCCGATCCCAAACCTTGGCGGGCTCCTGCCGTCCTACATAGTCCACAAAGGCGGCACCGACGGCTGGATTCGTCTCTACACCTGGGCTTCCGACTGGCACAACTCCTTGTGGAAGCCGCCCAGGAAGCACGGGATACGGGCCGACAACTGGCCCCGGCCCGACCGGCCCCAGAGGTCCAAGACTCCAGAGCCAGCCCGGCTGCGCCTCGCCGCGTCCGATGGCGAGTTGATCGCGCCGTGACCACAAAGACCGTGCAAGCAGGACTGGGTGACGCTGCCAACACCCCGAGAGCGGAAGGCCGACTTGATGCCCATCGCTGATGCCGAGCTGGCCGCGGCCGAGAATCTCCGGCGCACTCTGGCCGCCCACGACACGGAAAGCCTGCTCGACCTGCTGATAGCCCACCGGGAACAGGTGATCACTCGGTTGCGAAAGGCTTGCGCGGCCCTGCGCGCCGACCTCGACGCCCGAGCTGCCACGCACCAGAGACTCCTCGCCCTCCTGACTGCCCCCAGCAGAGTGGACCACCGATGACCGAAGCCGGCACGCCCGACGTCGTCGTGGCGACGCTCGCCCGCGCGTACGAGCTGCTCGAAGACGAACGCTCTGCAAGCCGCTTCGGCGTCCTCCGTCAGCCGCTGGCCGACCTGATCGGCCACCACCTGGGTGCCGACCGCCACGGCCCGATCCTTGCCCCGAGGTCCGAGCCGGACCCCATCCTCGACGAGGTGTTCGGCCGCCCCGGCAGCAGCGCGTGCTACAGCTGCGGGGATACCGGCGTGCGATACGACGGCGTGGGCGCCGACGGGCACCAGTGGTCCGGGGAGCAGTGCTGCTGCCAGCACGACCATTGCGGCTGCGGGGCTTGCGGACGATACCCGTGCGAGGAGGTGCAGTACCTGCTCGCCGTGGCCACCGCTGTTCTCCAGGGAAGCACCGTGCTCCCCCTGGCTCCCGCACAGAGCGGCGCCCCATCGTGAAGGCCACCGCCCCTGCAGGACAGACGGCGCTCGGCGACCACGGCACCCCGATCGCGGTCACGCCGGACACCGTCCCGGCCGGCTGCTACTGGTGGACCGACCCCGACGGAGACCTGAACCTGATGCCCGGGTGCATGGCCCGGGTCCAGGACCCCGAAGCCGAGTGCACCTGCGACAAGCTCGGACTCCGCCTGCGCCGGGCCGAGGAGAAACTACGGGCCCGCACGGAAGCTGAGAAGTACGCCAGCACATGGTGGGACGCGCTGACCGAGGCCGTCCGCGCCCACCCTGCCGCCGCCGAGATCCTGGCCGACGCCCACCGCCGGGCCGGCCGCTGACCGGGAGGACCAACCACGACCATGGGCACAGCTCTGCACCTCGCCTACGCGGAACAGCCCGCGCCCGCCGACAAGAACCGCACCAAGGGCAAAGGCGGCGGCGGAGGCGAGACCTTCGCCGACTTCGCCGGGCAGGTCTACAACGATCAGCGTGCGACCCCCCTGGCCCGCGAGATGCTCCTCGCCTTCGGCTTCGCCACGATGGTCGCTCACTCCGAGGACGACCGGGATGTCCACGCCGTCTGGGCCACCGCCCGGCGTGCCATGGGCGCCACCCGCACCGGCCGCGAGTGGCGCCTGGACCAGGCCATCGCCGAGGACGCCCCCCGCTACAGCTCCGGCAAGGAACGCGCGCACCGGGTATGCGTCGCGCCCCGGCTGCGGCCCCATCCCAACGGCCCGGATGACTTCCGCAACAAGCGCGGCATCTGCGGCACGCTCGCCGACTGGGAGCACCACGCCGTGGAGAAGCAGGCCGTCACGGGCTGGTACAAGTACCACTGGTACTGCCGTCGGCACCTCGATCACCTCGCTCGGGTCCGCGAACAACTGCGCGACCCCAACGCCCTTGCGCCCGAGCCCATCCCCAACCGCGGCGGCCTGCTCGCGGCGTACTTCGAATCCGACTGGCTCACCGCCTACCGCCACCGCCTCGGGATACCGGACTGGCAGCCTCCCGTCTACGGCATCTCCGCAGACAGCTGGCCACTCCCCGGAGTAGAGAGGGTCCCGCCCCGGGCCCGGCTCCGGCTGGCCGCAGTCGACGGCACCGTTGTAGTCGAAGCGCCCGACGGCACGCGGTGACCGACGAACTCGCCGAGCGCCGCTGCGCTCGAACCGCTCGCCGCCGTTCCTTGCGGGCGGCTACCACGCGCCGCCCGGTGGAACTGCCGCGCTGGGTACGCACCTTCATCATCCCCACCAACGCCTGCCCGCCCTGCGCGGAACACCTTCACCACCGCTGCCACGGCGTAGATGTCCTGCGCGACCCGATCCCTGACTGCCCGTGCGACTGCGGTGACCCCCGCGACCCGTACTTTCTCAACCCGCGCGCCTGGGCCGATCTCGCCCTGTACCGCCCCGACCAGGTCTGGGTGGCCGCTCTCTTCGAGCGGCAACGCGCCGCCGGGCTGCGCCTGTGTACCTGGCGCAACGACCAAAGCGGCCTCACGGTCGCCCGACCCGAGTAGGAAGCATGACCGCAGCCATCGCTGTCGAACCCGCCCCGTCGCCCTACGCGCAGCAGTCCCCTCACCCTCGACGTACCAGCGTATGACCAACTTTCAGCCGCATCCTGGCGTCCACCGGCCCTGGATGTTCATCTGCGGCGCCGACCCGGACGACTCCGTCGTCTCGTTCGCTGAGAACCCTCCCGCCATGGTCGCCTCCCGGCTCCTCGAGGACATCGGCGGCTGGTACGACGCCCTCCGCAGCGTGGAGAAGACGACCGTCCCGGCCGCCGTCACCGAGGCCCTGGGCGTGTTGCACGAAGCGGTCTGCGGCTGGTCCGACTGGACCGCCGGCGACCGCGCCCGACGCGACGAGGAAGGACAGCATGACCAGCAGCGTCGATGACGTCGCGGGGTGCGGCTTGTGCGTGCTACTCATGGCCCCGAGCGGCGCCGGGAAGTCCACGCTTGCCGAGAAGTTGGCCCGCGAGCTGGGCGCGGCCGTCGTCTCGTACGACGCCCATCAGCGACGGATGCCCGGTGACACCGGCGTCGAAGCGGTGACCGGGGCGGCTCTGGCAGCGGCATGGCAGGAGCTGGAGGGCCACTGCGCGGCCGGGACGCCGGTGATCGTGGACGGAACCCATGCGCAGCCGGCACGCCGTACGCGCGTCCACGCGATCGCGACCGCCCACGGCCGCACCACGATCCTGGTGGTGCTGATGGTGCCACTTGAGGAGTGCCTGGCCCGGCAGAAGTCGAGAGCGCGGCAGGTTCCGGCCGTCGACGTGACCCGCCAGCACACGGCCATCACCGCGGCCCTGCCCGGCCTCGACGCCGAGGGGTACGCCGCCGTGATTCGGCTGGACGATGCCATGATGACCGACGCCTGCCGGGCAGCGCTCCACACACTGCGGCGGCACGCCCGATGACCAGCCGCCCCGACGACCAGACGATGCTGCCCATCCCCGTCACCCGCGACCGGCCCGTCGTGAAGTGCATCGACTGCGACACCCCGCTCACCAACCGCGAGTCCCGCATGTGGGGCCGGGGCCGAGCGTGCCGGCACGGTCTGACGACCGGCCCCGGCGTGGGCCGCTTCGACGCCGTGCAGGACGAACTCCCGGAGGCGTGATGGGGCACGTACTAGTGGGCGGCACATCCAGCCCGGACCAGGGCACGGGGCATATAGTCGGTACCGGCGGCGCACGACCGCCCGGCATCCGTGATGGGGAACGAGAGCCCACGCCAGGTCCCCGGCATCCGGCAAGTCGTCTCTGACGCATCGTGCAGGTCAGCGTCCCGCCGTGAGCGGTACGCGCGTGGGGCGTACCGGCATGGAGTGAGAGCTGATGTCGAAGAACCGCGCCCGCGACCGGGCTGCCCGCGCCGAGATGGAACGTACGGGAGCCTTCCGCACCCGTGCCGTCCGCAAGGTCGACACCACCGGCCCGGGCGGCGAGCACCCGGTCCGCCTGGTCGACGCCCACGGCGAGAGTTGGTACCTGAAGTCCGGGAAGACCGACGCCTACGGCACCCGCAACCTGCCCTACAGCGAGTCCCGCACCTACGAGGAGATCGTCGAGCAGGGCGCGCCCGTCCGGCACATCGACGTCCCCGCCGACGGCGACCTTCCCGCGATCGGCCAGGCGCTGACGGAGGCCGGGCCCGCCGCGCTGTCCACCCTCATCGCCGCGCTGCACGCCGCGGCGAGCGCCGCCGAGGAGACCACCGGCCGGCCGGGCGATCTGGTCGTCGGCCGCCCCGCCTCGGCCGAGTCGGCGATCGTGCTGCAGATGACCCTGGACGTCGGGCCGCGGGTGCCGCAGACGTCGGTGGCCCCGGGGGCGCTCGAGGTCATCGCGCCGATCCTCGTCCGCTGGGTGACCGGGCCGACCGTGGTCGAGGTCGCCGAGAACCTTGCGTTCGTCCTCGGGGGCGTCGTTGACGAGCTTGGCTGGCTCGGCATCACCGACCCGTGGACCCGGCGCAACGCCGCACCGTATGCCAGCTGGGCGACCGGGCACAGCAGCAAGCCGGTGGGCGCCCACCGGGCTCGCGCAGCGGCGGATCTCCTCGACCCGGCGGCGGAGACCGTCGCCTCGACGGCGTTCCTGCTGGACTCGTCGATCCCCACGGAACCGGACCCCCACCTGGTCGGCGACGCCACCATGGAACAGCTGTTCGCCGCCCTGGTCGCCCGGGCCATCTACACGTTGAAGAGGGACGGCACCGCATACCCGGCAAGGGCCGACGTGTTCGTCCTCCCGCCGGGACTGACGGCCCGGCCGGAGGACGCGCCGCCCGGCTGGCGTCACATCGCCGCCCTGGTCGTGGTCACCGCCCGCCGGCCGTGGGACATGGACGAGGACGAGGACCAGCACGTCATCACCGACGCGTTCCAGGCGGCCCGCGCCGCCCTGGACGAATACTGGCCGGACCTGCCGGAGGAGTTCCAGTGCGCCGCGCTGTCTCTGGACATGCTGGCCGCGCTGCGCGGCAACATCACCTCCAGCGGTGCGCGTGCGATGTACGAGGAGTTGGTCTCCTCCGCCGTGCTCCACACGCACACCCTGGGCGCCGATCCCGGGCTTGATCCCACGAAGGCCGCCAGGGAGTAGCCCGCCGCTCGCCGTGCGGCCGGTCGTCAGTCCACCGGGCGCAAACAGCGGCCGTCAGGCGAGGGCGGCGGCTCATCGACGGGCTCGGGGGTCATGTACGGGTAGGCCGCCTTCTCGCCCCCTGCCGCCCAGGCGAGCGCGCCGAGGAGGATGCGGCGGTTGGCATGGTCCAGGCGCGGCAGGTCAGTGGCCCAGTCGCCCTTGCCCGTCATCAGGGAGCACGCGAACCGCAGCATGGTCCACTCGGGGTCCGTGCCGTGCAGCCCGTCGGCCGGGTCGTGGTCCTTGTGCCCGAGGGTCACGGCCAGGGCCTCCCAGCGCACGAAGGCCAGGTCCCAGTCCTCGTGTTCCTGGTCCTCCCAGGTGATCAGGCCCGCTTCCTGGAGACGGTCCGGCCAGTGGCTGCTGCCCGGGCCGGACTCGGCGAGCAGCCAGCAGGCCGCTTCCTCTCTCCAGGAGCGGCCTTTCGCGCTGCTCACCAGGGTGCCCCCGATGGGCGACCACTCCGCCATGTTCCGCGCTCCTCCCGGCCTATGAGGTGTATCTGGTGGACGACTTGCCCATCAGGAACAGGTGCACTCGCTCGATGATGTGCTCGGGGTGCCCGATGCGGGCGCCCGGCTGAAGGTAGCGGTCGGCGACCTTCTCCCAGCCGCCGTCCGCATCGGCGACCTCCGCGAACAGGTACAGCAGGTTCTCGGCGACCTCGGTGAAGGTGTCCTTCGAGCTGGTCCAGCGAACGAGGACCTCGGCGATCGTCGCCGCGGCGGCCTCGTGGTACCGGCCCGGGCGTTCGGAGAGGTCGCTGCCCACCTCCCAGGCCATCACCCGCAGGCCGTGGCTCTCGTTGGATCCCTCCCGGCCCGCGTACAGCCGGTTGACGCTCCGCCCCGCCTCGGTGTTGTACTGCTTCGCGACGCGGTAGGCGGCGACCAGCACGGTGGCGGCGGCCTTCCGGCCGGCCAGCCGCAGCGCCCCGGTCACCGCGGCGTCGTCCTCGGGCGTGGGCGGGACGACGGGACGGATCGGGCCCCGCCGGGCGGCGAGTTGGGCGTACGACAGGAGTTCGAGGCCGCGCTTCTCGGCGAAGTCGGCGCGGTACATCGCGTCGTCGTGCGAGGAGCGGTGCCATCCCTGATCGTGGTCGTCGACCACGCGGGTCGGCAGCTGATCCAGCGGCGGGGTGGCCGCCTCGTCCCCGTCGGGGAGAACCGTCATCCGGGTGACGTAGTCCTCCCACCCGCCGGGCACGAGCATCGGGTCCGGGTCCTGGGTGAAGACGACGAACTCCCGCTCCTTGACGATACGTTCTGCGTCTTTGGCGTCCCAGACCATGACAGCCGGTCCCCACTCGGCCGGGTAGCGCTCGCGGATGAAGCCCTCGAGTGCCTCTGTGACGTCTTCGGTGACGGCCTCGATCTCCCCGTCGATGTCCCAGTCCCGCAGGGCCCACGCGTCGACCAGCACCTGGGCGTGCCGGGTCCCTTCCGGGAGGCTGGGGTACGTCTGGTCCGGATAGGCGGACTGGAACACCTCCGCCCGGCAGGGGTACAGCTCCTTGGTGCTGATGCGGTACAGCGTGTGGACGGCGTCGGCGACCTGCTGCGCGAACTCGCGTCGGCCCAGTTCGGCCGGCACCCACGCGGCGACGAGGAACGTCTCCACCTGGGTCAGGTCCTGCTGCTTGTGCCGGAGCCCGTCGCACTGGTCGTTGAAGCAGTAGCAGCCGGGGCACAGGTCACAGGCCCCGGCCACCCGGCAGCCGCACTCCAGGCACAGGATCTGCCCCCATGCCTCGGGGTCCTCGCCGGCCGCCCTGAGCGCCTCCAGGTCCGGCCGCCATGGCGGACCGCCCGGAAGCCGTCCGTTGTCGACGAGGTCGCCCCAGGTGGGCTGCTGCCCGGCGGCCTGTTCCGCCTCGACGAGCCGCAGGGCGGCCGTGTGGCTGATGCCGAGTTCCTGCTTCTTCGCCTCGATCGCGCGGCGGCGCACCTGACGGGCGCGGCGTGGCTTCTTCGACAACGGGTCTCACTCCCCAAGCGCACGGCATGCCCCACGCGCACGCCGCACTGAAGAGCGGACATGGCGAACACCGCACGATGAGTCGATGGACATCTTGGTCTTGTGGCGAGGGCCCGGCGTGGGCTGGCCCCTCTTCGACGTACGGCGGACGTGCCCAGCCGCGTGTGCCGCCTGGAGCATATCGCCTGGGCCGGGACCGGTGGCCGGGGCCAGCGATTACGCTGCCGGACATGGCCGCCCCGAAGAACCGCTCCGCCCGCCTCAACAGGATCGCCAGCGAGCTGAACAAGAAGTACGAACTCGACAGGCAGCGGGGCGAGCACATCGACGCCGAGTACGACGACACCCGCCACCAGTGGTCGTACGGCTGGACCGACGGACCCACTGTCGAACAGGTCCGCCGCGCCGCCCGGAAGATGGACCGGGAAGTCACCGAAAACCTGGTGTACCGGCGGGAGCTGTCCCAGAAGACGGTCGCGCTCGGCGTGATCCGGCTCGCCATGGCCCCGACGGCGCGACGCGACTTCCGTGACCGCCCCTCCATCAACCCCAGCGACGTCGAGGAACTGTGGCGCACGGTCTCCAAGCCCCGCCCGCGCGACGCCCGCGAAGAGGCCATGGCCGCGGCGATCGTCGCCGAGGCCAACGGTGACCGGGGCATCAACTGGGCGAGCGGCTACGACCTTTGCCGCCTCGTCCAGGAGAAGGGCCTGGCCGTGTTCCTCCGGCGCGCCGGCGTCGAGCTGACCCCGATCGAGCGTCTCACCGACCGCTACGCCTCCAGCCCGGCATCCCTCGCCTGGTCCCACCAGCTCACCCCGCTGACCGCGCTGGAGGCGTTCAGCGCCGTCCAGGCCGACACGGAAGCGAAACCGCAGGCCGTGGCGGACGCGCTCACCCTGCTCCCCGACCTCCACGCCGCGCTCGACAAAGCCGCCGCCGATCTCCAGGCCCGGCTCCACGACAAGACGTCAGCGGCATAGCCCTTCACCCACACCAGCCCCGGCCCCATCCGTACGATGGGCACGGTCCGCCGACGGCCAGGAAGGGCCCGCACATGCTCGACACCGACACACTCGAACGGCTCGTGCCGTTCACCGGCGACTCCGTGCGGTGGCACCTCCCCGACGACGAGTACAGCGACCCGGACGCCGTCGAGGTCACCTGCCAGGTGATCGCGGCGACGGTCTCCTCGGCGTGGGCCACGCTCAAGGAACAGGCCGCCGCCCGACGGAAGTCCGACCCGGCGATGCACCGGCTCCTGCTCAACCTCCACCTGGACGGCCTGGACGCACACCCCACCGGGAGCGTCCTCTCCCTGTACGTCGCCAGCCGCGGCATCCATGACCTCCTGCACGCCTCCACCGGCGCACGCTTCGCCCAGGCCCTGAGCACGGAGTCCCGTCTCTCGCTCACCGTGGCCGACTGCGACAGCCGCCTGCGCTGGACGCGCGGTATCCGCTGCGAATGGGTTCCTCCGAAACCCGAACCGGTCACACCGGACTGGGAGGCCATCGCCGCCCGCGAGGACGCCATCATCGACGGCCGTACCGCAGACACCGACGACCCGTACGCGGCAAGCAACCGGCTCCTGCTGGCGCTGCGCCGGCGCGCGGGTATCCGGCACGGGGTGGGCGCCACGTGGGCCGGGCACCCCGAAGGCATGGTCACCCTGTGGTGCAGCCCGGCCGACGGGCGCCGCCTGCTGGAACTGGGGGTGCGGGCCATGCCGCAACTCTCCGAGCAGGGAGCCAGGGTGGGGTTCACCCTGACCAACCAGGACTGCCACGACCTCACCGATAAGATCCTCACCTCCTCCGCAGCGTGACACCGCTGGACGCAGGTCAGAGCCTCACTTCCGGTGACCGACGCACGGTCCTGGCGGCGTAGCCTGAGCGCCGCGGCGCTCCCGGCCGCGATCGGCACGAGGAGGCCCTCCCGGTGGACTGGATCATTGCCGCCGCTCAGCAGACCAGCACGACCACCAGCCCCGTCTGGCTCGCACCCCT
Source organism: Streptomyces sp. NPDC031554 (assembly GCF_055580685.1). Classification (NCBI taxonomy): domain Bacteria; kingdom Bacillati; phylum Actinomycetota; class Actinomycetes; order Kitasatosporales; family Streptomycetaceae; genus Streptomyces; species Streptomyces sp. NPDC031554. The sequence goes on along the minus strand of NZ_JBVIKX010000011.1, from coordinate 171,294 downwards.
CCTGGGCGGCGTCGGCGCCCTGGTAGGCGGCAGCCTCACCTCCACGGTCGCCTGGCGGGCGCTGTCCGACACCAAGAAGGCCCGCAAGCGCGCTGCGGAGAAGGAGGCGACGGAGACCATCACCGCCGCGCTCCTGGACGTCCGCCAGACCTACCGCACGAGCGACGTCGGAACCGGGCCGGCACCCGAGGAGTTCGACACCTGGGCGGACTTCCTCCTGTCCAAGCTCGGCAAGGCGGAAGTCGCCGTCATGGCTCTCCACAACGAGGACCTGCGTAAGCGCCTCACGTCCTCGCTGGATCTGCTGATCTGGGGCGCCTACGACTCCCAGCTCCTGTACGAGACGCACCTCGGCGGTTCCCGCGTGGTGGCGTACGCCGCACACCAGGACGCGATGGCCTGCCTCGGAGCGAACCTGCGCGGCGAGAAGCTGCCCGAGCCTGCGGAGACCTGGCGGAACGCGGACGGGCAGATGCAGTGGCAGTTCGAGCAGGTACGCAGGGCAGAAGAAGGAGAGTGACGCGCCGGAGGCGGCGGGTCGGCCGTGTCCAGTCCCAGTGTCGGTGGCAGCCACTACGCTGCTCTCAGCGCTGGACACGCACCGCGCAGACCCGCCGCCCGCTCCCACGCAGCGACGGCACGAACGGTCGAAGGCTCGCCGGCCAGGAGATCGGCACCCGGATCGCGCCGGGCAAGGGCCCGTGAGAGTGGCCTCGCCCTACTTCGACCGGACGAACTGGTGGCGGGCAGCGTGGGCGTCCCGCCGTGGAGTTCACCGTCGTGACGAAGCGCAAGAACACCAGCAACAGCCTCGTCGGCCGCGCCCGCGCCCTGGCCGAGAAGACCGGCATGCCGTACACCGCCGCCCTGGAGACCCTGCGCACGCCGCAGGCCGAGTCCCCGCACCAGGAGCAGGAACAGGGACAGGGACAGGGCGGATTCGTCCTCACCCCGGACGTCGAACGGTTCGTCGACGGGGATGACCAGATCGGCGTCGAATACGACCTGGGGGAGTTCCTCCGGGAGCGGGCGGCCAAGAAGTACGAGTGCTACGAGTGCTACGAGCCCGGGAACGTCGCCACGGACCGAACCTCCGTCATCTTCACGGTGAGCGTCTTCGACCCGGACCTGAACCCGGGCACGCACATCATGAGCGCGAACCTCGCGCACGCCTCCTGCACGCCCTCCGTGATCCGATGGGCCGTCCCCGTCGAGATCCCGCAGCAGCCGCACCGGGTCAGCGTCGAGGTACCGGACGACCCCGAGGAGCGCATCTTCCGCTTCGAGTTCGAGGCCGCCGCGCACCTGGCGCCCGCCGACGAGCCCGACGGGTCGCCGGTGCCCGTGCTGCTCATCACCGCGGAGCCGGAGGAGTACGAGCCGCACCCGGCGCTCTTCCACCTTCTGGACTTCCACCTCCTCGAGGACGGCTTCGCGGCCGAGGACCCCCGCGACATGGGCGAGCACGGCTGGTCGCTGCGTCTCGAATACGACGCCAGCACAAGTTCGTCCAGCTGGATCGCCGTGCGCGCCCACACCGCCGGCCCGGACGAGGAGATGGGCCACGGGCACTTCTTCCTCGCCGCGGTCGACCTCACCGACGAGTGGGTGACCGCCGCCCGCGACCGGGCCCGGGTACTGCTCCTGGTCGGGCCCGTGGGACCACACACCAGCCTCCCGGACCTTGACGACGAGGGCCCTGACGACGTCCTCGAACTCCTGGAGAACGGCCTGGTCCGTGGCGGCTGGTGCCCCATCGACGCGCCCGAAGCCGGGCACGTGCGCCCGGCGAACCGCCAGGCGGCCACGACCAGTTCACCGTGAGCGCGCCCGGCCGACGGCCGTCAGCCAGCCTGCGCAGCCTCCGCCCGGGCGGGCGGGTACAACTCCTGGCGCAGTGCCCCGTCCGCGATGTACGACGCCACCGTCCCCGCCAGCTCGTGCAACCCGGTGATCTCCGTCGGCAGGGGCTCGGGCTGGCTCCCGGTGAGGTACGAGGTGTCGGGGAGCATCTGCTTGGGCAGCGCGCGGCGCCGCTTCCGGGTCCCCATCGCCTCGGCGTACGCGGTCTGCACCGCCCGGTCGACGCGCGGCAGACCGCACTTGGCCGGCGCCTCGATGGGCGCGCCGTCGCGTCCGGCGTCGGCGGCCGTCGTGACCGCGTCCACCAGGGCGGCGTCGAACAGGTCGTTGTCCACCGACGCGGTGTAGGCGCGCAGCACGGCGTGCGCGTACGCCCGAATCCCTGTCTCCAGGGCGGCCGTGGCCTGCGCTTCGTGCCGCTCCGCCAGTTCCGCGCGGGCCTGTGCCTGGGCCGCGAGGAGCGCGTGCCATTCGGTGCCGTGCTCGCTCTTCTGGTCCACCCGGAGCGGCGCCTGGGCGTCCCGGAGGGCCGCCTCCCGGCGCCGGTGCGCCGCCCACTGGTCCCTCCCCGCCTGGATGACGGCCGATTCCAGGGAGCGCAGCGTCTTGACGAGCTCGGCTGGCCACGGGTCGGCGGCGCTCTCGTCCGGATTCGGGGCGGCAGTGTCCGGGTACAGCTCGGCGTACCGTGCCCACAGGTTGCGGTAGTGCTCCCGTCCGGCCTCGGTGATCCGGTAGTCGCCGAAGTGACCCACCCGCTCGGCATACGGCCGCTCGGGCCGTTCGACGAGAGCCTTGCGCGTGTTGTCGCCCCAGATGCCCACCGTGCGCGGATCGGCCCGCCACAGCTTGATCAGCCGCTCCCACGCGTACTGGGAGAGTTCACCGCTGCGCCGGCGGCGCGGCTCCTTGGTCCCGGCCCGCACCGCCGCCCGCCCGGCCCGGGTGAGCTTCACCGACACCGTCTTCGACTTCCCGCGCGCCCCCTGCTCGGTCTCCTCACGGACCTCGATCAACCCGTACCGCTGAAGCGCCTGCAGCGTGGACCCGGTGCCATCGTCACGGACATCGTGCCGGGCCAGCCGCCGCTGGACCGCCGTCAACCTCGAGCCGGGGGTCACCACGTCGAACCACCGCCACACGTCCGCCGGCGTCTCGTCGTAGTGCCCGGCCGCGGCATCCCGTGCCCGCTCGGCCTCGACCGCCTGGTCCTCGTCGTACAGCACTGTCATGTAGATCTTCTGACGCTCGTTCAGCGCATCCCACGCCGCCTGCGCCTTGCTCGCCACACGCCACTCCCATCGCGCCGGGCCCAGCCCGTCGGCTGTGACCTCCCATTGTCAGTGCCAGCCGGTACTGTTGCTGCGAATACACGGCATGCCGCGAACCGCCGTTTCCGCTGCCGCCCCGCGCCCACGCCGCCGGGGCAGCGCCGCCGGACAAGGACCGCACCAGGGTCCCGCGCAGCACCACCCGAAGACCTGTTCCGTCCGGCTGCGCCCTGTTCACGCGACGTCCGGCGGGAAGCGTGGGGTCCCGCTGTGGAGACGACCGTGACCAAATCGGGTTCCGACCACCTGAAGCGCCAGGCCAGGACGATCGCCGCCACCAGCGGCCGCCGGTTCCCCGACGTCCTCGCCGAACTGCGCCGCGCACCCCGTACTGCACCGCGGCAGCCCTCGAAGGAACTCGTCCTCGTCTGCAACGGGATGGCCCACCCGATCGACGGCGGCCGGTGCGCCCGCACAGCCGGCCACCAGAATCTCGACGGCGGCTGGGGCTGGTGCAGCTGGGGACCCAACGCCGCCGTGAACGTCTGGGACGGCTACTACCAAGCCGAACAGCAGGCGCGGCGGGACCAGGAGGACGCCCGCCGCGCCGCGCTCACCCCGGAGGAACGGGCGGACGAGGACGCCGAGTCGGAGGCCGCGTACTGGGCGGACATGGCCGACGACGCCCGAGAGCCGTACGACCCGTACGACGACAAGTACGCCGACCTGGCCGACGAACTGAGGGACGAGACACAGGACCCGGACGAGGACGTCCCCGACCGGGACTACTTCCTATACGGCGACGAAGACGAGCACGAGGTGACCTACTGATGCCCCGCCAGCCACGACGGGACCGCGAAGAGCGGACCGACCGGCCAACTCTGCCGGGCATCGCCGAGGTCCGGCTGCGCGCCGACGACGCCACCGCCCAGGTCGTCCTGGACGTTCTCCGCGCGAACTTCACCCTCACCACCCCGCGCGAATACCCAGGTGACCGCCTGTACTTCCAGCTCGACACCGGCAACACCGCGCCCGACCCGGACGGAGACGCATGACCACCACCGTGAAACCCCTCGCCACGTACGGGCCGATGCAGTTCCCCGACCGCGCCGGCCTGCACCTGTGGCAGTTCGAACGCGCCCAGCGCCTCGGCCTGATCCCCGGCCCCGACATGGCCGACGGCCGATGGCCAGCAGCCGTGTTCCACGCCGCCGTCGCCCGCATCACCGACATCAAGAAGGCTGTGGGCACGATGCCCGACGTCGGCTCCACCCGCGCCGAGGAGCACCTCGCCGGACGCTTCCCCACGGTCACCGTCCACGCCGGCACCGCCGCCGAACTCGCCCGCCGCGGCCACCTGCCCGTCGTCGGGAACTATCACGGGCCCCTGTACTGCGGGCTCACCCTCGAGCGCGGCATGGACCGGCGGAAGGTGGCCAGCGCTTCCGCCGCCGGCCAGCTCCACATGCGGGACTCGGCGGCAGCGGTCCTCGGCGTCCGCGATGCCGACTTCGCCCACTTGGTGCGCGCCGGACTCCTGACCCACGTGGACACCGCCCGGTCGCACTGGAAGGACCTGGTCCTGCTCTACCGGCAGGGCGATCTCGAGCGGCTCCTTCGCAGCCGAAAAATCGACTGGGGCGCCGTCCGCAACTCCCCGAAGGGCCGCCGGTCTCCCCTCGCGGCTCTTCCCGATGCGAAGAAGCCCGGCTCGTGACGGCGCCGCCGGACGGCCGCCAGCACACCGCCCACGACCACGAAGGCACAGCATGACCAGGAACCTGTACTGGGATGTCGTCTCCCGACGCGCGGCGCAGTACACCGATGCCCAGCACGCCCCGGACGCCGCTCTCTCCGACGGCTTGCCGATCCTCCTCGCCCACGCACGGGAGTTCGGCCTGCACTGCATCACCCACATCGCGCAGATGTGCCTCCTCGCCGTCGTCGACCCCGACGCCCCCGCGGCCGTCCGCACCATCACCGGCACGGTCGACCTGGGCCGGCTCCTGCCCGACACCCCAGACGCGCTCACCACCCTCGACGCCGCCGGCACGCTGAACCGGGCGTTCGGCATCAGCCCGGCCGAGGCGATGACGGACGCTGAGGCCCAGATCGCGGCAACCGTCCGGGCCCGCACCGCCCTGCAGGCCGTCTTCGACAACGCCCAGCACGGCTCCGCCGGCCGCGAGCGGGCGATCAACGTCCTGTACGACCTGCGCGACGACCCGCGCGCGCTGTGCGCCGTCATCGGGCTCACCGCCGCGGCCCTGCAAGCCGTACGGCCCGTACGACGATGACCACCGGAACGGCGGCCCCTCGATGACGTTCACCGTGGTGTACAGCCCGACCGCCACGAAGCCAGAGGTCGCTGGTTCAAATCCGGCCCCCGCTACCAACTCCGGCCCCTCGACGCCATGTCGAGGGGCCGGACGCACGTGGAGCGCTCTGCTTACGGCTCGGCCACCGTCGCGGCAGGCTGCTTGGGCGCGATACGCATGCAGGTGCCGTCGTACTCCACGACCTCGCCCGGCAGGATCAGCAGTCCTGGTTCTCCGTCCTGCCAGGCCGCTCCCACCCGGCGCACCTGGACCGCCGGGCCCCGCGCGCCGGCCATGAACACCGTCGGATCGACCTCCCAGCCGCGTTCGCCGAGCCATTCCTCCAGGGCTGCGGAGTCCTCACCACTTGCCCCTCGCGGCCACTCGTAAGTACCTGTCAAAGCCGCTTCCCCCTCTCCGTGCGCCGATGAGCGAGTCACCCGGGCTGATCCTCCCACCGGGCACTGACATCGGTCCCTCCGTCGTCGGCTGCTTCACCACCCCGCACCATCGTCTCCAACTCGCTGATGCGCGCACGCAGCTCCCGATCCCGGTATCCGAGCTCCTTGACGCAACAGACCAGAAGCCCGAGAAAGTCGACGACCGGAATCGTCTTGCCGTCGCCGACCTGAAAGAGGCGCTCCATGTCCTGGGCCATCGGCCCGATGTGGCGCGGGGAACCCGACTCGTCGTTGTAGCGCCAGGTTGAGATCGGCAGCTCGTTCACGACGACGTCCAGCACCTCGGACATCCTGATGCCGTCGGACGACTGCACTTGGTGATGAGTCCCCATACCCCTCCCTTTCCATGAGCGTGCCCCGGCGACCGGAGCTCAGCTGCGGTCGCCAGGGCGGCGTCGTCCGGGACGATCAGCGCTGAACCGGCACCACGTCGTGCTTGATGGTGCGGTCGCTCTCGATGGTGCTGGGTGTGACGGTCGCGTGGGCGTTGTCGGTGGCCGCGTGCGCGGCCTGCGCGCCCGCGCCGGCGGCCAGTGCCGCGATCATCCCGAGGACGCTCGCCACGCGCCGGAAGTGCTTCTTCATGGACCCCTCCAGTGGGTATCGCAGCCCCGGAGAGCCCGGGGCCACGGCTGCCGAGTGCGGCCACCGTAGGGTCGTGGGACGGCAGGGCCCGCAGGCAACTTCTACCGTCTTAGAAGGGATCGCGACCTATGTGTCGAGCTGGCAGGCCCATAAGTACGGCCTGCCAGGTGACCCGCACGCCCGGACCTGCGAACAACAGGGAGATGACGGCTCGCCGTGACACATTCGAAGGCGTCAGTGCGCGCTGGCGCCTTCGAAACGCCACCCTCGGAGGGTTCGGGCTGGCGAATCACGCAACCGCCGACGTCCGCGGGGCGACTGCCACGGGTAAGGCCGCTCGGCCTCGCGGTGTGGCGCCTTACAGATCCCGGTGGATCACTTCGATGCCCTCGGACCATGTCCGCAGCGGCTCCCGTGCGTTGCCGGCCTCGACCTCGAGCGCGATGGCCACGCCGGGCACACTGCCGTGCGTGCCGACGAAGCCGCGAAACTTGCGCAAGGCTACCTCGCCGTCGGCCCAGGTGCCGTCGATGGCCGGGCCGTCCTTACAGAACGTCATCCGCACGTGGAAGTCGCCGGCCGGATCCCCCTCGCCGGACGGGGTGTTCACCTCTGCTCCGCGATTGCCGGTGTCGGGTCGCGTCGAAGATTTCAGTGGACAACGCTCTGACCTGGGCACTGAAATCTTTGGTGCGGTGGTCTGGGGCACACTCGCCGTACGCAAGGCTTCAGTGCCCGACGGTTCGGACTCGTGCACTCTGGCTGTCGGAGCCGATCGTGCGGGCCACCGCGGTGGCGGCTAGTCGGGCAAGGTTGTCGACACTGTTGATCGCCCCATTGTTGACGCTGTGCAGCGGTGACGCCGGATCGCCTGTGGGGCTGATGCGCGCCCAGGCGTCAAGGACGGCTTGGACAAGGTCGGCACGCACTCCGACGCCGTCCGCACCGTACTGGTAGCCGTCGCGCAGGGCGTCGCTGTCGCCGTGGTGGAGTGGCTCGGCGCCTTCACGTTCGGGCTGCTCGTTCCCAGTCATGTGTTCCCCTCCGGGGTTGGTGGCTCGGACCGACTGAAGACCTTCGGTGCCGTGCTGAAGAACCTACCGAAGTCTTTTCGTGTACTACTGAAGTCTTCCGTGCTGTCCGACAGCCGGGATCGTTGCTCTCGGCGCTTCCTCCGCCGAGCTCACGCCTCGTCTCGTTCCCGTGTCGGCCTGCTCCGGCGTGGTCGCTGAAGCTTCTGGCGGAGTCGCTGCCTTGAGGGTCTGCAGCTCCGTGATGGCCTGCGCCCGGCGGCTCTGGTCGGTCTTCAGCCCGGCCCGGCGCCGCCCGACCTTGCGGTACTTCTCCACCTGTTCGGTGCTGCGCCAGTCGCCGGTGATGTCCTTGATCTCGTCTGCGGTGTAGCCGAGCCGGCCGAGGTCGGCGGGGACACCGGCGCGCCAGCCGTGCGACGTCGCGGTGTCCTTCACGTCCAGGTCGGCGCGCTGGGCCATGCGCTTGGTCGCCTCGTTGATCGCGTGCGGTGTCATGCCCCAGCCCTTGCCGCTGATCGGTCCGAGGTTGCCCCACTGGTCGACCCGCCGCAGGAGCGGCTTGAGCGGGTCCGCCTCCCCGCGGCCGCGCAGCACGGCTCGCCACGTCAGGATGTCGTAGATCGCCTCCGGGTCGTCGATCTCGTACTCGCGGCCTTCGTCGGTTTTGTCGTTCTTGCTGGTCCACTTCCGTACGATCAGCAGGCTGGGGCTGACTTCCTCCAGCGAGGCGATCCGGAACTTCGCCAGGTCACTGCGGCGGCCGCGGCAGTAGTAGCCGAGGTGGGCGATCACTCTGTCGCGCAGGCCCGGCAGGTCTTCGGGACAGGCCTCAAGGATCTGCTGGCGGCGTTCCATGTCGAGGGGCGGGGCTGACTTCGGGCTGCGGCCGGCCTCGCGCTGTTCGTGGCGGGCGTCTGCATAGATCGCCTTGGCCTTGTCGATGGGGGGCCAGTTCGTGTGGCCGGCCCGGGCGTTCATGTGCACGACGGCGGCGATGGTGAGGCGGATCGTCCCGAAGTCGACCCCGGCCCGCTTGAGGTGGGAGATGTAGGAGACGAGGTTCTGCTCGGTGGTGGGCGGGCCGGGGGTGCGTCCGCGTGCCGCGCACCAGGTGGCGAACGCCTTGAAGCGTTCCTGGTAGGTCCCGCGGGTGCGCTCACGGCCGGAGTTGGCCAGGTCCTCGGCGGCTTCGTCGGTCAGAACGTCGTTGATGTCGGCGTCGGTGTCCGGCAGGGCGGGCGCCAGTGCGTCCCGGGCGTCGACCAGTTCGGCGTCGACTACATCGGTGGTGTCGAGCGGCGCGGCGGCGTTCACAGCGGCCCTCCGCTCATTGCTTCCTCCGCCCTGCGTCGCCAGTGCAGGGGGCAGTCGGGGAACTGGGCGGCGAGTTCGTACAGCGGCGCCACCGTGGAGTGCAGCAGGGCACTGTCGGGACTGCCTGCGGCCAGGCCGTGCGCGAACCCGATACGGTGGGTAAGCAGAGCTCCAACTGCGCGCAACACCAGACGGGTTGACGGGGCGTCGTCCTGTTCTGCTGCTGCGGAGACGAGGTGCTGGCGCAGGTAGGCGACCAGCTCGGTGACCTCCTCGCGGGTCGGTGCGGGAAGTCCGGCTGCCGGATCGTCGGCGGCCCATCCGTCGGCAGCGCTCATGTGGTTCTCTGGTCTCGTTCGGTGGTGCTGGACTGGCGAAGTTGCGTTGCTCAGGCCGGGTTGGCCGGTGCAGTGGCCCGGCGGTGGAACTCCGGCCGCGCTCCCCCGAGGTCGGCGGCGGCCGAGGCCGCGGTCTGGGGGTAGATGCGCCGGACGATGGCGCCGGCGGCGGCGTCCAGGCGCGGGGCGATGTGCGCCGCGGTGGCGTCGAGCATCCGCACGACGCGGTGCAGTCGCGCGGCGGTGAACGCGGCGGTGTCGAGCACGGCGGCGTGGCGCGCGAGCCGGCTGCCCGAGTCGGCGGCCGACGACAGGTCCGAGTCAGTCCCAGTCATGATCAGAACTCTAGCGCAGATCACCTACCCTAAGGACAGTTAGGGTAGGTGATTCACCTGTTCGAATCCATACACGTCTAACAGACGTTGGATAGACCCCTTGTAGACGAGCCACCGCGTGCGCTACGGTCGGCTCGTCTTACTGACGTCTACTCACGTTTATTGAAACGGAGCGCCGTTCGTGCAGATCCATCTTTCCGTCACCGACCCGACCGACGGCTTCCTGGACGACCTCCGCGATCTCCTCGCCCGACACGCGGCGCACGTCACCATCGACACCTCCTGGACCCTCGACCGCGCCCGCCGCTACTTCGAAACCCTGCCGAAGCGCGCTCAGAACATCGTCGTCGAGGCCGTCGCGAACGAGGGCTATGTCAAAGCAGAGGACCTCCGGACAGAGAAGGAACCCAATCTGCGCGGCCACAGCGGGGGACTCAAAAGCACATACGAAAAGGGCGTGACAAAGGGCTGGTGGCCGGACGGAATGGAAATCCCCGTCCGGCCGGTTGGGCCTGGATTCGGGAAAGTCGTCGGATACCAGATGCCGGAAGAACTCGTGCCGATCTTCTTTCAGGCAATTCGCGACTCCCGCACCGGCAAGTCATCTGAAGAATAGTCACGACCCTCGCCCCGACCCAGCGCTTCGGAAAAGGAGAATTTCGTGTCGCACACCACCGACTCGACGGGGCGCTGGGTCGTCCCGAACGAGGTGAGCATCGCGCCTCCGAGCTCCCCCGTACGAGTTGCTCGCGGCCTGAGCGCCCTGGGCCTGAACGAACTGGCTGACGCCGGCTTCCCCGACGCGGGGTACACCGTACGCCTGGAGTACCGGCTCACCGGTGCCGGAAAGCCCACCCAGACCAGCGACCTGCCGCACATCCTCCGGCTCCTCGCCAAGGCCGGGCCGGGCGCCGTAGTCCGTACGCAGCGACGCTCGGTCCGCGCCTGGCCCGACGGCTCCGAACTCGTCGGGCTGTGGGAGTTCTTCACGCCGGACGAGCCGTAGGAGAGGACCGCCGTGACACCCGCCACCGCCCTGACCGAGACTGAGTTAGCCGAACTGCGCGAGCGTGCCCGCCGCGAGGCCGGGCCGTTCACCGACCCCCGCGTCATCAGCCAGGAGGTTCCGCACTCCTTCGCCTGGGCCAGTGCGGTCCTCGGCCGGCCGTACGGCGGGCCGAGGAGCATCACTTGGCCGGAGCGTTACCTGCTGCACATCGCGGCCCAGACCGAGCCGACGCCGCCCGCACGCCGCCCTGCGGAGCACGTACCGTCCCCTCTTCAGGTGGACGAGCGAAGCTACCGAGAGCAACTGGCCTCCGACTGGAAGGCCATCAGCGACCAGCTTCCGGTAGCCGCTGAAGTCCGCCACAACTACACCAGCGTTCGGCACCTTGAGTTCTACCGCCAGGGCGTGGACCATATCTACCTGCTGGAAGACCTCCGCGTCGGACGGATTTACCGTCCGGCCAATAACCCGCTCTGCTACACGCCCAGCCGTGCTCGGTATCTGCGGGAATTTCCTCCGCTGGCTGCCGGTGAAATTCGTCTGCCGGACTGCCGTGAATGCGACCGGCTCCTGCAGCGCATCGCACAATTGACACCGTCGGAGAGCAGTACGAAGGCGTAGTGGTCAGTCGCAGTGCACGCCCTGCGCCAGGACCTCGTAGTGTGCGCGGAGGTGGCCAGGCGTGCCGGTGTTCATATCGCCGGTCACGGTGATGCAGGAGTGGGGCGACTTCACGTAGACCGGTCCCGCCCACCGGGTGTAGACCTGCCCGCGCGCGTAGCCGTCGGACTCGCCGTCCCTGTAGGTCGGGCTGTGCAGTCCCACCCCCAGCCCCCAGGCGTTGCCCCGAAGTGCGGGAACCGGCTTGGCTATCGCACAGTTCTTCTTGGTCTTGGGGCTGTAGTAGACGTACACGTATCCGCCCGTGCGCGGCCCGGTCCGGCCCGAGACCTTGCTCAGGGCGTGCTTGCCCACGTAGCCGTAGCTTGAGCCACACAACGACGTGGCGGCCGAAGCGGTCGGCGCGGTCGCGAGGGTGCCAGCCAGCGCTGCCACCGTGACTGCGCCGGCAGCGAGAACCGCGCGGTACTTCCTCATCGGATCACACATCCTTGGTACGTGGGCCCTGGTGAAGGGCACAGCGGGATCGGGTTCAGGGACAGGGCAGTCGGCTTCGCGGAACTGCGTCGTGCGGGACACGCGGCCGACCGGCGGGCAGCCTGGGTGTTGAGGTACTGGGACGGCGGGGTGCCGCCGAGGCGCGGCGGCACCCCGGGCATGCCGAGCGGTGCGGCGTAGTGGAATCGCACGATCGAGCCGGACCAGGGCTCATCGCTCGGCCGCCCCCGACCAGCCGGGGGATCAGCTGACCGGGAAACAGTGGTTAGGGGTCAACAGCACAACGGACCGGACCCGTCATCGCGATCAGCAGCCCTGGGTGTTCTTGGGAACGAGCTTCTTGACGTAGACCCAGTTGACCCAGCCGACGGTGTTCTTCGGCAGGCCGTGCCTGCTGGTGGTCCGGAGCTTGACCTTGTACCAGTAGCAGTACGAGCCGGTGTTGGTCGCGGTGACCCGTATCTTGTCGCCGTTGCCCACCAGGCCCTTGGACGTGTAGTTGGTGCTCGGGCCCGTGCGCAGGTTGACCGCGGAGGCGCCCCATACGTTGGTGTTGTAGTCCCGCACGTTGTTCTCGGCGGCGGCTGAGGCGGGCGCCGCGACCAGGGCACTGGCGGCGACGAATGCCGCGGTCAGGGTCGCGGCCGCGGTGATGCGTGGCTTCATGCAGTTCCTCCGATGGGTCACGTGGGGTGTGAGCGCCGTGTCCGCAGGTGAGGCCGGGAACGGCGAGGGAGTCGGCGCCTGCACGCGCCGGAACGTCACAGGGGTGCGCCCCAGCGGAATGGGGCCAGGGCAGGCGCCGAACTGCTGCGGCTACGCGGGGCTGATCGTGTAGCCCGCTCGTACCCAGCCCCAGGTGCCGGCCTTCAGGCCGCTCTTGGACTTCTGGGTGAGCTTGACGTAGCTCCAGGCCTTGTTGTTCGTGCGGACACCGCACTTGGGGACGTACTTGTCGCCCTTGTAGAGGAGCCCTTTGGCGAGGTAGTTCGTCCCGGGGCCGGTCCGGAAGTTGAGTCCGTCGACGAGCAGCTTGTGGCGCTCGGGAGTGATGTGGAAGCGGCAGGCCGACGAGCCGACGGCCGACGCGCTCGGCGCGGCGACCAGCACGCCACCGCTGATAAGCGCTGCTGCTGCGGTCAGGGTCGCGAGGCGGCGCCTGGTTGGAGTGGTCATGGAAGCGCCTACCACCAGTTGTTGAAGTCGCCGCGGACCCATCCCTTGACCCCCTTGTGGGGGCCCGACGTGACCTTGATGTAGTCCCAGGAGTAGCGGGTGGCGCTGCCCTCCTTGTAGCAGTACAGGAAGGTCTTCGTCCCCTTGGACAGCAGGCCCTTGGAGGCGTACGAGGTACTCGGCCCGCTGCGCAGGTTGACCGAGTTGGCGTTGATGTGCCCGTCGAAGTAGTACATGTAGCGGGGGCTGCACGCTGAGGAGCCCACGGCGGATGCCGTCGTCGCGCTCGCGAGCGGCGCCCCCAGGGCGACGAGCAGCGCGGTACCTGCTGAGACGGTTATGCGGCGTATGCGGCCCGTGCGGGGCCGATGGGCGGTAGAGGTGGACGACACGGCTTCCTCCTGAGGACGAAGTGCCCGGAAAGTACCGGCGACAGAGCCGGCCGCTCGGTGGGCGCGGAAGGGGGTCGCCCGCCAAGGCCTCCTTGAGGGCTCGGACGGGCACAAGGTGCTCCCCGGTGACGCAGGTCGACGAGTCGTCGGGGGCAGGGTGTGAACGGGAACCCGCCCGGCAGGAACCGCGTCGGATTGGCCACGGGAATCACGCCGCCCGGTGGCTCGCGTGCGGCCCGCTCGGTGACCGCTGTCGCGGTGCGGGAGCAGCTGTACGGGACGGGGGGCTGGACTCCTACACGGTCGGGGAGGCGGTGAACAGGATCGGAGCCTTGTAGTCCTTGCCGTCACCCGACCAGTCCAGCTGGATGTAACCGTCGGCCAGGTAGCGCCCAGAGCCGGCCCGGTACTTGAGCGTCCCCGTCTTGTACGAGCCGTTGCCCGCGGCGCTGCTGTTTTCGAGCGCGCCCTCGAGCCCGGTGTAGTTGGCCGACTTCACGACCGGGTCCGTGCCCCTCACGCTCTTCTTGGTCTCGAGGTGGAAGCGCGCCTTGTTGAAGGTGAAGCTGTTGTTCGTGCCGGACGAGTAGGGGCCGTCCCAGTACACCGTGGCCGTGGTGTAGATGTAGCCGCCCGACCGCTTGGCGCACAGCTGAACCTTGAACGACCAGTTGTCGCTGTCGGGGCCGTTGTACGACGGGTCGTCGAAGGATTTGCTGCTGCTGGTCGTGCAGCGGTAGTCGGCCGCGGAGGCCGTTCCGGCGGTGGCGAGGGTGGTGCCGGTGACAGCGGCGGCAGCGAGCAGGGGGACGGCGATGCGCCTGAGCGCGGGCATGGTGACTCCTCCAGGAATCCAGGAATGGGGTCGGCGGACCGTTCTTGGCCAGTGCGGGGCGGGGGTGTCGCGGGGGGTCAGCCGGCCAGCTGGTAGAGGCCGTCGCTGCGCACCCATCCACGGGTGCCCTTGGGGATCCCGGACTTCGATCGCTTGGAGAGCGCGGTGTAGTCCCAGTTGCCGCGGCTGCACAGCACGGTCACCTTGTCGCCGCGGTACAGGTAGCCGCGGCTGGCGTAGCCGGTGGACGGGCCGGTTCGGTAGTTCCAGCCGTTCTTGGCCACGGTGCCCGGGAAGTTGGACCAGTTGACAGTGCACTTGCTGCTCTCACCGACGGCGTGCGCGGCGGGCGCCGCGGTCACGGTCAGGGTGGCAGCGGCCGCGAGGGCGAGGGCGGCGGGGGCAACCGAGCGGAGGACGAGATTGCGGATCATCGTGCGACCTTTCGAAGGGAGAAAGGGGCGAGGTCTGGACGCGCCGAGTCGGGAGCCCGCCCCGTGCGCGGGACGACCGCCTCACGGCGTCCCACTGAGGAAGGCAGCGGCGGAAGGGATGCTGGCCAGGGCACCTGCATGAGCATCAATGGGGCGCAACACCGCTCAGGCGCGCACTACTTCGGGATCGGCGGCGTGGGCGCGGGATTGGTGCCGTAGGGGTTGGCGCACTGGTAGACCATGTAGCCGTACACCTTCTTGCCGTCGCTCCTCCGCGTCACGGTTCCGCGGGTGTACCACTGCTTCTCGGCGCGCTTGTAGGCCCACTGGTTGTAGGCGACCTTGTCGCCGCGGTAGCCGATGCCCACCACCGTGGCGTGCTTCGAGGGAGCCTTGCGGATCTTGACCGCGCTGCAGCTGACCTTCGTGTGGCCGGTGTCGTAGGCCTGCGCCGTCGAGGCGGTGGCAAGGCCACCGGCGGCGACCGCCAGACCCATCGTGGTGGCCAGGAGGGTGCGCTTGAGGCGCTGGGTTATCACGAGGGACTCCTTCGGTGGGCCTTCGGTCAGGAATCGCCTCGGGGCCCGAGGCGCGCCCCTCACTTTGCGAAGGATGGGCCCGAGTGCCGCTAGGCAACATGTGGCACTCCATTGCGTTCCAGCCCGTTTTGCACCCGATGAGAAGCCCGAATCGGCCACCACCCGCCACCGGGACGCCTACGGCACACCCGTTCAGGCGCACCCGGCTTGCCCCTTGAGTGCGGGTCAGCACCCCCGAAATATTGGTTGCTTAGGCAACTCGCTATAGGTATGCTGACGCAGCACGGCAGAGAAGACCCCGCGCCCCTCTGCCCGCGTTCCTCCCGCCGGAAGTACGTCGTGGGCCGGTGTCTTTCCCGCCCACCAACACCGGCGCGCGATTGATCCAGCAGACAGCGCGGGACGACGCGAGCTGACTGCCCTGTCGTGCCCCCGACGTGCTGGCTCCACGCCCCAAAGCCCATCTCTTCTCAGCGGAGGCTTTCATGACCATGCCCAACGAAGAGCGCGCCGCCAACCCGCTCCTGGCCGAGGTCCCCGCCGTCATCGGAATCCTCAGCGACCCGGTCGACTTCCACGCGATGCGTCGTCTGACGGCGGTCCCGGTCGACGACTACGACGCTTACCTTCGCCACGTCGAAGCCCTTCTTCGCAGTCACACCGCCAACGGTCAGCACACCCTCGCTGTGCTCCTCGACCCCACCGACTACGCGGACTTCTGCAGCCAGCGCTCCATAGACCCGGCCGCCCCTCTCAGTCGCGCCCTCTTCACCGCCACTGAAGCCGCGTCCGCCGCACACGTCGTCTACGAGGGACAGGACCTCCGGGAGTTGATCGGCGCTCTCGCCGACCGCGCAATCGAGCAGGCCACCTTCGAATTCGCCTCCGGCCTAGTGCTCAGCCTGGGCGACTGCTCCCGATGCGGTCACGACATCGGCCACGCGGCCATCCAAACGGCCAAGCGCCTACTGGCGGCACTGCTCGACGGGGCCGGGTCGCAGGGCAGCAGCCGCCTGGTCTGCTCGCTCATGTTCGAGGGCAACCCCCTGACCGCCTCGCTGCACGTCACGCACGAGACGGCCGACGTCCCCGCCGAAGCCACCCCGATCGACATGGTCCGTTTCACCACGATCCTCGCAGCCGCCCTCGCCATGGGCGGCCCGGGCGGAGTTCTCATGCGCACCACCCCGATGGATCCCGAGGCACACGAGCGCGTACACGCCTGGCGCGTCCTGCACGGTCGGCTGGCACCCCTCACTGCCGCCGAGGTCTTCGATGCCTACTGCACCGGCCCCACCCCGGGCGACCTCATCAGTCCGGAGTCCAGCGTCGACTACTGCGCAGGCTTCGAACTCCCCGAGGACACCGACGAACCCGTCCACCGCCATTGACCTCTGCCCCGGGGGGAGCGGTTCGCTCCTCCCGGGCAAGGCCCGCGCGAAGGCGACGCCGGGTCGGCGATGATGGGCAAGTGACCAACCGTCTCGATCTCGTCATTGCCGCGTCCCAGGCCGCAGGCCCGTGTCCCCCTGGTCAGGAAGGCCAGTGGAAGGAACGGGTCATGGCGCTGGCCATGGAGCTCTTCACACTGGGCGACGCCCTGGACAACCGCCTTCAGCGCCTGACCGATCCCAGCCGGAGCAGTCAGTTCACCGCGGTTGTGATCGGTGTCAGTGTCGAGGCGGTGAGTACCCGCGGGGTGCTCACCCTGCTCAACACCTCCAACGAATTCGAGCAGATTCGCACGGACCGTGGCGACACCGACGCCGGGCAGGTCATGATCGAGCACGCCCGGTCCCTGATCAGTCATCGCGTCAGGGTGTACCGCTACAACGAGCCGATGGCCAAGAACCAGCAGCACAACTCCCGCGTCGCCGTGCACCTGTCCGACCTGGGGGAGGCAACCGAGCCGATCGCCTCGAACTCCGCCAAGAACTTCCTCGTCAAAGCGGCGGAGAGCGACACCGTCGCCTCCAAGGAGGCCTGGCTTGAGGCCGGACTCCCCGAGTCGGAGCCGGTGACCGCCCGGCAGCTCGCCGCTGCCTTCACCAAGCTCCCGGGGCCGGCCTAGGCGCACACTCGGGCGCGCCCGACCCTCGGCACCAGGTAGCCGGGCGCGCCAGCGGTCCGGGGCCGGGCGACCCGATCACCGACGTGCTCACAGGGCTTTGCGAAGGGCACGGTTTATCGCCGGGTTCCGGCCGAGGCGATACGCGGCGATGGGGTGGTAGCCCTGCGAACGGTAGAGCGCGAGGGCCGCGGTGTTGGCCACGCCGGTTTCCAACTGCATGTGGGTGAGGCCCAGTTGACGCGCGTGTTCTTCCAGCTCGTGCAGCAGCTGTCTGCCGAGAGCGTGTCTGCGCACGTCCGGGTGCACGTACATGCGCTTGATCTCGCCCGTGGTCGCGTCGAAGCGCCGCCAGCCGCCGCAGCCGACGGGACGGCGGGAGGCGTCCCGGGCGAGGAGGAACAGGCCGAGGGGCGGGGCGTAGTCCGCCGCTGGTGTGTCGTTGGGGTCGTCGGCATACCCGTAGATCTCAGTCTGGGCCGCCTGGAACTGTCGCAGGAGCTGCTGCACGGCCGGAGTGTCATACGGGGCCGGGTCGATGGCCCAAGCGGCGGGGAGCTGAGGGCTGCTGGAAGGCGACGTCATACCGCTGATAGTGCCCGGTCGACGACTGCGATGGCATCGGAGCGATCACCGGAGCGCAGCCGCGGGCCGGCGTGGCGGCGGAGGTCGGCCAGGAGCGCGCGGCAGCGAAGCGACTGGACGCCGGTCACTTGACCGGCGACGGTCGTCAGGACGCGTGCGGTCGCCTCGGAGTCCTTGGTGAGGAGGCGGGCGCGGGCGAGATGGATACCGTGAAGGACGGCGGAACGCTGGTAGCCGCCCTCGGAGCCCTGGCTGACCAGGGGTGAGAGCAGGTCGAAGGCCTCCGTCAGCAGGGTGCGTGAGTGGCGCGGGTTCGTGACGGCGAGTTCTACCAGGGCGTGGCCGGACTCGGCGGCGAGTTGGTCGTCGGTGAAGTAGTACAGGCTAGGCGGATCTTCGGGTGTGCGCCGGGCGATCAGCGCCTGGCACTCGTCGGCGGCTCGGCGGAAGCCGTCGACATCGCCGGCGCTCGCGTGGGCTGTCGCCAGGCGTCCGAGTGCCCGGGCCCGGACGAGCGGAAGTCTATGGGCGGAGTGCTCAACGGCACTGGCCGCGAAGCGCAGGGCTTCCGCCGGGCGTGCGTGAGCGGCGTGCTGGTAGGCGAGCATGCCCAAGATGTTGGAGACGGTGTCGTGGTCGCCTGCCGCCTGGGCGAAGCGGATGGCCAGCAGTTGGTAGCGCTGGGCTGCTGCGGCGAGGTTCCCGTCGAAGGCCATCCAGCCTCCGAGTTGGGCCAGGCCGGCCGCGTTGCGGAGCAGCCTGGTGCGGATGTCCGGGCTGTACCTGCTGGTCCGCAGGATGAGGACAACTTCGGAGAGTGCCTTTCGGACCTGCCGTTGGGACAGCGGGCCTCCGCCGGTCTGGTCGTCCAGGCGGCGCAGCGACTGCAGGAGCTCTTCCAGTGAGGTCATCAGCGGGGGGTGGACGCGTTCGGCGAGGCCGTCCAGGCCGAGGGTCGGGGCGGCCTGTTGCCGCGTGCCGTCCCACACAGCTGCGGTCATCTGATCTGACGTGGCGGTACGCAGGGCTGCGTACTGCGTCGAGTCTTCGGTCCAGATGGCGGCGCTGGCCAGTACACCCGACAAGTGGTGCGGACCGACGAGGCCGTCGGTGGCCGACATGGTCGGCCGGTCGGCGCCGACC
Source organism: Streptomyces sp. NPDC031554 (assembly GCF_055580685.1). NCBI lineage: Bacteria > Bacillati > Actinomycetota > Actinomycetes > Kitasatosporales > Streptomycetaceae > Streptomyces > Streptomyces sp. NPDC031554. The sequence continues at coordinate 152,475 of NZ_JBVIKX010000011.1, read as the reverse complement.
GGCCCCCACAGGTCGGTGACGGTGTATTGCTTCGACGACGCCTCGCTGAGAACTACCGCCGCCAGTCGGCGCACGAGCGGCGAGCGCGGGATCGCGCCGCTGCACCAGTTGTAGCCCGCCGTGGGATGTACCGGGTCCTCACCGACCGCCTTGAGCTTGTCGTTGATGCCGCGCGTAAGACCGCGGGGCGACAGGCGGCCATGGTCCAGCGCTGCGATGAGCGCGGTGTTCGCCTGCCGTTGAGAGGGTGCGCCCGACGCGCCCGGCCGTGAGCCGCTGCCAGTGGTCACACAGGTAGCGTAGGACCGGTTCGGGAGAACGGATTCCCCTCTGACACAGCGGAGTTCGGCCGGGATGTCCTCGGGCTCCGCCGCCTGCGGTTGTGGAGCAGCGATAGCCGGACTCTCTCGGCCTTCTGCCGTCTCTGCCGTCGGCAAGGGGCGCGCCTGCCCCCGCGCGAAGGGGCCCAAGGGGCGGGTGAGGTGGCTGAGTAGAGGGTGAGTCGTGTGGCTGGACGGTAATCTTGGCGCCTAGATCACCGACAGAGACGGAAAGTGACGAACTGTGACCACTGCTGCTGTGGCCCCCGCCCAGGTCTCCGACTTCTACTGCCACCAGGCCCTAGCCGGGCTCGTGGAGATCAAGCCGGTGATGGAGACGGACCGAGTGCTGGCGTTTCACCACACCAAGCCGTCGCACCCGGTGCACATCGTGGTGGTGCCGAAGGAGCACATTCCGTCGCTGGTCGACCTCGGGGACGGTGGGCCCGAGCTGCTGGCGGAGGTCATGGAGGTGGTGGCCGCAGTGGCCGGGCAGGTGAGCGAGAAGCACGGCGCGGCCTCAGTGACCACGAACGTCGGCCTCTACCAGGAGTCCAAGCACCTGCACTGGCACGTCTACCACCGCGGCGAAACCGACGAGCAGATCTTCGCCCTGTACGGCCACGGCGACAACTGAGACCTACCGGGCGCGACGTGCCGCCTCGAGCGTCTCCCGGGCAATGCGGCCGGCCGCCTGATGGATCGCGGCGGGGTCCGGTCGGCCGGACCCCGCGGGAACCTCGGCGAGGTGCAAGCAGGCTTCGGCGAGCGCGGCGCCCCCGGTGAGTCCGTCGTCGTCCTGGACAACGCGGCTGCGCCCCTCGTGGCGTCGCGTGTAGGCCTCGGCGTTGACCAGCTGATCGCCACGGCTGACGCTGGCCGGGAGCGGGATGAGGACGGCACGCTTGCCGAGCACCTCCAGCTCGGCCAGGGTCGTCGCCCCGGCCCTGCCGACGACCAGGTCTGCCAGCCAGAGCGCGTCGGTCATCTCCTGGTGCAGGTACTCGACCTGCCAGTAGCCGGCCGTTCCGTCGAGGGACGGGTCGAGGTTGCCCTTGCCGCACACGTGGATCACCGCGAACCGGCCGCGAAGCTTGTCCAGTTGGCTGCGCACGGCGTCGTTGATGCGAGCGGATCCGCTGCTGCCGCAGAAGATCAGCAGCACCTCAGCGTCGGCCGGGATGCCGAGCTGGCTGCGCAGCCGATCCGGCTGCCCCTCGGCGAGGTCGTGACGCAGAGGCAGGCCGGTGACCACCGTCTTCCTGGCGAGCCAGCGCGGCGTCGTGGCCCGGTCCGGTTCGGAGAGGCAGACGCGGTCGGCCATGCGAGCGAGGATCCGGTTGGCGAGTCCGAGGGAGTGGTCGGACTCGTGGATGACAACCGGGACACGGCACAGCCAGGCGGCGATGCCGACGGGGACGGTGACGTAGCCCCCCTTGCTGAACACGGCGTCGGGACGCTCGCGGCGCATGGCCCGCCAGGCGGCGCCGATGCCGCGCAGCACGGTGAAGGGCATCGTCAGGTTGCTCCACGAGCCGTAGCGCTTCAGGCCGGCGGAAGGTACGGAGCAGAAACGGATTCTCGCGTTCTCGGCGTACTCGTGCTCGATACTTCCGTACCGACCGAAGAACACGAGTTCGTCCACGCCCTGCGAGGAGAGCTGGGCGGCGACGGAAAGAGCGGGAACGACGTGCCCGGCGCTGCCGCCTCCGGTGATCGCAATTTTCATTAATACCGTTTCCGGGTTCGCGTGACATGTGTGCAGGTGGCTGATATTGCTTCAGCGGTGGTCCCGCGCCCTGGCACGGCCAATGACCGTACGCGGCGCGGGCCACCGGCTGAGTTGGTCGGGCCGGCCGGACTCGAACCTGCTCCTCGGCAACGCTTTTGCCGTGCTCCACCACTTGAGCTACGACCCGTTTACTGTGGTGCGCCTTACGCTAGGGGTCGCCGTATCCGGGCGTCAACAGGATCGGATGAATACGGCGGTGTTTTCGCCATCGCTCAGATGCGTGAATTCGCGAGACTTTTATCTACGAGCAGGCATGCAGAATAGCGTCGCCGTGACTGGTGTTTCGGTAACGCTATTCCGGCGCGGCCGGGCGTGCCTCCCGGGTTATCCGGCGGTGGCGACCTGGAGAATGTGGCTGGATTGAGTGATAGCCGTGCGTCCGGTCCAGCGGCTGATGACCTCGACCTCCTCGGCGGGTCGGTCGGGGGAGAGAACGACGGCGTACGGGAGGCCCAGCAGGCGTGCGTAGCGGAGCTTCTCCCCGGCGGGCAGTGGCCGGTCGTCGACGAGCAGACTCACGCCGCGGGCGGTGAGGTCTTCCACGAGCCGGTCGGTGCGCTCGCGCATCGCCGGCTGGTCGGCGCGCAGTACGGCGAGGTGCACATCGGCTGGCCCGGTGCCGGGCTTCCAGCGCAGGCCCTGGTGGTCGCGGTGGAGGTCGGCGGCGGTCTGCATGCAGCGGGTGATGCCGATGCCGGAGCAGGCCATCCAGGGGACGCTCTGGCGTCCGGCGTGATCGGTGAAACCGAGCTTCATCGGCTGGGAGTACTGGGTGCCGAGCTCGAAGACGTGAGCGACTTCGACGGCGCGGATCTCGCGGTGGGTCCCGGGACAGCGGGTGCAGAGGCTGCCGTCCGAGGCTGCGGCGAGGTCGCGGCCGCGGGGCTTGAGGGCCCGCAGGTGCTGGTCCCCGTTCCAGGTCACTCCGCTGCGCAGTCCGTCGCCGCCGTCCGAGATCGCGAACTCGTCCAGGTCGGCGACGGAACTGTCGAACAGTAGGAGCGTGTCGGGGCTGGCCGCGGCATCCCACGGGGTGAGGGTGCCGGCTTCCTTGCCGAGGATGCTGGGAAGGTCCTGCGGCTCGAGCAGGGCCACGCGCGAGGCGCCGGTGACGGCGGCGACCTTGCGGGCGCTGACCTTGAGGTCGGACCGGACGGCCACGGCTGCTGCCTGCAGGCGCCCGTCGGGGTGGGTGAGGACGAAGGCGATCACGTTGACGACGGGCGCGGCGGGCGGCGGTGCGGGCCGCGCGGGCGTGACTGCGCCGTCGCCGCGGTTGCCGCAATGGTCGCAGGCGACGATGGCGCCCTGCCCGGCGTCGGACAGCACCAGGTGCTCAGTGCTGGGACCGGCTGAGATGGCGCCTCCGTCGGCCGGGGCCTGGAACACCCCGCTCAGTCCCATGCCGGTCAGGGCTGCGGAGCAGGCGTTGTTGAGGAAGGCCACCGACTCGCGCATGCCATCAGCGGACACGTCGAAGGTGTAGGCGTCGGCCATGGTGAATTCCCGTCCGCGCATCAGCCCGCCGCGCGGGGAGAGTTCGTCCCGGAACTTGCTCGTCGACAGGAACAACCGGACGGGCAGGTCGCGGAAGGAGCGCAGGTGCTCGCGGACCGTTGCGGCCGCGATTTCCTCCGAGGTCGGCGCGAGGCACATCTCCTCGCCGCTGGAGCTGCGCACCGTCAACAGAGCGCCCTCGCGCTGATAGGCCTGCCACCGGCCGGTCTCCTCCCACAGCCGGCGGCTCTGCAGGGTGGGAGCGGCGAAGGCGAGCCCGCCGCGCTCCTCGAACGCCTGGCGGGCGATCGCGGACATCCGATCGTGGACCCGCAGGCCGAGCGGGAGGAGGGTGTGGACGCCGGTGGCGTCGGTCCGGGAGATCAGTCCCAGGTGGTACAGCAGGTCGAGGGTGGGGTCGGTGGCCTCGCCCGCCCCACGGCGGACGGGGGGCCACAGCCGACTGGCGTGCAACGGAGTGGTGGTCATTGGCGCCCCTTGATCGCGGTACGGGACAGGCGGGTCAACTGTGCGGTGGTGTTGGCGATGTCGTGCCGGCGGGCGTTGGCCGCGGCCGCGCGGTGCAGGTCCTGACGTCGCGCCTCGTCGGCGGCCACGCGGTCGATGAGTGCGGCGAGCGCCGGTGCGTCGCCGGGACGGTAGGCCATGCCGCCGTCGCCGAGGGTGTAGTCCAGGCCGGGCAGGTCGCCGTAGAGGACTGGCAGGCCATGAGCCTGGGCTTCGACGGCGACCAGGCCGAAGGCCTCCAGCTGGCGGGTGGTGAACACCAGGGCGTCGAATCCGGCGAACCGCTCCCACAGCTCCTCGCGCGGCAGGAACGGCTCGAAGGTGACCCGCTCGCCCAGGCCGAGCCGTTGGGTGCGTTCCTTGAGCAGCGGGAGCTCGCTGCCGCTGCCGATCACGGTGAGGTGGTGCTCGTCCTGGGTGAGGGCGAGGGATTCGATCGCGGTGATGGTGGACTTGTTGGCGTCGAGGCGGCCGGCGTGCAGAAGGTTCAGCCGGTGGCCTGGCCGGGGCGCAGCGGTCGGCGCGGGCGGGAGCGGGACGCCCCAGGTGACGGTCGTCAGCCGGTCGGTGTAGGCGTGGCGGGTGAGCCGGTCTACCTCGAGGCCCATGGCCGTGTTCGGGACGACGACCTTGGTGCTGGCGGCCACGATCTCGGTGAGGACGTTGAGGGCCTGCTCGCTTTCGGCGGCGGCGATGACGTCGGTGCCGTGGGCGACGGACACCATGGGGGTGGTGCCGGCCGCGCGGGCGAACGCGAGTGCGAGCCCGAACCCGAGGTGCTGGGCGTGGATGAGGTCGGGCCGGTGCGCGCCGATGAGGTCGGCGACCTCGTCGGTCAGTTCGGCTGCGTATGCGTCGAAGCCCGGGCCGTAGGGCTGTTTTTCGGCGGCGAGCAGGGTGGTCTCGGGGAAGTTGTGCTTCCACGTGCCGCTGCCGGGCAGGCCCAGGTACAGCACCCGGAAGTCGCCGGTGACCCGCTGGTAGACGTCGCTGCACCAGATGGTCGACCCGCACGAGGGCTCCATCGGCAGGTCGATCCCGGTCAGGATCAGCGGATGGTTCATGCCGCGCTTCCCTTCTCGGCGTGCGGGAGGTAGGCGTCGAACGAGGTACGCAGCAGCGCGGCGGTGCCGGCCCACCCCAGGGCGCACACCGCGTCGATGACGGACAGGCCCGCGATGAACTGCTGGCGGGGCCACGCCTGGACGTACTGCGGGTGCCGGTCGGCGAACTCGTTCCACCGCACCGATACCTGGTGGCGTTCCAGTTCGCTGGTGGCGAGGTAGCTGCGGGTGCCGGAGCCGGCCCACAGCACTCGTTCCCCGGCGGCCGCGCAGATCTGGGCCAGCCGCTCGGTCTTGTCTTCTGCGGTGATCTTCATTTGGGAGGTGCGCAGCAGACGGGCCCGGGAGCCGAGTGCGGTGGCGATGGCTGTGATCAGGTCGATGTTGAGGTCGACCAGGTGAGTGTGGTCGGCCGTCAGCGCCGGACGCAGCACGTTCAGGGTCTCGTCGACGTAGGCGGTGCGGGCGTAGGCGAGGCGGATCTTGTGCAGCATGGCCTCGGGGTCGAAGGAGGGCGCGATCCGGGTGTCCTTGATGAGCTGGCCGGTCTCCCGGACGACGGGCACGGTCAGCCAGGCGATTCCGTCCGCGGTCTTGATGCGGTTGCGGTTCTGCCAGCCGCCCTGGGTGTACTGCACGTCGTCGTAGAAGGCGACCGCGTCGCAGCCGAGCAGGGCCTCGCAGAACCCCAACCAGGGGGCGAAGGGCGGCTGTTCGATGTAGATCAAGGTCGGGCGTCCTTTCGCGAAGGAGCGAAGGTGAGGGTGAGCAGGGTGGTCTCGAAGGCCTCGAAGGCATGCCCCGTGGACGCGGCCGCGGGGCGCAGGGACCATCCGGCCTGGGCGGCGCGGTGGCGGGTGTACTCCTCGCCCAGGTACCAGCGCCCGCCCTGGCTGTGGTGCACGGCCAGGGCACGGACCTTGTCGTCGACGAAGTCGCTGACGTCGACGAGGACGGTCGGGCTGAAGCCGGAGCGGGGGGCGTGGGGTTCGCCGTGGAGCACGGTGTGGCAGGTCGGCACGCGGGTGGCGGCGTTCGCGGCGGCCGCGGCGACCGCCAGGTGGTCCTGGTGGTCGTTGGCCGCTCGCGGGCTGTGGGTGATGAGCAGGGTGCACTGAAGCCGGTTCAGCTCGGCCTCCACCAGTGAGATCAGGTGGAGGTCGGCCACCAGCGCGCCGTCGGTCAGGTGGAGGAAGACCACGTCGATGCCGGTGTCGTGCCAGGCGGCGGTGGCCTCCTTCTCCCGCTCGTCCTCGGTGAGTTCACGGCCGGCGTCGGCGTCGGCGATCGAGACGCCGTTCGCGCCGTGAGTGACGACCACGACCGACACCGCCGCGCCGGCCTCGCGGGCCTTGCGCAGCGTGCCGTAGCACAGCAGCTCGGGGTCGTCCGGGTGGGCGACCACGGCGACGACCCGCTCAACCGGTCCGCTGGAGGGGGCGGTGGACACGGATGTCACCGGGCCTCGAAATCGCGGTGGACCAGCGACGGCCGTGGCCCCTCGGATCCCTGGTACTTCCCGTCGTAGAGGACGATGTCCCCCTGTGGAACCCAGAAGGTGACCTGTCCGATGAGCAGTCCTGGGTAGATCTTGACGCGCTGGACGGCGTGCAGTTGCAGGGTGAGCTGCCCGTGCGAGCCGATGTCGATGAGGTCGGCGGTGCAGTGCACGAACAGGCCGAGGCGCGCGATCGAGGAGCGGGCGCGGATGATCGGCACGTAGAAGTCGCTGCCGATCTCCTCGCGGGTGGAGGCCAGGTAGATGCGGTCGGGCTCAAGCACCATGCCCTCGCTGGGGATGGTGTGCGTCTCGAACGGGTTCTCGCGGGCGCAGTCGAGGATCTCGCCGGTGTACCAGCCGATGTGCTCGCCCAGGTGGAAGTTGTAGCTGTTCGGCTGGATCAGCCCGGCGTCGAAGGGGCTGATGCGGATGGCCTCGGTCTTGACCTGTGCCTCGATCTCGGGACCGGTGAGGATCATGCAGCCACCTCCTGCCGCTCGAGTGACGCGCCCGGACCGGCCGCCACGGTCGGCGAACACGGGGCGGGCTCGCTGATGTGGGCGTAGTGCCCGGTGTAGGGCAGGCGGCCGCCGACCGGCGCCCAGAAGCTGACTTGTCCGATCCTCATTTCCGGGTAGACCCGCAGCGGCTGAACGACCTTGATTTCCAGCGTCCAACGGTGAGCGGGGCCGAGCTGACCGAGGTCGGCGGAGATCTGCAGGAACATGCCCAGCCGGCCGAGCGAGGACCGGCCGATCAGACTCGTCACGAACTCGGTACTGCCGAGGGTCTCCACCGTCGCGCCCAGGTACACGGCGCCCGGACGCAGGACATACCCCTCGTCGGGCAGCTCGATCGGGGCCGTCTCGGCCGGGCACGTCGGGTCGGCCGGATTGCTGGTGACCTGCTTCAACGTCCTGCCGAGGCGGTAGTTGTAGCTGTTGGGGTTCAGCAGATCCGCGTCGAACGGGGCGATGGTGATCTGCCCGGCCTCGACCGACGCGCGGATCGCGGGGCCCGTGAGGATCATCGCGGCCCTCCGAACGCTCCCGCGCCGACGTACGTCTGCCGCAACAGCCGTCGCTTGTCGGCGTCGCAGGTGTCCTGGCCTTTGCCGAGCGGCATCCGGCCGTGCGCGTAGCGGTGCTGGTCGAAGATGAGCAGGTCGCCCGGCATCAGGCGGATGGTGGAGCGGCAGGCGACGACGGCGTCGACGAACCGGCCGAACGCTGCGGCGGTCGGCTGGGGCTTCTCTGCGTCGACAAGTTCGCCGCGCTCGAGGTGCGGCCCCATCTTGGCGGTGAACCGGATCGGGACACTGCCGTCGATCCGCTCCGGCAGGACGGGGAACCGCTCCAGGCTCTCGCCGACGCCGTGCACGTCCTGGTCAGCGAAGTACGAGAAGACCGGCTGGGACAGGATCGCGCGGTCGGTGTCCGAGAGGGCGTCGGCAGCCTGCCAGAGGTCGGCCAGTGCCGATGCCCCGCCGCCCAACGGGTCTTCGCGGACGCAGTACAGGGCGATGTAGCGGGGAAGCCGGTCGCGGTCGACCAGGTCGACGTGCAGCCGGTTCTCCCCGACACCGTGCGTGCGCCCGGGGTCGGCGGACAGGCGGACCGACAGGTCGCTCCAGCAGCCGTCGTCGGGGTAGACGGTCAGGACGGGTCCGAGGCTGGAGAGCAGACTCAGGCCGAGTTCCAGGTTCAGCGTGTGGTCCTGTCCTTCGAACTGAACCAGGACTCGGCCCGCCCCCAGGTCGGTGACGGCGTCGGCGAGCTGGCCGGGTGCGTGCGGGCCGCTGGTCAGGTCGCGGCCATTCAGGGTCAGCACATCACTCATGAGGACTCCGAACGAGATCGGTGAGGGTGTCGCGCAGCGTGCGCGGGGGATGGGCCCGGCGTGCGGACAAGCCGAGACGGTCGGCGACATAGCCGGTGGTCGCGACCGTGCCCGGGCCCGGACCAGAGTCGGAGGTGGCCGCGATGAGTTCCTCGCCGACGGCACGAGCGCGGGCCGTCAGCTCGTCGAGCGGGCACGCGGTGTCCAGGACGACGAGGTCACTGTCGAACGGGGCGCAGGCCAGCAGGTCCTGGCGCGTCACGGTCTGCGGCAGGCCACGGCGCAGGGTGTAGAGGTTGATCACGAACGCATGTGCTCCGAGACGGCGGCGAGCCTGTTCGGCGAGGCGGCGCGCGACGTCGCGGCGGTCCGCCAACAGCGCGTCAAGCGTGCCGAGCGGCTCTTTGCCCCACCTCTCGTACGCTGCCAGGTCGTCTTCCAGGCCGTCGCCGGACGGCGCAGGGGGCGGGCAGGTCTCCTGGGTGACGCGGTGGGAGCCGGACGGATCGAGGGTCAGGCGCAGCAGCCCCGTTCCGCCCGCCGGCGGCTTCGCGACGTGCCGGCCGCCCTCCGTCCAGTGCGACCAGGGCGAGTGACAGTGGGCGGCCACGACCACATGCAGCGGCCAGTGGGCCTCCTGGTCGGCGACGTCGGCGAGGAAGCCTGTGTGGCTGACCCCGATGACGATGTCGGCGCCAGCCTCCCGCAGCCGGGACGCCTCCGCCCCGATCAGTTCCGCGGTCGGGTCGCAGTACGTGAAGTTGGCCCGCTCCTGTTCGGGGATCGTCTCGAAGGCTTGCCGCCCCAGATAGCCGACGACGCCCAGGCGGTGCGTCCCCCGCTCCAACATCAGCCCGCTGACCCAGCGACCGGCGAACGCGGCAGGCGGGCGAAGGTTGGCGCAGACCACCGGAGGGAAGTGATCCGGTGCCCTCAGCCGCATCAGGTCGAGAAGATCATGGTTGCCCGGCACGACGGCGTCGTACAGCGTCGACAGGATCTGTTCCTCGACCCGTCCCTGGGAGAAGGCGTGGAAGGCGCTGCCGGAGAAGAAGTCCCCCGCGTCGAGGACCACGGCGCCGTTCGCCCTCGCCGACCGCAGGGCTGCAAGCGCGGCACGGCCCTCGGGCAGAGCGGAGTGGAAGCATCCGGTGGCGATCACTTCGAGCACGGCCGGGTCCTCTCGATTGCCACGACGCGCAGGACCGTCGGCGCCGGCGGGTAGAAGTCGGCCCGCGCGATGCCGTCCACCTCCTCGATCCGCAGACCGGCTGTTCCGTCGGCCGCCAGTTGTTCGGCGCCGAGGAGCGGCATCACCACCAGGCCGCGAGCCAGCCGCGGCGAGGCGAACACGTGGCGGACCAGAGCGACGGCCAGCTCCGGAGCGAACGGCATGATCGACATCAGCGTGCTGCCTGTCTCCAGGCCCTGGTCGAGGTCGACGTGGCGGATGTCGTCGATCGTGATCCGGGCGCGGTCGCCGAACTCGCCGAGCCGCTGCTCCAGTTGGCTCTGCAGCCGGTGGTCCTTCTCCACCGCCCAGATGCGGCAGCCCGCCGCGCCGATCGTCGCGGACAGCGTGCCCAGTCCTGCGCCGACCTCGAGAACCTGGGCTCCGCTCGGTATCTCCGCCCGCTCCAGAAGGCGGCGAGCTGATTCGGGCGACCGCAGGAAGTGCTGCCCCAGGTCCGCGCGGACCTGGAACCCGCTGGCCGCGAAGTCGTCGGCGAGGACCGGGGCTGTGCTGAGGAGCGGTGACTGTTGCATCACTGAGTTCCCTTCACGGTCATGCACGTGACGCCGGTGACTGGCGTACTAGTGATGGAGAGAAGCCCTCAGCCCGTGGGTGCTGGCCCAGACCGCCCTGATGGCCAACGCCGGATCGCTGGGGTGATCGAGTGTCGGTCAACCGTGCGGGCGGCAAAAGGAGTTGACGGTCATCCCCCGGTAATCCCGGCTGGCTCGCGGCTACGCTCGGTGCAGGCACCGGTGATTGGATGACAGCGTGGCCGAGAAGACACACCCGCTGGCGCAGGCCCGGCGAGCACGCGGGCTGAACGGAGTTGATTTCGCCCTGGAGATCCGCCGTGCCGCAGAGCGCCGCGGTCTGAGATCGGGTGCGACCAAGCAGCTGGTCTACAAGTGGGAGATGCGGGGTGTCACGCCCGATCCCGACTCGCAGGCCTACATCGCCGAGGCGCTCGGGGTCCCTGCCGGAGCGGTGGATCCTCGCTCGTGGCCGCACTGGCTGCCGGGCGCCGGCGGCATGGTGATTCCCCTCGGTCCAGCCAGCCCGGTGCCAGCCCTCCGAGAGGCATTGCGAACCACCATGGACCGATCTTCCCGCCGCACCTTCCTGACCGCGATCTCCGGCAGTGCCCTGGTCACATTGGCCAGCACCTGGGCATCGACCGACACGCAGGCCCTGACGAGCGAGTCGGTGCACGGCACCAAAGCGGTCGGGGAGGAAGTGGTCGCTGTGCTTGAAGAAACCAGCGCCCGCCTGACCGTGCAGGCCACCGAGCAGCGCCAGCACACCGCCCCCCTGTTGGACGCCCTCCTGACCACGGTCACGGACATCATCGAAGGCAGCCGGTACAACCGGGCGGTCAAGCTGCGTCTCCACGCGCTCGCCGCGAGCCTGAGCCAGACCGTGGGCTGGCACCGGTTCGACCACGGACTGCATGCCGAGGCGAGCCAGTACTGGATCGCCGGCCTGCACAGCGCCCACACCGGAGGCGACCGCGACATGGGCGCCGCTCTGCTCGGCGACCTCGCCTACCAGGCCTCCTGGCGGGACGACCCGCGCACGGCCGCGGGCATTCTCGAACGAGCCCTTACCGGGACCCTGCACCCAACTGCCCAGTCCCTGCTCCAACTCCGCCTCGCGCGGGCCCTGGCGGCACAGGGCGAACGGCGCCCCGCGCTGCGAGCCCTCACCGCGGCCGAGCACCTCCTCGACTCCTCCTCCGGGGAGTCCGTGCCGGCGTGGTGCGCGTGGATGTCCGAAGCCGACCTGGCCGTCGACTCGGGCCAAGCCCTGCTCGACCTGGGCGACACCCGCCGCGCCCACCAGCTCATCCGCGAGGGCCAGGGGCTGCTGCCGCCCAGCCGCGACAAGACGCGTGGCGTCTTCCTCGCCTACGAGGCCCGCAGTCGCCTTGACCTGGGAGAGCCCGAACGCGCGGCCGCGGCCGCGATGGAAGCACTTCAGGTCGCCCAGCGCATCGGCGCCCCACGGTGCGTCGGCCTCGTCCGCGACCTCGTTCCGTCCTTCGAGGCGTACCCGCAAGCCCAGGGTGTCGGCGAGCTGCTGGACCAGATCGCGGCGTAACCTGACGTGCGGGTCTCCGCGTGGTGATTGAGCGGTGCGCCCGGCGTGCTCTGTTCTCGACAGGAGCAAGCCGCCCTCACCGGCCGCGACCTGGTGCGCGGCCGCCGAGTTCTGCGCGCCCTCGGGCGCGGCGAGGGTGCGCAGAGCCGTCCGCGTCGCAGCCAGATGGGCTCCCCGCAGCTGGAAGGCCTCCGCCGTGCCCTCGCCGAAGGAGTCGTCGGCCCAGTCGTCAGGTGCCGGTTCGACAGCAACGGTGATGTCAGGACACACGCTTCCCCCTGGGGCTGCGGTGGCTTCCGGACGGATGTGCGGCCGCCGGTGTCGGCCGACTGCCGTAGAACCAGCACAGCGCGAGGCGCGCCGGTAGCGGCAGCGGGGCGGGGCGTGAACGTTGTGAGAGTTGGCCGCTCCCCCGTGAGAATCCGTGATCCGGAGAAGCCGGGTCCGCTCAGCAGCCCGGCTCGCGAGGCGTGTCTCAGAAGCGCAGAGAATGGGGGTTGCCTATACATCCTGACTTCACTATCGTGCCGCCTCGAAAGGGCGCCCCCGCGACCAGCAACGTCGGTGAGTACTCCCGACTACGCCGCAGGGCTCCGCGCCCGGAGACCCATTCGCGCAGGGCCGAGCACACCAGCGCCGCGCCGCCCCGGCCGCGATTCTTCCCCTTCTCCCCCGGGCCCCGCCCAGCACGCACCGACCATGGAGGCACCCGTGAACTCGTCCGCGCCGAAGGCCGCCGCCCTGGCCGCCCATCGGGCCCGCACCATCGCCACCATCGCCCGCAGCCGCGCCGACTCCACCGCCCCCGTCCCGCTCCACGCGCACCGGATTGCGCTCCTCGCGATCGCCGACCATCTCGACGTCGCCGCCCATTCGTTCGAGACCGAACCCCCGTCCGTCGTCGGCGGGGTGACCGTCACCAACGAGAGCCCTGCGGGCGCGCGCCACGCCCTGGCCGACGCTGAACGCGTGGCCGTCGCCAACCCCGGCACCGGCTTCCCGCCCCAGTTCGGCCAGTACGTCACTCAGCCGCTGTGCGGCAACGACGTGTCGCTTCCGCCGTCGTTCCTGCCCAGCAGGCCGGCGCAGATCGCCGAGGAAGCCGATCTGTTCGGGCGGCTCCTCGCCGTCCATGCCGCCCTGCCGTTCATCAGCGTGGAAGAGGTCACAGACGCGCTCCTCGCGGCGGCGTTCACCCTGCACTGGAAGCACGCTCAGCTCGCCGGCGTCATCCGCGCCAACAGCGACCGCCCGTACAACCAGGCGACCGCCATCGCCGAAATCCCGACCCCGGCAACGCCCATGGCCTTGCGCCGCGCCCACGACTGGCACGGGCCGACCTTGCGCTTCTCGATCGACCGGGCCGTTCCGTGCCACGTCAGCGACCAGGGACGTACCCACGACGCGGACCGCATGGTCTCCTACAGGGGGAGCACCATCGCGTCCTGCCCGCAGCACCAGGAGCACGCCGCCGAAGAGGCCAAGAGCCTGTACAACTCCCTCGGCTGACGCTGCCCGCCGGGCGGGACGGAACACAGGAGCCCGCCCCGCCGAGGCCGAAGACAGAATTAGAGGTTGCCTACACAACTCCATATCTTCTACGCTTCCGTCATCAGCGGTGAGGCGGGGGTTCAAACGCCTTTCCCCGCACGACGATCGGGCAGTTCGTCTCGCCTCGTCGCCCCGTGATGCGGCGTCTACGGATCCGCCAGGACAGGCCCACCGGCCCGATGCGTATCCCGGCATCAAGGCCACCCGACCCACACCCCCGGAGCCACTGGCCGGGGCGGCGCTTTTCGCTGATGCGACCGCCCCGGCCCACCTCCGCGGGGATCACTTCACCAGCCATCACAAGGGAGCCCGCATGATCACCACCCGGCAGACTGCCCAGGACCGCGCCGGACGCCTGGGCATGGAGATCTGGTTGAGCCTCTTGCCGCACGCCGAGCTGCCCGAGCCCGGCCGGTACCGCGGCAACGACAACGCTCCCGCCGCCGAGTGCCGTCCGGCCGAGGTCACCGAGGCGACGGAACTCAGCCCCGGCGACCTGCTTCTGGCCCCCGTCACCTTGGGCAGGGAACGGGAGCTGGACACCGACCGGCTTTTCGCCGTCTACTCCACCCGGGAGGCCGTCCGGCGGCGCGAGAGTGCGGTGCGCCTCGTCGAGTCCGTCAGCGCCCAGTCGATCCAGGTGTACGAGCATCCGCACATTCCGGCGGGCGGCTGGGCGTCGTGCGACCCGGAACGGTTCGGCCAGCCCCAGGACTTCGCCCGCGAGACCACTCGGTACGCCGTCCCCGCCCAGACACGCCGACTCGCCCGGATCGGCAGCCTCGACGAGCTCCGGCCCCGTTTGCAGGCTCACCCCGACTACGCCGACTGGGTGGCCGCTTACGCCGAGTGCGAGCGGCAGCAGCAGGCGGCACAGGCGGAGTCGCGCCGCATCCACGAGGCCAACCAGGCCGCCATGGCCCCGCTCAAGGCAGCCGCCGAGCGCCTGACGGAGATCACCGCAGAGGAACTGGTCACGGTCCGGATGGACTACGGCACAGAGCCCGCGGTCGAGCCCGTGAACACCTGGCTCGGTGAGAACGGCCGCCTGCGCACCTACGTGTCCGGCCTCGTCCGGGCGAAGGGGCTGAGCGTCAGCGAGAGCCTGGAGATCGAGCAGCTCCTGACCACCCTCGGCTACCCCGCCTGAACGCCCGCCCCGCCCGTCCGGGCGGGGTCTCTGCCCCAACTACCAGCGCACCAAAGGAGGTTCATGAGTCTCCCCACGGCTGACGAGGACCGGATCGCCCGTCTGGTCCTGTCCCAGGCGCTCGGCCACCGGGCCGAGGATGGGTTGCTCACCGGCCGCGAACCGTCCGCTCTCCTGCAGAGCGCCGACGATGTCTCCTGGCTCGGCGTGCGCGGCCGCCGGCTCTTCGGCCGCATCTCGGCGGTCGACGGCAAGGGAATTCTGGCGCGGGCTGCTGGCAGCGGAGCGCGCTTCATCGTCCCGGCCGACAGCGAGTTCCCCGACGAACTACGGGATCTGGGCGGCTGCTGCCCCCTCGGCATGTGGGTACGGGGCGATGCCCGGCTGGCCGAGCTCGTGCACGGTTCGTACGCCTTCGTGAGCCCGACCATCATGTCGGAGCGCGGCACTGCCACGGCCGAAGACCTCGGGGCGGGGCTGGCGCGAGCCGGTCATACGGTCATCACCCACCTGGGCCGGGCAACGGTTCCCCCGTCCTTGCGCGGGGCGCTGTCCGAGGGCGGACGGGTCATAGCCGTGCTGCGTCACGGTCTCGATGACATCGGCGGTCAGGCTACGGCGGACTATGCGGCCGCCGTTCAGAGCATCCTGGCGCAGGGCGGTCTGGTGGTCAGCGCCGCCCCGTGGGGGGCAGGAGCGTACGACGACATGCACGCCGAACGGGCCCGCCGCTGGCGCGTCATGACCGCGCTCGCCGTCAACGTCCTGGTCGTCGAGGGAAACCGGCGCCAGCTCCCGGTATGGACGAGCGGGTTGCGTCGCACCTGGCTTGCCGTCCCGGGCAAGAGCACTGCCTATCTGGCGGACCTGCCCAACTACCTGCTCCAGCAGGGGCACGCTGACCGCGTGCGCACGCTCGCCGACGTCCTCAGCCCGCTGCCGGAGCAGATCCAGACGCCTCACCCCCGCCTCACCGACCCCGAGAAGGACTGGCGCGAGAGCGCCGTTGCGGCATGGATGTCCGCAGCCCGCGCCCGCGGTCTCAGCCCGACCTCGGTGGAGGCCGAGTGCTGGGACGATGACCACGCCGGGATCGTCCGCATCGGCCCGGCCTCGTTCGACCTCCGGTCTGACCGTCTCGCCGTCCGAGCCGTTCCCCTGGAGCCGCTGGAGACCGGGGACCACTCCGGCTGCTACCAGCCGCACCGTGATGCAGAGGGCGAATACGTCGACTGCGACGGGCGCCCCCTGTAACAAGAAACAGGGTTGTGCATTCAACTCCATTTCTCTAGGGTGGGTGCAGCCCCGCAGGTGGGGCGCCGGGCCGTTCACACGCCCGGTGCCCCATCCAGTTCTCCGCCCCGGACCCGGGAGGCCCCCCGATGACCGCTTACGGCCCGCTCCCGTCCACCGTCATTGCCGTCGACCCGCCCGGTTGCGGCTGCACCGAGTGCATGACGGGCGAGTACGTGCCCCTGCACCGCGCCACGCCGGACCAGGTCGCCGCGCTCCTCAACGGCACGCTCCGCAACCACCTCAACTCCGGCACCAAGTTGCTCGTGAACGTCGTCTACGAGTTCCTGAGCCCCGGCGGCTCCCTGACCGTCCAGACGGTCGTCGTCACCTTCGACAACGAGTACAGCGACACGTACAGCGACCTGTCCTGGGAGCTGACCGCAGCCCAACTTCCCACCGGCTGACGAGCACCGCACCGGTCTACGGACGGCGACTCTGCGATCCATCCACCCCGTTGGGGCCCGGCTGACGAAGCCGGGCCCCAACGTTGTCCAGCGACTCCTGCCGTGAAGGGAGACTGGCGTGCCGCCGCTCTCACTCGCACAGCTCGAACGACACCTGCTGGCAGCGGCCGACCTGCTGCGCGGCCCGCTCAGCGCTCACGAATACCAGAACTACCTGCTGCCGTTGCTGTTTCTGAAACACGCCAGCGACGAGTACGACGCCGCGAGCACCCGGATCAAGGCGGCCGCCAGCGCGCAGGGAAGCAGTCCGGAGCAGGCTGCCGACTTTGCCGACTCCCCGGCCGCGCACGAACGTGTGGGGAGCCTGTACGTCCCGCCGGCCGCCCGCTGGGGTCACCTGTCAGGTGCCGCCGACCGCATCGCGGAGAGCCGCCTTGCCCCCGCCCTGGCCGCGATGGCCGCCGCTCACCCCCAGCTCACGGACGCGTTCGCCCACCTGGACTTCACCAGGATCGGAGGGCGCGAGGGCACGCAGGCCGACCGACGGCTGCGCGCGCTCATCGACCACTTCTCGGCCATCCCCCTGCACAAGGCCGCGCTCGCGTACCCGGACATGATCGGAGCCGCGTACGAGACCCTCCTGGGGAACTTCTCCTCCGCGTCGGCGGGGGGCGAGTTCTACACCCCCGGGCCGGTGGTCCAGCTGATGACCCAACTGGCCCGCCCCGCCGTCGACGCCCGCGTCTACGACCCCTGCGTGGGCTCCGGCGGGATGCTCATCCAGGCCGCCCAGTACGTCGCGGAACACAGCGGCGGCGTTGAGCACCTGCAGCTCGCCGGGCAGGACGCCAATCCGCGTGCCGCCGTGCTGGCCGCGATGAACCTGCTGCTGCACGGCGCCCGGCACTTCGACCTGCGCACCGGCGACACCCTGACCGAACCGCAGCACGGCACCGACTTCGACCTCGTGCTGAGTAACCCGCCGTTCTCCATGGACTACTCCCAGGCCACCATCGCCGCCGCGGCGGAGCGCATGCCCTACGGGATGACGCCCGAGAAGGGCCGCGCCGACTGGATGTTCGTGCAGCACATGCTGTACTCCGTGCGCGGCCGCGGCGGCAGCGTCTTCACCGTGCTCCCCCACGGGGCGCTTTTCCGTGACGGCACGGAAGGCAAGATCCGCAGCGCGCTCCTGGAAGCGGATGTGATCGAGGCGGTCATCGGCCTGCCGTCGGGGCTGTTCACGAACACGTCCGTTCCCGGGTGCATCCTCGTCCTGCGGTCGCCGGGAGCGAAGCGTCCCGAACTGCGGGGGCAGGTGCTCTTCATCAACGCCGACCGCGAGTACCGGGCCGAGCGCGCCCGCAACGTGATGCTTCCGCAGCACATCGAGAAGGTGACGGCGGCCTTCCACGCCGCCGTCGACGTGAGCGGCTTCGCCCGCGTTGTCGATCGCCGCGAGCTGGCCGCCAACGACGACAACCTCAACATCAGACGATATGTCGACAACAGCCCCCCGCCGGAGCCGCAGGACGTCCGGGCCCACCTGTACGGCGGCATGCCGCTCGCTGAAGTCGCCGCTCACCAGCCGCTGCTTGAGGCGTACGGGCTGAGCCCTCAGGATCTGTTCGTCGCGCGGCCGAGCGATCCGGAATACCTCGACTTCCTCCCGGAAGGTGAGCGCCCCGACACCGAACAACTCAACGCCCTGACGGCGCCCCGGGAAGCCGACCTCCTCGCCGCCTTCACCGCCTGGTGGGACCAGGGCGCCGACGGGTTCGACACGCTCGCCGGCCGCGGCCGGGACGCTGCCGGGCATGTGGGTGAGGTCCGGGAGAAGTTGCTCGCCTCGCTGCTGGCCCAGCTCAGCGCGAACGGACCGCTGGACCGGTACGGGCTGGCCGGTGCCTTCGCCTCCTGGTGGCACGCGTCCCGTCCCGACGTGTCCTCCTTGAT
Organism: Streptomyces sp. NPDC031554; assembly: GCF_055580685.1. Lineage (NCBI taxonomy): Bacteria > Bacillati > Actinomycetota > Actinomycetes > Kitasatosporales > Streptomycetaceae > Streptomyces > Streptomyces sp. NPDC031554. Next base: position 134,243 of record NZ_JBVIKX010000011.1, on the reverse strand, counting down.
GCACAACGGATACCCGGGACTGGTCGACGGATGGCTGCAGGAGGTCCGGGACCGTCTGGAGCCGATGCTGGACCCCTCAACCGGAAAGGCCCGTCGTCCATCGGCCGCCGAACGCCGCACCGCGTACGAGCACCCGGTGGTGCGCGCCCTGATACCCGGGTTCGCCGCCGAGCTCAGCGCGGCCGACAGCGCCGTGTCCCTGGCCGAGCCGCCCGACGGCGAGAGTGCGAGCAGCGCTTCCAAGGCCCAGCTGCGGGCCGCCCGAGCCCGGCTCAGCCAGTTGGAGACCGGTCTCTGCCCGCCGTCCGACGCGCTGCCAGGCGGGTCGCGTCTGGAACGCGAACGGTGGGCGCTGCACTCCCTCGGCGGGGAACGCGACCTGGTCCACGGCGTGCTGCGCGACCGGCTCCAGGCCGAACTCACGCACCAACTGCAGCAGCGCCGCAACCAGCTGCACGACCGCTACCGGAAGTGGGAGGAGAAGTACGCCGTCTCCTACGTCGCGACCGAGGCGGCGTCGGCCGCCGCCAGCGCCAAGATGTGGGACGTGCTGCGCGACATGGGGTACGCGGACTGACAAACCCTCCAGAGCAGGGCGTTCAGTGCGAAATCTGCGTCGCTGGAACAGCGGTCGGTGCCGGATCATCGGCCATCCGTGGGGTGCCATCGGGTCGGAGGCACCCCACGGACCGGCCCGCCCCCGGCCACGCAGGAGGACTACATGGGCCCTCGCCCCGCGTCCTCCCCGCCCGGCGCCGCAGGCGGTTCGCCCCACCGTGTTCGGCTCGCCGGAACGGTGCTGCCGCTGGCCTCCGCACGACGCGACCGGGCCCGGCTGGCCACACTGTTCCGCAAGGCCCGCGCCGAGGACGGCTGCGCCTACTGCCTGTGCTGTCCCGGCCGAGATCTACGGCTCGTCATCCGCGTCCGGGACGGCCGCTACCACCTGGCCGGCTGGCCAGGAGAGGGCGACGAGCACGCGGCCGACTGCGAGTTCCACAAGCTCGCCCCCTCCCTGTCCGGCCGGACCAGCTACGCCGAGGGCGCCATCGTCGAGCGCCCGGACACGCTGAGCGTCCGCCTCAACCAGCCGCTGGCGCTGCGGCTGACCGGTGCAGCGCCCCCGCCGGCCGCCCCGGGAACGACGGACGCCGAGACGCGGCGGGGGGTCGGCCTGCTCGGCGTCACCCAACTCCTGTGGGAGATCGCCGGACTCAATCACTGGACCCCCGGCTCACCGCGGACGGTCTGGAGCACTTGCCACCGACGCGTGAGCAGCCACCTCCCGCACATCACGGTCAGTGGGGAGCCGTTGGAGACGGTGCTCTTCCTCGTGCCGCCATTCCGGCGTGACACCGCCCCCTCCGCCGGTCAGGCCCTGCAGGCGTTCACCGAGCGGCTGGTGCCCGGCCCCCGCGTCGCTCGGCACGGTCTGGTGATGGGCGAGATCAAGGAGATCGGCCAGGCACGCTACGGCCTCCAGCTGTCGCTGCGGCACTTCCCCCGGCGGCTGTATCTGGAGGACGCCCTCCTGACGCGGCTCACCCGGTCCTACCCGCGCGCCCTGTCGGCTTCGGCTGCCGCAAGTCGCACAGCGCGGCAGGTCGGGCTCTTCGTCGTTGCCCGATCGTCCGGCGGGCACCTGACCGTGGTTGACGGGTCGGTCATGCTCACCACGCGTGAGTACCTGCCCGCGGACTCTCTCCACGAAGTGACCATGGCGGAGGCCCTCACCGCCGGCGGCCTGCGCTTCCACAAGCCGCTGCGTTACGAAGGCACCGGCGTCTTCCCGGACTTCGTGATCAGCAATGCCGGGCGTGATCCGGTCTACGTCGAGGTGTACGGCGTGCGCGGACGGGAGGGATACGACCTGAGGCGCCGCCGCAAGCAGGACCTCTACCGCGCATCCGGCATCCCGGTCATCGCGTGGACCGTGTCGGAGCCCCTGCCGCCACTGCCCGTCCCCGTCCTCGACGAAGAGCGCTGAATACGGCTCGCGTGCGCCGGCCAGACCGTGAGGGTGTCGCCGTCCAGCGTCACCCGATGGCGCGGGTACGCCTCCTGAAGCTGCCGATGCGCCCGATGGTCGAACGTGCCGCGCAGCACCAGCCAGCCGTTGCCCAGGTGGGCCTCCCGCGTTCCTTCCGGCCGGGGGTGGTGCGCCATCCTCGCCCGGCGCAGCAGCCCGCACACCGGGACGCGGCGCAGGAGGCCATACAGGCGGGGGATTCGGCGCCGGAGAGTCACTTCGTGCCCTCCTCTGGCCAGGCACGGCGGGCGGGTCGACTGAGGGCTGCCAGGACGAGCGCGCAGACGGCGGCGGAGGCGAGCGGGATCCCGAAGCTGCCTGCGCCGTGCCCGGCAAGGGCGGCGCCGGCGGCCAGCCCGACCCGGATGGCCGTCGACAGCCAGCCCACGGCCTCCGCCCCGGTGCCCGGTGGAGCCAGATCTGTGAGCGCGAGGCTGACGAGCGTGAGCAGCGGTACGAAGAGCAGGCCGGGAAGGAGCACCGCCAGGACCACGGTGAGCGCGCCGACGTCGCCGACGAGTGGCAGCCAGGCCACGGCGAAGGCAGCCGCGGCCACCGGCAGTTCCTGATGTCGCGGGAGCCGTGGGCGGTAGCGGACGAACAGCACGCCCCCGGCGAGACCAGCGAGACCGAAGCCGGCCGGGAGGGCTCCGGCCAGCCAACCATTGTCGTAGCGAGTGGCGGCCGCGACGGCGGCGACGTCCAGCGCTCCCACGGTTGCCCCCAGGAACACCATCGCGAGCAGCAGGAAGCGCATTGCCGACGGACGCAGCGGGCCTAGCCAGTCGGACGTACGCGGGGTCGGTGCCCACCTGCGGCACGCGGGGGCGGCGGCGAACGCGCATGATCCGATCAGCGTCAAGGCTGCGGCCGTGGCGAGCGCCGCGCGCGGGGAGGCGGCAACGGACAGCGAGATGGCCAGGACCGGTCCGAGGACGTAGACGACCTCTTGCAGGGTGCTGTCCAGGGCGCAGGCGGCCCGGACATGCGCGGCGTCCGGCATGACCCGGGGCCATAGCGTGCGGATGGATCCCTCGATCGGGGGACATGCCATCCCGGCGACCACGATCAGTACGGCGGCCGGGACGCCGCTGCTGGAGCCCAGGAGGGACAGGACGGCCAGAGCGGCCGCGGCCGCGACGGCTCCCGCCACTACGGGCAGCCGCATTCCCCGCCGGTCTGCGAGGCGTCCGAGCGCTGGCTGCCCCACACCGGGAGAGATGCTGTACAGCGCCGCGAGCACTCCCCCGACAGCGAGTGAGTGCACGTCCAGGAGGATCCCGACGGGGACCATTCCCAGGGGCAGCCGCCCGAGCACCGCGGCGGTCGACAGAAGGATGCAGCCGGGCTGACGCAGCACCGAGCTGAACGTCACTGCGTGAGCGGAGTTCGGTGTCCGGCCCTCGAGTGCGGTCGGCGGCGCACCGCCGGCGCCTGCTGTGTGCGCTGCGGTGGCCCCGCCGACGTGCTCTGGTGCGGCTGGTTGAAGCGGCATGCCCCCGGACGCTAGGCGGCGCCCTCGATCGAGCCAGCAGCCCGTTTATCCCCTTTCGATGCTCCTTCGATCGGATGGTGGGCGTATGGGCGTCCCGACTGGGGTGCCCGGGAACCTCATCAAGCCCTACGTCGGCCGCCACGCCCTCGGAACCCCCCGGACCTCCGGAGGCAATGAGTCGGCGAATCACATCGGCCTCCCGTTCATCAGCGCCGGTGGGCTGACGTGGTCACCTCGAGCGCTGCACGCCGGGGCGCGCCTGCTGCTGCTGGACGGCGGCGGAGGCGGCCTGCCGGACGGAGGAGTCGCGGCGCGGCGTGGGCCGTGCAGGAGCCGCGGTGCGTGCCGGGCCAACCTGGGCCTTGGGCGCCCGGGCTGCGGTGAGTTGCGCCGGCGGGGTCGGGCGGGTACCCAGCCGCAGGACCTGCAGGGCAGGCCGGGGGTCCGGTCCTGCCGGATCAGCGGGCACTATCCGGAAAGCGATCCAGAACCGGGCGGGCTCGGGACGCTCTTCACGCGGGCGCTCCGGCAGGTGGGCGCCGCGCACGGAGGTGATGTTGCGCCATCCCGGGTCGTGCTCGACGACGTCGAAGGGAAGCTTGCGCACATCGCTGACGTCGGGATGGTCGGCGAGCTGCCGTACGGGGCGGATGCGCGGGTCGTCCATGGAGATTTCGCCGCTCACCAGCTGCGCAATGCGAATCAGCGCCAGGCGCTGGACCTGCTTGGTCTCTGCGCCGTCGCGCCCTCGGAGGGCCTGGAGATCACGACCGGCTCGCTTCCAGTGCCGGTCTCCTCGGTAGCGGTCGGTCGGTGGCATGGGATCGGACGCGCCGACGTCAGCGACCGGCGGGCGGAGCGCCGTCGCCCATCACCAGGCGGGCGATGTCAGCCGTGCTGGTCTCGCCATCGTCCCCTTCGGCGAGCGACTCGGTGACCATCTGCGCGATGGCCCGGTCTTCGGTGGCCTCGACGGCTGCCTCCATCAGGATGCGGTAGGTGGAAATGGGCAGCAGCACCGCTACGGCTTCCTGGTCCCCTATGAACACCGCACCCGCGTCGGGGTCTTGACACACCTGCGCGAGCAGGGATCGGAACGTGGCGGCGACCAAGCCTGGCGGATGGAGCGGAACGGATTCGGGCTCGGGCATGGGCTCACGCTAGGAACGCCACGCCCGCACCCAAGAGATCGATTGGCCACCCCTTGCCCGGATACCGCCCTGAACGCCCGACACCTCACCCAATATCGGGTTGACAGAGCAACCTTGTTTTCTGGATGCTCTTCACAGCACCGGCCGAGTGCCCATCGGCTCCCGTCGGCCCACCGAAGACGCCTCGACGAACGCGACGAGTCTTGCGGAACGCCTGCCCGCCCACGCGGGCGAGCCCCGAGGCTGAACCACCGATCGAGGCCAGGGCGCCCCGTCCGCGAACTCCCCGCGGAGTCTGCCTGCTGGGCCAGCGCCGGGGACTACACCGGCCCCGTCCTCCCCCGTTCCACCCCACAGCCCCCGCCCCACGGCGCCAACCGGCGCGGGTGGGCGGCCGGTTCGAGACCGGCCGGGGCGTACCGGGCCCCCGCGCATCGCGGGATGGCCCCCGACCACGGCAACCCGGAGGGAAATCAGCATGACCACGGTCCGCAGCATCATTCGGGAGACCGTCCGTCCGTCCTTTACCCGCTACACCCCCACCAACGGCCAGAAGCCGGAAGGAACTCTTTACGGCGTTGACGGGTGGCTGTTCACGCTGCCCGGCGAGACGCTGGGCGGGCGCCGGTACCCTCAGCGCAGCTACGCGACCTATCAGGTGAGCGAACACGGGATGTTGTTCTGGCAGGTGCGCGAAGTCGGGGGCAAACGGCGGCAGGTCGGCAGCCACAGCACCAGCCGCAAGGGCGCCGTCGCCCTCGCGGTCAGCCACATCGCCACCCAGCGGGAGAAGGAAGCCGCACAGGTGACGGAGGCGTCAGCAACCACCGACCCGGCATCGCGGGAGCGCGGGTCGGCGCCCGGCATCGCCGACGAGCAGGACGGACCGCGTCAGCCGGCCGCGCGCCTGAGCACGGACGAGCGGACAGCACGGGCGCGTGCCGGGTGGGAAGCCCGCCGCCCGCACTGGGCGGAAATCCGCATGGCGTACCCGCTCGCCGGGGGTGGTGCCTCCCTGCGCTTCCTCGACCGCGACGGACGCCCGACCGGCGACCTGATCACCTTGACCAGCCGGGGCCGCGCCGGAGCGCCCAACGATCCGGCCGGTATCTACCTGCAAGAGATCACCAACGGGGCCATGACGGAAGGACTGTTGATCGCAGCCGGATGGCATCTGGCGCGCAAGGGCTACAACTACGCGCCCGGGGCCGCGTGGGCGCCCGAACCTCTGCAAGAGTCCGAAGCCAAGCAGTGGGCCGAGTGGGCGCCGATGCTTCCCGATGGGCACCGCGAACCGGCCGCCGCCCGCGTCGCGCTGGTGATGACGGCCGACCACATCGCCTACCGGGATGCGGTGTACGGGCCACCGCCGGTCATTGAGGAGCGGGTCGCGCTGCCGGAGGGGATGAGCGCGCGGCCGAAGCAGCGCGGCCGGTGGGAGATCTGCTTTCAGAACCGGATCTTCTTCGATCTGACGTGGCGGCCGGTCATCGGCGGGGAGCGGTGGACGGTGTGGACGAACCCGCAGGCAACCAAGCAGCTGACCACGAAGGACAACCCGGCGGATGCCGTGGCGGCGATCGTCGCGCGTATCGCCGAGAGGGATGCCAGCCTCGCCGCACGCCGCGCCGAGCGCGAGAGCTGAGGGGGGCATAGTGCACACGGTCACCGCCGCGCGTTTCCGGCTCGTACGCAGGCACCCCGCAGGCATCCGCAGCGCCGTGGGCGGCCGACGGTGGCTCCGGGCCACCGTGTGGGATCACCGCCGCCCCGCGTTGAACGGGGCGTACGGACGCCCCACCCCTAGGCCGACTGGCCCCGGCGAGCACCATCCGAAGCTGAACCGCGCGGCACTCGCCCGCATCCCCGGCTGACTGCACGAACGCGGCCCCCGCGGGAACATCCCCGGGGGCCGCAACGGGGTCGGGGCCCGGCTCCCCGGCCGGTTCCGGTCTCCCGCACCCGTCGACGTAATGAGGGGTTGACTGAACACCCTTATTTTCGGATGCTTTTCACGGCCCCGGCGAGTTTCGAACGGCCAACTCCCAGGCGCCCCTGTGTGAAGCCCGTGCGCCTTAGACGCCAGGCTCACCGCCACGCACCCAGCACGGCACCGTCCAGCGCCCTCGCTCCCAACAGCGAGCCGTCGCTCTGACCAACCGGCGCCCTCCCAGGCTCATCCATCACTGCCGTAGATGACGCACAGCCTTGTCGGACTTACGGAGACCCATGACGCTCATTGACCCTGCCGCGCTGCTCCCCGACACTTCCGGCGAGGCGGCATCCGTGACGTACGTACACCCCGCCCCCCAGCGCAGGGCTTGGATCCGGGAGATCCTCAAACACGCCAGCGACAAGCCGAACCACCGCCGCTACGCCGCTGCTCTGGCCAGCTACTGGGCAACCGCCACACCAGGAGACAAGAGCCGCGAACCCAGCCCTCAGGACCTCGGCATCAGGGGCGTGTCCTGGCCGGTCGAGTGCGCCCTGTCCAGGGACTTCTCCCACATCCACCGCCCGCCGCGCGCCGAGGGCCACTACGGCAGCGAGTACTCCCGCGAGTACATCGCCCTGCGCGAGCGAGCAATCCGGCGGCGCCGCTCCGCAAGGAGGACATCCGCCATCAGCCCGGACCACCCGCTCACCACGGCACTCACTCTCAACGCCCCAGCCATCACCGTCGTCGAGGTGGAGCTCGTCACCCCGACCAAGGGACTGGTCACGATCAAGGGGACGGGCAAGAGCGGCACCATCCTCAACGATGCCGAACGCTACGACGAACCGGGCGAGGGCTGGAGCGCCGAGGACGGAGACGGCAAGGTCCTGGCCACCCGGCGATATGGCGCCCGCAACGCGGCCATCGCATGCGCGCGGGAGCAGGGAATCACCGGCCGCATCACCGTGAAGGTCGACGAGGAGTACCGACGCACAGGCGCGCGCGACTGACGGACGCGCAGCCGGAGCAGGCCGCTGGACATCGGCGGCCTGCTCCCGCCCGGGCCGGACACCCACCCCAACCAGAGGAGCAGGCACGATGCCCAACGGAGAGCACCAGCCGGCCGCGTCGGCCTCCGATCGCGCGATCGAACTCGCGCGAGGCTTCGGAGAGCAGAGCGGACCGATTGCCGATCTCGCCGCCGGAACCCTGCCCGCCTGCTTCGCGCGGCTGCGGATCAGGCTGACCGCTCTGCGGGAAGACGCGGTCACGACAACGGCGATGCTGTCGATGGGAGACGACCCCGACGATCCGCTCTTCACGCTCGGAATGCGGGAGGTCGACGAGATCCGTTCCATGGTGACCGAGCTCGACGCGTGGGTGCAGGCCCAGCAGTGCACTCTCGACGCATGCGAGTGCCGCGCGGACCGTCTGCTCCGGCAGCTGCTGACCGAGCGAGGCATTCCCGTGCAGAACGGCGTCTCCGCCAAGGCGAAGCGGGTGACCTGCGTCATCGCCGGAGACGCGGCCCCCGGAAGCCTCACCGGGTACGTGATGGTGGAACACCGCCAGCAAATCGACCACCAGGTACGGGTGCACGGGGGTTGGAGGGCCCGCACACGCTCACAGGACGGCGAACTGACCCTGGTGTACCAGTCGCCCGGATATCCCACCGCCGACCTGCAGACCTATCGCGCCGACACGCGGGCTTGCGTCGAAGCCGTCGATGCCGCCCTCGCCGATCTGCGAAACCACCCCGAGCGCGAATATGGGGTTGACTGAACCACCCCATATCGGGATGCTCGTGACATCCCCCTCCATCGCGCCGACGGGTGCCGCAACCGCGGCACCCGTCGGCCGTGGGAGCACGCCACAGCCCCCACCGCAGAAGGGAAGGCCATGAGCCAGACCACCTCCGCCCCCGCTGGTCTCTGCACCGAGACCGACCGCTACGGAATCAAGTACCTGTTCACCGGCGGGGACTTCATCGGCAGCCTCACCAGGGGCCGCGCCCCGGGCACCGTCGCCGCCTTCTCCGTCCGCGACGGCCACCTGCCCCTGGACTACGCCGACGACCAGGCCGCCGCTGACGCACTCGTCACGGCGTTCAGCAAGCCCGTCCCGCACGAGGCCGGCGAGGTGCACCGCGAGACCTACCGCGACATCGAGTTCGTGATCACATTCAAGCCCGGCGGCTGCAGCGACCCGGACGACCAGGGGCACCGCGACCGCCGGGCCGACAGCTACTCCGTCACCTACAACGGCCAAGGCGTCCCGTGCCCGAAGGGCGACCTGGCGACCATCGCCAAGAAGGCGCGCAGCTGGACCGACACCTACCACGCCGACAGGGAGTTGCTGCCGAAGCTGCTGCCGCTGGTCGACGCCCGCCAGAGCGTCGAGGGCATGCCCGGCTTCGACGGCGCCCCGAAGGAGGGCGACACGGCGTACGTGTGGGCGATGGGCCGCTATCGCCGCGGCCTGGTCACGAAGGTCACCCAGAGCCGCGCCACCGTCTCGTACACCACGGCCTCGTCGCAGGGCCGCGTGTTCCACAAGGCCGCCAAGTTCGACGACCTGGCCGCCGTCTGACCCCGCACTTCACGGGCCGTCCCTGCTCTCAGCCACGCCGGGGCGGCCCGCCCGCGGTACCGCCCCAACTCGGACAACGAGGAGACACATGGACTCATCGGCCTACACGTGGCAGACCGTCGCCTGCACCGCGTGCGACACCCCGGACGCCAGGTTCGTCCCGGGTGACAGCGACCGGCCCGACATCTTCGTGTGCACGCGCTGCCCCGCGCACAGGGACCCGAGCGAGCTCGCGACGACGCTCGCACCGCTCCAGGTGCTGGCCGTGCACAACGGAGCGCTGAGCATCGGCACGCCGCGCCCGCCCGAGGGGCTCACGGCATACACGAAGGGCATCGTCGAACTCGCCGACACCAAGGGGCTTCGCCCCATGTGGCGGACCGGCAAGGCGCGGCACGAGCTGGTCCTGAGCTCGGCGGGGCCGCACGGCCCGTCCGGGTGCGTCGTGGTGGGCGCGCGCACCGGGAAGGTGCTCCGGGGGCAGATCACCCACGGCGCCGGTGGCTCGACCAGCTCCGTCCAGGGCACCAACGAGGTACGGACCCTGCTCGCCGCTCTGACGCGGTCCGCGTGCCCGCCGTTCTGCCGAGCCAGCACCGTGGAGGCGTGCCCCTCCAGCCACTGAAATACAGGGTTGACTCAACAACCCCCGTTAGGGATTCTCGTGGCGTCCGCCGCCACGCCGCCCGCCCGGGCCGCACGACGCACCGGGCGGGCGGCCCAGCCCCATGGAGAGGGCACTGCATGATCACCCTCGCGCAGCTCGCCGCACGGCCCGCCTACAACCAGAGCATCCACGCCACCGACCCCAACGTCCCGTCGGGCGATCTCACCCGTGTCACGGCGGGGGAAGCAACGACCGCCGTGCGAGAGCACTTCGCCCGGGACGGCCGTCTTCGCAGCGTGGAGGCGGCGCCCTACGGTGCGGTCATCCTCCGTCAGGCCGGGCAGTCCATACGGTTCGAGCCCTGGCCCGACGCGATGCCCAAGCGTCTGACCGCCCGACAGGCCGACGACCTGATCCTGCTCGGCCAGTCCGTCCAGAGGCCGCGTCTCGTGTTCGACGCCAAGGGCCCGGTCATCAACGCGGGCTTCAGCCGTATCCCCCCGGCCGCCACCGAGCGTCTGATCGAACACGGCTGGGTGGCCACCGACGGCCGGAACGACTCGACCGTCGACATCTCCCTCGCCGGCGTGGTCGCCCTGACATGGCGCCACTGCAAGACCACCAACATGCCCGTTGGCCAGTGGGCCGAGGCAATCGCCGAGGACGTGCACAACGTCTTCTGCGAGTGACCCCGGTCGCGGGTCCCGCCGCCCGGCCGACGCCGCTCGGGACCCGAGCGCGCCACGGCCCCGATCCGATTCACCACCTGCTGAAGGGATTCGCATGACAGACGCCAGCCTTCCGCGCACCCGCCGTCTCCTGCCGACGGACCAGCCCACATTCGCCGCCCACGGACTCAAGAACTACGAGGTGACACCGGGCGTGGCATACGTCGACATGGACGGCCGCACCTGGGAGAGCCTCGGCGTCACCACCGCGAACGGCCTACCGGTGTTCGCCTCGGCTGACGGCAACAGGACCCGCACCCTGGCCAGACTGGCCCCCTTCATCCTGCACAAGGTTGGCGACCCCGCCCCAGACACCTTCGAGTTCGACGGCCGCACCTGGAGCCTCGCGGACGTCCTGAAGGACAACGACGAGGACGGCTACTGGGGGCACCACGGGCGCTGGCGAAAGACCACCGAAGGCCCTACCCCGCTGTTCACCCGCCCCGAGGAGCCCGACTACGCACTGGCGATCGCCGAGATCGCCCACTCCCACTGCCGGGACGACGGCCGCCCGAGGCCCTTGCCCGCCGGGCCGGACACCGTACTCCTCATGGGCAACGGCACTCGTTGGTCCTTCGACCACGGATGGCGGAGCGTCGCGCCGGCCTGACGTCCCGAGCCGCCGACGCGTCGCCGACTCCCCGCAGGCAGCGAAAGCACGGCAGACCAGCCCAAAGCTATTCAGGGTTGACGCTGCAACCCTGAATAGAGATTCTCCTCATACCCGCCCTCCCTTCGCCGACCGGGTGCCGCAGTCGTGGCACCCGGTCCCCCGGCTCCGCAGCAGACACCCAGCCGCGCGGCGCCCACGCACACGGGTTGAGGGCACCCCGAGGCCGCAGCCCGTTCCGGCCGGACCCCGGCCCCACTCGCGGGCGACTCACCAACCAGCCCGCGGGTAGCCCAAGATCAACGAGGAGTGACGACTCTGACCGTCATCAACGCCGCATTCATCCCCGTCATCGTCGCCGCCCGCCCGACAGAGCTGTTCCGGCACCCGCCCACCGGCACCGACCCGGGCGCGCTGCGCATCGTCCCGGCCACCGACGTACGCTCCGGTGACTGGGTGCTCGGCGAGTACGAAGGAACACTCACCCCCTCCCGCCTCACCACGGTCATGCAGAGCGTGGCGTGCTTCCCGGCGCTCCCCGTTGCCGCGGGCGGCAGGATCGCCCTGGACGGCGAAGCACCCATATGGCGGCCCACTGACCTGGTTCTGATCATCCCCCGCGAGCAAATCCCGGCAGAGACCTACAGCGACCGCTCGACCGGATTCCGCGTCGGCGACCGGGTGGAGCGCAGCATCATCTACAGCCCCATCCACGATGACCCCCGCGACAAGGTCGGCGTCGCGCGCCCCGTCATCCAGCGCGGAACTGTCACCGATGTTGAAGACGGGACGTTCACGGTCGGGTGGCTCGGATGCTGGGTCAACGGCCACACGACCGAGACCGCCATGCGGCTCGCCGACCCCGTCCGCATCGAGCGGGAGCGCGCCGTGTACGGCTTCGCCGTCGGAGACACCGTCACCACCGACGGGAGCTACGCCACGGGCGTGGTGCTGGAGCTGTGGAGCCACGGCGACGCTCCCATGGCCCGCGTCTACTGGCCCGGTTCCCCCTGGTCGAACTACTGCCGGTACGACTTCGCCGAGACCAGCGGCTTCTCGCCCGTCGTGCCCACGAACCGGTACGAGATCACCGCGTCGCACCGCTACGCGCACACGGCCTGACACACACCGCATCCAGCCGGGGCGCGGCTCTCCACGCCCCGGCCCCTGCACCCGCTTCCCCATGCCCACCGAGAAAGGTGCCCCTGTGACCTCCCACTCCCCCACCGCCGAAACGGTTTCCATCCCCCTGCCCGGCATCACGGTTCACCGCCCCGCCCAGCGCGGCGGCGGGTACCGCGTGACGATGGGCCGGATGGAAGGGCGCGGCTCCACCCTCGCCGCCGCCAAGGCGGACTTGGCCACGCAGCTCGCACTGACCGTGAAAACGCTGGAGGTTGAGCCCGCGTTCGCCCGCGACGACGACGGCGCGCTGATCGTCGCCTTTGACCGGCCGTGGGGGATCGACACCTTCCGCGCCACCGGCACGACTGCCCGGCTCATCTCCACCGGCAACCGCCACCCGGAAGGACCGGCCGCCGATCTGGCGCGCGTCCATCACTTCACGCCGCTGCCCGCACACACCTCCGGCCACGCCGCTGGTGCGCCCCGCCCGTACGTCTTCACCCGCGAGGAGATCGAACAGGCGCTCTCCTTCGCCCACGAGCGATCGAAGGAGTGGACGAAGGAGACGGACACCCTGGACCTGTTCACCGGCGCCGTCCGCGCACGGCTCAACGACCCGCAGACGGACTTCCCGTACGACCACCGCCGCGCCCCTGCGGCCGCCGACAACGACCGCTGACCCATAGGCAGACAGCCGGCCCGGGGCACACGCCCCGGGCCCGCACCGAATGGAGAATCGGCGTGTCAAAGCCGTTCATGACGAAGGCCGCATACCAGCAGCTACTCCGCGAAGTCGACGAAGAGATCGCCCGCGACCGCGCTGCCATCCTGCCCAGGATCGCCGAACACCAAGGCCTGCAACCGGAGTTCCTGGACCGGGCGTTCCTCCAAGCCCGCGGCCTGTTCACCTTCCCGTCCGTCATGCCGGACACACCCGAGAACCGGAGCGAACTGGAGAGCCGAGCAACCTTCGGCCCGGCTTACGACGTGATCAGCGGCCTGTGCGTGGCACGCCTGGCGTACCAAGACCTCCCCTGGATCGCGCCCCGCGACCTTCACACCCTCGCGCAGGGGGAAGCGGTCGACTGGCACCCGCGCGTTCCCTGGGACCGCCTCACCGAGTGCTCGTGCACGACTCCGCCGCAGTCCTGACCCAACAGTCGGCCCGGGGCACCCAGTGCCCCGGGCGTCACACCAGACAGGCCCGTCGTCACGCTTGGCACCACGGATCGACCAGCAGAAGGGAGGCACGCCCTGACTCCGAATACCCTCCCGCTCGCCCGGCAGTTGATCAGCGAGTTGCCCTGGCTGCGGGGTACCTCACCCGCCGCTGTGGCCCGCGTCTGCCGGGAAGTCATTGCGGCAGGCTGGAGCGCCCAGGAGATCCTTGCGTGGGTACGCCTGCACGACACGCCCACTCCTGTCCGCAACCCCGTCGGGTTTCTCCGGCACCGGCTTCGCAACGCCTTGGACTGCTGGCGCACAGCAGCGGAGCGGGAAAGCGGCGTCAGGCGCGCACAGCAGAACCCCAACGGCGAGCGCCCCGAGGACCTCGGCCCGCTCGACCACCTGCCGACGCCACCCCCGCATATCGCCCGCCAAATCCGGGCCGCGCTGGACCGCAGCTCACGCGCACACAAGGCTGATGGACGGTCGCCGACGACCGCCGACAGCGGATATGTGGAACTCCCGGCAGAGGTATCCGAACAGGAGCTCGCGGCAGCCCGCAGAGAGCCGGACTGGGCCGAGGTCACAGCGGCTTTCGCTGCTCTGCGACTCCCCGAGATACAGGGTTGACTAGACAACCTGGCATTTGATTGGCTTCTCGTGCGCCAGCCAAGAGCCGCCACGGCTCTCCGTGCAGCACCCCGGCCGCTCCCCTGCTGGAACCAAGCCAGCACCCCGCCGTGCGACAACCCGGGCGTATCTCCCGCTGCAGCGGACGCGCTGGCTCTCTCCGAATCCCTGCCGGCCGGGACGCCGATCCGCTCCCGGCCTTCACCCCACGGGAGCTTCATGAGCTGGGTCTACGGCATCACCGACGACGGGCGCCCCACCGACTACCGCGGTCACCCGATGGACCCCGTCGGCCAGGGTGCGTACCCCTACGACTGCAACGCCAAGGACAAGCACCCGGACGCCATGGTGTTCAAGTGCCCCACCTGCAATGTCTGGGCCGCCGAGCCCCTGCAGGTGCTCCCGCCCAACGTCGCCTGGATCTGACCGCCCCTCGCCTCGGGACGCGACCCGCGCCCCGAGGCCATCCCGACATCTCCGTCCCCGGCTCCGCGCCCGCCGCGGAACCGCTTCTACGCTGCGCCGTGCTCTGACCACGCCTCCCACCATCGCCAGGCTGTCAACCACGCGAGCGCCCCCTCCCTCACCACGCCCCTCCCACCTCGGAGAGATGCATGGCAAGCCGGAAGTGGCTGCTCCGACAGAACCGCGACATGAAGAAGGCCAGCGAGGCCGAGCCCCTCCTCGACGGTGAACAACCGCCGAAGATCTTCAACTGGACTCTTCCCGCGCTCACTGTCCACCTGGAAGGCAGGAAAGCGATCCGCGTCTGCAAACAGGCCGACGCCTGCGCCAAACTCTGCTACGCGCTCAACGGCACATACATGTTCCGCAACGTTCGAGCGAGGCACATCGAGAACCTGCTGATGGTCGTTGACAACCTCCCTGCCTGGGAGGCCGAGATGGCCGAGGAACTGCGGCACAAGCGGTACGAGCACGCCGCGATTCGCATTCACGACAGCGGAGACTTCCTGAGCGCGGAGTACCTGCACGCCTGGCTCCGGATCATGCGGGGCGCGCCAGGCATCCGCTTCTACTGCTACACCAAGGAAGTCGCGCTCATACGCGAGCACGTTGAGCCCGACCCCCCAGCCAACTTCCGTTGGTGCTTCAGCTTGGGCGGCAAGCAGGACCACCTGATCGACCTGACCGTCGAGCGCCATGCCGACGTGTTCCCCGACGAGGAAGCGATCGTCGCAGCGGGCTACAGCTCCCAGACCCGCTCCGATCTCCTCGCCGTCGACGGGCCGCCTCATGTCGGCATCCCTGCCAACAACATCCGCCACCTGCGCAAACGGCAGGGCGACCGGACCTTCGGCCAGATCGAAGCCGACCTGCGCCGCACCCGTCAGGCCCGACGCGCCGGAACGGACCAGCACCCGCCGCACAGCCACCCGGCCCCGGACCAGGACCGACCCCGCCCGCAAGGAGATGCATGATCACACTGCCGCACACCGGACTCGCCGTACCCGATGAGACGATCAGGGTCACGAGCTACCAGGAGGTCGTAGTCGGCTGCGACCCGGCGTTCACTGCCACCGTGCGCAGGAACCGGACCCTGCTCGGCAACGCCGTCAATCACGGAACCGGCGGCGACACCAGGTTCATGGCGGCGAGCACCGAGGCCCACTCGGTGTTCGCCCAGTTCGCCGGGCGCTGTGCCATCGAGGACCGCACCCCGAGCATGGACGAGGTCCTCGACTGCCTGGCCGAGGAGTACCGGCTCAGCCGGGCCGTGGCCAAGGCCGACCGGCGCGGCTGGGCGCTGGCCCGCAGCAGGAGCGAAGTCGGCTACCAGGAAGTCGCCCTCCGGTGGAAGCCGGAGAGCCCCGACGACACCGTCATGGTCCAGGCACTGCGAGAACACGCGCCCGGAACGTGGACCGTGTGGATCAACGGCGCATGGCACGAGATCGAGACCGACTGACCCCACGCCCACCCGCCCCGCACCCGGGGCGCGGCCCCTGCCGCGCCCCGGCTCCGTCCTGCCACCCGTACGCCGGAGGCTCCACCATGACCACGACCGTGTACCGACTGAACCCGCGCACCGAGCTGTTCGCCGTTGCGACCTACGCCCGCGCCCGCGCGCTCGCCGCGACTGCCGACAGCGAGCGTTCCGCGCTCCTGGCGCTGGACGACGAATGGGGCTGGACCGCCCAGCACTGTTACCCGGGCGGCCCATGGGAGCGCTCGAACCCGAAAGTCGCCTTCCTGCTCGCCGAAGCGCAGCGCGAGGCGGACGCCGCCGGACTCCCGCCCTTCGACCTGGCCGACCCCGCCGCGTTCCTCCTGGACGCCGCCGTGACCCAACTGCGCAACATCTACGCCGACCGCCCCCACGTGACCGAGGTCGAGTTCACCGCTGGCCCATTCGGGGAGCGCATCGAGTGGCGCACGATCACACGCGCCGTGACCCGATACGCCGACGGCACCGAGCGCGACTCCGTCAGCTACCCGGGCCAGCGGCTCCATCACTTCCTGTACGACCTGGCCGCGCTGCGCCCCCCGGTGACCGGCGACAGACTCACGCTGCGCGTCGCACCGGGCCCGTCCGCGATGCCCGCGGAACCCACCGTGCCCGTCGGCACTGCCGACTCGCCGCAAGCAGCCACCGGCAAGGCGTCCGCCGGCCGCGCCCGGCCCGGCGAGCGGGAGGACCGCACGCTTTCGCTCCTCAACTGGCATGAAGGGGGCAGTCCCGACTGCGCGTGCCCGAAGACCGCATGCGGGGGCGTGATCGTCACGGTAGACACCAAAGCGGGGTGCCCCTACCACGCCGAAGACCCGGCCACCATGGCCTTCCACCAGGCCGTCGAATGCCCGCAGTTGCCGCCCGGCACCGACACCTCCCGTGTCTGGATCGTCGTGCTCCGCGAAGTCCCGGCCTGGCCGGGCTCGGTCGTGGATCGCGCGGTGGCGCACGCTGGGAGCGACCGGAGCGCACTCGGCCCCCGGCGGCTTCAGCACCTGGTCGAGGCGGACACGGCCGACGCCGCCGAGGAAGAAGTGCGGGCTCAGCTCCGCACCTGGGGAGAGACACCGCCCCAGATTTAGAGTTGTCACGACAACCTCACATTGCTAGCGTTCCCCTCGCCGGAACACCCCGGCAGACGGAAGGGACTGCATGACAGCCCACACCTCCCTAGTGCGCATCGACGCACAGAACCTGCCCGCCCCCGTCAGAGACGAGGCCGAGCGCCGCATGGCCGCGATCGAAGACCTCACCGAACAGGTCACCGGGACCGACTTCCGCGACGAGCCCGCGAGCACAGAACTGGCCACGCTCCACGAGGAGTTCGCCACGCTGATCGGCCTGAGCCCGGAGCGCCCCGACGAGCGGCCGGTCGCGTTCCGCTGTGACTGCGGCGCGTACCGCCTGGTCACCAGCGCCACCCGGACCCGCCCCGTCTGGAACGACGACACCGAGACCGACGAACTGGCGCCCGTGTGCGATTGCCCCCTCAACGCGGGCGCGGCCCTCGGGGCACGCACTGAACTGTTCCTGATCGCCATCAACGCCGAGGCCGCCGCGCGCACCGTCAGCGACACCGACCGCCAAGCGGAGTTCGCCGAACTCGGGGACGACGCGATGTGGACCGCCCGGCACTGCGACCCGGGCGGCACGTGGGACCGCTCGAACGCGATCGTGCGGGACATCATCACGGGCTTCGCCAAGCGCGCCGCCGACGCGGACCTGCCGCCCTACGACCGGGGACCGGCACGCACGCTCCTGCTGGACGCAACCGCAACCGTGCTGCTCAACCTCACGCATCTCGGGCGGCCCGACACGACGAGGGTGGTCTTCCCCGCGACCCATCAGCGCCGGTGGAACCGGATCACCGGTGTGATCACGACGTTCGCCGACAACACCCAGCGGCACGACCTCAGCTACCCGCACCCCGCACTGGGCGCGTTCCTGGACGAGCTGGCCGCGATTCGACCCCCCAGGCCCGGAACGAAGCTGACGTTCACCCTGAACAGCACACGCGGGTGACACCGGACCACGCCACCAACTGATCCATACCGAGACGGGCGGGACCCCAGGTCCCGCCCGTCGCTCGTACCCGGATGAGCGAAGGAGCCCCCGTGCAGAACCGGACCGCGACCCGCGTCCTGATCCCTGGAGTCATCGGCCCGTACGACGCCTACGTGAACCTGGCAGACCACTGGAACGGCTACGCCCGGCCCCTGTTCACCCTCGACACCGTCCGGCAGATCGCCGCCGACACCCAGGCTCAGGCCGATGAGTGCGGCAGCGACTCCGTGATCACCGCGCACGTCATCGACGGCGATCCGGACCGCGAAGGCGAGCCCCGCGCGGTCGTCCTCGTCGTCAACTGGCAGTGGTGGGACCAGGACGCGGGTGCCAGCAAGGTCACCACCATCATTCGTCACCGCGATGGCCTGTACGGGCTCGGTAGCAGTTCCTGGTGTTGGGAGTTCCAGACCTGGGTCTGCGAATGCGACGAGAAGAACCCGTGGCACGTCGCGGTGTGTCAGTGCGGGCAGCACCGCGACATACAGGTGGCCGTCCCCGACGGCATGAGGACCACCCGGGTCTCCGTTGACGGCCTGAACACCTACCCCGCCCTCGTCGTCAAGCACGCGCGGCCCGGGCAGAGCCTGACCCCCTACTTCGCCCTCGACACCGTGCGGGAACTCGCGGCCGACACTCAGAAGTTGGCCGCCCAGTACGACCCGCGCAGCGCCGAGACCATCCACGTCCTGGACACCGCCCCGGATGCAGCGGGAGACCGCAGCACGATCGTCCTGCACGCCGACTGGGCCGTGGAGAGCGACGAGGGTCCGGCGAACGCCACCAAGGTCGTCATCCCGAACGAGCACGGCTTGTACCCCGTCGGCCCCGACTGGCACTGGTCGATCGCCTCGTGGTGGTGTGCCTGCGAGACCGACAACGCCTGGCACGACAAGCAGTGCCGCTCCTGCGGACTGACCCGTGCTGAGCAGCCGGCGACGGGCCTCGAAGCCGCTGTCTGGAAAGCCGGTCGCCTGCTGCGAACCCTGGCTCCCGAGGCGACGTCGGCCCTGGTCGACCTCACCGGACTGGCCCGCATCTGCGCGGTGTACGCCGGTGACACCGAACTCGACACAGCCGACGACACCGGCGTGCTCGACACCGAGACGCTCGGCGCGGCCGACGAGGCCCTGCGCCAGGCCCTCGACGAGGCCGCGCCCGACGACCTCGCCAAGGCCAAGTGGGAGCCCGCCCTGGACATCGAGGACACCGGCCTCTACCGGATCACCTTCCCGCCCGCCCGCCAGTAACCCGACCCGCGGCCGGGCCGATTCGAACTTCGGGTTGACTGAACAACTCCCTTTGCCTACCTTCATTCCCGCCGAGCGGCCGCCAGCACACAGCCACCCGCAACGAGGGGATCGGCACCCGCACTTCGCGGACACTCTCACCCCCTCCTGCGCGCCATCCGCGAGGGACCGGACTCCTGCGCCAGGAACTCTCCGCCACCACGGCGGAGGAGCAGGGCGCCGCACCGCACGTCGACGCGGCCTCCGCCGCACACTCCCGCCGCTCAGCGACAACGCAATCCGCGCACCGGGCGCCCGAGCCATCCCAAGCCCCGTCCATGGCCCCGGGCACCCAGAAGACGAAGGGCAGCACACCATGGCCACCCTCAAGAGCGAGTCCGGCGAAACCATCGAGCCGGGCAGCAGGGTCAAGGACTTCCACGACAAGGACTGGACGTTCGACCGCATCTCACGACTCCCCGCAGGCAACAGCACCGGCCGCGTACAGCTCTCACGGCCGTGCAGCCACAGCGAGAACGACCACGCGACCCGCATCCACTGGTGCAGGGGCACCGAAGTACGGGACTTCTTCCCGTCCGTGGTCGACGCGCAGATCATGCCCTGACCAGCCCGAATCGGCCGACCCCAGAGCCCGTGATTCAGGGTTGACTGAACAACTCGATTTGCCTAGGTTCGTTCCTGCCGGGCGGCGCGGATCTTCCCCGCCCGGCATCCCACCCCACCACCTCAGCGAGAGGACAACTCGCCATGCGTCACGCTGCGCTCGTCTCCGAGACCGTCTCCGTCCACGTCTGGTACGACGCCAGGTCCGACCTGTTCTGCGGACAGATCACCGACGACGACAACCCCGTCGCCGAGGACTGCTACCCCACCAGCTACAGCAACAAGATCAGCCACGACGAGGTGATCCGCACCTACGGCCCGGCCGACTCGTTCACCGACACCGTCGGCCTCATCGTGGCCATCCGCGAGGACCTCACCGCGCTGGAACTCGACCTTCCCGCCGACGCCGCGCAGGAGCTGTCCGAACTGCTCGACGACGACGCGGCATCCGCCGCCCAGGCCGAGGCCGCCCCACGAGACCGCGTCCTCGCCGCCGCTCACTGACACCACGCAGTCCGCACGTCCGGGCCCGGGGCCGCCGCCCCGGGCCCGCCCCATTCCCACCACCAGCCGGAGGTCATCGTGTCCACCGACAACGCCCGCCCGACCGTGTCCACGCTCCCGGAACTCCCGCACAGCGCGTACCGCGTGAGGGGAGTCGACACCGCCTTCCACGAGCCCGCGCCCTGGTCCGCCGCCCGCCTCCGGGCCGTGCTGGAGCAGCAGCACCAGCCGCTCACCGTACGGGCCGACGACCGGGGACTGACCTGCACCCTCGACAACCGCGAGGTACTTCGGGCCACGCCGGCCCCGAGCCACTTCCACATCAGGACCTGCGCCGAGTGCGGCATGTTCGAGCGCGAGCACTGGGTGCCGATGTCCTGCCGCAGGTTCCGCGACCCGAACGGCGACAGGAGCAGGACGTACCTCGTGGACGTACGGCTGGCCACCACGATCGAAGTGACGGCCAGCGACCCCGCGTCGGTCGCCGACCTGCTCCGTGCGCTCGCCGGTGTGGGAGTCACCCTGGCCGTCGACGCCCCCGGGCTGGGCATGGCCGAGTTCAGTGCCGCAACCCTCGATCTCGGCAGCGTCAGCCTGCGCCAGATCGACGGCCAGGACACCGCCCTCGCCTGCCGTTGCGGAAAGCCGCTCACGGGCAGCCTCGCGTTCCTGCGCGACTCCCACAACAACGCGGAGTGCCCCGAGTGCGCCACCCGTCGCGCCTACCCGTACGACGAGCCGCCCTTCTGACCGGACCCCAATTCCCACGGCCGGGGCGGACGCTTCCGCCCCGGCCCTGCCGTCCCTCATCCACTGCCCCAAGGAGCAACCGTGACTGCCCCCGCCATGCCGCTGGTCCTGACCGCCTCCGGCATCGCCGCCTCGATCACCCCCGCCGAAGCATGGGACCAGCTGAAGCGGATCTGGCACCCCGAACCGTTCACGTTCGAAGCGAAGGCCCTCGGCGACGACACGGTGACGGTCGCGTGGGTCCGCGAATTCCCGGAATGCGGCTGCACGGCTCAGGTCTGGGCGGACAACGGAATCATCCTCGACCCCTACCGCCTCACGACGACCGTCTACACGCCCAAGGGGCTGTGGACGTACAACGGCAAGTTCGAGGAGGAGTACTACGTCAACCCCCAGTACTACGACTGGGACGAGCCCGAGACCTTCAGGACGCTCCGCGAGGCAGAGGACGGGGTCCGTGCCCAGCACCTCGATGTGTGCAAGGAGTACCAGCACTACGCCGGTCCGTGTGAGCGCTGCGGCGTGACTGCGAGCGAGCACGTGTCGGAACTCTCGGGCATCGCGGACCGCGCGGAGAAGGCATGTCCGCGGTTCCGGCGGGACTACAAGTTCGGCATCCCGCCCACCCCTCAGCTGCACGGCTTCAACCGGCCCAGCTACCCGTTCGTCGGTATGGACGTGCCGGAACTCTGCGACCACATCGAGGTCGCCGTCGCGAAGGCGTACCCGATCACCGACGTCCAGCGGCAGGCACTGGAGGCCGCCCGCCACCCGAAGCTCGGTGACGGCGTCGACTACAAGATGCTCGACGACCAGATCCGCGTACTCGCGCGGGACTGCGAGGAACATCTGCGCACGATCGGCGGCATGACCGCCGAGAGCAAGACGGCCAGCTAGCCGCAGTTCGCTGTCCCCCGTGGAGGGTGCCCGCCCGGCGCTCCCCGCGGGGGGCACCGGCATGTCCGCACCCCCGTCGCGCCGTCGCGGCCTCCCGGCGAGGGTGGGCTTTACTGGCCCGGAGAGCGGCAACGCGCGGCATCGTACGGGGTAGCCCTGCGGTACTCGCTTCGCTCCGTTCCTCGGGTTGCCACCCGAGCTTGGCACTGCTCTCTCAGCCGGCCGTGGCTTGGGCCGGACAAGCAGTAGATAGGCGTGGCTGAGGCCGGTGGTCGCTTCCCGAAACACACGCGCGCCTGCCCGTTCGGCTCTCCCGCCGCGGTGGCTGACTTTCTGTGGTTCCGGTAGTCAAGGGGAAGGTGATTCCGCAGCTTCGCGAAGGACGCTCCCGGACCCTGATCGGGTCGACATGCCCCGCCCTCCCGTGCGTTCTCGTGTGCTGCGGCACCGTGAGCAATCGGGTCCGGGTGGGGCATTTCTGCGTTCTCGAAACGGGACCGCCGCCGGTAGCGTCCCGCGTCCACAAGCACGTTGTGCCGGATGACGGGAGGGCCAGCCGTGCAGCATCTCGGCGGTGAAATCGCAGTCGAACAACTCACGCCCGCGTACATCGGAAGCGCCTACGAGGTGGAGCGCCCGGACGGCACCCGCATCGGGTTCAGGCTCGCGGAGTACGAGGTGCTAGCCACCAAGGACGGCGCCCCTGAGTGGTCTCTGATAACCGAGCGCGGCGTGCGCATCCGGGTGGACGATCCGGCGGCCACGAAGCTGCGCTGGCCCGTGCCCGCCCCCGCCGTGCCGCGAGAGGCACCGGCGGCGGCCGCAGCCACCGCCGGGCAGGGCGGCACGGGCTGGTACCGCCCTGCGCCAGGCGCCCAGGGGTGACACTGCCCCGCACCGGCGGTGCCCCGTCCGGCGCCCTGCCGGCTCGCTGCTCGCGTGCCGGGCGGCCAGGGCGCAGTCCGGCCTACGTGCCCGCCACCACTCCCGAAGGGCGCTCCCCCAGCGGGGGCTGGCCGCCCGGGCGCGCCGGGTCCAGAGGAGGCTGGGGCGGCGCCTCCGCGTCGTTCTTGGCGCGGCTGGCCTTCGTTCCGCCCGAGGGAGTGAGCGCCTTCAGGCGGCGTATCTCGCGCGTCGGTTCGCCGACACGCTCGCCGATCTCTGGGATGCCGCAGCCGAGCGCCTCCATCTTGCCGGTGATGTCTGCCAGCTGGCGGTCGAGTTCCTCCCGGGTCTCCAGAAACCTGGTCGCGAGGTCTTGTAGCTGGGTCTCGCGTTCCGCGTACCGCGCCGACAGGTGGCGAGCCCGCGCGCGGGCATCGAGTCCGGACGCCGAGGTGCGCCTTGATGTCCCCATGGTGATCCCCTTGATGCCGGTGGCTTTCTGCCCTCGGCATGTTGCTCCCTCAGCTTCGTTTCACCAGCCGTCACTTGCTCCCCGTTCGTCTGCCTTCTTCTCCATCTGCTCCTTCCTTCCTCCCAGTTGGCCGCCGTCTCGTCGATCTCGTCGCTTCACACCTCTTGCATTCACAAGGTCACAAAGTATGGTGATCTCATGATGACCATCCACAAGCTCACGGCTGGGGATGGCTACCTGTACTACCTGCGTGAAATCGCAACCGGTGATGAACGCCGCCAGCCTGGCGTGCCGCTGGAGGAATACCAGGCGGCGCGGGGTGTGCCTGAAGGCGTATGGATGGGAGCCGGCGCGGCTGCGCTCGGGCTTGAGGGAACCGTGAGCGAGTCCCAGATGAAGTCCTTGTTCGGGGAGGGGCTCCACCCCAACGCGGACTCCCTCATCGCCGACGCGATCGCTGCCGGGTCGAGCGCCCGTGAGGCGCTGGAGCTGGCCAAGCTGGGCCGCCGCTTCTACCGGTACGACCAGGACTGCGGTCCGATGACTGCCCGCATACGAGAGGCCGTCGCGCAGCAGGAGGCAACCCTCGGACGGCCGTTGAGCGATGAAGAGCGCGCTGCGGTCCGGCTCCAGGTCGGCGCCGAAGTGTTCTTGGAGGATTTCGCCAGGGCTCCCGCCGATGACAAGGAGCTGGAGCGGTTCATCCGTGCCCGCACGGGCGGTGGACAGCAAGCCGTGGCCGGCCTGGACCTCGACTTCGAGGCACCCGAGTGGATCAGCAAGCTGCTGTTCGGTCTGGGCGACGACGAGGTCTGCGAGATTGTGATCGGTGCGCACGACCAGGCGGTGCGGGAGACACTCGCCTGGATCGAAGAGCACGCGCTGGCCACCCGTACGGGCACGAACGGGATTGCGCAGGAGGATGTGATCGGTGGGCTGATCGCAACCCGCTGGCGGCACTTCGACAACCGGCTCGGCGAGCCCGCACTTCATGATCACGTCGTGGTGTCTACGAAGGTTCAGGGCCCCGACGGGCGTTGGCTGAGTGTGGACGCGCGGTTGTTGTACGCCATGGGCGTCGCAGCCAGCGAGTTCTACAACCAGCGCGCGGTCGAACTGGTTTGCGGCGGCCTGGGAGTTCGCGCGGAGGAGCGTGAAGTCTCGCCCGGCCGCCGCCCGGTGACGACGCTGGCTGGCGTGCCGGACGTAGAGACGCTTCTGGAGTCGCGCCGCTCGCGCGAGATCCGCGACCGCACCCTCGAACTGGTCGAGGCCTACCGCGCGGAGCACCACCGGGAACCCGACATGCCTACCTTGATCCGGCTCGCGCAGCAGGCCACCCTGCGGACCCGGCCCCCGAAGAAGAAGGCGCGGTCACTGGCAGAACTGCGGGCGAGGTGGCGGGCCGAAGCCGTGGAGCTGCGTGGTGCGCAGGCGGTCGACGAACTGCTGGAAACGGCCCGGGCGGCGGCCGCCGAATCTGCCGCGGACGCCGCGGCGGCCCTGCGGTCGGCGGATGTCGCCGAACTGGCGGAGCAGGTCCTCGAGACCGTCTCCGAACACCGAGCTGTGTGGGGTTACCGCCACGTGATCGCCGAGGCGCGCCGGCTGGCAATCCGGCTCACGGGAGGCCAGGTGCCGGTGGGTGACCTGCCCGACCGGGTTGCTGCCGCCGTGCTGTCGCCCGGCCAGTCCGTGTCCATCAACCCGCCAGAGCTTCACGCTCCGTTCGCGCGCCTGCAGCGGGGCGACGGAACGAACGTCTTCCGCCGCCGCGAGCACGAGCTGTACACGTCCGAGCCGATCCTCGCGGCCGAGCAGCGCATCGTGAACGCCGCCGAGACCGCGGTCATCCCGGCCGTGACCCGGCATGCCTTCGCCCGGGTCGCCCGGGCCTTCCAGGGGCCGCCGCTGGACTCCGGCCAGCGGCGCCTGGCCGCCGAGTTCGCCTGCTCCGAACGGCTCGTGGTGGGAGCTGTCGGCCCGGCCGGAGCGGGCAAGACGACGGCGCTGATGCTCGCCGCGGACGCGGTGGTGGAAGGCGGCGGACGGCTGATCGCGCTGGCCCCGTCGTCGCGCGCCGCGAAGGTGCTCGCGGACGATGTCGGCTGCACGGCGCACACCATCCACGGGTGGCTGGACGTGCGGGCGCGGGCCGCCGCAGAGGGCGAAGAGCCTCCGGAGGCGTACACGCTCAGGCCCGGGGACGTGGTCGTCGTGGATGAGGCGGGCATGGCAGGAACCCTCCGCCTCGCACGGGTCGTCGCCGAGGCGGAAGCGGCCGGCGCGGTCGTCCGCCTGATCGGGGACCCTGCTCAGCTGGCGGCCGTGGAATCAGGGGGCGTGCTGCGCTGGCTGCACTCGACGGTCGGGGTCATCGAACTCGAACGGCTCCACCGCTTCCGTACCGACGGTGAGGCACGCGCCTCTCTGAAACTGCGCGAAGGAGATCCGGCCGAGGCCTTCGAGTGGTACCTGCAATCCGGGCGCGTGCGCGGCGGTGACTACGAGGCGATGGTCGACGAAGTCTTCGCCGCGTGGCAGCGCGACAGCGAGGCCGGGGCCAGCACGCTGATGGTCGCCGACAACGCCCGCGCCGTCGCCGATCTCAACGCCCGCGCGCAGGCCTTCCAGCTGGCGGCTGGGCGGCTCGACCACCAGCAGGAGGTCGTCGTACGAGGAGGTGTGCGCGCCTACGTGGGCGACGTGCTGGTGACCCGGCGCAACGAGCGGCGCCTGTCGGTCCTGGGTGCTCACGACTGGGTGAAGAACGGCGACCTGTGGCGGGTGGAACACCGCTTCGCCAACGGGGACATCGCCGCACGGCACACCGGGCACGGAGGGCGGGTCGTTCTGCCCGCCGACTACCTCGCCCGCGAGGCGGAACTCGGATACGCGACTACCGTGCACCGTGCGCAGGGCGTCACTGTCGAGCGGTGCCACGGCCTGCTCACCGAGCGCACCAGCCGCGGCTCCGCGTACGTCGCCGCGACCCGCGGCCGCTTCTCCAATGAGCTGTACGTGGTGTGCCCGCACGATGCCGACGTCACCGGCGTGCTGCAGTCCATCGCTTCCAGCGAGCGCCCGTCCGTCTCGGCCCACGAGGAGATCCGCAGCGCTCAGGAGCGCACCACCTCGCTGGGGCAGTTGGCCGCCGAGTACGCCGAGGCCTACCGGCGCGCGAGCGGGCAGCGACTGCAGTTCCTCGTCCGGGGCGTCCTTGGCGGCCGGGCCGAGGCAGTGCTCGGTGCCGCGGGATGGCCGCGTCTGGAAAGGGCGCTGACGGATGCCGAGGAGGCCGGGTGGCGCATCCCGGATCTGGTGCGCGCCGCGTGGCCTCGGCGTCGCACGCACGAGGAAGTACGCGATCCGGCGCGGGCGCTGCTGGAGGCGGTCTCCGGCATCGTCGAGACGGGGTCCAGGGCTCACCGTGCGGCGGGTTCGCTCGCCCGTCTGAGCGGGGTCCAGCTGGAGCAGCTGCTGGCGCTGGCCGAGCGGTCCCGCGCGGCGGCCCTGGAGGCGGTCTGCCGGGCGGACGCTGCCGCTGCCTCGCTGCCCCGGCCGGTCACGGTCGCCGGGCGGGAGGTACCGGCCTGGCCAGCCCGCCCGCATGGTTCACTGTCGCGCTCCCGCCTTGCCGCGGCCGTCACAGCCGCCCGCGTTCACTACCGTCGTTGCGCTCCCCAGGAGCGGTTCACGGCCGCCGAGGCGCTCAAGGAGATTCTCGGCGAGCAGCAGTTGAGGGCTGCCATGCGGTGGGTTGACCGCGCCCGGGAGGACTACCAGCGCGAGCCTCGGCCCGGTGTGTCACGGGCCCCTGGCTTCTTCCGTATGAGGGCCGCACAGGGACCCGCACGGCGGAGTGCGGCTCGTACCCGGCTGCGCCGGGCCGAGGCGGCGGCGGCCCGGATCCGGGCGGAGCAGCACCGCCGCACACTGCTGCCGCACGGTCCGGCCCGGGCGTGGAACGACCTCGCGCCACTGCCGGACTGGCTTGCGCCCGCGCCGCTCGTGTCGGCAAGTGACACCCCGCGCGGGTGGAGGGAGCACCTCGCGGAACGACGCCGGGTTCTCGAGGACCAACTGCGCGTGCACGGGCTCGCGCTGGCGGCCTCGCCTCCGCACTGGAGCACGCCGCTCGGCTCTCCCCCGCCGGCCGGGACCCGGCTCCGGCCGGTGTGGGAGCTCACCGCGGCTCTGGTGGCGGCGTGGCGCCTGCGGCATGCGGTTCCCGCGTCCGTGCCGGGCATCGGTACGTGCCCGCGGCCGCGGCGGGAGGCGGACGCGTGGCGCTCGCTTCGGCACCGGATCGATCTGCTGCGGCGGAGCGCGGCGATGGCTGCGCGCGCAGGGGACGACCGTCCGGGTGTCCCGCCGTCGGCCACGGGGAGCCTGTCTTCCTCGGAGTCCGCCAACCCGGGTGCGCGGCGCCTGCGGATCGCGCTTCAGCAGGCGCACCTCGCCGTCGTCGCGCTGTCCAGCGCGCTGCCGGCACTCGATGGCGAGACGTTCGCCCAGGCCGAGGTGTTCGCCGACGAGGCGCTCCGCCGCGTGCTGGAGGGCGAAGCGTCGGCGGCCCCGTGGGTCGATCATCTGCCGCCGCCCGACCCTGAGGACGGCGGCCTGCAGGAGCAGTGGAAGGCGGTCATCGCCGCGGTCGCGGTGTACCGGTGGACGCAGCACATCGAGACCGCCGAGCCGCTGGGTGGTGCCCCCGATGCCGCCGAAGCGCGGGCCCAGTGGACGGCGGCGCACAGCGCGCTGGAGGAGTTGCAGGGTGCTCACGTCGAGCGGCGACTTGCCCGCCTGCGCGAGCAGCGGTCCGCTCCCCCGGCCGACGGCACGAGCGGGCCCGCCACGACGGCAGGCAGCCGCTCCGCCGGCCGGGCACACCCGGCGGCGAACGATCCGCAGCACCGGCACCGCCCACCGCGCCCCGGCGGCCCAGGCCGCCCACGACGATAGAGGAGGACCCATGGAGAACAACCACGAGTTCGCGCTGAACGACGACCAGCTTGCCCGTCTGGAGCGGCTGCGCGCCAAGCGCGAAAGCGACCCGCTGTCACAGCAACTGGCTGCGATGGACGCCGAGTTTGAAGCGTCCTCGAACAAGGACGACACCCGCGCTCAGGAGAACCACGAGCTGCGCAGGCTCGTGACGATCTACGAGACGATCATCGCTGGAGTGATCAGCGGTGACATCACCGTGGACGTACTCAGGGGAGTGAGGACCGACGTCTGAAGCCAGCGACGGCCATCACGACACTGCCGTGGACGATGGCCGTCGCCTCAGCGCGACTTGACGTCGCAAGTCGTCCCTGCTGTCTCGTGCGTGCGGCCACCGCCAGCACAATGTTCCGCCAGTGTCAGAGGGTGATGGGAACCCTTGGAAACGACCAGCGCTACTGCTCACCCCGCTTGATCCGGCTCTCCACGGAACGGAAGCCTGCCGCAGGATCCCGCGGTTGACGCACGGCTTGCTCTTGGCCGTGGGCGAGTGTTTCAGTGAGCGTTCCGAGGAGGGGTGCGTGCGCTTCATCGTGCTGGACGCGGAGGAACGGCCACGGAGCCGGAGCAGGAAACGGGCCTGTCTTCTGGAGCCGGTTCCCCTGTCCGACGACGACTATCTGACGCTGTACCGACTGTGGTTCACCGACGGCAACGGACCAGTCGAGGAACTGGGAACAGTCAAGATCGGGTACGCGGACCTGGTGCGAGATGAGAGGCCACTCGAGAAGGGGGAGCTCCGTCAGCTGACTGGACTGGACAGGCGGCTGTACTGGTTTTCGCTGGGACAGGACGCGGCCTACTACGAGAACATCAGCAGGCTCGGTCCCTCGGTTCGGGTGGAGGTCCTTGAGGGCCTGTGCGACATCGCGTTCAGCCCGGAGATTGCCGAGGATGCCGGGCATTGGGACGTGACGCAGACGTCGCTACTGCGCAGCGTTGAACCGCAGACAGTCGAGAACCAGTTCCGGCGTATCGCCCGGGGCGGCTCCCGGCTGACGGCCTATCACTTCGAATATGTGACGCCCGTTGACGACCAGGCGGAGAAGCCGCGAGAGGCGTGGCGTCTGGCCTTCTCCGTCACCCCGCACTCCCGGCCCCCGTCCAACATCCATGTGCTGATCGGGCGCAACGGCGTGGGCAAGACAACGCTGCTGGGCAGCGTCGGCGAGGCAGTGGTGAACCCGCAAGCGGAGCCCGGTGACGTTGGCGAGGTCGTCTGGGCAGATGACGGGACAGGATCGTTCACCAACGTCGTCGCCGTCACGTTCAGCGCCTTCGACCCGGCTCAGGAAGGCAGTGAGGCAGAAGCCGGCGAAGCTGAATTCCGTGACGACGAGCGCCATCCGCAGGTGAAGGGATGGGACCAAGCCAAGGATGTGCCGGGCGATCAGACGCCACCGGTCGAGCCAGCCGAGCCGGCGGTCAAGTACACGTATGTGGGCTTGGCCAAGGTCGATGTCCACGGTCGGCCGACGCGCGAACGCAAGTCGTACGACGACCTCAGCTCAGAATTCTGCAAGAGCGTCGAGGAGATCCACGCAGCTGAGCGGGTCGGTCGCTGGATAGCCGCGCTGGACGTGCTGAGCAGCGATCCGCACTTCTACGAGTCCCCCATTCACGCCTTCGCCCGGGAGCTGTTGAACCTCTCGTACTCCAGAGACGCCAGAGAGTATGTGCAGGAGATCTTCTCCGAGCTGAGCTCAGGGCACGCCATCGTGCTGCTGACGATCACACGGCTGGTGGAAACCGTCGCCGAGGGGTCCCTGGTGCTCTTGGACGAACCTGAGGCCCATCTGCATCCGCCGCTGCTCGCGTCCTTTATCAGAGCGCTGTCCGAGCTCCTCACCGACCGCAACGGCGTGGCCCTGATCGGCACCCACTCGCCCGTAGTTCTGCAGGAGGTTCCCCGTTCCTGCGTGTGGAAGGTCAGCCGCTGGGACCGTCATCCACCGCAGCGGCCCGGTCTCGAGACCTACGGGGAGAACGTCGGAGTTCTCACCCACGAGGTCTTCGGCCTGGAGGTCAGGCAATCCGGCTTCCATGCCGAGATCGCCCAGGCTGTCGATGAGCTTGGGTCCTACGACCAGGTCATGGACCGATTCCGGGGACAGCTTGGCGGAGAGGCAAAGGGGCTGGTCCGCATTCTCCTGGCGCACCGGGATGCGGGCGGACTCCGCTGATGTGGCCTCTCGACCCGCCCCCTCTGTCCGCCAGGGACAGCTATGACGCATGTGTGCGCGGCACCAGGGATGTACAGCGGCGCAGGCAACTGCTGACGGCTGGCGACAGCGTGGAGGCTGCAGGCGAGCGACTGCGGCGGGCGGCGCGGCAAGGGGCTCTGCACGAGTTGAACAGCCGAGAGTTCACCGTGCCGGACATCACTCCGGGCGACCTGGTGCGCTGGGCCTACGACAACGGCATGGTCAATTCCAGGGACGGCCGGGCCGTCTACGAGCAGATCCTGAGCGCTGCGCCGGACGAAAGGTGTCCTCTGTGCGGGCATGGGGTGGTCCGTACCTTGGACCACTTCCTGCCCAAAAGGATGTTCCCTGCGCTGTGCGTAGACCCACTGAATCTGGTGCCGGCCTGCGCCGATTGCAACCACGCCAAGGGCGAACGCCTCCCCGCAGATGCGGAGACGACCCCACTCCATCCGTATCTGGACCGCATTGATCAAGACCCCTGGCTGGATGCCCGGGTCACCCACAGCAGTCCCGTGTGGCTGAACTTCTTCGTCAGCCCTCCATCTAGCTGGGCACGAATCCTCGTCGAGCGGACTCGCTACCACTTCACGGTGTTCGGACTGGCCACACTCTTCGCCGTCCAGGCCAACCGCACGGTGCACAGTATCCGCCGCCAGTTGACCGCGATGCTCGATGCCGGTGGCAAGGACACGGTGCGCGCCTACCTGATGGACGAAGCCGAGACGCGCCTGGCGGATCGGCTCAATGGCTGGGAAGGAGTCACCTACCGGGCCTTGGCACGCGACGACGCCTTCTGCAGTGGCGCATTCGAACTCTGACCTGGCCTGGGGAATCGAGCCGAGCCGCTCTGAGGCGGAGCCGATCACGGGGTTCCACCAGATCATGCAGCCACAGCGTCATCCCCGGCGTCTTGGCCCAGCGGCTTCAGCATCAGGGCTCTGAAGCCTCTATGGGGCATCAGGTGCCGGCGCATTGATCCATGAGGCTGACAGGGATTTCCAGGTCGGCAAGGCATCCCCTAACACTTCAAAACGACTGCTAGAACTCCAGCCATGGTCGATCCGAGGGCGCCGAGGCTCCGCCCACCCGCCGGCGGTGAATGGGTCAAGGTCATCTGGAGGGCCCGCGTCGGGGCCCCGTTGCGCCCTGTCGATCTTGCGCGCTACCTACAGGACGTCGAGATCGCGATTGGACTCGGCGAACAGTGGGGCACCACGTTCGCCCGCGCAGCAGCCCAGCAAGATCTCATGGACCACATCAGCCAAGAGGGTTTTCGCAGCTTGGAGGGTGAAGCCCTCGAACGCGGATACTCCCCCCGGGACTTCAGGGACCTCGACGAATGGATACACTTCGCGCCGATCAGGAGACCCTGGCGGGGCATGCCCTTCGGCGGTCCCGGCAGCTTGATTGAGACTCTCGCAGACGCCCGTGTGCCCAAAGTACTCGGAGCCCCAACACGCATCACCCGCGTCGAATACGGCAGTCCGCTTCTCCTGGACCTGGCGAACTCCGGATTCCTCTCCTACGGAGTCATCAAGATCGCCACGCTTGTCCGTGACTGGAGTAACAAGCGACGAGCTGACGAAGCGAGCGCCCGCCGTATCGAAGCGGAGGCGGACAGAGGAGAGGCCGAAGCCCGCCAGGAGAACGCCCGAGCGCGCCAGATGGAGGCGCAGGCTCGGCA
The DNA here is from genome assembly GCF_055580685.1 of Streptomyces sp. NPDC031554. Lineage (NCBI taxonomy): Bacteria > Bacillati > Actinomycetota > Actinomycetes > Kitasatosporales > Streptomycetaceae > Streptomyces > Streptomyces sp. NPDC031554. Next base: position 101,881 of record NZ_JBVIKX010000011.1, on the reverse strand, counting down.
GATGGAAGCCCACGCAGACCTTGTGCAGTGGGCCGTCGACCAGACTCGCGGCGGGCCCGTTTCTCCCGGTGAACTCTTCGCTGCCATCACCCCGGATCAGCTCCAAGCGCTCAGCCGTCTCGCCGAAACACCCACCGAGCTACAGCTGCCGCCGAACGTTTCCCAAGACGAATAGCAGAGGGATCGCCCCTCGAAGGCGCCCACTGGCCTGGTTAGGTCATCGGGTCCAGGTCACTCCGGCGGACGCTGGGAAGTCCGGGTAGCCAGAGCCTGACCATGCGGCGCCGGTCACGGTGGACCCGGGTTCGGCAAGGACCGGTTTGCATGTCTCGTACGAGGCGCCGGGCCCGAACTTCGTGGTCTTCGGGTAACTGTCGCACCTGTCGAAGGTGCCGATCACCAGAAGCTCCCGGGCTGCTGTGCCGTCCTTGAGCAGTCCAGTCGGCGGTTCGAGGAAGGAATGGGACAGGTCCGTCGTGCCGGCGTTCTTGATGGTGGCGTGTACGTAGTACGGCGTGGCCTCCAGGGCATCACCGCTCAGGCCTGACAGCTTCTCCAGATCGGCTCGGCTTCCTTTCTCGATGCGGGTGACCGTCACCTGCAAGATGCCCTTGCGGTCGCCGCTGTCGTACGTGAGCAAAGTCGGTCGACCGAGTTTCGCCTTGGTTCCGGGCGCTGCTGTGCCGTCCGCATTAGTGGTGGAAGACGGTGACGGCTTGGTGGTCGCCGGCGCGGCGGCGCGCGAGGTGAACGTCTTCGTCGCCGAGCTGGAGTCGTCGTCGGAGCCGCACGCCGCGAGCGTGAGCGCCAAGACGATGGGGAGGCTGATGGCCGCTGTTCGGGTCGCGTGAGGCATCGGTGCCACTTCCTTGGTCTAGTCGTATCAAGCGGCAGGAGGGCGTGTCGCCGCTCAGGCGCGGCGAGGTGCGCCCGCTGACGTGCGGTCGGGATTGGGTGCGGTCTTGGGACGGCTGACGGCCGGGATCGGGGCGAGGTTGGCAGCGGTTGCCCGGGTCTTGAGATGGAACCGGCGCAGAACGTCGTTCAGTAGCTGTTGCGCCCGCTCGGCCTGGCCGCGTACTTCGGCGGCAGCCTTCTTGTGCTGCTCACACTGAGCGCAGTACAGGCTCGGCGGCGAGGGGCGGCGGGTGCCGCACGAGCGGCATCGTCGTGTCGTGGGATCTTCCGTCGGCTGGGGCCAGGCCAGCGGCAGCGTGTCCTGCGGAATGTTGCGGTGTCGGGCCCGGACGCGGTTACTCATCACCGTTACTCCTGGGTGTGAGGTCGGCGACGGGGGGCGCCCGGCCGATGGTGGACGAGTTCGATCTGTGCTTGCGCGTGGCGGCCATTCAGTGGGGCGGGGCGGCGTCGAGGGGGCGCGACGGGACGGGGCCGCGTCTGGCGGCGGGCGCGGAGGACGAGCTCGATGAGCATCTGGTGGAGGCGTTCGAGCTGGTCTCGTCGGCGCTGTTCGGCGTCGTCTTCGTCGGTCCGCGGGGTACCTCTTGCGGGCGGCTCGGGTGCCGGACGGCGCCCAAAGCCGGGCCGGTTTCCGTGCAGCCACCAGCCTGGAGTAGGCAGCGGATCCGATTGTTCAGGGCTGGGCATGGTCAAGTGCCGTTCGGTGTCGGCGTCTTGTGGCATGGACGCGTCTGATTGGATGGGGGCGCCTCGCCGCCGTCGACAGGAGGATGCCGATGCCTGCACCGTCGCCCGCCGAGCTCTCGCTGGCGCGTTCCCGCTGGCGCCCACGCACGTGGGCCGCGTTCGGCCTCACAGCCGTTCTCACGGCGGGATGTAGCGGGGGCGGAGGGGATGACGCAGGCTCCGCCCCGTCCCCTTCCGGGTCGGGGCCGGTCCGGCTGGCTGCTCCGGATGGCTTTGACACCACATCTGGGTGGAGCACGACGACGGACGTCACCACCGCCGATCGCACCACTGGCCCGGCCGGACTTCCGCTGGTCGCGGTGGCCGATCACAGTGGCCTCGTCGTCACGGCTCGGGCGGACGGTTCCCAGGTCACGGCCCGACGGCTCAGCGACGGGAAGACCGAGTGGTCGTACGCGCCCACCGCTGCGGTGGCCAAGGCACGTACGGCCGTCTTCGTGCAGCACGCCGGCGAGCGCGAGCGAATCGTACTGGTACGCGCCGGGGCGCAGGCCGGTACTGAGAAGGCGGTGGTCGACGTGCTTCCGGCGGACGCGCACGGCACCGCCAAGCCCGTCTACCAGCGGGCTGTGCCCACCCCTGGCGACACCGGCGTTGCGTTCGCCGCGACGCCGGGCGGCGTCGTCATCGGCCACGGCACGAGCGGTCTGGGAGCGGGAACCTTCGCCAGCGCCACCGAAGTGACCAGCAGCAAGGTGAACACCGTCCGCCCCCAGAGCGGGCAGATATCCGATTGCTCCGACAGTTGCGAGGCCCAGTCCGCTCCGGCATTCACCACCTCCGCGGGCATGGTCACGGTGTATCGGCAGGTGACCGGTTGCGATCGGTTCGCTCAGGGATCTGGGGCGGCCTGCACGCTCGGGTTCTCGGTCGGTTCCCGGTGGCAGTCGCCGACCAAGGCGCCCGCGGGCTACGCAGCGGCCGTACCGCTGGCGGTCACCGACTCCCACCTCGTTGCCGCCTGGCAGCCCCGTACGTCGGAGGCGGAGGAACCGGCCGTCGCCAAGAACACTCCGACGCTCTTCACCGTGCATGACCTGGCCACGGGGCGGATTCTCGCCCAGGTCGAGTGCACGAGCACGAGCAGCCAGCGGCTGGTGCCGGGAGGCGCGCAGCCGACCACACACCTCTCCCCCAACGGCCGATTCCTGGCCGCGGGCCAGGTGGTGTTCAACCTCGCTTCCAAGACCGGGCAGTGCTTGACCGGGAAGGGGGCGCAGCAGGGCGTCACCGTAGGGGCCGTCGCCGACAGTGGCGTTGTCTACGGTGTACATCCCGGCAGCCCTGAGCCGGGCTCCGCCGCCGACGCGTACGGCGCGTTGCCCGACCAGGGATCCGCTCCCGTCCGGGTGCAGGTGGGGCAGGACTCCGTCCGCACGCTGTCGGAGGGCGCGGTGCTGCCGCTGTACGTGGCGCGCAGCGGCAGCGGCGTCTTCGAGGACCGGGACGTCGTCGCCGTGTACCCGGCCGGCTGAACGACCGGCGGGGCCATCGAGTCCGGTGGGAAGCCCTCGCCTCACGGTCGTGCCGCCCGTGGCCGCGTTGGGCGGGGCGCCTGCCCGGGCTGTGTCTGCTGCTGGGCGTTCGCCGCAGGCCGGGAATCACCGCCCTCAGCGGACCGGTTTGCCGCCTGAACCGACTGCACCGCAGCGGCCGCGAGGCGCTTGATGTCTGCGTGGGTGAAGCTGGCTCCGTTCTGCATCGCGCTCGCGTTCAACTCGGTCACGAAGGCCTCGCCGAGCCGCCGGGTGAACTCGCTCGTCCCGTTCGCCCCGGACGGCACGCTAACCAGACTGTCGGCTGCGGTACGCGCCCGACCAGCAACCTCTTCCATCCGTGCGCCCTGTTCGCGGGCCGACGCGCTGTCGCTGTGGCGCAGCAGCGCCGCCCGGTCGCTCAGCCGAGACGCCTGAGTGGTCAACGCACCCACGGCGGCGCCCGCCGCGGCCTGCCCGGTGGCCACCGGCCGCTCCGGGCGGCGCCCGCCGATCTGCCCGTGGGTGGATTCACGGCGCTTCGGCAGCGGAGGAGCCGCCGCCGTCGAGGGTGTCGCCGTGGGCGGCGCGGGAGTTGCCGGGGTTGCGGACGGCGAGGCTGTCTGCGGAGGTGCAGCAGCGGTGGGAGGCGTCGGCGGAACGGTCGCCGTGGGCTGCGCCGGCGGTGTGGCCGCCAGGGCCCTTTCCACTCCTGCACGGTCCAACAGCAGGGCGCATACCCCATCGGGGCCGGGTGCACCAAGGACACCGCGGTCGACGAGGTCGACGATGACCGCGTTGGCTTGCCCGGGACCTGTGCGCAGTGTGCTCTCTATCAGGGTGGCGGTGACATCGGCCCGGGTCTCGGTGGCCAGGAACGCCGCCGTCCGTACAAGGTCGGGGGCGACTTCGGGCACACGGCGGCGCTCCATGAGGATCTGACGTACCGGGACGTCGTTGTCGACCATCACATGGCCCGCGTGGCTCTCCGAGAGGCGCAGGTAGCCGACGTTCCACAGCTCGTACAGAGCGGCGGCGTTCTGCTCCTCACTCAGCAGACCCTGGTTCGCCAGGTAGGAGGGATCGAAGCTGGTGATGGTGGTCGAGAGGGCCTCCAGGGCGGTCCACAACACAGTCGGCTCAGCGGCCGGAGCGGGCGGCAGCAGTTGGCTGGCCGCCGGTCGCATGTACTGCTCTTGGGCCAGGTAGTACGCGGCCTGGCCGCCTTGTCGGAGCAGGCACTGCTCCACCGCCCACGTCAGTCGGACTCCTGCTTCCTCCAACGTCACGCGGTTGTCGAGGACGCGCCCTTCCTCAGCCTCGATCAGCGCATAGACGCGTGCGACGACTTCTCTCGGCGCATGCTGCAGGACGAGGTAGAGGTCGTCATCCCAGGCGTCGCTGAACGGCTCCAGCGGGCCCGGCTCCCACAGGCGCTGCCCGGTGACCGGCTGGTCCCACGGCGCCACGGGGCCGGGTTCGGGGCTGGCGGTCTGGGTGGGGTGGTTGTCGTAGAAGCCGAGCGGCGGTTCCTCGCCGTCATCGAGGACCCCGCGTGTGCGTTCTACCTGGACCTGGGCGGCGTGGTGCAGCAGCCGCAGAAGGTTCCAGCGGAAACCGTGCTCCTCTCCGTTCTCCGCGCGCTGCTCGAGGAGGTCTCGTGTCCGGGAGGACACCAGTTCCATGGTCCGCGTCCAGAGGGTGGCGAAGAATCCCAGTTCCCTGAAGTCCTGCGCCCAGCCCTGAACGTTTTCCTTGATGTTGTTGTAGGTCTCCACGGCCGAGCTGATCAGGGAGCTGATCTGCTGCCAGGCCGTCGTCTCCCGCAGATCCCCCAGCCGGTCCTCGGCCGTCTGCCGGATCCGGGTCAGCAGGCCGACGGACCGCTCCGCTCCCTGCATCGCGGCGGCTTCGGTGCGACCGTCGGAGGTTGGGGTGCCGTCGCGCCGAATCCAGTTGCGGACCCGCTCCAGGAGGCGGTGCCACGCGGTCTGGATGCCGGAGAAGCGGTTCAGGTCGGTGTCGGGCTCCAGTCGTCCCAGGATGCGGTCGGCGCGGGTGGCGGCGGCCCGCTGCAGGCGCCACATGACGCGGTAACCGGCGGAGGTGTGCTGGCCGTTGCCGTCCAGCCGTCGTGCGATGCGGTACGCGGCGTGAGAGATCGCCCGGGCTACCCAGGCATCCACCGTCCGCATCACACCGTGCTCGCGGATGTCGTCGAGGAATCCATCTCGTACGGCCCGTGCGGTCGTGCGCAGTTGCGCCGTGAGGTGGTCGTACGCCTGGTGCAGGGACCTGACCTGCTCCCATCCCGGATCGCCCCAGAACCAGGCGGACTGCTGCTGGGCCTCGGAGAGCGCCTCACGCAGGTCAGCCTCGTCGCGCGACTCGACCTCCGCTTCTCCCACCGGCGGAGCCGCCGCCAGCCGATCCAGGGTGCCGACCACCTGTCCCAGCTGGCCCTGCATCTGCTGGATCGCTCCCTCGAGCGGCCGCAGGTCGACCGTCGGAGCGGGGTTCTGGCCCACGCCACGCCGAGCCAGTTCGTCGGCGATGAGCGTCACCAGCTGTCCGAGGTCCACCGACAGTTCAGGGGAGGCTGGGCCACCGGCGGGTGCCGCCGTGGGAGTGGACATGGGGGTCTCCTCATCGGATTCCGTCGCGGGAGCCGGGGACTGTGTCTCGTCGACGGACGCGGGCTCGGGGGCGGCCTCGGGCACGGCGGTCTGGGCCGCTTGCCGGGTCATGACGGCGAGTTGGCGGGATACGGCGGCCCGCAGGTCGGCCAAGAGGCCTGCATCTTCGTCGCTGAGCCGAAGTGTTCCCTGCTGCATGGCGACCGCGATGTCCCGGCACCGGTCGTCGAGGAGTTGCCACGCCGCGGCGGTCTCCTCGCGAAGGGCCAACGGCCACTGGTCGTCCAGCCGTGCCACCGCGTTGGTCCCGCCCACGCCCGTCTCTTGCCGCAGCTCTTCGTCCTCGGCGAGCAGGGCTTGGACGGTGGGCGATGCGTTCCACCCGTGCCACGCTTGGAAGACGGCCTGGAGCGCCTCCCGCGGGGTGCGTGCGCTCGGCTCGGGTACGGGGGTTTCCTGTGCCGGCTCCTGGGTGGGCTGTTCATCGGCAGACGGTTCGGCCTCGCCGGAGCGGACACCTTCCGTACGGTCTGCCGTTTCCTCGGTACCTGCGCGGGTTTCGTCCGTGGCGGGTACCTGAACCGTCTCGGTCGGCTGATCGGCTGCCGTTTCCTCGCTCGGCGCGTCGGCTTCTGTGGGCGCGGTGTCGTCTTCCGGCTGGGCCGTTTCCGTCGCAGCGGTCTCTGCGATCGGCGCCGTCGGGACCGCCCCGGGCTCCAGGCCCACCATCCCGCTGAGGCTGCGCGGCGCGCTGAGGACCGTGAGTTCCGGGTGTCCGTCGCTGCCGGTGAATTCCCAGCGGAAGGCTTCGGCCCGTCCGTCGGGGTGCACCAGCGTGCCGGTGACTTCCCATCGCTCACCGCTCTCGGGATCGGAGCCGCCCACCGGGGCTGCTCCCACGAGGAAGGCGGAGAAGGGATGGTCGGCAAGCGGCAGCACCGTGCGCTGTCCGGCTGCGAGGTCACGCAGGGCGGTTTGCTGACCGGCGGACTCGGCTGTCGTGGGCAGGACGTCCTCGTACTGGGTGAGCCGCCCGCGCAGGTTGGCGGTGGCCGCCTCGAAGGCCGTCATGCCACGCGGCGCGGCGCTGGGCTGTACGTCGTCCAGCGAGAACAGTTCGCCGAGCTCGCTCGGCTCCACCTCTGGCTCGCTGGCCGGCTCCTGTTCCTCGTCCGTGATGAGGGCCGTGATGGCCTGACGGAGGATGTCGTTGAGTTCACTCAGGGCCAGCTGGTAGTGCTGCTGTTCGCCCGCGGCGAGGTAGGCGGCGTACGACCGCTGTAGCCGGTCACGTGTGTCCCAGGCCCGGTTCACGAGCCTGCGCTGCCCCATCGTTCGACGGCGGTCGATCCATGCGGACAGGTGCCTCCATGTCACCCGGCCCTCGCGCACGGTCTCGCCGTCAGGGCCGGCCACCTGGACGAGCAGGCAGTCGGCGAGGGAGTACGCGTTGCCCTGCATGCCATCGCCGTCGGTGGGGGTGAAGCGCACCTGCATGCGGCCCGGTGTGATGAGCCGTTGGCCGCTCATCGAGCGGACGAACTGGGCGAGTTGATCGACGGGCCACTGTTCCAGGATGGCGACGAGGTCCTCGTCGGTGGGGCTGGCGGGTTCGGCAGCGGGTTGCCCTTCCTCGGGGACCGCTTGCCGGCCGCTGTCGGAGGCTGTCGCCGCGTCGGGGGTCGGGGGGCTGTCGGGTGTGCCGGTCTCGGTCGCCGGTGTCGCCGGTTGCGTCTCGGCGGCCGATTCCTCCGGGCTGCTGTTCGTGGAGGGAGCCAGTTCGGCGACGGGTGCCTCTGTCTCGGGGGTCTGCTCCGCCGGTGCACCGGCCAGGCCCAGGCGCTGCTGCGCGTCCTCGAGGACGCGCAGGACCGGGTAGAGGACGGCGTGCATCTGCGGCACTGCCTCCCCGTCGACGGTGAGGGAGCCGTTGAGTCCTACGACCTGGTCCAAGGCGTCACGAACCGTGTTGACCTTGAGGCCGCGACGACGTGCTTCGGCTTCTGCCTCGTCGAGGGCGTTGCAGACCAGGTGCAGCGCCTCGTGGGTGTAGGCGTCGTTGAGCTCGGGGAAGGTGGTCGCCGCCGCCAGGCGATCGCGGAGGGCATCGGGTGACTCCGTCTCGCTCTCGCTCGCCTGCCTCCAGTGCTCGGCGGCAACGGCTGCGATCTCGTTGACGCGCTCTTGGAGGCGCAGTGCCGTGGCATTGATGAAGCGCCGGGTGCTGTCGCGCGGGAGGGTCTGCAGGACTCGTTCGAGGTTGGCGGCGTACTGGGCCAGCGGGTCCTCACGCAGCTCCGCAGCGTCGACAGGCTGCTGGCTGCCCGGAATGCTGCGGGCGCGCTGGAGTGCCGCGGCCACGCGTCGGGCTACGGTGTCGGCGTCCCAGGGCAGCGGCCGCCGGATTCCGAGCAGCGCCATCGGGTCGCTGGTCGTACCGGCGTCGGCCGGTGGCGCAACGGGTTCGGCCGGTGCCGGGACGGCGGGCCGAGCGTCCGGTGTGGGCTGGTCGGCCCCTGGCTGAGGCTCGCGATCGGTGGTGGGCGGCTGCAGTGCATCGGTCGTCGTCGGCGCCTGGGCCTCGGCGGGGGCAGTGTCCGGCTGCGGTTGCTGCTCGGGCGCAGGGATCACCGACCGTGGGTCGGCCATCAGGCCGGGAAGATCCTCGATCCACTGGAGTGAACCCAGGTCGAGGCGGTTCTTCGCTCGGGTCACTGCCACGTACATGAGCCGGAGGTTTTCCGGCGAGGGCAGCTTGGGCTGCCCCGTCTCGGGATCGATCTTCGGGCCGGGGAAGTCGCCGGCGATGAGGACGTTGTCGAACTCCAGGCCCTTGGACCGGTGGGCGGTGCTGACGACGACCTCGGCCCGCAGTTCCTCTTCCTGGATCTTGATGTCGACGAGTTGTGCGGCGATGTCCTTGAGCCCCCGGGGGCTGTGGGCGTCGACGAGGCGGACGAAGGTCTCCAGGTGCTTGGCGTCGTTGTCCTCCCGTTCAACCAGTTCGCGTACTTCGTCCCAGTCTTTGAAGCTGGCCAGTTCCGGGTGCTTGGTGCCGCGGCCCGCCATCAGGTCGGCGGCGGCGTCGGCGATGTCGACGATGTCTTTCTTCCCGCCGGCGAGGGCGACACGGCGTCCCTGTTCGAGAGCTGCAACGACGGCAGCGAGGGCGCCCGCGTTGGTTTTGGCGAGGACGGCGTCCGGTTCGGTGACGGTGCCGAGGGTGCTGCCGAGGTTGGGGTTGCCTTCGAGCATGAACGGCGAGCCGAGCAGGGTGAGGAACTCGTTGCCGATGCGGGCCACCTCGGTGCCGAACCGCCACGACTGGGTGAGGGGCAGTTCGATGTCGGCGGGCCAGTCGGTGAGGGCGTCCTCCGCTCCCCGGAACGCGTAGATGCTCTGGTTGGAGTCGCCGACCACGATGGTCTGGTGCGTCTGCTCCTGGATGACTCGCGAGAGAACGGGATTGATGTCCTGCGCCTCATCAAAGATGATCACTTCGCCGGGCAGGGTCGGCTTCGTCAGGGCCCACAGCTTCAGGTAGTCGTCGAAGTCGAAGTGGACCTTGTTGCTGACGGGGTCCTCGATGTCCTTCCACGCGGCGCGGGCGTACCGCAGGACGGTGTCCCGGATCGACCGGGGCGCCTCGGCCAGACTGCTGGGCAGGTGCGCTGCGCTGATCTTGTCGTCGGCGCTGTTGCGGTAGGCCACGTAGGTGGCTTTCACCAGACGGGCGACGTCCTCGGGTTCATACGTGCGGTCCTTGGTGCGTACCGGCACGTTGATGCCCAGGGCCTCGGTGAGTTGCCACGGCCAGCGTGCGCCCGGGTGGTTCTTGCCCGCGTTGTTGACCTTCTGCTTGAGGCCCGTCTGGCGCAGCGCCCGCGCGGCGAAGGCGTGGGAGGTGGCGGCGTCGGTGTTGGACGGGAATTTGCCGCGTGCCTCGTCGGCGATGTCACGGTTGAAGGCGACGTAGGTGACCCGCTTGGGGCTGAGTTCCCGCGCGACCATGGCCATGGTCGTCGTCTTGCCGGTGCCGGCCAGTGCCTGCACCACGACGTTCTGCCCGGCGACGCAGGCGTCGATGATGGCCTGCTGCTGGGGTGTGGGCGGGAACTGGGGCGTCTTCTCCTTCTGACCGGCGGTGCGTGCGGCCTCGTCCCGGGCGGCGAGGTAGGCCTGCACGTTGCCGATCGCCGTGGCGCGTTTGTTGAACGCGCCTTGGTAGCGCCAGCGACTCGAGTCGCGGTGGAATTTGAACCCGTTGTCGCGAAACAGCTTCCGCAGTTCGCCTTCCTGGGTGTACCAGTCGCCCTGACCGGTGCCGGTGAAGAAGACGCCGCCGTCTTCCTCGACGAGTTGGATGCGGTCGCTCCACGGTCCCCCGATGGGCGCCTCCGGGGCGGTGGTCATTGAGGTCTCCTCCTCCGGCGTCGCCTCCGCTGGTGTTTGCTCTGCCGGGGGGCTGGCGGCCGGGGCCGCGGCGGCGGGGGCCTCCTCGGCTGCGGGGCGTTCCTCCGCACCGGCGGTGGCCTCCGTGACAGACGGGGCAGGGCTGGGCGCGGCCGCGGGTAGCCGCTCGATGGTCTGCTGAAGCCCGGCCTGGACCCCTTCGGTGTCGTAGAGAAGGGCCACCAGCCGGAAGGCCAGGTGCTGCTCCCGGTCGGAGCACCGCAGCGGGGTTCCTTCCGGCGCCCCCTCGTTGAGCTGCCGGGTCTCCTCGGCGAGCCGGGCCCGCAGGGCGATCGCGGGAGTGCGCAGGCCGTCCAGCACAGTGATCAGCTCGCGGAGACCGACGGCGGTGTCCAGGTCCGCGTCGAGGTGCGTCCACTGGGCCAGCTGGTCGAAGGCCGCCTCGATCTGCTGGATCTCCGGTTGGGTCGCGTAGTCCGTGGTCCACGCGCGTGACGCGGCCTGCAGCAGGCTCTGCCGGGAGTCGCCCAGCGTGGCCAGGGTGACGCGGACGTTGGCCGGGGAGGTGTAGGAGGCCGGCTCCCGCAGGGTGATGCCGGCGTCGTAGGCCCACATCACGGTGGCGTGCTTGGCGGCGATCAGTGGATCGCTGACGAGGGTGGTTGGAACGTTTCCGACCATCCCGGCCCACTGGCTAGCGAAGCTGGACCAGAAGACGGTCGCGATCACGTCGCCGTCGGGGTTGAGGACTTCCCGGCCTGCGTGCTCGCTGGCGTCGACCGCCCGCACGGTGTAGCCCCGGAGGCCGAGGACGGGTTGTGGCGTCATGGCCAGGCTGGCGGGCGTGGTGCTGGCAGCGTGCGTGGCCGCCTCGTCGACGGTGGCGAACGTGTCGGGCAGGTAGTCGGCGGTGGTCAGTCCCCGGATGCGCCAGGTCTTGTGGAAGGGGCTGTAGCTCAGCTGCCAGTGCCCGGTGCCGGTGGCGGTTTCGTACACCTCCCAGGCCGTCGGGTCGCTCTGGCTGACAGGCGCCATGCGCCAGCCGGGGACTCCCGGCACGTCGCGGCCCCATCCGAGGTACCGGTCGGCTGCCTGCGCGAGGGACATCTCGGTCCCGTCGACGCGGTAGCGGAGCAGGCCGTTCTCCGTCGTCGTGCTGTCCACGGTGTGGCCTGCGTCGCGCAGGGCCGTGGGCACGCTCTGCCGGGTGGTGGTCGCGGACGCCTCGGATGCCGCGGGGGCGGTCTCGGGCGCCGGCGTCCGTGGGGAGAACAGCCGTGTCCACAGCTCGGTGTCGGCTGCGGTCACGGTCAGTCGGCTCATCAGGTGCTCGGCGCTGTCGGCGAGGGCCGCCAGGTTGCGCACCGTGGTGGGGTCGGCTGCGGTGTTGGCGAGGTGTTCGATGAGTGCGCGAGTCGTGCCGGTGATGGCTGCCAGACGGTCCAGTTCTACCTGGGGTTCGCCCGCGAGGTCGTCATCGTGCGGCATCAGGAATGCCCGGCGCAGTGCGACGGCCTCGGGCGGTGCGTCGTCGGAGGCGAGCAGCAGGCGCTTGCCGAGGTTGGTGACCTGGAGTGCCGCGTGGGCGTCTTGCAGGCGCCGCAGGTCGGTCAGCGCCTCGGCCGCGCTCGCGTACGGCCGAGGCAGTACGTCTCCTTCCTCGGCCGTGTCGGTGCTGGGGTCCTCCTGGGCCTGTCCGAGTTGGGTGGACAGCACCGCCCGGATTCGGTCGACGCCGCCGGAGGTCCGGGTGTTGGTCACCGCGGCAGCGTGGGAGTACGACGCGTCCAGGAAGGCGTGGAGTGCCGCCTGGTCGCCCGGGTCTGAGAAGTCGCTGGTGCGGAGGGTGAGCGCCAGTCCGTGTACGGCGTTGGCGTAGGCGGTGAGTTGGCTCCTGAAGGCATCCAGTTGCTCGTCGGGGGCTTCCCACCGCAGCAGGTCGGCGGCTGTGGTGATCCGCTGTTGGGCGACGGCGGCCGCCGGCAGCGTGCTCCCGGCGGCGACCTCGCGTTCGAGGCCCTGGAGGTCGCGGTAGGTGGCCGTTTGTTCCCAGGCATGGCGGGCGGTGCCGGCCTGCTCCTGGAACCGCTCGTAGTCAGCCGAGTCCGTGATCACGGAGCGGGGATCGGACGTGGCGGTGTGCCGCCTTGCGGACAGCCGGGCGGTGTGCCGACGGATGCTGCGGGCGAGGCGGTGCAGTTGCTGCCGCTCAACCGGGTCCTCACGCTGGCCGGCCGCCAGTACGACCTCGAGCATGGCGTTGTGCCAGTCGCTGAGGGCCGAGGTGATGCGCTGGTCGTCGGGGTTCTCGGACAGGCGTCGCATGCGGCTGCGCAACTCGCGGGCAGCGCTGTCCGCCAGGTCGCGGTTGGTGCGCCGCGAGCCGGGCCAGGCACGGAACGCCTCGAAGATCTCGGCCCGTCCGGCGGCGAGTTCCCCAGCGTCGGCGTACGGCGCGGGTTCGGTCCCGAGCGGGTCTGGGTGCTCAGCAGGGTCGACCTGACCGGAGGGCGTGGGCACCTGTGTGACCAGAGCCGACAGGTCGGGGGTGGCCAGCAGCCGAGCGCGCAGGTTGGTCATGGCGCTGGCGTAGTTGCCCGCCGCCACCCACACGGGAAGGTCTTGGTGGTGGGTGAGGTCTTGTGCGGTGCGCGCCATTGCCCAGAGCTGCTCCAGGAGGGCGTCGGCGTTGGCCGGGGAGAGGCCCTGGAGCACTTCGTGCTGGCGTCGGAGGAGATCTCGCTGCTCGCGGACCCTCACGCGGGGCCGACGGGGCAGCACAGCCATGAGGCTGGTGTACAGCGTCTCCGTGAGCGCCTGCGCGGCAGCTGCTTCGGCGGGGCCGGTGAACGGGCCGAGGACGAGGGCGATGTTCCTCAGCTCGGGGTCCTCGATGGCGTCGAGCGCCGCCGCCTCCCCGGCAGGGTCGTGCCGCGCCTCGACGACCGGCTCGTCCGCGGTTCCCGTCGGCTCTGGCTGTTCTTCTGCTGAGGGGACGGCCGTGGGGCTCGGCGAATCCTGCGTCTCGCTCTCGGGAGTCCCGGTGCTCGGCCCCCTCTCCGGCTGCACCTGTTCCTGGCGGTCCGCCTGTGCCGATTCGGTGCTGGGCGTGTCCTGTTGCACGGCCCCATCACCAAGGTTCGACAGCCGGTCGGCCATGCTGCGCGACCACGGGAATGTCGCCTCGAAACGCCCGGACAAGAACCGATCCATGTCCGACTGGTCGACTGAGGTCCTACCGAGCCAGACAAGGCCAGGGTCGGTCACCCGGTGCCGTCCCAGCCACGGCAGGAAGTGGTCGGCTGCCTCGTGGCCGTATGGGTTCAGAGCGCGACCTGCGGCGAGGAGAAGGCTTTCGATCTCCGCTCGATGCTCTTCGAGTTCATCCGGAAGCGTGCCGACATCCAGAATCTGAGGCGGCCCGTCAAGAACCGGGTCGCTGGAGGAGACCGCCAGCGCCCGAAGGAATCGATACTTGATGTCGGCCGGGTCGGTCAGGGCGTGCGCCGCCTGCTCATCGTCGAACCTGTTGCGAGGCGACTCCGGGTCGTCCGGCGCCGACTCGGGGTGCGCCCACGGAAAGACCAGCAGGAAACGCGCGCACAGCGCCTCGAGCAACGGGTCAAGCGCCCCGTCAGCGCTGGCGGCCGCGTGCAGAGCGGGGAACTCCTCTTCCAGCCGTCGGGCGAGCTCTTCCTCGACGACGGTGGCTGCCTGTTCACGCAGCGGAAAGAGATCAGCGGCGGTCCGCAGTAGCAGTTCGTCTACAACTTGCGCTCCAGGCACCGCGCTGCTCGGAAGGTCGGTACTCATCGGTGCGATGTGCGTGACCCCGTCGGTGTCCGTCACGAAGAACGCGTCGTCCGTGCGGGCAACTTCGAACTGGAATGCCCCTGCCGCTCCTTGTTCGGCCAGCCGGTTCAGCCAGGCGCCGTACGTGACGTACTCACTGCTATCGGGCGGGGTCGCGCGATACCAGCGGTCCGGGGCGAACGGGGCAGAAGGCCGTGTGGCGGCCTCAGTTGTGGCTTCGCCGGAGACCGGCGTCGCGATGGCCGCAGCGGGTGCCTGTTCTGGGCCCCGTTCGACTCGGTTCTCCGCAGCCTCGGATCCGGGTTCACCGTCAAGATCGTCGGTCTCTTCGTTGACGATGCACGGGACGGTCAGGAGGTGGTCGGCAAGATCGGCGATCGTCGCGATGCCGGTGCCGTCGAGGTGGACGTCACCGTAGCGCTGGGTACGCTCCCCCTGGCCGTCCATTTCGCGGAAGAACGCGTTGCTGACCCGCACACCGCCGTCGACGGTCTCGTGCCCGACCTGGCAGATGAAGTGTGTCTGCGGGTCGCGCATGAAGCGGAGGTACCAGGATTCGATGCCTGGCTGGCCTCCTCGCTCGCTCTCCCAGGGAAGTTCTCCGCTGGTCGGCTGCAGATTGACTACCACTCCGCGCTGGACCAGGTGGTCGGCCAGTTCTCTCAGGTGGTCAGGCAGTTCGGGCCAGCTCGCGGGGACGGGGGTCGGACGGGGGGTAACCCATCCGACGCGCGGGTCGCCGACGTTGAAGACGCCGGTCTGCGCTTCGGCGTCGAAGGCCCAGATCTCTCCGTGGTCGTCTTCCACCCAGACCTGTCCTGCGGAGAGTTCCTCGCTGGTGAGGGTCTGCTGGATGACGCGACTCACGACCGTGGCCGTGTCCGGGGACGGCGCGACGGCCCACAGCACCTTGCCGTCCAACGGGCCGTCCAAGGGAGCGCTGGCGGCGCGTGTTTGGCGATGCAGGCCGGACGTCACCGCTTCGGTGATGGCGGTGCCGGCGCGCTCGCTGTCCTCGCTTGCCTCCAGGGACGCGGCGTGCGTGTATGCCGCGGTAGTCAGCCGGTGCAGCCGGTCGAGGCTGGCGCGCGCGCTGTCGTCCGTGCCTCGCAGGGTGAGCGCCAGGCAGTGGGCGGATGCCGCTACCTCGTCCATGACGACGCGGCGCGATCGTGCTTCTGTGGTGCTCTGCCTCGCCCAGACCTCCATGGCCTGGTCAAGGCGGACGAGCATGGTGAGGGCCTCACGCTGCTCGCCGGGGGGCGGCACCTCGGGCAGTTCCCGCAGGCCGCGTACAAGCGGAGTGTCGTTCCAGACCATCCAGCGTTCACGTAGGAGTTGCTCGGCATCAGCGAAGGTCTGGGGCTGCTCGTACGGAAGGGCGTCGCGCTCGGCGCGGTCCTGGTACGCGGTGAGTTTGGCACGGTGGGTGTGGATCAGTCGGAGAAGGTGCTGGAGGACGGCTGCCGCGTGCGGCTCGGTGGTGTCCGTGGCGACGTCGATGCCCCGGGCCAGGACCCGTCCCCAAGCGTGGGGGCTGTGACGGACGTCCTCCTCGACGCTGTTCTGGAGTTCCCAGATCAGGCCGCGCAGTTCTGCGGCGTGCAGGAGTTCACCGTCGTCGGCGTAGGCCTGCGGCCATGCCTCGTAGGTGCTGAAGATTTCCTTTCGCGCGGCGGCTAGTTCGGTGCGGTCGCGGTAGTGGTCGATGACCGGCGGGAGCGGGGGCGCCTCGCGCACCGGCGTGTGGTCGAGGGCCTGCCAGAGGGCGTTGGCGTCGGGCAGCAGGTCGAACAGGTCGTCGCCGCTGCAGCGGAAGCGGGCCAGGTGGCGCTGGGTCAGGTCGGTGAGTCGGAAGGCCAGTCGCATCAGTTCCGGATCGTCGGCAACTTCGGCGTACTGGCTGGCAGCTTCCTTGAGGGTCGTGTACGCGGCCAGGTATTCCTCCACCGTGCTGGGCGGTTCGAGTTCCAGCTCGGTGTCGGCCTCGATGAGGGCGCTGCGGGCGGCGGCCGCATCTTCGGACAGGCCGCCTGGGTTCGGGGTGGTGCCCTTCTCGGCGTGGAAGAGTGCCTGGGCGGTGCGCTGTACCTGGAGGCGGTCTTCCACCAGGTCCCGCGCGTCCTGGTAGGGCTCGAGGAACACGGCCAGCCGTCGTTCTTCGAGGTCGGATGTAGCGAAGTAGGAGTCGTCCTGCGCCGCCTCATCGCTCAGCGGGATCGGCGCCGACATCGGCTGCCGGCTGATCCCTTCATCGTCGGCTGACGGCTGCTCCTCGCCCGGCGCTGGCCCACTGTTCTGAGGGTCTCGACGTCCAGACCGCTCCAGCAGGCCGGAGCCTTGCAGCCGGTCAAGATGTCTGGCGGTCGCCACCATCAGTTGCTTGGTCCGGTCAGCGAGTGGCCGAGTGCGCTCCGATGAATCCCGCACGTCGAGCTCTGCGAGGAACGTCTCCGCGCTGTCCAGCAGGGCCCGCTGCTCGAGGTACGCCCACGCCTCCAGGCCCGGGGTGCCCCCGTCGGCTCCGGCCCGCCGTTCGCGGAGGGCATTTGCCGACTCCGCAATCTGCACCTGGAGAACGCCTTGCTCCTCGCTCCGGGCACTCTCCTCAGCCCATTCCCGATACGCTGCCAGGACGTCGTCCTCGCCGGCTTCGGCAGCCTCCGCCGTCGCGTATGGGGCGATGACCGTGTCCTCACCGGGCTCCGCGCTGGTGGTCTCCTCGTTGCCCTGGGCCTCGGCAGGCACATCGGGCGGGCCCTCCAAGTTGAGCGGGTCGGGCTGTGCCCATGGGTGGGTCTCGAACAGCTGGACGCGCAGTGCGTCGAGGAACCGGGGCAGGGCCTCGTCCGTGAGATCGTCAACGAGCGCCGGGGCGTGGCGGGCAAGGTTCTCGCGGCACCATGCGTCGAGCATGAGGCCAGCCGCCGCACCCCACTGTCGCAGGGCCAAGGCGGCGGCGTCGACGAGTTCGGCGACTGCTTCGGGGTGCGCGGCGGCCGCGGTGCCGGTGAAGTCCTCGGGCAGCGGCCAGACCTCGACTTCGTCACCGTCGGGGCCTCGCATCCGCCATGCCCCGGGCCGAGCCTCGCTGGCGCGGAAGATCTGTGCTGCCGGAATGACGGTGCTCAGCCATGACCCGGCGACGTACCTCGTCCGCCCGGACGAGTCGTGATATCCGAACCAGTTGCGCGTCTCGAAGAAAAGCGCCTGGTCTGGGGCAGTCTGGGTCGGCTCCAGAAGCGGCGTCGAGTCACCGCGCCATGGCTGCTCCAGCAGACCCGAGCCCTGGAGCCGGGTCATGTGACGGGCGGTCGCCTGCTGCAGTTCTCTCGTCCGGTCCGCGAGGTTCCGGGTGCGTTCCGAGGAGTTCCAGGTGGCGAGTTCGTCGAGGAGCAAGGCCGCATGGTCCAGCAGTTGGCGCTGTTCGTAGTACGCCCACGCCTCCAGGCCTGGTGATTCGCCACTCCCCAGGGAACGGGTCTCTCGGATGGCGCGACCCATGTCCTCGATGGCGAAGTCGAAGAGGACATAGTGGGCGTTGTCCTCTTCTTGTTGCTCTGCCTCGTCGTGCCACGCCTCGAAGGCGGCGAGGACGGCTTCCTCACCGGCTTGTGCCTCGGCTGCGGACGCGTACGGGGTGAGGTCGGTGTCTTCCGCGGCGGGTGTGGCGGATGGCTCGGATTCGGGGTTGCCTCCCGCCAGCCCTTCGATGTCAGCGTCGAGCTGGGCGACCCGGGCGCGGGCCTTGGCCAGTTGGCCCGCCTTGGAGAAGGGCTTGTCGACCAGGGCGGTCGCCCGGTCGATGTCCATCTGTACCTCGTCGACCACGGCGCGGTACTTCTCCAGGAGCTTGTCCAGGCCCTCGACCTTGTTCTCCATGCGGGTGACCAGGCCGAGCGGCGCCTTGTTGCTGTTCAGCAGGGCGTCGAGGTCGTCGACGAAGAGGCTGTCGCCGGGCACGTTCCGGATGGCGAGTTCGAGGACACCCATGACGGTGTTGAGACGGGCCTGAAGGTGCAGGCCGTCGAGGACGGCAATGGGCTCCCACTGGCTGATGGTCTTCACACCGCGCCGGTTCACCGCGCGGAGCCGATCGCGGATGGCCGCGGCGAGGTCCATCCGCTTGGTGTAAATGCGGCCATCAGGCCCTTCGAGGCGTACGTCGTCACCGCGTTCTTGCCGGACGGCGTCGCGGGTGGTGACCGCGGCAGCGATCGCGTCGGCTTCGTTCCGGGCACGCTGGAGGGTGTCGGCGCCGGTGTCGACGGTGTGCCTCAGATGCTGGTGGGTGCGCCGCCAGCTGCGGTAGGCGGTCTCCAGGAGCGCGAGCTCCTTGTCCGCCTGCATCTTCTTCAGCATCAGCGGGTTGCCTGTGGCCAGCGCCTTGACCTCGCCGAACTCCAGGTAGTCCTTCTCCAGGTCGCCGTCCGCGCCGACGTCGTCGAGGTCGTCGATCGAGCGGCCGGTGCGGATCTGCTCGATGAAGCGTGCTTTGCGCTCGACGGTCTGCCACATGAAGCTGTCGAAGCTGCCCTCCTGTACGTAGCGGAAGAGCTTCACCTGCGCGTTCTGGTTGAACTGGCGGATGATGCGGCCTTCGCGCTGCTCCACGTCCGCGGGCCGCCAGGGGCAGTCGAGGTGGTGCAGGGCGATGCAGCGGTCCTGGGCGTTGACCCCTGTGCCCATCTTCTGTGTGGAGCCGATCAGGACGGCGACCTTGCCCTCGCGGGCCTCCTTGAAGAGGAGTTCCTTGGCCGCTGCGTCCTCCGCGTCGTGGATGAAGCGGATGAGATCGGCGGGCATGCCGAGTCCGATCAGCTTGTCGCGGAGGTAGTCGTAGGCGATGAAGTTGCCCCGCTTGCGGTTCAGCTCGCTGGGGGTGCCCCGGTCGGCGAAGACCATCTGCAGCGCGCCCGGCAGTTCCTGGGGCACGCCGGCTCGGTCGGTATACGGGGTGTCCTTCGCTGCCTGCCAGATGTCGAAGATCCGCTGTGCCGCGACGTCGAGCTTGCCGATGGGCGAGGCCGGCCAGCCGACCATGCGGAGGTCCATGGCGCCCATGCGGCCGTCGTTGCTGATGGAGAGCAGGTTGTCCTCGGACGCGTCGACCTCGCCGGAGCGGACGGCTTCTGCCCGGTCGGCGATGTCCTCCATGAACTCGCGGTCTTCGTCCGTGGCAGGCACCAGGACGGTCTCGGTCGTGTGGTTGGGGACCGGCAGCTTGATGTCGCGGCGGGTGCGCACGTGAGCGCCCGTTCGCCACATGCGGCTGAAGTCCAGGCTGTTGCGGAAGCCGCCGATGCGTTCCTTGATGCGCGGGATGCCCTCTGGGCCGATCTCGGCGCTGACCGTGGTGGTCATGAACTGGGCGGCGAACGCGTCGAAGTCGTCCAGGCCTGCGGCCTTCAGCAGGTCGGGGCGGAAGAGCAGGAGCATGACGTACGCCTGCGTCATGGAGTTCGGGAACGGGGTGCCGGTGGCGCCCAGTCCGACGCCGGGGCCGTAGCGGCGTTCCATCGAGCGGAGTTTGGTCAGCAGGCCGGCCGCGCGGCCCGATCCGTTCAGGGACAGCTGGCTGTTGCGGGTGGGGATGTCGAGGTTGGCGTAGTCCTGGACCTCGTCGACGGCGAGGAAGTCGATCCCGGTCTGTTCCCAGGAGATGCCGGTGCCGGACTCCTTGGTGAAGTGCTTGACCAGCTTCTGGGTGAGGCGTTTGAGCTCGCCCTGAAGGTTCTTGATCGTCTTTCGGGCCGCGAGTTTGCGTCGCCCGGTTTCCTGGCCCTCGTCCTCGGCCTGGCGGATGGGGTCGCCGGTGTCGGGGTCGTGGTCGGGGTTGGCGGGTTCGGTGACACCCTGTCCGGTCAGTTCGGTCCGGATGATGTTGCGGAAGTTCTCGGTCTCGCCGGCGACGTACTGGTTCTGTCCGTTGGCCGAGAGCGGGATCATGTCGAACACGGACTGGGTGAGGATCACCACGTCCCAGTCGCCGTTGGCGATGCGGGCGACGAACTCCTTGCGGCGGGGTTTGGCGAAGTCGGCGCCGTCGACCGCCAGGACCCTCGCGCCGGGGTAGGCCTTGAGGAATTCGTTGCGCCACTGGTCACACAGGTGGTTGGGGACGACGATGCACGGCTTGTTGCTCAGGCCCAGGCGCCGGCGCTCCATGAGGGTGGCGGCGATGGCGAGGGTCTTGCCGAAGCCGACGGTGTGGTCGAAGAAGCTGCCGCCGGGGTCGACGATGGCGCGGGCGATCGCTTGCTTCTGGTGGGGGCGCAGGGTGTAGCGGTCGGAGAGGCCCGGCAGTTGCAGGTGAGATCCGTCGCCGGGGTACTCCAGCCAGGAGTTGAAGCGCTCGTTGTAGGCGCGCAGCAGGTTGGCGGAACGCTGGGGGTCGTTCCACAGCCAGTCCGCGAAGAGACGGTTCATCTCTTCCGCTTTGGCCTGCGCCTTTTCGGTCTCGTCGGCGGCCCAGCGCTTGCCGGCCTGTACTTCGGCTCGGGTGGCGTCTGCTTCGAGGGAGGGAGGGGAGACCAGGATGGTCTTGTTGCACAGCAGTCGCTGGGCGAGGTCGATGGCGGTCCGACGCTCCGTGCCGTAGATGACGGTGGAGGCGTTGGAGTTGTTCACGGCCGTGGGTGCTTCCACGGTCCAGTCGGCCCCGGTGGTGCGGGTGACCGTGATCTGCTGGCTGTTGAGGATCTCCCGCAGGAACTGCTGGACGTAGCGGGGGTCGATCCAGGTGGCGCCGAGGCGTACGTCGTCGATGTCGCCCGGTGTCTTGTCCGGCAGATGGGTCTCTATGACCTTGCGGAGGGCGGTGACGTTGGCCTGCAGCGGGTGCGTGGGGCGCTGGTCGTCGTCGACGAACTGGAGGATCTGCTCGGCGTGCGCGAGCTTCTCGCGGACGTTGCCGGAGAGGTAGAGGTCGGCGGGCAGGAGCCGGTCGCTGATGTCGGGGTCGGTGAAGACGAGGTCGCCGAGCGCGGCGCGGGCTTCGTCGGGGTCGGCGAGGGCCAGCAGGCGTGCGATCTCGGCGAGACGGACCTCCCCGAAGGTGTCGAGGCAGATGGCCAGCGCTTCGGCCGGGGTCTCCACCTGGGTGGCCTGGTCGCGGCGGGAGACCGCGGAGCGGGTGAAGATGTCGCTCTTGGTGGCCGTGTCGGTGCTGAAGTCGTAGTCCTCGAGCGCGTAGACGCCGGCGGCGTACGGGTCGCTGCGGAAGGCTCCGTGGGCGGTGCGCCGGTCACGGCGGGCCTGGCGCCTGTTGAGGTAGCCGTGACGGGCGGTGTGGGCGCCGTAGCGTTGGTTGAGTTCTCGCCGCAGCTCCTCGGTGTCGCCGGTGGCGCCGTCGGTGGCTTCGGCGGTGAGCAGCTTGACGTAGGTGTCTCGTAGCGCCAGAAGTGAGGCCAGTTCGACCGTGGCGCTCTTGAAGATCTCGCGCGGTGCGAGTTCTCCCCCGGTGACCTGCTGGAAGGTGCCGTCGTGCATGTCGACGAGGGAGCCTTCGAAGCGGGCGAGTTCGGCGCCGAACATTTCCCAGGCGGCCTGCTGGCGGGCTGCGGCGGCATCGACGTCGGCGCGCTGCTCGGGGTCCGGCGGTCGGACCTGCCGGCCGTCGATCTGTGCTGCGGCTACGGCGGCGTCGAGGCGCAGGGTGAACTCGGTGACGAGGTCACGGTCCTGGTAGGGGCGTACGACGAGTTCCTCGTCGCTGTACTGGCCGTGGCCCAGGCTGAGTGTGCCGAGGATGTTCTCGGGGTGCTGCGCGAAGTATTCGTTGATGTGGACGACGGTGTCCTCGCCGACCTGGACGGGCGTGAGCTTGGCGAAGTCCGGGCCGCTGGGCTCCACGTCCTGGGGGCGGCGCTGCAGGATGAGCAGGTCCACGATCGCCTTGGTGCCCGCCGCTCGGAGCATGGCGCCGGAGGGCATGCGGAAGGCGGCGATGAGGTCGGCGCGGGCGGCGATCTCTCGTCGGGCGCTGAGGCCGGCCGAGTCCATCGTGTAGTGGCTGGTGAACAGGGCGACGACTCCGCCGCCGAGGTCTACCTCGACGTCGCCGTCCTCGGTGTCGCCGGTGGGTGTGGGGGCCTGTCCTCGGTCGCGTACGAGATCGAGGGTCTTGAGAATGAAGTGGTTGTGCGTGGCGAGGTGCAGCGGGTTGTGCCGGGGGTCGACGAGCGCGATCTCGTCGAAGGGCACGTTGCCGATGCCGCCGTCGAAGTAGCCGTCCGGGAAACGGGTGTCGACGTACGACTCCTGGCGGATGTCGGCGTCCGGGTAGAGGTGGGCGGCGATCTGCGCGCTGATCGGGTCGAGTTCGACCCCCGTGATCTGCACGCCGTCGGGAGCGAAGCCGATGAAGGGGCCGGAGCCGCAGCCAGGCTCGACGAAACGCACCCGTGGCTGGGTCGGCTGGCTCAGTTCATCCGCCTGCGCTTCAGTCACGCCGAGTTCCCTCAGGCCCAGTTTCATGAGGGCGTCCCAGATGGGCGGAATGAAGGCGGCGTCCGTGTAGTGCGCATTGCGGGTGGTGGCTTCGGCGGCGGACCACTCCTCATCGGTGAGCAGCTCGCGCAGTTCACGTCGCAGCGGCTCGAAGCGCTCCTGACGCGGGTCGAACATCTGGGGGATGGCTCCCCACGACGACCAGTGGGCCAGGATCTGCTGTTCGGCTTCGGTGGCGGGTCGGTCTTCATCCTGAAGGGTGCGCAGGACGCGGATGGCCGCGAGGTTGCCCTGGGCGCGCGCCACCGGACCTGACGGGGCAAGGTCGTCCTGCCCGGTGGGCCGGAAGCGCGGCGGGCGTACGGCAGGTTCGTACAGGGCGCGGCCGTCGGTGCTCAGGCTCACGTGCTCGCCGCGGTAGTCGATCAGGGTGTCATCGACGTGGAGGAGACCACGCGCCAGCAGCCGCTGGTAGACATCCCGGTCGAGTTCGTCGCCATCGGCGGTGGTCAGGCCTGCTCCGCTGACGTAGGCGCCGCCGGCGTCGACGGCACGCAGGAGCGTGATCTCCTCCGCCGTCAGGTCGGTCTGCTGCGTGGTCGACGGAGGAGGCTCGTCCGGCTGGAGGCTGCGCGCCCGGGCCACAGCCTGCTGTTCCTGTTCGCGCGCCAGGTCGTCCGTGAGCGCCTGTTCCTCGGCGTCGTACAGGTGATCCAGAGCGGCGACGCCTTGCTCGATGGTCAGATCCGAGGCCAGAACGGTGTGGACCGGCGCGGTGTCCGGCTCCTCGCCGGGGACCGTGCGGATCAGCAGATGCGTGCCGTGCTGCGGGGAGCCTTCCTCGGTCACCTCTACGAGCGTGTAGACCCAGCCCGTGCTGTCGTGGTCGACGAGTTGCAGCGGCACCCAGGTGAGTCGGCCGTCGGTGAGGGCGTCGTTATCGGGGAGTTGCTGGTCGGGTTCGTACATGTCGATACCCCCGTGGGTGTGGTGGCGGCCGGTCGGCGGGGTCAGATGGAGCGGCCCTTGGCGCGCTCGGCCTCTACCGAGGTGCCGAACAGGTGGAGGAAGGCGGGCGACATCCAGGCGATGACGCTGCCGAGGTCGTCGTCGGAGAGGTCCTCGATGCGCGCCTCGCCGTCGAGGAGCCGTTCGACGAGCGTGCTGTTGGAGTCCAGTTGCTGCTGGAAGGCGGTCACCCGCTGCTGGAAGGAGTCGTCGCTCTCCAGATCGTCGTCCGTGTCGGGTCCGGTGCCCGGCTCGGGCGGCAGGCGGACCAGATCGTCCATGACGGCGCGGACGGCTTCCTCCTTCAGGAGGGCCAGACGGCCGGCACGTTGCTCGTGGGTTTCCCCCTCGGGTGCCTGGTCTCGCCGCACCAGTTCGTCCCACAGGTCACCTGCCTGCTGCTCAACCTGCTCGCCGAGCACGGTGAAGTAGGTGTCGCGGAACGGCAGTGCCGCGTAGCGGGCGGGAAGCCAGCGCTTCCAGTACGCCTTGGCCTCGATCCCGTGCTGGTTCATCGGCATGGGTCAGCTCTCCTCGTTCGGTGCAGAAGGCGGCGTCGTCGCGGGGGGTGCTCCCGGCGGTCCGGCGCTGGTGGCCGTCTCGCGGTACTTGGGGGTCATCCACGCCTTTCGGTCCTTGTCGCGGTGGGTGCCGGTGCGGCAACTTCCCGGGATCCACAGCCGGTTGACCCGCTCGATGGCTCGGGCCAGCGCGTCCTGCCACAGGTAGGGGGCGGCGCCGCTGTCCTCTTCGCCCTGGTAGGCCGAGGCGTGGGAGGTCCACAGGGCGGTCAGCTCCTCCACTACGGCACCGTGCAGGAACCAGCAGGCCCGCGGCAGCTGGTCGTTGGCGATCTCGTAGCGGTCGGCGAGCCACAGGACCCAGTCCACGAACCGGGGCCACAGCGTGGCGCGGTCGGCCTGTTCCAGGAGGAGCCAGTTCACCGGGGCGCCGGGGGGCGGGCCCTCTCCGCCGGCTGCGCGGGGGCCGCTGGTGTTCTGCGCGATCTCGAGGAAGTCGATGCGTTCGCCCTGGGTGGTGACGAGGTTCTGCAGCGCTTCGAGTTCGGAGAGGATCGCGTCGATGGGCTGGAAGTCGCTACTCATCGTCTGCTCCCGCTTCCACGGCCATCAGGTCGGGGTCTGCGGCCATCAGGTCGGGCTGGACGCGTTCACGGGACCGCACCGTGGACTGCTTGATCAGGTCGGCGTGCGGGCCCTCGTAGGCGCGGGTGAAGCGGACGCGGACGGCCGGGGTGCGGCGGTGGATGAGCAGCCCGCCCCGTTCGGGGATCATGCGGATGTCGGCCGGTTCGAGGACCTCCCGGCGGCGGACCGAGGTGGAGACGGACAGGCTGTTGCCGTCGTCGCTGACGCTGGTGGTGTCCTCGTCGAAGTTGCCGGTGAGCTGGGAGTAGTTCTTCAGCTCGTCGGGGTCGGAGATGCCGCCGAGGAACAGCTTGACGGTGCTGCTCGCGTACAGCTTGCGGACGCCGAGCTGTCCCCACCGCTCTTCGGCCTGCGCGTAGCTCTGCAGCACGGCGCAGATGAACATGTTCTGGCTGCCGCTGACCGACATCAGGGACGGGATCTCCGGCAGGGGGCACACGTTGGCGAGCTCGTCGAGGAACCCGCCGAAGGGGCGGGGCAGTCGTCCGTTGGGGGCCCGGGCGGCGAGCCGCTTGGCGGTGTCGAAGACGGCCTTGGAGAAGGCGGCGTTGATGGGGGCGAGCGCGGAGCCTTCCTCGTCCTCGCCCAGGAGGAACAGGGTGCCGCCGTCGGTGAGCCAGCGGCGGATGTCGAAGACCTCGCCGCCTTCGGGGGCGAAGATGGCGGCCGCCGCCTCGTCGTACAGGGCCACGAGCGAGGCCGCCGCGGTGGACCAGGTGGTGGCGCGCTCCTCCGGGTCGTGGTCGTGCTGGCCAGCCAGGGCGCCGGCGAGCGCTGCGCGCCCGTGCTCGGACAGGATGTAGACGGCCTCGCGGTTTTCGGGGTCGGACGACCAGCGCAGCAGGTCCATGGCCGGGCGGCCCGCGAGTGCCGCGGCATGCAGCCAGCAGGTCAGCAACATCTTCGCGTTGAGGACGAAGTAGCCGCCGCCCTTCGTGCCCTCCTCCGTTTTGGTGGCCGCGCTGAGCGTCTCGGCCCGTCGCCGGGCGACCTGGTAGTTCTCGCATCCCTGGGTGAGCGGCCAGCGCAGTTGCTCCGGCCAGCCCGACAGGCCGGTGGGGTCCAGTACGGCGACCTTGCCGTAGCGCTCGCGGGCGTCGGCGGTGGCGTACAGGACGTCGGTCTTGCTGCTCGTGGCGAGGACGGTGCCGGGGAAGGACAGGATGCCCGGCAGGATGATCTGCTGGGTCTTGCCCTCGCGGGGCGGAGCCACCAACAGGCAGCTTTCCTCGATCGTCGCCCACAGCGGGATCTCGTGGGGCACCGCGATGCCCACCGACACCGCGACTTCGTTGATGTCGACGGTGTCTGGCTCCTGGTGGGCGAGGGCGGGGCGCAGGGAGGGGATGCGTGCCTTGGCCTGCGCCTCGCCGAGCGCGGCCTCGATCTGGCTGCTGGTCGCCAGTCCGTCCGCGCCTTCCCGGGCTCGTCGCGCCCAGGCCTGGAAGGCGGCGACGGCGCCGTAGGTCGCGGCGGCACTCAGGGCTGCGAAGGTGGACCAGAAGATGATCGGCCCGCCCACGCCGGTGCCCTCTGGCCACGCATCGGCCGGGTGCATCGGGTCGTGGAGCAGGAAGGGCAGGGCGGGGCCCACCGTGTTCCAGCCTGCGTGGGCCGGACGGCCGTACTGGAGCAGTCCGGACAGTACGGCAGTCCACCAGAGCACGGCGGTGAGCACGAACAGCGCGGCCAGCGGGTAGATCCACAGGTAGTCGCGGCCCAGGCGGAAGCGGGCGCCGGTCCTCGGTTCGGCGACCTTGATCGGGGGCATCAGTTGCCCCCCTTGGACATGCGGATCGGCACGCTGGCCGCGGGGACGGCTTCGGCGGTGGTGCGGTCGGTCATGCGCCGGTTGGTGTTGGTCAGCACGGCTTCGGTGCGCGAGCGGATGTGCTCCACGAGGTTGACCCGGCCGCCGACCTGCCACACCGCACGGCCTGGGGAGCACACGGAGGCGCCGTCCACGATCGCCTTCAGCGCCCAGCGGGGCAGGCCGAGGTAGTCGGCGGTGGCCTGCGCTTCCTCCCGGTCCTGGTGGTAGATGATCCGGGTGGCGGTGAGCTTGAGGATGGCGAGCGCCTCAGGCGCTTCATCCAGGCGCAGGTCGTGCAGGTGATGCAGGACGGCCCAGAAGCTCAGCCCCAGTCGGCGCCCGTAGCGGACGAACTCCTCGAAAAGGCGGGCAACCGGCCGATGGCTCAGGATGTGCCAGGCCTCTTCGACGATCAGGGTGCGTTTAATGTCGTCACCCGGGCGGATCCAGCCGAAGCGGAGCCACGGGCCGATCACGCTCATCAGCAGCGGCATGGACGGGCCCTCACGCGGCAGCCGCGTGAGGTCGAAGACGATGAGGCGGGCATCGAGGTCGATGCCGTCGGTCGTCGGCCCGTCGAACATGCCGGACAGGTCGCGGTCGGGGTTGCACAGTTCATCCAGGGCGAGCGCGGCGGGCTGGCCCCAGGCGAGCAGTTCCTCCGGGGTGACCTTCTGCTCACCCAGGTGCGCGGGCTGCGGGGCGGTGAGCGCGGCGAACACGTCGGACAGCGTGGCGACGCGGTGCTCGCGGGCGGCGGCCGCGACGGCGGCGATGTGGGCGACCGAGACGGCCTTCTTGGTCTGCGAGGACAGCACCCCGTCGAGGATCTCCAGCATGGAGCAGAGCACTTTGAACTGGTGCTCCACGGGGATGCGCGGATCGAGCGGGTTGATGCGTACGGCGCCGCGGGCGCTGGGGTCGCCGTAGGTGAGGCGGATGGGGGTGATGCCGAGGCGGCGGGCGATGCTGTCCCATTCGCCCACGCCGTCCTCGCCTTGGGCGTCGAGGATGGCGAAGCTGCGGTTGCGGAACCGCAGTTGCCGCAGGACGTAGGTCTTCTCCAGGGCTGACTTTCCGTAGCCCGACTTGCCGAGCACGAGGACGTGGCCGGAGGGCAAGCGGTCACGTCGGTCAGGGTCGTAGAGGATGAAGGGGTCGTAGACGTACGCACGCCCGGAGTAGGCCTCGCGGCCGATGAGGACCCCGCGGGGATCCATGGCGGCACTGCCCACGGCCGGGTAGGCGCCGCAGGCATTGGTCGTCGTGGTGTGGATCGCACGGCGGCGGGTCTGGGTCTGGGTACGGAGCAGCTCGAGCATCGGCCGTCAGCTCCTCAGCAGCCCGGTGCACAGCGGCAGGGTGTTGGCGAGGGCCCGGTGGTGTTCCTTGTCGCACCAGTCCAGGCGGATCTGGGCGCGTGCGGCCGCAGCCCGCACGGTGTCCTTGTCCTGGTCGAGTGCCTCTTTGCTGGAGGAGGTGACGGTGACCCAGCCGGCGAGGCGGATGCCTGCGGCCCCGTCAGCGATCTCCTGAACGGTGCTCAGGCTCTTGCGCTGTGCGGCCGTTTCCCGCGGGTCCTTGAGCTTGCCGGCCTTGTGGTCGGCCTGGCCGATCTCGTTAGTGGAGTCGGCCATGGCTTCGGTCAGCGCCTGGTCGCCCGGGACGAGGTCCATGGTGACGGCGACGGTGAAGACGATGTCCTTCACGTACAAGATCAAAGGGGCCATGAAGTTCACGCTGACCTGGAGTACGGGCCACTTCTTGACCCAGGCGGTGGCGGAGTACCAGGGCTTGGCACCCTCGAAGCTGCGGGCGATCACGTGGTCTTCCGGGCGGGCGTCGAGTTCGGCGGGCCAGGCCGTGGCGCGGTTCATGCCCACGGTGTCGTCCAGCCAGTGATCGGGCCCGTACGCGTGCTGGAAGTAGGAGGCAAGGGCAGGTTCGTCGAGGTTGCGGACGTGGCGCAGCTGGCCCTGGCCGAGGGAGCGGATGAAGGCCTCGATCTCCTTGCCGAGACAGACTGCGAAGCCTTCGGCGAGGCTGTTGTAGCGGCGCGCCTCGGCGACCAGGTCGGGGGTGTAGGGGATGCCGACCACGAGCACGAGGCGGCGGTCCTCGGCGAACAGGGCGACTGCCTGCTGGAGTTCGGTGTACGAGGCGTGCAGCCAGTCGGCGGCCTGCGGGTCGGCGCGCGTGTGCGCGTCGCGTGCGTGGGCGTTCGGGTCGGCCGGCACCATCCGCGCGATCCACTGCAGTCGGCGGATGCGGCCGCCGCTGTCCGCGGTGGAGCGCAGCAGATGCTCCCAGGCGCCGATGAGCGACTCCTTGTCCTCGATGTCGAGGGACCCGAAGTCCCGCTGGGCTTCGACCTCCACGGCGGCGCAGAACATCTGCTCGCTCGGCTGGAGCAGGACGGCGATCTGCCCGTAGGCGGTCGGGGCGTCGATCCAGCGGAGATCGGCCGGAATGCCCGGGGGGAGCGCGATCGCCACGGGCTGCCCCGACAGGTGGACGCCGGCCTGCGGCGCGCTGGAGGCGTACAGCAGCGACCCGTCACGCAGCGACCGCCGGTAGGTGCGGTTGATCTCCCACCAGCGCAGGTAGGTGCGGCCCTGGTAGGGAAGGAGCACGGCCGTTACGCACACGCCGAGCCACCCGACGAACGCACAGATCTTGAAAGGGATTCCGGGGACGAGCCACAGCATCAGCAGCCCGCCGCCGAACCCGGCACCGAGCACGAGTTGTTCGTCGGGTTCGAAACGGCGGCCGAGCAGTCCTCTCGGCCGGGGGGCGGCGAAGCTGAAGGTGCGGGCCATGGGGCATTCCTCGGAGTCGGCAGGACGTGGTGTGGGTGGGAATCAGCCCTCCTCGGAGGGGGGCCAGGACGGGCCCTCCGCGGGCGGAGGCTCGGGCACGGTGATCGTCGGGGAAGAGGAACTCTGGCCGCCCGGGGCGGAACCGCCGCCGGAGGACCCCGCGGACGAACGACCGCCCGGGCCTCCCCCGCCGGAGCCGCCGCCGGATGACGCGGCCGCGGGGTCGGCCGACGGCAGCGGCGGGTCGCCGCCCCCGCCGGGGTCCGGGGGTGCACCGGCGTCGGGGGGTGCCCCGCCGGGGCCGCCCGCGTCGTCGTCCCCGGCGGGGTCGTCCGGGATCGCCTCGGGTCCTGCGGCCGGCGGGCCGCCTCCGTCTCCGGGAAGACCGCCGCCGTCCGGGTCGTCGTCATCGCCCGAACCGCCGATGCCTCCCCCGCCGCCATCGGCTACACCGTCAACGGCTGCACCGTCAGCGGCAGCGGACGCGCCCCCGGTCGCGGCAGCCGCCCCGGCGCTGGACAGACGCTCCTTGAGGTCGTCGTAGCCGTCGGTCACGGCGTCCTTGGCGTTGCCGACACGGCCTTGGAAGTCGTCGCGCGCCTGGTACATCTGCTGGATGTCATCGCCGAAGCCGGGGATGAAGCGGTAGATGGTGAACGGCAGGTAGAGGGTGATGCAGAGCATCGCGATGGCGGTGAGGAGCGTGGAGATCGTCTTGCCGATGTTGGACACGCCGTCGGTGTGCGCGATCAGTCCGCTGGCCAGGGCGAGGCAGGTCAGCACGACGTACTTGCTCGCGATGACGGCGATCATGGCGCTGATCCATTTTTTGGTGTGGTCCCACAGCGCGCGGTCCACCAGACCGGCGAAGACCGTCGGCCCGAACACCAGTCCGGTGAGGATCATGGCGTTGCGCACGATGAGCTCGCACCACACGCCGACGATGAGAGCCAGGAGGAAGGACCCGACGAACCCGACGATGATGGAGCCGCCCGGGATGACGAGCAGCGCGGCAAGAGCCGTTGTGATCGTCACGACCATGCTCGCGATGTCGTCGGCCACTGGGGAGAACATCGCCTCGGCCGCCTGGTCGAACAGCTTGACGACGTAGTAGACGATGCCGGGCGCGAAGGCTGTCACCACGACGGCCATGAGGAGGAACCCGACCGACTCGCCCAGCGCCTGGACGGGCGGCACGCCCTGCGCGGCGCGTTTGGCGACGGCGATGAGCCAGTACACCATCGTGAGCACCGTCGAGGCGGCGAACGCCATGGTGTAGGTGCGTATGAAGCCCTGGTTGCCCCAGTCGATCTGGGTGGTCGAGCCGATGAGCAGTTCGGTGAGGTACTTCAGGAAGGACGCCACCGCGTCGCGGATCGCGTCGGCGATGTAGCCCATGGGGTCGGTGGCGAAGTCGACGGCCTCACCGGCACCGTCCCAGAGGTCCTTGGCTCCCACCACCGCGTCGACGGACGGCTTGACGACGTCAACAGCGAGGCCGCACAGCTTGTCGCCGAACGGCAACTTGCACGGGTCGGGTGCTGCCTGTGCCTTCGGGGCCGGGGTGAGCAGCACCTGGAAGGTGACCGCGAGGAAGACCACCCACGGCAGACGCCTGCGCCAGGTCAGGCGCGGGTCAGTCAGTGAACGGCGCTGCATCGAAGTCACGGTTTATCCGCTGGAATTCGGAGATGTCGGTGGGGTTCTCGCTGCCGCTCTGGACCGGGGTGGGCCCGGTGTCGGAACGGATCGCGCTCAGCTTCCAGTCGCCGCTTTGCCACTGAAGGCTGACGGTGACGGTGGTCCACGAGCCGGTGACCGGAAGGGGCGAGTCTTCGGACGTGACGCCGACGATGCCGGCCATCCACAGCTCGACGGACGCGGCCTCCGGCACGTAGCTGACGACCCGGGTGCCGAGGACGGAGCTGCGTGAGACGAGGCTCTGCTCGGCCTGCTGCTGGGTGAGGCCCAGATTCTTCAGGGCACTGCCCGCCGAGTCGTCGTCGCTGCTGCGCAGTTCGGAGTAGGCACTGCTGGTGGCCATCGCGCGCAGCGTCTTGGACCGGACGGTCGGGTCGGCGAGGTAGCCGGTGCTCGAGCGGGCGAGCTGGTAGTTGACGGCGGCCTTGACGGCGCCGGCCTGGCTGCGGGGATAGCCGACGGGGACGCCGTCGACCGTGCGGTGCGCGGATATCTTGGCGTTGCCGCCCACGGGGTCCTTGACGACCGGGCTCCCATCCGTGGCCTGCGGCGTGCCGCCTGCGCTGCCACCTCCGCTCTTGCCACCGCCTCCGCCTCCACCGACCAGCAGGCCGATCACGACGAGCAGGCAGAAGGCGCCGGCCAGGATGACCACGACGCGAAGGCGCCGGGTGGGTGACGGTGATGGAGCGGCCGCCGGGCCGGATCCGCTGAGCACGCGGGTGCCGCCCGACGCGGTCTTCTGCCGGGCCATCAGATTCCCATCCCGTAGACGAGCGTGAACAGCGTTCCGGCGCTCGCCACACCGAAGGCGCCGACCAGGGACCCGATGAGGTTGTTGCGCCCCTGGTTGAGCGCGACCGGATCGTTCTGGCTCTGGCCGAACTTCATGTTGCCGAAGCTGATCACCGCCCGGCCAAGCAGAAAGATCAGCACGGCGGCCATGATGATCTGAATGACGGTGCGGGCCGTGTTGCCCAGCTCGCCGAAGGGGCCCCAGTCGGGGGCCAGCCCTCCGAACAGGTCCGAGGTACCACCTCCTCCGCCTCCGCCTCCCCCACCGCCGGCCTTCTCCGGCACTTTCGGGATGAAGATTCCGTCCGCTCTGAACATCAGGCGCCCCTCCCACGGCTGACTCCACGGGGATCACTGGCGCAAACGTACCCACCACTAGCCGTGATTGACAACGTGTGTTTCTATTTTCCCACGTGACGCGCTGGCTGCGATCACCGGATACGGCCTGCGCGAGCGCCCTTGTCGCCCTCAAATCACCACCCCTGCCTGCATAAACAGCCGGGCGAGGCGGAGGGGCACACCAAGTCGGGCGTGGATTCTCGCCTCCGCACCACGGGGCGGACTCACCTCACTTAAAAACAAGCGTTGTCACCGAGGGGGGATGGTGAAGAAGGCCGTCGCAGCCGTCGCAGCGTTCATATGTGCAGTTGTGTGCGTCCTCATCGCCGCGTCCCTGCTGATCGGGGGAGGCGCCAACGAAGCGAACGCGGCCACCTGCACCGGGAAGCTCACGCCCGTCGGCAACG
Organism: Streptomyces sp. NPDC031554; assembly: GCF_055580685.1. Taxonomy (NCBI): domain Bacteria; kingdom Bacillati; phylum Actinomycetota; class Actinomycetes; order Kitasatosporales; family Streptomycetaceae; genus Streptomyces; species Streptomyces sp. NPDC031554. The sequence continues at coordinate 69,374 of NZ_JBVIKX010000011.1, read as the reverse complement.
GCACCAGCGGGCCCGGAGACGGCGGCGCCGCACCGGAATTCGAAGGCGTCAGCCAGGACAAGACCTCGCAGATCCGTATCCCGTTGACTCCCCAGGGCCACCAGGAGCTGCCCCGCTGGTCGGCCGCTCAGGTCCGCAACGCGGCCTCCATCACCAACGTCGCGCGGACACGGAATCTCGCGCCGCGGGCCGCCGTCATCGCGGTCGCCACCGCCATGCAGGAGTCGACGCTGAACAACCTCAGCGGCGGGCACGCCGACTCGGTGGGACTGTTTCAGCAACGGCCCTCACAGGGCTGGGGCACCGTCTCCCAGCTGACCGACCCGGTCTATGCGTCGAAGAAGTTCTACGACAGTCTGGTCAAGATCCCGGACTGGCAGACCAAGCCGCTGACCAAAGTCGCCGCAGGCATACAGCGCCCGGCCGAGGCACTCCGCGGCGAGTACGCGAAGTGGGAGCAGTCAGCCGGCTCCCTCGTCGCCGAGGCATGGGGCGACCACGCCGTCACCTCCGAGTTCACCGGCTGCGACAACGACACCTCCGCCACATCACAAACGGCAGCGTCCGGCGCGGTGGATCCGGTCACCAAGCTCAAGTGGAAGGCGCCTCGCTCCCCCGCCCAGGCGATCCAAGCGGCCCGCAAAGCCAACGGCATGAGCGGCTGGTACCGGCAGTGCGAGCTGTTCGTCGAGCAGGCGTACGGCACCCGAGCCGTCCATGCGACCGCCAACGCCGGCTGGCAGGCAGCCGTCGCCGGAGGATACGCCCACGCCGGCGACTCCCGCCCGCCGCCCGGAGCCCTGCTCTATTACGACACCGGCGAGTACGCCGGGCATGTCGCGCTGTATCTGGGCCGCGACCAGGTGGCCAGCAATGACGTCATGACGAACGGCCAGATCTCGATCGTCTCGCGCAAGGAACTGACCGACGGCCGCTGGAGGCTGCGCTACCGCGGCTGGGCCGAGCCGCGGTTCGCCGCCCACCCCGGCCTCAACCGCATCTGATCCCGCAGGAGTTCTGCATGCCCACCGATGCCGTCGTAAACGTGGTCCTGGAGGCCGACGGAACCTGCGTGGTCGACGGGGACTTCCTGCCGGTGCCCGCCGGCGTCGCCCTCCCCACCGTGGTCCTGACGCACCTGCAGATGGAAGCCGCCGCCCGGGCAGCACCGGTACACGCGGTGATCCAGGACCGGGCACAGGGCGGCCCGCCGCTGCCGCTGCGGGTTCACCCCTCCGGTGCCAGCGAGCCCTGGCAGGAATACCCCGAGCTGCCCGCCCCCGAGCCTCCCACCCCGCAGACCGGCCAACGGTGGGACGACCTGCCCGACATACCGCTCGCACGCCCGTGGTCCGTCCTGCCCGATCCGTACGCCGAGGTCCTCGAGGACATCTGCCGCGGAGCTCGCCCGGACAACTTCCGAGAAGCGGCGGCCGCCACCGACCGGCTGCTTGCCGAGCTGACCGAGGTCTTCGGGGCCGACCACTGGCGCACGCTCGTGCCCGGGCACGTCCGCGGCGACCTCGCCTACCTGTGCGGTGACCTCACGCTGTGCGCACGGACGTTCATCTACACCACCCGGCAGTGGCAGCAGGCGGTCGGCCCCGAGCACCCCATGTCCCAGGCATCCCTGCGCAACGCCGTGGGCTGCTGGCGGCGCCTGCCCACCGACGAGGCGCGCGAGATCGGCGACACCATCGTCCACCTGCTGGAGACCGCCCGCCACCGTGACGCCCGCGTCGCCCGCGCCCACCTCGACCGGCTGGCGGCGGTCGCATGAGCACCACGCCGGCCCGCCGCAGCACGCCCGCAACCACGCCGAGCACCCGCCCGACCCAACCACTCCCCGCCCAGCGAAGGAGATCCACCCGCATGCCTGCCGCAACCCTGACCTCGCCGACCACCACCCTGTGGGAGCAGGCCGTCAACCGCGCCCAGAGCCACCTGGCGCCGCAGGGCCTGGACGTGACGTTCACCCTCGAGGACGCGGTCGACCTCGGCATCCCCCGGACACAGGCCGTGATCGTGCTGGCGATGCTGGTCGACATCGGATTCCTGTACCCGTCCCACCAGGACGGCGTCTACGCACGCCGGCCCGACCTTCCGGCGCTCGGCGCGCGCGGTCACGTATGGAGGGTGCTGTACACCCCGTGCGGCGACCAGGTGCAGATCTTCGGCGACCGCCCGCCGCGCCAGGTCTCCCAGCTGCGGGTCCCGGTCAAGTGGCTGTGCACCGCCTGCTCGTTCATCGCGCCGACGGGACTTCGGCTGCCGAGGACCACGGAGCGTGCCTTCTCCCACCTTCTGCACTGCCCGGCCCGGCGCCCTCTCGCGGTGACGGCCTGAGCGTGCGACCGCGTCCCGGCGGGCCTGGGCACCCGCCGGGACGCGCCTCGCCCGGCTCTGCAGATCGGAGAGCCTCATGCAGCAGCCCCTGAGTACCGCCCTGGACGACTGGCAAAGCGCGTGGAACGCGCAGCAGGACGCCGCGTTGGCCGCGTTGGCCACCGCGTTTCCCGGGCTCGAGCGGATGCCGCCTCCCACCGGCTGCTGTGATCCACGGATGCGGGTGGAACGGCCGGGCGAAGCAGCCGGCACCGTGTGCTTCGACGACCACGGCCGGGTCACGGTCGACTTCACCGGCATCCCCCAGCAGGCACTGGGCCAGGCACTCAACAAGATCTTCGGGCCGGGCTGGTTCGACGAAGGGCCTGAAGGCATCGCCGACGCTCCACCGGGCACCTATTCCTGGGACGACGACGCCACGTACGCCGAGTACGAGATCCGGGTCGAAGCCGACGCCACGGCCGCGTTCTGCATGTCGTACGTCAAGGTGGACGACGCCGTTGCCGTGCTCGACGAGCTTCAGCAGAAACTTGGGCAGACCCCGAAGACACCTGCCCCTGAGCGGAAGTAAGTTGTGTGCGCTTCCGGCCGCCGTGCCGACGGCGCCATGTCGTGTTGTGAGCGGCCGGAAGCGCCGGCCCCGTAGTGCGGCAGTCCCGTGTCCGTCGAGACTGTCTGGGCCCGATCAGGGTTCGGTTCGGTGACCGAACGGCTTGTTCAGCGCCGGTGGCGGGTGGCTGCGGCCAGCTCCGAGCACTCGCGCGGAGCCCGACCCGGCGCCTGTTCCGCGCGAGCTGGTGCCCGCACACCGTGGAACGCCTGGGCGAGCGCCGCGAGACGGGTGACCTCCTCCGCAAAGTCGGCTCCTCCGGCAGGAAGCGGCAGGACCTGCGTCTCCACCCGTCCGCGCTGGCGCGCGCGAAGGGCCGCCCGCCATTCGATCGCTGCCGCCACCGCGGCGGCCTCGTCTCCCGCGAACCCCGCTCGGCGCGCACTGGCTTTCGCCTGCTCGCGCACCGATGCGCTCAGGTGTCGACGAAGTCGCCACATCGCGTCGTTGATGTCGATGACCTGGCGGTAGAGGTAGGCCTCGCCGGTGGTTGCGGTGATGGTCCTGCCAGAGTCTCCGTCCAGCGCCGCCCGCAGGGGCTCCAGAAAGGCGAGGGCTCGGCCCGGGCGCGGTATCTGTGGAGTGATGGAGTAGCCCATCAGGGTGGCGAGTTGTTCCACGGCGGTCTCGTCGGGTTGGCCCGGCAGTTGGGGAACGGCCGCCTCCATCAGACCTTCCGGGAGGTCTGGCAGCAGTTGGTTCAGCGGGTGCTCTCTCGCCGAGTCGGCGGTGTCCGGGCCGATCCAGCGCAGTGCCCGTGCGGCCATCTCCCTGAGCACGATGTGCTGCTGGTGGGGCTTGCTGGCGTCCCGGGGGTAGAAGACGTGGTCCGCTCCCGCGATCGACAGGCACGTGACGGGTAGTTCTCCGTCCTTCGGGGCCCAGGGATGCTCCCGCAGTTGGCGCCCGGTGGCGGTGTACAGACGCTCGACGTACAGCCCCATGGACGCCTGCCGGCCGCTGCACAGTGCGGCGAACGCGGTGGAAGCAAGTGCCCATGGGGCACGCGCGTGGGGCGTCATCTGCGGCTCTCCTTGAGGTCTTTGCGTCCCCAGATCGGCGGCCGGTGCCAGCACGAGCCCATGCTGGGCTCACGCGCCCTACCGCCCCAGCGGCCGAACAGCGTGCTGTTCGGACAGTAGAACGGTGACCGGTCGGTTAGGCCTGCGGCGGCCTGTGAGTGGACTGCTGGGCGGGAGCGGAACCTGGACTCTGCGCAGGTCATGCGGGTGCGCTCGCCACGGAAAGCCGGAATCGGCCCCGGTAAGACGGCAGTTGGTGCGCCGGCGACAGCTGCGGAAGAGATCACGGATGCTCCTGTGAGGGTATGAGGCCATTCCTTCAGGCGCTTTGCGCACGGGGGTGCCGCCGTCCCTGGCGGCACCCCCGTCCAGGGGCCGAGGTTCGCCGCGCAGGGGGTTGGCGGCTGACCATGACAGGGGGGTGCACGGTCCCTCGGCTGGCCCGGTCCATGGCGTCCCGCTGAACCCTCGTCAGGCGCTGCCTGTCCCGGCAGGGAAGAAGACGCGGGCCCGAGGCGGTGCGTGCAGGGATGATCGTCATTCCGATCCCCCGTCCGCCTTCGCGCCCCCTGGCGGTCGTGCGACGTCCCCTGACGCCTGCCGTGCTCAGCACAAATCGACGCATACCAAGTCACTCCCCGTGCCGGACACGAGGCCCGGTTGGGCCGCCGTGTCACGGTGTGCAGCGTGTACGTCACGCCGCAGTGCGATCCTGCTATTCGAGCGGAACCGTGTCAACAATAGTGGGGAATCGATGGCGCGATCGTCGATTTTCGCCACGATTGTGGAATGCGTGGGGTTCGAGGACCCGGACCGGGAGTCGCAGAGTGGGCGACGTTGCGTCACGGCGTGCCGCTCCGGCCGAGAGCCACCGGGCGTCAAGTGCCGAGCGATTATGCCGATCAGAGGCAATCATGTCAACGATTGTTGAAAGGAGTGCCTATCTGGTGCCACATTGAAGGCCATCGACGGGCGCCTAGTCACAATTGTGCCCGCGGCGGGTGACGAAAGGTGCTCATGACCGGTAATCTCGGCGAGGCTGCGTGTACGCGGCCTGCACTCGCCGCCTACGACTTAGGAGAAGGCCCGGCAATGCATGCCGCCGCTGACGCGTCACAGGCGGACGATCTTACAGAGATCATCGCGTCGATCGATGAGCTGCTGTCCATGCTCGGCATGAACCGCGACGACATCGACCTGGACAGCATCTCCTACCAAACAGCGCTACCGGTTGATCGGATTCACTCGCTGCTCAATGGCGAGCAACAGGAGCCGGAAGACCTCCACGAGGCATTCAAGCAGCGGCTGGTCTTCCTACGCGAGACGCGGCTGAAGCCGGGAGGCAAGCGCTACACCCTCGACGAGATCGCGGCCGGAGCAGGCATTTCCCATGGCCAGGTCGGCTACCTCCTCAATGGTGAACGCCGGCCCGGGTTCGCCGTCCTGGCGGGTCTCGAGAAGTTCTTCGACGTCAGTCCCGGGTTCTTCACAGCCACGGAGCGCCAGGCACTGCACAGGGCTCTCCAGCCGGTGCACGAGTCACTGACTCACGTCGCCCTCCTCAAGGGCAAGGGCATCTCCCAGCTTGCCCTGCGCAGCAGCATCGCCCCTGGTGCGTCCAGCCGTCTCGGCCACGAGCTCCGCGCGGCGCTCGAAACGGCTCTGAGCCAAGCCGAGCCGGAGCCGCAGGACCCGGAAGTCCAGGAACTCACCGACAAGATGCTCTCCTTGCCGACGAGGAGCCGCCGCCGGATCCTTCCGGTGATCAAGGAGATGCTCGGCCTGGTACGGCCGGAGGGTGAGCCGTCGGACGACGCCTCCGCCAGGTAGTCCTCCACCCCGCGGGCCCGCTGACAGCGCGAGACCGGGGGCAGGGCGTCGGCCGCTCAGCGACGCGCCAGCACGCGGGCGGTCCGCATCAGGACGCGCGGGCTGGCCAGGGCGCGGGGGTGCTTGCGCATGTTCACCACGTCCATGAACTCCTTGTTCACGGCCTGGTCGATGACGGAGGCCTCCACCACCTTGTCGCCGGCCCAGCGGATCAGCCGGTACCCGGGGGGATAGGGGCCTGTGACGTGGGGCTGGGCGAGATCGGCGGTGGCCGACACCTGCCAGGCCGCGTCTGTGACGACACCGATCCTGCGGAAGTAGCCCCACGCCGGCAGTCGGGGCGAGGTACCCGAGCGCAGGTGAGCTGACAGCGAGGAGGCCCCCAGCGTTGCCAGGGTGAGGCCTTGGCCGTAGGCGGGGTTCACCGAGGCGACGGCGTCCCCGAGCACCACCAGCCCTCCTGGGAAGCGATTCAGACGGGTGAAGTTGCGCCGTTGGCTCTCCCGGAAGTGGAACGTCTCGATGTCACCGTCAAAGCTGCACCGGTCGGCTACCTCGCGTATGGGGTCGACGCACCGCCTCATCCGCCGCAGGAACTCCTCGGGGTCGCTCCCCGGCCGGTAGTCGCTGTACCCGACCAGCACGACCGACCATCGATTCCCTTCAACTGCTACCAGTGCGCCCGGCTCGCTCAGGTGCTGCTGGTAGCCGTTGGCCGGGCCCGGCGAGGAGTGGGCGACCACAGTGTCGGGGAGTTCGTCGCCGCGGTGGAACGAGGCGGTGGCGTAGCCGAGGTCGACCTGCATGCGGTCCACCGGCGCCGGGTCCCACCCGTTCTCAGCCAGCCAGGTACTCACTCGGCTGGAGCGGCCCATGGCGTCCGCGACCAGATCGGCGTCCAGCTCATCCAGGACAGGGTCCGGTCCTGCGGCATCGATGGGCGAGAAGCGCACCCCGCACACACGGCTGCCGGTGAAGATCAGGCCGCGGGCCCGTGCTGCCAGCACCGTGACGTTGTCGAGGGCAAGCACGCGACGGCGCACGTGCTCCTCAAGGAACGGCCGGGTGGCGCCGACCATCGCGTTGTCGGGAATGCATGCCTTCAGCACTCCGTCGACGTAGTACTGCACGGCGGGCCCTGTTCCCAGGTGAGCGCCGTCCTCGACGAGTGCATCGGTTATGCCGCGGAACCAGCGGTCCAGCTGCGTGTGGCCCATGGAGAGCAGAGCGTGCAGCTGCTGGCGATGAGGTGCGCCACGCCCTAGACCGGTTTCACCGTCTGGCTCGATGATGACCACCTCGTCCGCATGGTCAGCGAGCACACGCGCCGCGAGCAGTCCGGCCCAGCTTCCGCCCATCACAACTGCTCGTCGCACTGAAAGTCCCCCCGTGATGGGCCTGTTGACCCATTCAGTCTCGGTCGCGTCGCACTCAACGGATGTTGCGACCTTAATGGTCGACGGCTTGCCCTGACACCTCAGGGCAAGCCGTCGTGGGGCAAGAACGTCATCTACCGGCTCGCGGCCCCTGGCGGGCCGCTTGACCTCGAGCCGATGCGGCCCGTGAGGCTGAGATCCCAGAGGCAACTTCACACCAAGGACCTCCGTGCCTGGCCTCTTGGTTGAACGCCTCAGCCAGGGCGCGGCGGCGGTCAGCGCCCCATCGGTCGCTGTCCTCGAAGCACCTGCTTCCGGTAGCGGGCACCGGGCGTTCAGCCAACTCAACCGCCGGCCAGGCGTGACGCCGGCGGGTTCAGCCCCTCGTGGGGCTCGTGGCCTCCGACTCCACCAATGCGGCGGCGACTATGGGGTGCCCGAGCGCCTTGGAGACGCGGAGCAGGCGGTCTCGTTCCTGGCCGGCTGGTGTGTCGTCACCGGGCAGCGGTACCACCGGGCCCTCAGGGGGCTGAGGCCGGCTTGTACGGTCGCTCTGCTGTTGCGTGGCCGCGTCGAGGTTGCGGACGGCATCGCGCAGGGAGGCGGCGGTGGCGGCCGCCTCCAGGTCCCGGTCTGACAGGGGCGCCCAAGTGGCTGGCTGAACCGCCAGCCGCTGGTTCAGGTGGCGCACGGCTTCCATGGGGGCGGCGGACACCCAGGGCCGCAGCGCCCGTACTCCGTCGAGGATTTCAATGACGCGGCGGTGCAGCTGGAAGGTCACATTCAAGGAGAGGCGCTGGCCACGGGAGGCGCTGACGCTGAAGGCGAGGTCCTGATCGACCCGGGCGACGACGAGGTCCCACAACGGCTGCAGCGCCCTGAAGTCGCGCCGCTCGCGCCGCCAGGCGTCGACCGCGGCCCCGGAGAGCCCGTAGTACAAGCCGAGCGTGCCGATGCAGCCACAGGTGGATCCGAGCACCCCCACGGTATCGAGGCTGTGGTTGCCCAGCGAAGCCAGCACGATGGCCGGGGCGGAGCAGACCACGTAGCCGAAAACACCCAGACTGGCGATGGCGAAGGACCGCAGTGCGTGCTGAATCTGCGGGTCTTCCAGTTTCACGGTGCGGCACTGGCGCCAGGTGTTCAACGTGCCACTCGCCAGCGTGGCCAGGAAGACCGCCAGGAACAGCAGCACCATGGGGTCGTCGGCGAAGGTCGTGTTGAAACGCAGCGGATCGGCTGGTCCCGAGAGGTCGGCGAGCGAGAAGAAGAGGATCATCAGGCTCGCTCCGGCCGCGTAACCCGCGGTCCACGCGATCACGGTGTGCCGAAGTCCGGACGGCTTCTGACGCAGCCGCGGATTCCACAGCAGGGTGAGGATGTGCGCCATCGAGAAGCAGACCAGGATCCCGACGTAGACCGGCAGGGTCGCAAAGCTGGGCCGGCCGGTGGCCTCCCCCAGGGCTCGGTATCCGGCGGGCGACGCCATGACGTAGACCACCCCTCCCAACCACTGCATGGACACCGTCAGGGCCAATGCGGGAGTCGCGTCTCGGAGGAGGGCCAAGGTCTTCCAGAAGCCCATCGTGAAGGCCACGACCGCGATGAAGAGGTAGACGACGTTGGACAGACCCTCAGACACCAGTCCTCCGGTGCGCTAGTGCCGAAGTCACATAATCGGTGCGGCTCTGGTGCGTCCTGAGCTCAAGGTGCCGCTGCAGCATGACCGTGGCGAAGGTCTCCGCGCGCCGCTCGTGGGACTTGCGGTAGTGCGACCTGCCCAAGACCTTCTGGATGGGTTCGGGTCTGAGCCCGGGTAGCAGCTGACGCACCACGTCGGGAGAGATCGGCTGGGGCGTGCCGTCATCATCCGAGGGGTGCTCTTCCCAGAGGTGGAACAGCTCGTGAAGGCTGACGTGAAGCCGTGTGAGCTCGCTGGCGTTGGCGTCCGCCACGATGTAGTCGCGATCTCGTCCGCGAGCGCAGAACCCGGAGACTTCCGGGGGCAGCGGGACCTCGGTGAGAGTGATGGGCTTGCCTCGCTTCGTCGCCACGGCGTCGACGAGGTCCTGAAGGCTGCGCACGCCGGACAGACCGATGTCCCGGCGGATGAGCCGCGTGGTGGACCAGGTGGCGGTGAAGATGGCCAGTTGCTCGCGGGCCGAGGCACACAGCGAGGAACGCTTGCGACGCGTGCGGTCACTCTCCCCCGCGCTGGTGGGTGGCTCTCCAATGCTGCTCGGCTTCTTTCTGCGGCTCTCGCTCATAGCTCAGTAGATGCCTATCCTCGCGCGCTGCTGACCGACCTTCCGGAGTCGAGTCCGGGCTCCGCCGTCCGGTGTCTGGGCACCCGTCGCGGCGGCCGAGCGGCCTGAGGCGTCCGCCGACACGGCCGTTCGTAAAACCTTTGTTCGAACTCTTGGCGTGTACGTAAGTTGAGCGCCTGTCAGGGCTACGGTCACGTCCCGTGTCCGGCTCTGAACCACCGCAACACACGCACCAGGTTCAGGCACCGCGCGGACAGACCCGTTCTCAAGGCATGGTGACCAGGGCTCTACGGCTGAGGAGGAGAGCAGCAGGATGTGGTCCGCCGCAGTCACGCCTCTGCCAGACGTCATGCCCCTGCGTGCGCCCATCGGGCCGCGGCACCCCCTGCCCCGTCCACGGAACGGCGGTCTCCGCTCCGGCTTAGATCTTTACCGAACGATCGGGTTTCGATCTACGGGAAAGATTTTGCACCTAATCGCGTCTCACAGACCACTGCGGTCACGAGTACCACACAACGGGGAGGGATAGTGGGCGCCAACAACGCGCACCCGCTGACATGGCTGTTGGGGCCGAAGCGGGCCGCGATCCGACCACAGGAGTTGGGTCTTCCAGCTCGCCCGGCGGATACTCCAGGGCCCAAACAGGACGGCTTGACCCAAAGTCAAATGGATCAGCTGATGAACCGGGCCGAAAAAACGTATGGACGCTTCGAGCGCGGGAAACTCCCCAACCCTCCCGACGACTTCCTGAGCGAGGTCGGCCAGCTGCTGCGCCTGACCGAGGACGAGTACACCACGATGTGGCTGTACGCCCGCGGACACCGGCCGCCGGCGCCGCTGGACCCGCAGGCCGGCTTGTCGGTGTCGAGCCTGTGGCAGGAGGCCTGCGACGGCCAGCGGCACATGATGTACGTGACCGACCTGGCCTGGAACACCCTCGCCTACAACAGCGCCTTCGCGGACATGTTCCACAACCGCCAGGTCCCGGCCAATACCGCGCGGTGGATGCTGCTTTCCGAGGAGGCCCGGCACACCCTGAAGGGCTGGCATCGGATCTGGGCGCCGTCGGTCTCCGCGCAGTTGCGAGCCGCGCTCGCCGAGCACTGGGACAACGACGTGCTGCGGCACCTCGACAAGGAGGTGCGGGCGGACCCTGTCGCCGGCCCGATCTACAGTCAGCCCGGTTTGGCCTCGATAGCGCCGGACGGAGTGGTGCGTCCCTTCCAGCATCCGCTGTACGGGCCGGGCACGGCGAAGTTGGTGGCATCGGCTCCGTTCGCCTCCCCCGGAGCCCGGGCGATCGTCGTCATCTTCGCGCCGGACTCCGCGTAGCCGACCGGGTTCCGCTACGCCAACAGGCGGGCTTCGATTGCTGTTTGGCCACGATGTGTCCTTCTTCACAGGTTTCACACAGAGGAAAGTCCGCAGAATGCGGGCATGCGGATTCCTTCACACCTGGCCGAAATTGATCCCCGAGTTTATGCGTGGCTACCTGACTTTCCCGGCACATGGGGCATGGCGAACTGCACCCTCATCACATCCGGTTCGGCCGCGCTCCTTGTGGATACTCCCTATACCGCTCAGCTGACACATTCGCTGAAGACGGCCGCGTACCAGGTGCTCTCCCCGTCGACGGATATATCCACCGTGGTCAACACACATGCCAATGGCGACCACAGCTACGGCAACGGGGAGTTCCCCGGCGCCGAAATCATCAGCACCGACGCCAACCTTCGTCACCTCTGCGTCGAGCCAGGACCTGATCAGCTTGAGGCCCTGCTCAACGGGTGCCGCCCGGACGACCCGATCGGGCGCTACCTGTTGGCTCATTTCGGCCGGTACGACTTCCGCGGCCTTCGCCTCACTCCTCCGACCCGGACGTTCACCGGCCGCTTGGAAGTCCCTGTGGGCAACCTGACCGTCGAGCTGATCGAGGTGGGCCCGGCGCACACCGTCGGCGATCTCATCGTGCACGTCCCGGACAGCGGGCTGGTGTGCGCGGGCGATGTGCTGTTCATCGGTGATGTGCCGGTCCACTGGGCTGGCCCACTCGACGGCGTCATCACGGCCTGCCAGCAGATCCTCGATCTCAACCCGGGCGTGGTCGTCCCCGGCCACGGGCCGCTGGTCGGGCCGAAGGAGGTCCGCGCCTACATGGACTACGTCGCCGGAGTACGCGACCGCATCCATGACCTGCACGCGCAAGGCCTTGACGTCGACGAGGCCTCCCGGGTACTCCTGCGTGAACGCCGCCCCGACCTGGGCCTGTGGGAACGCCTGGCCGTCCTCACCGCCACCGAGTACCGCCATCTCAACACCCACACCGAGCCGCCCCAGCTCCTGCAGGTGCTGAGCACCGCAGTACGGCTGGCCCCCGAATCCGTCCCCGGAACCGCCCTTCCGCGGTACACGTTTCCCCCGCAGCGCGACCTGCGCAACTGACCGCTCGCCACCCCGCCCCACCAGCATCGGAGTTGCCTGTGCCCGCCGCACACGTCACCCGTCCCACCATCGCGTTGCCGCCGCACTACGTCACCACGGATGAGATCTGCACGGACATCGCCGAAGCCCATCCCGACCTTCCACATCTCGCCGTAGGGCTTCGCATCGCCCGCAGCACCCAGGTCGCCGTCCGCCGATTCAGCCGGCCGCTACGGGATCCGTCCATCGGCGGCGACGCCTCCCTCACCGAACGCAACCAGATCGCCTTCACCGAGGCATCCGTCCTCGCCGTCAAAGCCGCACGGCAGACGCTGGCCGAGACGGGCACCGATCCGCAGGACATCGACTGCATCGTCACATCGCACACGACGTCATGGACAGTGCCCGGCCTGGACGTTCACCTCGTCGAGACGCTCGGGCTACGGCCGGATGTGCGGCGCATACCCATGAGCACCCTGGGGTGCGCCGGAGGCGCCCAGGCCCTGGTGAAGGCCGCCGACCATGTCGCCGCCCATCCCGGCAGCACCGTGCTCGTGGTCGTCGCGGAGATGCTCAGCACGGTCTACAGCCACCGTGACACCACCAAGGAGTCGATGATCTACAAAACGCTGTTCGGGGACTCCGCCGGGGCCTGTCTGGTCACGGACGCCCCGCTCGGCCCGGGACTGCGCATCGAGAGCACTTGGGAGTACCTCCTGCCGGACAGCCGCAGACGCTACGCCGGCCGCCTCGATGCGGCCGGGCTCCACTTCGACTCTGAACGGTCGGCTACGGCCGCGATCAACGATGTGATGCCGGCGCTTCGCCGCTACCTGACCCAGCAGAACCTCGGGGAGGTGGAGTTCACGGTGCTCCACCCCGGCGGGCCGCGCATCATCCGCGACGCCGAGCGAGGCCTGGGCGTCGATCAGGATCCCGAACTCGACGACAAGGCGAAGGTGACCCGGCACAGCTGGGCGAGTCTGCGCGAAGAGGGAAATCTCGGTGGCGTCGCCGTCCTGGCGGTCCTGGCGCGCACCCATGATGATCCCCCGCCCCAGGGGGCGCGGGGGCTCGTGCTCGGATTCGGCCCCGGCTTCGCGGTCGCCGCCGCCACGGTCCGGTGGGAGACGGCCTCGGCGCCAGTGCTGGTCGGCTAGGCCGCAACTCCGGTGAGATCCGGCGGACGACGCCGCCGGACCTCTACTACTGGTCCCGCTCCACCGCGTCGAGCATCCTGCGCAGCGTCTCGCGGTCCTCGGGCCCCAGCGCCGCCAGCGGCTTCGCCGCGCGCATGCCGATGTCTTCCAGCCCCACCCGGCGCAGACGCTCAAGCAGGTCCGCCTGGTCACGTGTCGGCGCTGCCAGGTCATCGAGGGTGCATCCGAAGTACTCGGCAAGGGCGACCAGGATGCTCCGGCGGGGATCGTCACGCTCACCCCGAAGGAGCATCCCCAGATACGCAGCGCTGACGAACTCCTGTTTCTTCGGGGTGGGCTCCCACCGGCCTGCGCGCCGCTCCTGCTCCTCCAGCGCGGCAGCGAGCTTGTAGGTACTGGCGGGTTTCGTTCCCTCCCGCGCGGCCCGCTGGTCGAGGAGCAGCTTGAGCCTCTCAGAGAGCGGCAGCGGGTCGCCGTGTGCCTGCGCCGGCGCCTCGTCGGTCATCTGCTCTCTCCTCGCTCTGTGACAGTCTCTTGGTACACCACCCGACGGCCGTGCGCGGACGCCGGAGTGGGGGCGTCGGGCGCAGTCGATGCCACTGCGCGACGACTGTAGATCATCCGTGGAGGGCCGGAAACCGGCTGGTCGGCCGACTCTGCTGTCGAAAAACAACGGGTGTTGCCCCTGGCAACTGCCTCGATACTCGCCGTCACTATCGCTGCTTTCGGGTGGGGTCCGCCTGCTTCCAGACCAGCAGGTCGTCGTCGGCGGCGAACACGACAGTAAACGAAATAGAGTTGTCTCTGCAACTTGCAATCGGGCTCGGACTCCGAATGCAGGAGGAGCACTGGCGGCCAGCCAGCCGCGATCGGCAGCCTGAGGACTCACACCGCACCTGGGCGATGCCCGGCCGGTGAGAGCAGCCTTCAGCGTCGCTCCCCCGACGCGGTGCCCGCGGCGGCGTGAACGCTCCCCAGCGGGAACATCGCGGCGGTGGAGTCGCCGGCCGGTTCCGCCCAGGCCGACTCGGCGTCCAGGGCGTCCTGGTCGTGGCCGGGCAGGTTCAGTGCCCGGACGAATGCGTGAAGGTCCTCGTGGCGGGCGTCGTACCGGCCCGAGTTGCACCCGCAGGCGGCATCGCAGTCCTGCCAGTCTGTCTGCTTCCAGTACGCGAGGGTGACGGGAACCGCGCCGGGAGTCTGGGAGGACACCAGGCGCGGGAACGTGTCGTCACCCGTGTGCTCGCCGATGTCCCTCTGGCACGAGCACTCCTCCGGGACGAGCTCGCCGACCGGATTCTGCGGCGGACCGTCGGCGGGGTCGTACGCGGTGCCGTCGTCGTCGACGAGTACGCCGTCGCAAGCGGCGGTGTGCCGGTCGAACACGGCCCAGCGCAGCGTGAGGGCGCAGGGTCGTGCCCAGGACCGGGAGAACCGGGGGTCGCCGGCTACCCGCTGGCTGGCCGTGTGCGCGTCGATGTGACCGCCGAGCAGCAGCACGGCCTCGTCGAGCCAGTTCAGCGGCCAGACCATGGAGTCGATGGGCTGATCGGTGATGTCCCTCAACTGGAGCGGCTTGGAAAGCACGAGGTTCCTCCTCAGCTTTGGTGGTTGGTGGTGGTGTTCGACCTGCCCCACCAGCGGTTGTTGTTGGTGACGTAGCTGTTGTGCTCGTGTCGCTCGACCGTCCGGCCGAGCGCGGCGGGCGCCGAGCGCAGCAGGACCGCCCCGAAGACGATCCAGAACAGGACGCCGGTGCCCGCCCCCGCGGCGGCGCTGACGAACTGCCCGGCACCCCAGCCCACTCCGGCCGCGCAGACACCGCTCGCGGCGATGCGCTGGGCCTTCGGGTCGAAGACGAACAGGGGCTGAGGGCTGAGGTCACGCGGCGGGGTCGCCTGCACGGGCGGCGGAACCTGGCTCTTTCGCATCGGGACGCTCCGGCCGTACGCGTCGTCCATCCAGACGACGGGGTCGCGTTCGTCGTACGTCTCGACCGGCCCCGTGAGCGGCATCTGGGCGAGGGGCATGCGGTAGCGGGGGGTGACGTCGGCGCCGTACCCGTGGTGCGGCTGCACCGCGGTCTCGGTGTCGTCGGGCAGGGCAACGTCGTACCCGTGGGGGGCGAGGGGCGCAGGCGTCTGTGGGGTCTCCGTCTGGACGTAGCGCTGGTACCTCTTCGGCAGGTTGGACACGTTCTCGGACACGTTCAGGGTCTCCGGGGGCTGGTGGTTGCGTTCAGGGGCGAGGTGCTGGGGGTGCTGGGCTGCCCGTCCCGCCGCCGTGCGGGGGCTTGGCGGCGGGACGGGGCACGGTGGTTACTCCCCGCGCAATTCGGCGAGGAGGGCGTCCAGTTCATCGGCGCGGACCAGGACGTCGCGGGCCTTGGAGCCGTCGGCGGGGCCGACGATGCCCCGGGACTCCATCTGTTCCATCAGTCGGCCCGCCTTGGCGAATCCGACGCGCAGCTTGCGCTGGAGCATGGAGGTCGACCCGAACTGCGTGGAGACGACCAGCTCGGCCGCCTGGCACAGCAGGTCGATGTCCTCGTTGATCTCCTCGTCGATCTCCTTCTTCTGCCCGGTGCCCACGGTGACGTCGTCCCGGTAGACGGGCGTCATCTGGTCCTTGGCGTGCTGGACGACGGCCGCGATCTCGTCCTCGGTCACGAAGGCGCCCTGCATGCGGGCGGGCGTGCTCGCTCCCATCGGCAGGAAGAGCCCGTCGCCCTTGCCGATCAGCTTCTCGGCGCCGGGCTGGTCGAGGATGACGCGGCTGTCGGTGAGCGAGGCGGTGGCGAAGGCAAGCCTGGAGGGCACGTTCGCCTTGATCAGACCGGTGACGACGTCGACCGAGGGCCGCTGGGTGGCGAGCACCAGGTGGATGCCGGCCGCACGCGCAAGCTGGGTGATACGCACGATGGCGTCCTCGACGTCCCGAGGGGCGACCATCATCAGGTCGGCGAGCTCGTCGACGATCACCAACAGGTACGGGTACGGCTGGAGCTGCCGCTCGCTGCCCGCCGGCGCCTTGACCTTGCCGCTCCGTACGGCTGCGTTGAAGTCGTCGATGTGCCGGAAGCCGTACGCCGCAAGGTCGTCGTAGCGCAGGTCCATCTCCCGCACGACCCACTGGAGCGCCTCGGCGGCCCGCTTCGGGTTGGTGATGATCGGCGTGATCAAGTGCGGGATTCCCTCGTAGGCCGCCAGCTCCACGCGCTTGGGGTCGACCAAGACCATGCGCACGTCCTCGGGGGTCGCGCGGACCATGATCGAGGTGATCAGGCAGTTGATGCAGGACGACTTGCCCGAGCCGGTGGCTCCGGCGACGAGCAGGTGCGGCATCTGCGCCAGGTTGGCCATGACGTATCCGCCCTCAACGTCCTTGCCGAGCGCGACCAACAGGGGGTGGTCGTCCTCCGCGGCCGCCGCCAGGCGCAGCACGTCACCGAGGTTCACCATCTCCCGGTCGGTGTTCGGGATCTCGATGCCGACCGCAGACTTGCCCGGGATCGGCGAGATGATCCGCACGTCCGGACTGGCAACGGCATACGCGATGTTCTTGGCCAGCGCCGTGATCCGCTCGACCTTCACCGCGGGCCCGAGCTCGACCTCGTAGCGCGTGACCGTCGGCCCGCGCGTGAAGCCGGTGACGGCCGCGTCGACTTTGAACTCGGTGAAGACGTTCGCCAGCGCGGCGACGACGGCGTCGTTGGCGGCGCTGCGGGCCTTGCTGGGGCCCCCGCGCTCGAGGAGGTCGAGCGCGGACGTGGTGAGGCCCGCCATGTCGGCCTCGGGCTCCTCCTGTTCGGGGCGCGAGTCGTGCGCCGGGCCGGGCGTCTGGCTGGTCTCCGGACGCTTCGGCTCGGTCTGCTGCTTGCTGGTGACGGGGAAGGAGCCGTCGGGGCGGGGGGCGCCGATGAATCCGGCGGAGTGCAGGACCATCAGCACCCCGTTCGCGGTGGCCGCGTCGATGCCGAGGCGGTTGGCCAGGTCGTCGGCTGATACCTGCTCCAGCTCGGAGAGGAGGGCAAAGGCCCGCGGCAGCACGAGGTTGACCCTCGCTGTCAGGTCGTCTCCGCCGGTGCTGCTGTCGTCGGGAGCGTCGGCGGAGTCCTGTGCGGTGTCGGGGCCGACCCACACGTAGGGGGTCCTCTTGCCGCCGGGCTGGTCGATGTTCTCGTGGGAGGTGAACCAGCCGTCGATGGCCTGACGGGTTGGGGGCCGCTCGTCCGGGTGCCGGGAGCGCAGCCGGTTGATGCAGTCGTTGATGCTCACGCCGTCCGGTCCCGCCTCGCGGACCATGGCAATGACTTCGTCGTACCGCGGGTGCTGCCGCTTCTTCGGATCGGCCTTGACGCTCTGCTCGTGGTTCTCCCCCGCCTGCCGAGCGATGTCTTCGAACTTCTGCAGCGCGTCGGCGATGGCCGCCTCGACGGCCGGATCCTTCGGCCCCTCATCCCCGCCCGCGCCGCTGGCGGGGGTGTTGGCTGGGGTGCCACTGCTGTTGCCGCCGTCCGGCCCAGGAGCCGAGTCGCGGAAGGCCTGACGGTAATGGTCCATCGACGGCAGCGGACCGAGCGTGGCCGGGCCCGAGGGCATGCCGGGCGCCGCAGGCTGTCCGGGGTTGTGGCCACCGGCCTGGGGTGAGGTGCCGTTGGAGGCGGGGCGCGAGGCCGTGGTGGCGGGCACGTCCAGGCCGTAGGCGTCCATGAGCCAGCCGATGCGTTCCGGGTCCGACCAGCGGTCGGCGTAGCCCCACTTCTCGGCAGCGGCGACGGCCTCGGGGTCGAGGTCAGGCCGGATGTCCCAGCGGGCCACCGACAGGTCCTCGATGTCCGCGCTGTCTTCGTCGTCGTTGACGAACGCGATCCTCCCCTTGGTGGGCTGCTCGCCCGGGTCCATGGTCGACGTCTTGGCGTAGAAGGCACCGTTGCCGGGCAGCGCGGCCAGGTTGATCTGGTGGTAGTAGTCCGGGAAGACGTGCTGGGTCTCGCCGCGCTTGTTGAACTTCATGCCGATGACGGTGTCGTACTGGCTTTCAATTTCGCCGCCACCGGTGTTGGGGCCGGTGCCGCGCTGCGCGACGTCGATATAGTCGACCGCGGCTTTGCGGCCCTGCTTCACACCGCGGGTCTTGGGCTTGAGCGCTGCGGGGCTCCATGCCATCAGGTCGGAGCCCTCTTCGCTGATCACGATGATCGCGGGCCGCTCCCGCTTCGGGACGATCTTGCCGCCGCGCATGCGCTTGGCCCGGTCGATACCCACGTCGAACGCCGCGTTGTACATGCGCACGGCCTCGTCCTCGGTGATGGCCACCCAGTCGATGATCGGCCGGTCGATGAGCCGTCCCTTGGAGTCCTTCCACTGTTCGACCCACGGCCGCAGCCACCGCTTGGCGGTGTTGCCGCCGGCCATGTCGACCATCCAGATGACGCAGTCGACGCACCGCACCAGCAGCGAGATCAGCACGTGCAGGGCTACCGACTTGCCGGAGCCCTTCTTGCCGCAGATGAACACCGAGTTCTGGCGCAACAGGATCTCGAACGGCTCGCCGCTCTCCAGCATGCCCAGCGTCAGGGGCTCATTGATGGTGATGGGGTCGTGGCCCGCCTCAAGGGTGACCAGTTCCGCGAGCACATTGCGGGTGGACACCTCCAGGAATGCCTCGGAGGCCATCTCGCCGCGCTTGAGGGTCAGTGAGCCCTCCCGCAGGTCACCCTTGCGCATCTCCAGCCGGGGCAGCAGCGGCAGCAGCCCGTTGTAGTCGACTTCGGTCAGCCGCAGGATCAGCCGATAGCCATAGCTCGTCTTCTCCTTCTTCACGACCTGCACGCCCCGGCCGCCGACCGCCGCGAACAGCTCCTCCCAGTCGTGCAGCGGCTTGTTGAGCTCCGCCTCCTCGGCCGCCCACTTCGCGGCGATCTCCGGCGCCCGCATCCACCGGTCGAGGCCGTACAGGGGGGTTGCGACGACCGTCGCGGCGGCGAGAACGGACGCGGAGGCGAGCGTCCACGGAGTGCCGTGGGACACCCAGTTGAGCCAGGCCGCCGTGCCGGCGCTCCACGCCCCGGTGAACAGAGTGTGATACCAACGGGCGGCCGTGCTGCGCAGGTTGCCGTCGGGCAGGTTACGGGTGCGGACGAAACGGCTGACGGCTGCGGAGACCACGCCGCCCACCGAGCCGAGCATCAGCATGTCCAGAGGCAGGTCGTGCCCCAGGTCCTCGATGACCCCCGCGCCCAGACCGCCGAGGTAGATGAACCCGGAGGTGTACAGGGGCGTGGCGACCACGCCGTGCCTCCAGGGAACCGCCAGTTCGTCGCGTTCGTCCTTGGCGTCCTTGCGTGCCATGGGGGTCAAAACTCCTTCAGCTTGAGGGCGGGAAATCGGGGGCGGGGCTACACGCGGTTGCGGGAGGAGTCCCACTTCGCGGCCCGGGGATCGGGATTCTCGATGTTGTCGATCTGCTCGGCGTGGATGGTGCGGTACATCTGGTGCAACTGCTGCACCGCGACGCCGATGAACTGGTACTGCATGGCGGCATCGCGATAGGCGGCCGGGACGATTTCGTGGACTTTGAACTCCGTCTCGGTCACGTCGGCCACCTGCCTCAGCAGGCCCTCGAGCGCGTCGGTGACGAGCGGCAGGTTCTCGATAACCGCCTCGTAGCCGAACATGTCGTTCGACGGGTTCATCCGGATCATGCGGCCGGCGTCGACCGTCGCGGCCGTCGCCGCCAGCAGCGGCATCGCGTACGCCATGGGGTTGTGCCAGGCCCCCGGCGTCCAGCCGAAGATGTGGCCCCAGTGTGTGCTGATGTCCCACTTCTCGCCCTGCCAGGTGGGCTGTTCGAAGTTCTCGATCTGCTCGCTGTGCGCCGCGCGGTACAGGTCGTGGTGCACGGCGTGCACGAACTTGCCCATGTCCATGCAGGCCCGAGCGATGGCGCGCAGCTGGTCCGGGATGATCGGGTCGACCTTGAAGGCCTCCTCCGTGGTCGTGGCGGTCTCGTTCAGCACGTACATCAGCGCAAGGTTGACGGGCGGCAGGTTCTCGATGACCGCCTCGTAGCCGCGCATGGAGTCCGCCGGCGCGCTGGCGAACGCCACACCGGCGTCCTGGATGGCCTGAGCCGCGTATACCAGCGGCATCGCGTGCAGCATGGGATTGGTGGCGTAGGGGACAACAGCGCCCACGGTGGTTCCTTTCGCTCCTGCCGGAGAGGCAACGGGGTTGTGCGTACCGCCGGGGATGCCCCCGGCGCCGGGCGTCCCGGCCGCCACGACGGCGACACGCTTCTTCGGGGTGGCGGGCGAGACGCCGGGGATTGCGGTGGCGTTGCGGTACATCCATCGGCTCAGCCAGCCCCAGCTCCGCGACGCTGCGACGACTCGGGCCAGCGGGGTGGTGCACCAGAACAGGACGCGGGCCATGGGCCGCAGCCAGTTCGGGCCTGCCGTGGACAGCCGGACACTGCCCAGGACCACGTGCAGGCCGGTGATCATGCTGGTGGCGCGGCGGATGAACCGGGCCGCCAGCGGCTGCCCGATCCGGTTCGCCACCCGCCAGGCCGTACGGAACGGGGAGGCCGCACGGCGCATGCCCCGCCACAGCCGGGGGTTGGTGTGACGGCGGATGAACGTGGTGATCCTCCGGCCGCCCCGGGCCGGAAGCGGGTGCTTCCACGGGCTGGGCCCGCCCCCCGCCTTCTTGCCCTTCTTCTTGCCCTTCGGGGACGCGGGGGCCTTCCCGCCCTTCCTGCCCTTGGGGCCCTTGCCCTTGGGCGAGCCGGGAGCACCCTTGCCGACCTTCGGCGCCTTCTTCTTCGGGGTGGTGGGGCCCTTCGTCTTCGGTGTCGTGGGGCTCTTCGGCGTCTTCCGCTTCGGGATGGTGGGGCTGCCGCCGCCGGTTCCGCTTCCGCTCTTCTTCCGTCGCAGGATCCGGCCGAGGATGCTCGGCGAGGAGGCGCCGCCGGACGCCCCCGGCTTGCGGTGCTTGCCGCCCTTCGGCGAGAGCACCCCCGCGCCTTTCCCCTTGCCGGACGACTTCGGGCCGCCCGACAGGCCGCCGCCCTTGGCCCCACCGAACAGGCCGCCCCGCATCCCGGAGGTGCTCGGCCCCTTCGTGCCAGCCGACGTGTTCCGCGGCGTCTTTCCGCCCAGGCCGGCCGGGGACAGCTTCTTGCCGCCGCCCTTTCCGGCGGGATTCCGAGATCCGCCGCCGCCCAGGGCGCCGGAGCCGTTCCGGCGCTTGGTGGAGCCAAGTCCGGCACTGGAGCGGTTCAGTGCTCCCGGCCGGCTGCCGCCGCCTGAGCCGAGCCCGCCGGAACCGCGGCCCCGACCGGTTCCGCCGGAGCCCCGGCCGCTGCCGGAGCGGCCCATGCCTGCACCGCTGCCGGACCGGCGCGACCCTCCGGCGCCGGTGCCGCCGCCCGACCGGCCTCCGCGTCCTGGTCCGGCGCCACCGTTGGACCGGCCGGCGCCTCCGTTCCTCCGACCACGGGCGCGTGAGGCGGCCCGGCGGCCCTTCAGGATGAGCGCGGTGGTCGCGGCGGCCGCGGCGGCGAGCACCGCGAAGATCACTATCCGCAGGCCGAACGTGTGGATCAGCCAGCACAGGCTGATCATGCCGACCAGTACGCCGCCGGGAATCATCATCCCGGCGAGGCTGTCGTCGTTCGCGGTGGAGCGGCGGCGGGTGGTGCGCTGTGTTCCGCCCCCACCCGCAGCCGCGGCCGACGCCTGCGGCTGCGCAGACGCCTGCGGCACGGCGGTGGCCGTGGCGCCGGGGGGCTGCATGTCGTAGCTGGGGGTGGTCACGGGGTACTTCCTCCACTCGGGTGGGACAGGTCCGGTTGTTACTGTTCGTGTTCGCCGTGATGTAAAGCTGGGTTGTCAACGTCAACGTCAAGCGCGGATGTCAACGTCAATTGGCCTGATCAAGGGGCCGTTTTCCCGGGGCTGAGCCGGGATTCGGGGGTGTCTGCGTCAAGTCGGCTGCTTGACGTTGACGTTGACGTCCCCGGCTTTACATCACGTTGTGTAGTTGTCGCGCGGATGGTCGGACGGACTGGTGCCGGTCTAGGAGGTGCTCTCGGACGCGCGGTTGGAGTCGCCGTCCGGGCTTTCGTCGGCGCCGGCTCCCGCGTTGGTGAGCTCGACGAGGCTCTTCAGGTCGAGGCGGATCGTCAGCGGAAGCTCGATCCCCTTCTGGGTCGACGCCCTGAGCCCGCCGTCCGGGAAGGCCGTCCGCAGGTGGGCGTAGAGCAGTTGCGTCGCACAATCCAGCGCGGTCACGGCTTCCTGCGCCGTGTTCGCCGTCCACTCGTATTCGGTGCCGTTGATCGCGGTCATGTAGCTCTCCTTGGTCCAGGTGGCGGTCAGTTGCCAGTGCCAGTGGCAGCGGTCTCGGCCTCGTCGGAGGTCTCGATCACGTGGCGGTGGCCGGCGGTGTAGTGCTCGCGAGCGGCCTTGAGGCGCGTGGCGGCAGTGGCGCGGGGGCGCCCTGTGACTTGCTCCGCCTCACCCGGGGTGTTCTTGGACCCGAGCTTCACCGAGTCAGCGCTGCCGCGAGACCACATGAGGTCCAGCAGTGCCTGGATCTCGGACTGGGCATCCCGCAGGTTCGTGACCTTGAAGGTCTCGGTCTCGCCGGTCTCGCCAGACCCGGTCTTGGCCTGGTTGTCGTTGGTCCCGTTGGTCTCGTCGGACCTGGTCTCGAAGGTCTCGGTGGTCTCGCTGGACTTGGTCTCGGAGGTCTGATCGGTCTCGTTGGACCTGGTCTCGGAGGTCTCGTCGGACTCGGTCCCTGTGGTCTCGCCGGACCTGCGCGCCCGCCTGGATCCCCGCCGCTTGGACCCGGTCCGGGTCTCGCCGTCGGAGCTGGACCTTGATGGGGCGCCAGGCGTGGCGTCGGTCTTGGACTGCTCGGCGAGGGTCTCGGAGACCGGGATGCCGTACCGGGCCAGGATCAGTGGACGCAGTTCCTCTGCGGTTGCCTCCCGCCGCCACTTGCCGAACTTGCCGGGGTGGCGCTGCTTGATTTCCTGGATGTAGACCCGCCGCTCCTGCTCCTGCTTCAGTGCCTCGTCCAGCTTGCGGATCCGCCAGATCCGCATCCGCCGCACGAGGAAGGCCGTGGAGGGGAAGGCCAGCAGCCAACGGTCCATGCCGACTGCCTCGATGTGCTGCCCGCTGCTGATCTTGGCGATGTGAGCCACGGCGTGCCGGCCGCCTTCGGTGGCGAGCACGAAGAGCATCGGCATGACGGTGTGCATGCCGACGGCCACCGGGTCACCCCAGGAGGCGCTGGCGTTGAACCACACGGTCGCGACGGTCAGGCCCCAGGCCGCCTGGCGCAGCAGCGGGAACGGCATGCGCCGCCAGGTGAGGAGCAAATCGAAGGCGAACAGCACGACGATGCCGGCGTCCACGCCGATGGGCAGCCACTTGGAGAATCCGCCGAACCCCTTCTGTTCGGCGAGTTCACGTACGGCGGTGTAGGAGCCGGTGAAGCCGATCCCGCCGATGGCGGCCGCACCGAGGAGGATGATGCCGATGAGCACGGCGTGGACCCAGGTGACCTGGTTCTCTCCGGCCTTACGGCGCTCGATGCGCTCCCGGCGGCGCGCGTCCTTGTCCTCGCGCTTGAGCTGCTTCTCTTTCAGCTTGAGGACGGTGGGGCTGAGGGCGTCGGCCATCTTCTGGTCGGCCTGCCGCATGAGCGTCTCGGCTCGCGCCCTGGTGTCCTCGGCTTCCAGACGGACCTTCGTTGCCGCATCCAGCTCCTGCTGGGCCTGTTCCTGGAGTCCCCGGGAGGTTGCCGCGGCCTGGTCGAGGTACCCCTGGGCGAGCTCGGTGGCCCGTTCACGGGCCTCCTCCCCGGCGCGACGCTCGGATTCCGCTTCTGTGGCAGCGAGCTGACGCACGCGTTCCGCTTCCTGGTGTGCGCGGCTGCGGATCTCCTCGGCGGCGCTCTCGGCGCGGGTGCGGATCGCCTCCGCCTGCTCGGTGGCCTCGGAGTGGATCCGCTCGGCCTCGCTGCGGCTTCGTACGACCTCCTGGTGGGCGCGTTCGGCATCACCGGCGGCCGCGGTGCGCACCCGCTCGGAGTCAGCGGCAGCGTCGGCGCGGATCTGCTCGGCGTCGCTGCGGGCCCGGGCGAGTACCTGCTCGGCCTCGGCGCCGAACTCCTCTGCACGGCGACGCGCGGTCGCCACCAGCCGTTCGGCCTCCCGGCTGGCCGCGTCCCGGATGTTGTCAGCCTCACGCCGGGCGGCAGCAAGGAGTTCGTCCGTCTCGCGCCGCGCCTCGGTCAGATGGGCTTCAGCGGTCTCGCGGGCCGTCTTCTGGACGCTCTCGGCGGCGTCGGCCGCTTCGGCGCGCAGGAGATCCGCCTGCGCGCGGGCCTCGTCCAACAGTTCGTCCGCCTGGGTACGCGCGCCGGCTAGCAGCTCCTGAGCGGAGGCTTCCGCGTCGGCGCGCAGGGTGTCGGCGTTCTGCTGGGCCTCGTCGAGCAGCTCCTGGACGGTCCTCTCGGTCTCCTGCTCGGCCTGGGTCAGGTGTGCCTTCGCCTGCTTTTCGGCGTCGGCGATGATGCGACTTGCGTTCTGCTGTGCCTCCTTGACCAGCTCGTCGGGTGCCGTGGCAGCCGTCTTCTGCCCGGCAGCACCCCGGCTGCGGGTGTTGGAACGGCTGTTGCGTGCGGCCATGGTGAGTGGGGGTCCCTTCAGACGGTGAGCGCGAGGGCGGCGGTGACGACGAACAGGAGCCCGGCGCCCTTGAGCAGGAGACCGGCGAGGGCCAGTCGGCGGAACTTGGCTTCGGTGATGCCGGACAGGACGATCAGTTCGCCGTGTCGGTCGGCGTCCGGGCCGAGGGCGAGGCGCAGTTCGTCGCGGCTGCAGCGGGCGTAGTGCAGGAAGTTCGCGTTGCTGCTGCCGGTGAGGCGGGGCAGGACGACGTCGAGCAGGAGCCAGGTGGCGATTCCGATGA
The DNA here is from genome assembly GCF_055580685.1 of Streptomyces sp. NPDC031554. Classification (NCBI taxonomy): domain Bacteria; kingdom Bacillati; phylum Actinomycetota; class Actinomycetes; order Kitasatosporales; family Streptomycetaceae; genus Streptomyces; species Streptomyces sp. NPDC031554. The sequence goes on along the minus strand of NZ_JBVIKX010000011.1, from coordinate 44,347 downwards.
GCAGTGCGGCCGCGCCGGCCAGGGCGGCGACGGGCCAGGGCTGGCGCAGGACCGTACTGGCCTGCTCGGCGAGCGGTCCGGCGACGATCGCGACACTGGCGAGGAGGATCGAGGCCTTGGTGTCGGTACGGGCGATCTCGCCGCGCACCACGGTCAGTTCCTGCTCGACCCGGTCGTCGCCGGACCGCTCGAGGACCTCACGCGTTGCGGCGATCTCACCGGCGACCGCGAGCACCGCGAAGGGCAGGGCCACCCTGGGACCGGAGCTGTCCTTGGGAGTCCAGCCGCCCAGAGCGCCAAGCGCTGTGCTGCGGGCTTCGACCGCCTGCTGGCGGCCGGCCGTCTGGTCCACGTGAGTGGTCACCGTCCGTTGGTCCTTTCGTCTGCGGTGGCTGCTGTCAGGGCCGCCCGGCGCGGGCCGGGCGGCCCGGGGATCAGGTGGAGATGGGCCCGGTCGGGGTCTTGCGCAGGACCGGGCCCGTGGAAGGGGTCGTCGGCAGCGGCGGCCGCTGTCGCTCGGCTACGGAGAGAAGCAGGGCACGGTGTACGGCGAAGACGGCCTCGGCGGCCGCTTCACCGATCCACGGCCGGGCGGCCATCCACAGCTCGTTCAGCAGGGCCGCCTGAGCCAGCACGAGGTTGCGGGCGTCGCCGACCGCGCCCGCGCCGCTGCTCAGGCTCGTGAGCTTGGTGAGGATCGGCTCGATCGCGTACTCGTACTCGCCGGTGGCCACCACCGGGCTGTACGAGCCCGCCTCGGCGAAGGCGAGCAGGAGGTACAGGCGCGCCCGCATGGCGTGGACACCGGTGCGCTTGTACCCGTCCTTGTCCTCGCGGTTGGCAGCCCTGTGCGGCCAGCCCTGGGGGTGCAGGCCCGACATGACCTGCTCGTGCTTGGCGAGTTCCTGCAGGTACTGCACGCGGCCGAGGCCGTCTTCCTCCGACAGCGCGAGCAGCGAGGCCTCGACGGCCCGGAGCTCCTTGTAGTAGCGGCGGCGGGCCAGGTGACGGTCCCACAGCTTGTCGATGAGGCTCATGTACGGACCTCCTTCCTGGGATAGGTGCCGCCCGGGCCTTCCGGGCGGTGCGGTGCGCGGTGGGTGGCGCTGTTCCTCGGGAGCCGGAGGCTCAGGGCACGGCGGTGGGGGGCGTGAGGGCGGCGTGAGTGCGGCGGAGTTGGGAGACCACCGAGACCACGAGGCCAAGGAGCAGGCCCACCGCGGCGAAGACGCCGGCCGACCAGGCCAGATGCGCCAGGGCGCTCAACCAGCCGTTGATCAGCACATCGATCAGTGAGGCGATCGCGATGAGGAGAGAAGTGACCAGGACGAACATGACCGCCCCGACACTGATCGGCTCCACCTCGCGAGTCGCCGCCGGGCTCCCGGCACCCTTGGCGGGAGCCGGAACCGGGGCCGCCGGGGCGGCGGGGGCGACGGGCGGGGCCGCTGCCGTGGCTGCAACGCTCGGCATCAGCGTTCACCCCTCGCCGTCGAACGCGTCGTCCGTGAGACCGAACGTCGTGCGGAAGTCGGTCTGCGGGACCAGGCCGGTCGCCGCGTACGCGGTGGCGGACAGCGCCTCCCGCACCTGCGGACCGAGTTCCTCGGTGACGTGCAGCAGGCCGTCCTGAACGAAGTCGCGGCCCGCGGTGTTGAGCGGGGCGTCGTTGCCCCGGAGTCGCACCACGGGGCTGGTGTGCAGGAGGTCCAGGGTGGAGATGACCTCGCCAAGCAGGCCCGCGTCGTGGGAGTCGGTGCCGCCCACCGCCGCGATGTGCGCGGCCAGTTCGAGGCCGGTCTGCGCCGGGTTCTCCTTGAGCGCCTTGTGCAGCCGCGCGACTGCGGCGACCGCGTCCGCCACGGCCTCGTCAACCGGGCTCGTCGTCTTCGTGGTCGTGTTCACGGTCACCGCTCCCCCTCGACCGCGCGCAGCACGGCGGTCAACTCCGCGTCGGAGCCCTGCACTTTCTTCGTGAGGTCCGCGACCTGCTCCGCCGAGACCTGGAAGCTCCTCTGCGGAGCCTGCGGAGCACCGATCGGCTCCAGCGTGATCTTCATGACGGCCGGGGACTTCGAACCCGCCCGCAGCGCGGCCACGTACCAACTCGCCAGCGCGTCGCCCAAGGCGTCTCGCACGGCGTCCGCGTCCACCTCGACCGTCGGGGCACCCGCATCGGCCACGAGCGACAGGCGGCCCGTGCCGCTGACGGTCGGGGCGTGCGGCGCGCTGTCCGCCGTGGCTTCGTGCTCGCTGCGCGAGCCGGACCGCACCTCGTGAATCTCGGTCGCGTCGATGACCGCCGGCATGTCCTTCAGCGGGCGCCGGACCGTCCCGCGCAGCCGCACCAGCTGACCCTCGAAGAGGAAGCCGGAGACGGCGACGTAGTGCTCAGCACCGATCAGGCACGACGCCGACTCGCCGTTCATGCCAGTGAGCAGGACACTCGCGCGAGGAGACTCCTTCGCCCCCATCACCGCGATAGTCGTCACGGAGCCGGTCGCGGTCACCACGGTGCCGTCAGCGACGACGTCCAGGCTCTTGTGGTTCGGGCCGTAGGCGTCGATGAAGTCGACGCGCAGTCGCCCGTGGAGAGGGGTAGAAGTTGAGGCTCGGTCGGGAATCGGTTCCGTGGTCGGCAGCTCGACGAGTGCGCTGCCCGACGTTCCTGTGCGATCCTTCAAGTGGATCGGCCTCCCTGAATGCGCAGGTGGGCGGTTCCTTCTCGGCTGGTCGTAGGACACCATCCGAGGCGGACCCTGGTCGGGTCGTAGGACACCCGGCCAGGGTTTTTGCATGTCGGGCCGTAGGACGCCCGAATACGCGACGAGCTTTTTAGTACCCGTCACGGGTACAAACTTACGCCTGGATGTGACCAGGGTCAACACGCATCGAGAATTCGCTACGAAGCGGAGGGGCGCCGACCGCGCCCAGGCCTGGCGGCGATCCAGGCGTCGATCGTCGATTCGAGCCATGCAGGCGAACGCCTGAACTGCTCGTCGGGCAGCGGGAAGTCCTGCGGTCGCAGGGCCAGATCCTCCGCGATCCGCTTGCGAGTGCGCTTGAGGTAGATCCGAACCGTCTCGCTCGTCACGCCAATCTTGGCGGCCACCGCTGCGGTGTCGAGGTACGGATTCCCGTCCGGCACGTTCACTCCTTGTTCCCTTGGTGGGTACCAAGGTAGCGAACGCGCCGGTTCGAGAGTTGCAGCAGTCACTGCCACCCCCTGCACCTCCTCTCCCGTTGACGACATTGAATGTCCCCTTGACGGGGACAATATTAGGGCGCTTCATGTGACTGTCCAGACCTTCGAGGTGATGTGGTGACTGCCAGAGCTCAGAGCGCTCGCCTCGGCACGGCGCGGCCTGAGGCAGCCGGTTGCCAGGGAGCCGACCCCAATCGCACGTACGGAGCACCTGCCGGAGGTGCGGCCGCGAGGTCCGCGACGGCGCCGGCCCGGTGTTCCATCGGTCGATGCATCTCACGCTCCCCAAGCAGCCACGGACAGGTTTCGGAGTACTTGATTCAGCTTCTGGTTCTTCTGAGCCAGACAAGAGGACCTGGCGTATGCCTGGCGTGTGCCTGGCGTGTGCCTGAGCCCGTAATCTGCTGTTCGCAGCCGTTGAGGGGGTGATCGAATGACGGTCGTGGTGCAGTGGACCGGTTGGGAAGCCGCGCAGTTGGGCAGAGCGCTTCGGCTGTCAATCCGTGAGTACGCACGCCAATTGGGCGTGAACCAGTCGACCGTCCAGAAGTGGCGGAAGCGGGGACGCGACATTGAGTTGCGCGGCGAGACTGCGGAGATTCTCGACGCGATGCTGCGCCGTTGCGATGACGAAGAGCTCGCCACGTTCCGGGCTGCACTGGCCAGCGATGGGCAACTCAGCCTCGATGACGCGGGTTTGGGGATCGCGCTTGGCCCCTTGCGGGTGATCAGTCACAAGTTCGTGCCGGTGTACATCGGCGAGGCTGTTCAACCGCTGCTCGAAACTGCAGAGGGCTGCCCGATGGGGCCTGGTGGCCTCGAGCATTGTGCCGTGCCGGCGGGACACCCAGATGCTGCCCCGGAGTCGCGCCTGTATCTGTATGCGTGCGGTGTGGCTATTTTCCACCTGATTCAACCCTTGAAGGTGTCGAGTCTGGGAGAACTCGCGGCATGGCGGTACCAGTCGTATGTCACGGATCTGGACTGGGCGACTTGCCAGTTGCAGCGTCTCCTGACGACGGAGAACTCGACTTCGGAGGCCGTCGCAACGTACGTGCTGTCGGCGTACCTGCTCGAAGAGTCCCCCTGGGAGGGGCAACACCTGGAGACAGCTCTGCAAGTTCTGGCCACTCCCTCGGTGGTGGTGGACCGGGAACACCAGACCGGGGCTAGGCGTTTGGGCGACGAAGTTGAGCGGGCGCTGTTCGTCGACGGGTACACCCAGCCGGACACCGTGGACTTCGGCATGCAGGCGGTGTCTATGGGGCTGGCCAGTTGGTCGGGAGTTACGTATCACCCATTGGCGCCAGAACGGGCGCTGCCAATGGATGCGATCGTTGCTCTCGAACTGGACGTACAAACGCTGTGGGCATTGAGTACGTACGTCCTAGACGAAGTGGAGGCAGCCCGTGACCCGGTGATGCCGGATGAGGCGTACGGCTGGCGGTGGCTGCGTGGCGCTTACTCGCGGTTAACTGCGGCACGGCCCCAAGAGACGGCCCAGCACCAACTGATGCGTGAAGCAGTCCTCGCAACAAGCCAGTTGCCGGACCGCCTGCGTGCGGCGCAGGAAGCCCTACGCGAGTCGAGTATGTGACCGAACCCGTTTCGTCTGGAGGACTTGGTGATCCCTCGTACGGCAGCGCTCGTGGTTGTCGACGTACAACGCGGCTTCGTCAACGACCACAGTGAGCACGCGGTACCAAAGGTGGTGCGGCTGGTCGATATGTGGGGTGCCGCAGGGTTGCCGGTGGTTTTCGCCCGGTTTCACAACGTGCCCGGGTCGCCGTACGAGCGGATCTCGAACTGGACGCGACTGCGCACGGCTGAGGAGCAAGCACTGGTTGAAGAGTTGGAGCCGTACGTCGCCTCGGCAGCCCTACTCGTCGATAAGACCGTCTCAAGCGCGTTGACCGAAGATCTGGCGCGTGCCGTCGAGGAGCGCGGCTGGTCGGACCTGGTGCTGTGCGGCATCGACACTGACAGCTGCGTGTACGACACCGCTGTAGCCGCGTACCACATGGGCCTCAAGCCATGGATTGTCACGGACGCGTGCGCTTCCACCGGCGGCACTGAGATGCATGACGCGGCGCTGCTGATGGCCCGCCGTAACATCGGTGCTCGCCAACTCCTCACCGTCGACCAGGTCGCGGACCAGCTCCTCGGCCATCCCACTGCGGGAGAGGGAGCTTCCACGTGACGTCCTGGGATGCAGATCTGCTCGTCGTCGGAGCCGGGCCGGCCGGGGTCGCAGCCGCGGTGATGGCGTCCAGCCTGCGGATGAAGACCGTGGTCGTCGAGGCTGAACAGGTGGGGGCGAAGCTGCAGGCCATCGGTGCGATGGAGAACGTGCCGGGCGGCTGGTCGACCGGCCCGGCGCTCGCCGAGGCACTGGCGGCCGACCTGACCCGGCACCAGGATCTGGGGCGCGTCAACGTGTTGTCCGGCCGCGCCGTAGGGGTGGCCGGCCACGACGACTGTGCCGTGGTCAGCCTCGCGGACGGCAGCATCCTGACCGCGTCGGCCGTCGTGGTGGCCACCGGGGTGACCACGCTCGCGCCCGGGGACGTCCCGTGGATCGATGCGCCTGACGTCAGGTGGCTACCGCCACTGTGGCGGGCAACCGCCGATGAACTCATTGGTCGCCGGGTTGTGGTACTGGGCGCGGACCGCCCGCTGGGCACCTGGCTGAACGCGCACACGCAGGCCGACGTGCACTTCGACGTGCTGTTCCCCCGGGCCGACCAGTACAAAACGGATGAGGTGGCCGACGACCAGCGGCTGCGCCTCGACCTCGTCGATCGCGTCACCGTCGCCCGTGTACCGGAGGGCTTCCGCATCGCTGCCTGGCACCCTGTCGGCGGGGCACATACCTTCGTTGTCGACACGGTGCTCACCAACATGGGTTCCAAGCCGGCCGCCATTCCCGGGCTCGTCGTGGGTGCGGACGGATATTGCCCTCCGGACGAGCAGCACCCTAGGGTCCTCGTAGCTGGCGACCTGAAGGGTGCCAGAATGCAGCGCATTACGGTGGCAATGGGAGACGGATCTCGGGCAGCTCTGGCCCCGTACTATCAGGCCCAGGCCGTGCCCGGCTGACACCGAATACTCGGCTGTGGGATCTCAAATTCGACTGCACAATCTCACGGCCCGCTTCATATCGGCTGCACTTGTGAAGCGGGCTGTGAGACACCGCAGGTCAGCGGCTTGTCCATCCGGCTCCAGCTCGGCCACCCGGCGAGGAAATGCAGCGACGCTGAGACAGCGGGCCGGTGAATCCCCCGTGAGACAGCCAGAACAGCGCAGGTCACAGCACCGCCATATGAAGCCGAACCCGAGAACCTACATCGGCGTCGGTCCAGTGCACTCGCATCACTGGCGATGACGGGTTCAGCGCTGTCTGCGAGCCCTTCGGCGAGCGCCCAGCAGCACTCGCAGCGAGCCCACCGCCGGCGGTGATACGGATTCGCGCAATAGCTGGGCGCCGTGCTTGAGCGCCGCTTCCGCGGTGAGCAGCTCGATCTCGACGACCGCCCCCAGCAACACCCCGTTGGGATTCGCGGTCAGGGCGGGCAGCGCCTTGGCCGCCAGCAGGGAGGATCGCGCCGCCTCGATCTCGCGCTCCACCAGCTCCCGTACGCCCGGCGATTCGCGCCCCTCCGCGAGGTCGTTCTCCGTCACCGAGAAGCGGGCCAGCGTCTCCGTCGGGATGCCCAGCCGCCCTTCCGCCAGGTCCTCGGCGAGGTCGTTGACGAAGTCCAGCCGCTGGCTGCCGTCGATGAACGTCCGGCACCCGGCCCGGAAGTCCCCGTCGTCGTCCTCGGGGCCCAGCAGGGAAGCGACGAGCATGAAGGCGGGCAGCGAGTAGGCGTCCAGATAGGCCTGGTAGTCGGCCTCGGTGGCGAAGCCGGCGAACTCCAACTCGGCGGTTGCGGTGGACAGGTACTCCTCCAACACCCTCCTCAGCCGCGGGTACGCGGCTGAGGTGTGCAGCAGCGTACGGATCAGCGGATCGTGGCTGACCCCGCTGTCCAGCGCCTTGCGCACCTCCTGCTCCCACGAGGTCCACGCCGCGACTCGCTGTGGCTTCGGGCCGGTGTCCAGCAGGTTGTCCCCGTGGTGCATCACTGCCGTCACCGCCACTACGTGGGGCAGCACCGCCTTCGGCAACAGCAGGCGGGCCGCGAGGTACGAGGCACGTCTGAAACGCGCGACTGACTCGCGCTGGGCGCTGTAGTCCCGCCGAAGGTCCGACTCCCGTATCCCCGCAGCGTCCAAGCTCTGATTCCACGCACTCATGCGTCGATCGTAGGCAGGACGGGCGTGCCGGTCAGCCGGCCCAGCCGATGTCTCGGACCTCGATCGCGCCGGCGTGCGGCATGTAGTGGATCCAGCAGCGGCGTCCGAACGCCTCCCGGATTTCCTCGACGGAGCCGGGGTCCCGCACGTCGGGCCAGGCCCGCGGCTCCATGCGCGCGACCTCCACGAGCGCCATCACCTCTTGCCGGGCTCGGTCGTCCGGCAGCTGCGCCATGACCTCGACCGCGAGTTCTTCCACCACCACGCCGTACTGCATCCCGCACACCCCCGTGTGATCGACTCCGGCAGCAGCGTACGAGGGACTTGCCGCCCGCGTTCCAGCCTGTGGATAACTCGGATTCTGACTGGAGTCGCCCCTGCTGTTCAGGTGCTCTGAGCTGCGTGGATGGCGCTGCGGATGGCAAGGTCGGCGTGGTGGTCGTCTGCCACTTCGTAGTAGAAGCGGGCGCCATGCGGCTGGGCGCGGAGCGCGGAGGCAACGGTGGCGGCGGCGTGCCCCTTCAGGGTGATCAGCCAGTCCCGGATGCTGTTGCGCGGGTCCCACCGGTCCCAGCGGCCGTCCCAGTCGCCCATCCCTTGGACCGCGGCGTCGAGCATGGGCCATTGCTCTTCCTGCGCGGCGAGACGGGCGACCTTGAGAAGCCACCAGATGGCTCGGGTGGCCTCTTCGTTGGTGGCCCAGTCGCCTCGGTTGCCGACGGCGTGTCCGGTCAGTGCCTTGAGCACTGCGGTCGTCTGTTGGGGATTGGCGAGCAGTGCTGTCTCTGCCGCGCGGACATCGAGTTTGGTGACGATGGCCAGGTAGAGCTCATAGGAGTCGGGCTGGTCGGCTGCAAGGGTGAGGAGTTGGGTGGCTGCGGCGGTGTCGTCGCGTTCGTTGGCGTCCTCGAGGAGGCGCGCGGCACGGATGATGGGGAGCTCGTCGTGGACGCCGGTCTCGCGTTCGACGACGGCGAGGAAGTCGTCGATGGTCTGGGGGCGTTGGGCCGGGTCGAGCTGAGTGGCTTGGCGTACGACGCCGTACCAGGGTCCGGGAGGCGGCATCAGGGGCACGTTCGCCTGGGGCCAGGTACCGGTGAAGATCCAGCCGATGAGTTGTCCGAGGCTGTAGATGTCGCTGGCGGCGGTGATGTCGTGGCCGTCGACAGCCAGTTCGGGTGCGGCAAAACCCTGGGTGCCGATTCCGGCGCGGGTCAGGAGTCCGGCGGTGCTGGTCTGGCCGCGGGGGCGGCGTGCGATGCCCCAGTCCGCGACCGTCCATCGGCCGTCGAGGAGCAGGACGTTGGACGGCTTGATGTCCCGGTGGATCCAGCCGTCCCGGTGGGCGTCGGCCAGGCCGGCGGCCACGGAGCTCACGAGGGTGTGCAGCTGGGTGGGGTCCTGTAGTTCGGTCCGCTTGTCCTCGACGGTGGCCTGGGCGAGCGGCATGACGAACCAGTCGTGGGCGGGGCTGAAGTCGAGGACAGGCATGACGTGGGGGTTTCCGCCGAATCGCAAGCCGGCCTCGACTTCGCGGTGCATGCGACGTCTGTCCCTCGCGCCCCCGCCGGTGCGCTTCTTGAGGGCCACGATGGTGCCTGTCGTCTTGTGTTCGGCGCGGAAGACCTCCCCCTGGCCCTCACGGGCCAGGGGAAACTTGTCGAGCCGGTAGTCCCGGCGCTCGCCCCGGGCCGACTGGCTCACCGCGTCGTAGGCGACGGCGGGGGCGGCGGGGGCCCGTGGCGTCGTGGGTGCGGAGGTGCAGTGGCCGGTGAGGCGCATCAGGACCGGCCGGACGTGGGTGTGGTCGTTGTCGGGCAGTGAGGCGAGCAAGTAGGCCGGCCCGTCGCTGGGTTCCTGGGCGAGGCCGAAGATCTCGCCGAGCTGGGTGTGCAGCAGTGGCTCGCTGGTGCGGCTGGTGATGTCGGTGCGGTGCAGGCCCACGCCGATGCCGGTGCCGTCGGGCGACGCGGTGATCACGCTGTCGATGCCCGCGCGCAGGACGTGCCCTGGGTAGGAGACGGGGGTGCGGATCCAGTCGTCGCGCTGCCCGGCGTCCGTGGTGCGGGCGAGGTCGACGACGGCGCTGTGTCCGGAGGCGGCGAGGAAGAAGCGACGCCGGTCCAGCCAGAGCGCCGAGCGGACGGAGGCGTTGAAGGTGATCGGGTAGCGCAGCTGCTCTCCGGCCCGGACGCCGGCGCGGGTCAGCGCGAGGGTCCCGTCGCCGGTCCTGAAGGTGACGCCGGATCCGGACAGCACCCACGGCTCCCCGTCCGGGCCGGGCAGTAGGACTGCGCCGTCTTCGAAGCCGCCCGCGACGGCGTCCAGCTGCCCGTGGTGCCAGCGTACGAGGGCGGAGCCGCACATCACCCACACTGCACCGTCCTTATGTACCAGCGGTGCGCCGTGGCAGCCGGGCAGCGGGAGGTTCCAGCGGGCGTGCCCGCGGGCGAGGTCGACGTTCAGCAGGCCGTCTGGACAGGTGAGCAGTGCTGTGCGGTCGGACTGGAGGGCCAGCCCCGTCGGCCGGTCCTTCTGTGGCTGTCCGATGAGCAGGACGTCGGCCGCTGCGCCTGCCCAGGTGGTCGTCTCCACGCGGACTGGAGACGTCAGTCGTGCTGCTGGTGTCATGTGCCGTTCGTCTGCAGCAGATCCGTCGGTGGTCAGCAGGTCGGCGAGCGGGGTGTAGGTCCGGTGTTGGCGGAAGGCAGCCTGGATCAGTTCGGCCAGTGGGTACAGCCCCGTCAGGGCGGCCTCCAGGTGTGTCCCGTCCAGGACTACGCCGGATGTCCCGATCGCGTTCACCAGCTGCTCGTCAGCGCGGTTGTCCGTCTGAGGGTCGTGCTCGGGCAGGTACAGCAGGATCCAGCGCCGGTCGCGCAGCAGCCCGGGTTCCTGAGCTGACGGGCTTCTGCGCGAGATGAACTCCTCCCAGTGGCCGTGCCAGGAACTCTTGGCGGGGACAAAGGTGAGGAGGTAGTCGCGCCCCTCCAGCTCGAAGATGAGTTCCGCGTCCCCGTCGACCATGACTCCCTGCGTGGCGGCAGGTGGGATGGAGCGGTGCAGCAGCGTCTCGATGAGCTTCACGCGGTTCGACGGAGAGAATTGCGCTTCGTGTCGCTGGCCGTACTCGACCAGCAGAGCCCGCACGTCATCCAGTTCGTCCATGGTGTTCTCTCCCCCTCAGCCGGACAGCAGCAGGACGTGCCCGTCGGCTGGTCTGCTTCGCGTCATCATCGCCCCGATCGGGGCTCGCTCGGATTCCGGCCGTCGTGCGCTCGCCGGTTGTCCGCGCCTGGTCCTACGGTCGGCGGGCGTCGCGCCAGGCGCTGCACAAGGCCGCGAACTCCTTCTGCCGCTCCGTCAGCAGGTCTTGGGGGCGCTGCAGATGGCAGTCCAAGAGGCACACCCCGTCACGGAACGGCTCGAAGCCGATGGTCGACCAGACACGGGCCAGTTTGGCGGCGGCTTGGCGGTGCTGTTCCTCGGTCATCTCGCGGCCGTCGGCGGAGCCGGGTTCGCAGGCCACCGCGGCGCAGCCGGAGGACAGGCGGCGGATGGCGGCGCCGGCCAGGACGGGCCCCAGTCCCAGGCCGCGCCAGGCTGGCTCGAGGATGACCCGGTCCATCACGAGCAGGTCGCCGGCCGGATGGGCGAGTGCGTCCTCGCACTCCGGATGCCACTGGCCGGTGGCGACGTCCAGGACGGTCTCGCCGATGCGGCAGAGGTCCTGGCTGTGGGAGTCCATCGCCTCGAAGGGGTCGTCGGGTCCGTACATCCTCACCCGTGCGAAGGACATCCGGCCCACGGTGACGTCCTCGATCTCGTCGAGCGTCTTCTGGTCGACGTCGTTGTGCGCGAGCATCTCTTCGGCCGCCGCATCCGCGTCGATCCTCGCGGTCACCGTCCAGATCTCCAGGGTGTCGTCGAATTCGAAGGCCTGGAGGGGATGTTCGTGGTGGTAAGCGAGGCCGATCAGCGAGGGATCGGCGGGCAGCCGGGAGACATCGTCGTGCACGGTGGTCACGTGGTCACAATAGTGGTCCCAGCGACCCACCCGCCGGGCCGCGCGACGCAGGTAGGCGACCGCGATCTCGCCCTCCACGCGGTGCTCCCCGTGCAGGTGGGCTGGTCGACCCGGGAGCGAGATGGTCGACGAGCGCGGTGGGGACGCGGGACGTCATTTGACCATCGCGCACCCCCGCAGGATCACGAGGAGGCTGTCGGTGGGAGGTCCACGACGCCCTCGGCGGGCTCCCGGCGGCAGACCGGTTCGCAGCGAACTACTCGGCGGGGCGGGCGCCGCGCGGGTGGCTCGCAGGGAAGCGCTCCAGGGCGATACGGACCGGGCTCATGGTCACAGCGGCCGTCAGTCCTCCACCGCCCGGGCGGCTGACACGTCCAGCACCGGGAACATGCCGATCAGCTGATGTGTGCCCTGGATCTCCACCCAGGCTCCGGCATGGAGGGCGTCGAACAGGCTAAGCAGGACGTTGGCGTCGACGTAGAAGACGATGTAGCCGCCCTCACCGACGAGGACACCGCGGGCATACCCGCCAGCCAGCGGGTCAACGAATCGGACGGTGCCGGCCGCGGCGACCGCACTGCCGATCGGTGTGTCCTCGAACCGCCTGTGGTCCTTGCGACCGGAGCTGCAGTCGACCAGCAGTGATCCGGGCGGAAGCGCGCCCGGGTAGGAACTGATCTCGGCGGCGAGACTCGCGGTACGCAGCGGGGCAAGCTGCCGGTCGATGCGGTCGAGGTCCAGGCGGGCACGGGTGATGCAGCCCTCCGTCTCGACGCGGTCCAGGTCGCTCAGCGTGGGGTCATACAGGCGGGCCTCATATCCGGAGATCCGGCAGGACTTGACGGCCAGCTCCGTCTGAAGGTGGCAGATCTGCGCACGCAGGGGCAGATCCGGAGTTGGGGCGGGGCGTACCCCCTCGTCGGCGGCCATCACGCGCTCGCGTCCGTGGCGCGGACTGTGGCGGACATGCAGGTCAGTCCGATGTACTCGCTGGAGTCGTTGTAGTGCTTGATGCTGCCGTCGTCGCCGTGCTTGGTGCTCTTGACCGCGAAGGACAGGGTGCGCTTGTCGAACTCCCGGCGGGCCAAGGCCTCGTTGTCGACGAAGACCTGCTCGATTACCTCCGGGTAGTAGTCCTGGCCGGAGACGATCATCCAGACGGTGGGGCCCGCGGCCTCCAGCCGGTCGGCCATCTCGCCGAAGTACTCGGACTGCCGCTTGAGGGTGCGCGGGTTGGCGTCGACGAAGTCGCCGAGGAAGCCGCAGAAGTCCCACGGGCTGAGGTTCTGGACGTGGTCCAGGACGCTGTCCGGGGCCTTCTCGTTGTAGATGAACATCGTCCAGGCCAGGGTGGCCTGGTAGCCGGCCGCGGTGCGTTCGTCGCGGTCGTCGGCGTGCTCCGCCGAGACGTTCTCGTGGGCGAAGCGGATGGCCCTGTCGATACGGCGGTGCTGGTCGTGACCGTTGTCGAAGCGAGGAGTGCCGGGGGTGAGGGCGAGGATGGTGCGGAGGTGTGCGGTGAAGGTCTGTCCGTTGGTCATGGCCCCTCCGGGTCGGCTCGGCGGTCCGCACCGGCTGGATCGCGATGCGTTGGTAGCCCCATAGAACTTGAATTAGAGTTGCCCAGTCAACCCTGATTCCCTGAAAATCTTAGTACCCCCCTTGCTTTGATGTTAGTAGGGTCCTAAGTTTGATGGTGGAAGCATCGCCTGCCGCCCTCGGAGGTACCTCGTGCGCGTCATCCACTCCACCGTCCGCGGCCTCGACATCGACGACGACCAGGCGGAAGTCCTCCCGGCCGCCGCAGAGCGGGCGCTGAACAACCGCCATGCGGTCCGCGAGACGTATCACGTGGACGACCGCGGCAAGAGGGACGTGTGGATCGCCTTGGTGCCCTACACCACCCCGAGCGGCGAGCGCCGTTGGGCCGTTCTCGACAGCGGGCCCGCCGACGCCGACTGGCAGGACACCCGCGACCTGGACGAGGCGATCGCCGCCTACGAGAGGACCGTACGTCAGGCCAGCGACACGGCCATCCGCGCAGAGGACGCCGCCACGCTGCCGCAGTGGGACTTCACGGATGTCGACGGCATCTTTGCCAGGGAACGGGGTGACGCCCGGTCCGGCAACCTCAGCGCCTTGATGATCGATGCCGAGTGGGCGCACGAGGACTTCGCGCCGGCCGAGGAGGCCTACCAGAGGGCGGCGCAGCGCCGTCAGGGCGCGTTCGCCCGCGCCATCGACGGCCACCGCCGGGGCGGCCAGGCCACGTTGGCCCGGCGGACGAGGCTGAAGGAGCCAACCGTCAGGGCCATCGCTGACAGGGGCCGGGCGCAGCGCGTCGAGTTGTACGAGGACAAGGGTGGCGGCATGTACCTGCGCCGCGGCAACGAGAGCACCGTGTGGCAGCTTGTCCTCGTCCCGGGCGAGCGGCAGTTCGCCGACGACGCAGCCGCCTGGCACGCCGGGGACTGGGCGCCCTCCGAGAACGACGGGCAGAGCACCGTGCCGGCGTCGGTCCTGGACGGCCTGGAGCACATCGCCACCTGGTGGCCCGGCGGGGCCGTGGACGTCCTGCGGGACGAGACGGCCACTCCCCGGGCAGGCGCGGGAGGCCGGTCCTACCTCGGCATTCCACTGGCCGACGACTAGAAGCCCAAGGAGAGCGTCATGGCACGTCAGCAGTGGTGGACCCCGGCGAAGGCCAGCATGGACATCGAGACCGGCGAACTCGGTCACACGCTCACCTGGAAGCGGCTGCCGCGTGAGGCCGGGCACGCCCTGGTGTTCGAGGGGACCTGCGCCGACTGCGGCGCCACCGTGGAGATCGGCTCCGGCTGGTCGTCCTGCGCCACGGTCCGCGACGCGCGCCGCGAGCCGTGCTCCGGGCCCGGAACGGCAGTCCTCACGCAGGTCGAACAGGACCACTCCAGCGAGCAGTTCGGCGGCCTCGTCAGCGCGTATGTGCAGGCCCTCCAGGATGCCGGGGTCACCTTCGAAGCCCCCAAGCGGCCCTTCCGTAACCCGCTCGCCCCCGAGGGCCAGTGCGGGCTGATGAGCAAGGGCGGCTACACCTGCATACGCCGCCTCAACAAACGCGGCACCCACAACGGCAACGAATGGGGCGGCCCCGAGGGGCACGTCGGCACCCACCCCGACGACGACTTCACCAACCCGTTCAGCGACGACGACGTCCTCTACGCCTGACGGTCCGACACCCATTGGCCCGCCGCCCCAACGACAGGGAGAGCATTCGCCGTGTATTGGAAGACGTCCGCGGACACCGTCGACGGCGCGCGCATTCGCCTCGAACTCATCGTCAACGACGAGATCGACCGCGTGCTCCGCGAACGGCACCCCGACGAGGGGCACGACGAACTCGCGCCCCAGTGGTCAACGCGCGCACTGGGCCGACCGCTACGCATGACGATCCATCTCGCCCTCGACGACCTCGACCTGCCCGGCCCGGTATGCGCTCGGGTCGCTGCGGATCGGTACACCACGCTGCAGGCCAACACCGTCGGCGAGGCCAAAGCGATCCTCAGCGAGGCCTTGGGGATGATCGACACCGAGCTGAGGCGGCGGCCTGCTCCGGGCCGACGCCGACACCGGGTTGCGGACCGGGACCGGCCGCTGCGCACAGTCGTCCACTACGACCTCGACGACCTGGACCGCGACGGCCCGCTCGACGTCAACGAGTGCTGGCACATGCCCTACGACGGCATCCCGCCCGGGCTGCAACCCCGCAACTGCCATCCCGAGTACGCCGTGTACGACCGGCCTCACGTGCGACGCGTACCGCCGCCGCGCCGTCGCACGCTGCTCCAGCGGATGCTCGGCGGGTGAGTTACACAGGCGCCCAGCGCGGTCCCGCGAGACAGTCCCGCGCCGCGGCGGGCCGATCCCACCCGCCGTCAGCCGATGTCTCCGAGGGAAGGCGCGTCATGCCGCTGCCCGACAGGTTCGCCGCCGGCCGCAGACCCCGCCTCAACTACCTTGAGCTCGACCACCAGCGCCGCGCCATGGCGTTCCACGAGGCCGGGCACGCCGTCCTCGGCATGCTGGCTGGCATGCGCTGCAACCACACCGGCCTGCTGTCGTATCTCACGCCTAGCCCTTCCCGCGACGGCATGGTGACCGCGTGGACGGGGCTGACGAACTGGGCTCCGTACCACGCCGGCTTCTTCGACATCGCGGTTGCGCACGGCGAAGCGGGCAGGGTGGCCGAGGCCCGGTATCTGTCGCAGCACGACTTGCTCACGGCCCTGTCGGCGCCGGACGCGAGGCACGATCGCCTCTCTGCGGCCGCACTGCTCGCCGACGTCGGGTACCGGATCGTGGGCATCGGTGAGCCGGTACCTGCGTCCGGTACGACGTGGGAGGCCGTCACGGGCGCCGCCGAACGACGGTGTGAGGAGGAATGGGAGCGCATCACCGCTGTGGCGGACGCGATCATGACCGCCTCGTACCACACGGTTTCGGGCGACTTGGCGGCGTCGGCAGCAGGAATCCCCAATCCTCCGCCTGCCCGCATTGCCGAGTGAAGGAGAGCGGCAACTCTGGCCAGCGATCGCCCCATTGTCCGCTCGACGGCGGCCAGCCACGTGAGCGCGAGCGGGTTCGGCCTTCCTAGATCTGGCTGAGGAGAGGCCAGAGCAGCGTGTTCCGGCCCCACTGGGGGTCGATGAGCGTGATCTGCCAGGCGTCGATCACGGTGCGGACCGCGTGAGGGTGGCAGTACAGGAAGATGCGCCAGATCTCGCGAGGCGGAAGGTGGCCGCCGCAGTCGGTGTTGACGCTGTTGCCCCAGGTCGTCACATCGACCGGGCCCGGCTCAGCGTCCTTGTGGCGGATGCGCGGGGGGTAGGCCCGCACCAGCAGCCCGGCGTCCGCCGCCTGTGCCGCCAGGGCACGGGCGCGCAGGGGGTCGGCGACGAAGCCGCTGACGAAGGCCCGCTGGCGCCAGGGCCGTCCGAGGAAGGTCTCCATCTCTCCGGGCTGACTGCCGTCGGTGAGGAACCCGCCGCGGTTGGCGGCCTCGAGGGCGCCGAGCAGTGGCTGCGTCTCGGGGTCCGGCCCGGTGTGATGGCCGTTGGGGTGCCGCACCAACTCGCCCTTCATCCAGTCGGCTGTCAGCGCCGCCAGGTCGTCGAAGGTGCGTGCCGCGTACCAGGTCCGGGCATCGCGCAGCTGGCGTGCCGCTTCTCGCCTGTATCGCTTCAGCGTGCCGGTAACGGACCTGTCCGGGCGGTGAGCATCACGGCCTCCGCGGTCTCGTTGGTCCAGCGGACGCTGCGGGCGGCGGGAGCTGACGCCGGGGTGCTTACTCATGCCGGCTGGCTCGTTCGTGCCAGGCCAGGAATTCCTGCCGGACGTAGGCCCGGGTTCCGCCGGCGGGGTCGAACTCCGGGGAGTCGGGCCCGATCGGGCCGAGGACGTGGACGCTCGCGTGGTCGAGGTCGAACTTGAGGAAGTCGAACGCTGCGTGGACTGCCATCGTGCTTGCCGTGGACACGGCTGCTTCGGCATACGGCGTGCGGTATACGTCCAGTTCGAGCTCGCGTGCCGCACGGTCCAGGTAGGCGGCCCTGCGGAGAAGCAACTCGCGGTGCTTGCTGCTGTCCACCGCCGGCCCCTGGTGTGTCAGGGCGGCCGTGGAGCGCGCGTTGACGTCCTGGGCGAGCAGCAGCAGGGCGAGTTCCTCGTCCACCAGGTCGGGGGTGCCGGAGTACGCGCTCGCGTAGTTGGGCGTGCTGAACAGCGGGGTCTCCCAGGCCTTCCAGCCGAAGCCGCATCCACGGCAGTTGAAGGCGTCGACGTCCTTGCCGCCGTCCGGGCCGTGGACGAGGTGAGCTTCCAGGTCGGTGCAGCCGCACTTGGCGCAGCGGATCGAGGGCTTGGTGGGCATCAGGTCCTCCCCTGTCGGGTGCTGTCCTTCAGGTCTCGGCCGAGGATCCGGTCGGGGGCTGCGACGACGGGCCGCCACTTCAGGCGCGGGGCGGGGTCCCAGTCGGCTCGGAGGCTGATGGTGACGGAGAGCGGGCCGAGGGCGTATGTGCCGTGGGTGTTCAGCTGGTCGCGTGCCTCGCTGGGGCTGACGTGGAGGTCCAGTTCGGCGGCGGCCAGGCTCAGGGCGCCGAGCGCGGTGACGAGTGCCTTCCGCGGCTCCGGCCCGGCGGTCAGGGTCTCTGTCTTGCCGGGGCGTTGGACGACGACACGGTAGGTGGCGATCGCCTCGTGGACGTACTGCTCGGCGTCGCGGGCGACGCCCTCGACGACCCGGGCGACGATGTTGCAGATGTGCTCGGCCGCTGCACGCAGATCGACCTTTTCCCCGTCTCGCCTGGGGCCCAACCACGGAAAGGCGCTGGATCCGGCGAGCAGCAGTACGGACTGGTAGATGCCCCACCCTCGGATGTTGATCTCCAGACGGAAACCGTGGTCGCCGTCCGAGCTGAGCCACACGTCCGAGACGCCGAGGGTGCTGAAGAGGTGGTTGGTGCTCATGAACTCGAGGAGCCGGTTCGCGGTGGTGAGCGTGGGGTCGTGCTGGGGGATCATGGCTTCTACGAGGTCACGGATGGCACGGTCGCGGAAGGTCATCGTTCCTCCGAAGGACATCGGCTGACGGCAATTGATCGTGTCGAAGAGAGCTGTCACCGATCAGCTGTGTCAGCTTTCCCAATGGTGCACCGGTGTGTGGGATCCGCTGCGTGCATGTCAGCCGCCATCGGTGCTGTTCGTCCAACGGTGTCCGTCGGGGCACTCCAGCGTGTGGACGCTGAGCAGTTGGTACGGGCCGCGGTCGTCCCATCGGTGGGTGCCGGCCGATGCCGTCGACTCGCACCAGGGGCACTTCCAGCTCGTGAGCTCGCACGTTGCCAACGGCCTCGGGTCCGTCGACCGGGACGTCGGCTCAACGACCGGACGCATCGCAGACGGCCTGGGGGTGAGCTGCCTCGCCGGCGGGTTCGGCTTGCGGTCGGCCCAGGCGTGGACAGCCATCCATCCCTTGCCCAGCAGCCGCGCGGGGAACAGCTGCGCCAGCCCGAACACGGCGGCCGCCACAACCAGGGTGCTCACGGCCACTATTTCTGGCGGGAGGTTCAGCACCCGCCACGCCACGGCACCGGAGGTCGCAGCGGCAGCTCCCGCGACCACCGCATCCCCGTAGTAGATGGCTTCCGCCAGGGATCGGGCAAGGAGCTTCTTGCTGTTCGTCATGGCCCGGCAGGCGATCGCAGCGGCGAGTGACTTCCGCCTGGGCTCACGCTCGATGGACCACCACGAGTACTGGAGACCGGCGGCCTCGATGATCGGGTCGTCGAGGTTCCATGCGTCGCTGGTGCATTGATCCCAGCACGCGGAGTCGGGGAAGTCGCTGGAGGCGACGGCTTGGTCCAGGGTGGCGAAGACGCCCCGCCGTTCCCGGTCGTCGTGCTCGCCTCCCCGCGGGTAGAACCACAGGACGTAGCTGTGTTCGGCAGCCTCGAGGCGCTCTCGCCAACGGCGCAGGCGGTGGCGGCGGATGGTTGCGGTGTCGGCCGGGCGGTTCGCGGATCGGTTTTGCACGCGCACCTCCTACAGATTCGGGCTCCCGCAGCGACCCGTGAGGGCCGTCTCGGTAGGTGCACGAGACCCTCGCGCGGGGCAGGATCGCGATGCGGCTGGGCGACCCTATGGAACCGCATTCAGGGTTGCTCAGTCAACCTGTAATTACGCCAGGTCTGCCTCTTTCCCCGGCGCTCCGTCGTCCACCGATCGGGGGCCGGTGAGGGTGCTAACCTCCGGCGATGAGCAGCGCAGCCGCCGGCCTGGTGCCGGTCCACATCGGTCAGCCGGAGCCGGGATCCGAGCGCGATCGGGCGTTGCGGCTCTGGGCGGAGCACGGACAGAACCGCCCCGCGCCCCTTCGGGTTCCCGGAGATGTCGACTGGCCGCAGCACGGCCTTCAGCCGAGGTGGCTGGGCATGGAGAGCAGCGACTGCGCGGTCGCTCTGTCGCCCGGTCATTTCCACAACCAGGGCGACGAGGAGTGGAAGCGGCTCCTCGCCGGCGCCCGCCAGCGCGGCGAACTCGCTCTCGTGGTCACGGTGGTCGGCCAAGTCGAGGAGGACCGGCCCCGCAATGTGTTCGGGCCCGGCGGCGCGTCCGCCCACCTCGGCGATCTGTTCACGAGCGTGGGCGGTCGCCGCCTCCCCGCCGGAACGCGGCCCGAGATCGCGCCCGGTGTGAGCGGCGCCGACCGGGACCTCGCGATCCGCATGCTTACCCGCCCGGCGGACGCCCCGTGGTGGAGCCTGCAGCTCAGCGGCGTGCATCTGGTGCGCGGCGACGGGTCCGGTACCGAAGAACACCACCCGCCAGAAGGCGAGCTGCATCCCATCCTGGTCGATGCCCTGGGAGACCCGGTGGTAGCGGCCTGGTCGTCACCGGCGGGCGACCAGCGCTGGTACGTGGTTCCGGACGGCACCGGTTGGGACACGGTGCTGGGCTGGCTGGTGCACCGGGCCCTGCCCGAGTACGTGCCCGGGGCACTGCGCCGTGCCCGCTCTCCGTTCTTCGTCGACCCCGATCTACAGACGGCCGACGAGCAGAGCGCCCGGCAGGCGCTCGAGGAACTGGAGGCCCAGTACGCCGAGGAGAAGCAGCGTCTGGAGCACACGCTGCGGGAAGCCGAGGAGAAGGCGAAGCCCGTGCGGTACGGACTGCTGTACGGCAGCGGGTCCGAACTGGCCGACGCCGTCGCGCAGGTACTGACCGCGGCCGGCCTGAGCGCCGTCGACCTGGACGAGGAACTCGGCGGCACGAAGTCCGCCGACCTCCTCGTCAGCGCCGAGGGAGCCCCGGCGCGTCTCGTCGAGGTCAAGGGCGCCTCCGGTCCCGCGCAGGAGAGCTTCATCGGGCAACTCCAGCGGCATCTGGAGACCTGGCCGCAACTGCGGCCCGACATCCCGGTCTCCCACGGCGTACTGATCGTCAACCACCAGCACAAGCTGCACCCGTCGGAGCGGTCGGCGGACGTGTACATGCGGCCCGAGCACCTCGCCTCGCTGGCCTCTCTGCCGGTGACGGTCATCAGCGCGGTGCAACTGTTCAACTGGTGGCGCGCCGGTGACTGGGCGGCGATCCGCAGCGCCGTACTCGAGTCTGCGGATGCGAGTGTGCCGACCTCCGCACCCGCGGAGCCGGCTCAGCCGCAGACCGATCGGCCGCGCTGGCCGTGGAGGCGCCGCCAGTAGCCGGGAGGCAGCCCCCACGGTCCAGTAGGGCATACGGCGGGCGCCGAACGGTCCCGATGTCCGGCTCGGGAGGCCCGGCCGGACCCGGCACTACGTCGATGTGATCCCTTCCAGGTCGCTACGTCGCACGGTTCTGCGCAGCTCATCAGCGCACCTGCACGGGATGCGCAGGTATGACGTCGCGACCGTCGACCACGCCAGATCCGTTGCGCCGTCACCCATGAGCTGATCGAAGTCGCCGTAAAGGATGGGCTCGTCGATCCGCCACAGATCGACACCGGCCTCGATGGCCCACTCTCTCAGCCTGCCGTACGCCCTCCGCTCCTCGGAGGTCCGGGGACCGCGCGTGGTCTCCATGACGGCGTAGCGGCGCCCCGCGCACCAGGAGCACCGGTGCTCCTTGGCGTTCACCACCTCGTCGTCGTGGACGGGGCGGCTGGAGTATCGGCAGGTGCTCTCACAGTCGTCGTGGTATGCCCGCCCACACCCGAGACAGTCCGTGCAGAGTTCGTCCACGATCTGCGCCACGGGGTCTCCCGGGTCCGGGTCGGGGTCAGGCAGCTCGTGTCGTTCACCGGTCAGTCCTGTGCCCTTACAGCTGAAGCACGGCTCGGCGCCCTCGAGTTCGGGTACCGGGAACGACGCGACGACGACACGCTCCGCCCGGGCGTCTGCGCCGCCGTTGCGGACCTGGTCGACGGCCTGGCGGTGGTTCTCGTCGGGGTGTTCCCGGCGGCGGTTGCGCGCGGCATCCTTACGAGCGTGATTGCGAACCATGGCGACTCCCTGTGTGCGCGGCCCCGCGATCTGGCACACCGGTCGTGGCGACATGGTGGAGCAGAGGCTTCTCACCGCGCTGGTGCGATGCACCTGGGGCCGTGGACGCCCATCGATCACGGGTCGAGGGACTGGGCCGGGCCGACGCGTCAGCCATCCCCCACACCATAGCGTCCCGGCCCGCCCGCCTCGACGCCGTAGCGCTCGCGCGGCGTACGGTGTCCGCGGGTTCGCCCGGCGCGGTAGGGCAGGCCCTTCTACAACAAGCCGTGACGGGATGCGAGGTCGGCGTGGAGGCAGAAGAGGCGTTGCGGGACATCCGGCGGCGGCCGGTGGTGTCCCTGCTGCGGGAGGCCGCGCACACGGACGTCCTCGCGGAGGCGGCGTGGGACCGGGTCCGGCAGGACCTGCGGGACCGCTCCTTCGGTGTACTGCCGGGCGTTCTCCCGCCGTCCCGGGATGCCTTCGTGGTCGTTTTTCCGCTCGCCCGGGGGGAGTTCGGCCGGATCCTGGAGGCGGCCCGGCAGGTGGCCGAGACCGGCACACAGCAGGCGGCAGAGGAACTCGCCCAGGCAGCACGGTCGTTGGGCGCGCTGACCTCCGTGCCCCGCCAGCGGCTCTACCGTGGTGCCCCTCCGCCGCCGGACGCTTCGCCTCGTGCGCGGCTGGACCACCGGGTCGGCGTGGAGGGAGACGGCTATCTGGCGATGCCCGCCGCGGAGGCGCTCAGCGCGCTGGAGCTGGGAGGGCGGGAGCCCCGGCCGCGTGATGGGGTGTTTCCGCTGCCCCCGTACGCGGCATCGGGGTCCTGGGTGGTGGTCCGCCGGGGCGTCCATTCCGCGCCCGGCATCGTGCTGACCGGCGTCCAGGCTGCCTACAGCCACCGGGAGGGGATCGGCGCCGAGCAGCTCATCAGCTATCTGGGGACGGCGGCGGCCGCTCTGCGTCTGACGCCGTCCCGCTGATCGTCTTGTTCTCGGGCAGCAGCGCGCCGGCGAAGATGGCAGCGCGGCCCCCGTCCAGGTCCAGCGCACCGTCGAGGGCGTTGAGTACCGCCTCGTCTTCCTCGGTCAGCAGCTTGTCCAGCTGCTCGTCCTGGTCCGCTTCGCTCACGGTTCGTCTCCTTCAGAGTTTCGTCGGTGCGATGAACCGGCGGACCGCGACCGTCAGGACGCAGACCTCGGCGAAGCCCAGCAGTATGGCGCCTGCCCGGATGGTGTTCGCCTCGGCGCCGGTGCGGTTGCTGATGACCAGGGATGCTCCGAACTGCGTGGCCATGAACAATGTCAGGCAGGCGATCATCAGCAGGGTCAGGCGTACGCCGAGCGGCATCCAGTCCGGGCCGCGCGAGGGCCCGAGACGGGTGTTGACGTGTTCCATGTGGGCGGACAGGGCCAGTTCCTTGGCGATGGCGGGCCGGGTGGCGTTTCCGCAGGAGCAGTGCGCGACGTAGCAGGCCTCGCCTGCGGCCACCGAGGCATCGTCGTCGATGACGATGGTCGGTACATGGCGGCCGTCGTCGATGGCGAAGCGATCGAGTGCCCCCTTCATCGCATGGCTCCGTTCGGCGCGTACAGGCCGCTGAGCAGTACCTGCAGCAGGTCGTAGACGTCGGTGTGCTCGGTGGTACGTACGTCGCCGGTGTGGGCGGTCGCGCGCCCCGTCTCAAAGCGGAACCCGTACGGGTGCGGTTCGCTGCCGTCCGGGGAGGGGTCGTAGGCGAATTGGGCGGTGACGTCGAACCGGCGGCCGTCGAGTTCGGTGTGGCCCTGGATGACCAGGTTGATGGTGTCGCGGCTGTCGCCGAAGCACACGGTCTGGGTCTGCGCGAAGTTGGGCAGAGAGCTGGTGCCGGGCGCGAACGGGCCGGCGTCACCGGCGATGTAGTCGCGTTCCTCGCCGTCCGTGTAGCGCAGTCGGACGAGGTACTCGCCGTCGGCCAGTTCTTCGGGCAGCCGGCCGGGAAAGACGAACCGGTCGTGGCACTGGGCCTTCCACAGCGGGGCTGCCTGGTCGGGGGTGGTGTTCTTTCGGGCGCAGCGGGAGCACATCGGGTCGCAGCCGTCGACGACGACCTGGCAAAAGGCGCCGCCGCAGCAGCAGCACAGGAAGTCGTGGAGGTCGCGGGACCAGTAGGTGAACGGCTTGGCCCCGAGCACGAGGTTGTCCCAGGAGCCGACCGTGAGACCGCTGTTGACGACCTCCTGCTGCCGGTCGCGCGCGTACCAGCTGTAGACGGTGGCGGCGCGGCTCAGACCGTGGAGGGAGATCAGGGTGTTGGCCCACGCCGTCTGCAGGGACCGGTCCTGGTCGGTCATGTCGGGGCGGCCGTTGTAGTCGACCAGGACTCCCAGGCCGCGGTCGTCGGCGAAGAGGCGCCGCATCTGCGCCAGTAACCGGCCTCGGGTGGTTGGGGTAGTGGTACTGGTGGACATGGACGGTCCTTCGGCAGGGGCGGGTGTGGTGGAGGGGCGGGCGGTCAGGGTGCGAACGCCGCGGGGACGGGTCCGTGATCGGGGAAGGGCACGCTGGCGTCGGCCGGGTGGGCCGCCGGGTTACGCAGGGCGGTGACCGGGACCGCTCCGGGCTCGGTGGCCGGGGCGTAGACGAGCCGCCATGTGCCGTCCCACTCACATCCGCAGCGGCGGTCGGGGTGGGGGTGACGGATGAAGACAGCGTGGGTGTGCACCGCCCTGAGCAGCGCGGGGGTCAGCGGGTCGGCGCCGGTCCGGCTGGTGTCGGGCTCGGCGGCGCCGTGGAGGCGCTCCATGTAGTCGGTGGCGGCCTCGCTGACGGACATCCAACTGTGGTGGCCGAGCGCGACGAACACAGCGGGCGGCTTCTCGTCGTCGTCGGTCCAGGAGCCGATTCCCGTGATGAGCAGCCCGTTGTGAAAGTGGAAGCCGTGGTCCTGGGCGTCCTGTCCCTCCGGGATCCACGCGTGCTCGGTGGGATGGGAGGTCCCGTCGTCGCCTTCGGCGGTCTCGAGTGCGTACAGGGGCGGGTTCGCGGTGCTCATGCGGGATCCGGCGTGCGGCCGCTCGCGGCGTCCAGCACTCGCCACAGCGCATAGTCGCGGCCGATCTCGGGGTCGATGAGGGTCACTTGGATGGCCTTGGTCACGGCCGTCACGGCCTCCTGCTGGATGCCCTCCTCCCACAGGGCCTCCATC
The DNA here is from genome assembly GCF_055580685.1 of Streptomyces sp. NPDC031554. Taxonomy (NCBI): domain Bacteria; kingdom Bacillati; phylum Actinomycetota; class Actinomycetes; order Kitasatosporales; family Streptomycetaceae; genus Streptomyces; species Streptomyces sp. NPDC031554. The sequence continues at coordinate 19,625 of NZ_JBVIKX010000011.1, read as the reverse complement.
TCGAAGGTGCCGATGCGGTGTCCCGCGAACTCGACGGGCTCGCCGTTGCGCTTCGTGACCGCGATCGGCCAGCTGTCGCAGTTCGCCGCGGGGTGGTGGACGAAGACCTGGATACCGGAGCGCCACGCATCTGCCGCGATCCGGTGCAGGAGTTCCTCGTCGTCGCGGGCGATGAGGCAGGTGACCGTGGCCAGTTGCTCCCACCGCTCACCGTTGTGCGCCCGCACCTTGCCGGGGCGGATGCTTCCGGCGAGCGTGACGATCCCGGCCGTGTTGGCGGCTGCCAGGGTCGGGACGAAGGGCCGGATCTGCTCGGCGACCTCGTCGGGCCCGTTGGGGTGTTCGCCCTGGACGCGGCCCTGCAGCCAGTCCGCGTTCAGTCGGCCGAGGTCGGCGAGGGTGCAGGCCGTGGCCCACTGGGGGGATACGGCGGGTGCGGCGGTGACATCTTGGGTCATGACGGGATGGGCTCCATTGGTCGTTGAGGATCGTGGTGCGTTCGCCCACTGGCCCGGGTCGCACCCTGGCGAGCGGGGTGGAATCAACCTACTGAATTTCAGGTGTTCCGAACAACCCTAGTTTTGGTCAGTGGCCCGTCCGGGCCTGCGCACGCGCGGAGTTACAGCGTCCGTCCCGTACGCGTGCGCCACAGTTCGTCGAACTCGTCGAGGGCTTCCTCCGCACTGCGCTCACCGGCGGCGTAGGCCAGTTCCAGGCCGGTGTCCAGGCGGGCGAGGTCGAGGGGGGTGTAGGGGCAGGGAGGGTGCAGCGGCGTGCGGAACCAGGCGACGACGTTGCGGACCGTGCCGAGTTCCTCGACCGTGAGGCAGGTGGCGACGAACCGGGCGAGCTGGACGTGCGCCTGCTGGCCGGCTGCGTCTCCGTCTCGCCATCCGGCGACTGCGTCCTCCGTGACGTCGAGGAAGCGTGCGTACTCCTCGCACCATCCCTGTTCGTCCAGGCGAGAGACCAACTCTGCCGCGGGGGTCATGACGAGCAGATCCGCCAGTTCGTTTCGCCGGCGCGAGATCTCGCGCGTCCCCTGTGTGGGCAGCGGCGCGCCCGGAGGCGGCGTCCGTACGGCGACGTCGACGGCTGGCCCCTGCTCGAGCACCGTGCGCAGCAGTTCGCGCAGTTCCGTGTTGCCGGGGTCGCGGGCGAGGAGAGCGACTTCGTCGAGGATGACGACGAACTGCCCCTCGGCCGTCGCGTCGGGGGTGCCGTTGCGTCGCTCGATCTCGCGCTGGGCGCGTCGCAGTTGCGCCATGAAGGCGTCGAGGGAGGCATCGGCTGGCAGCGCCTGTTTGCCCATGGCCGCCCGGCCCAGGAACGCGCGCTTCGCGTCCGGCCCGGAGATCACCTCCAGCCTGACGGCGGGTGCTCCCGGCATGGGTTCGAGGTCCATGGTGTGGGTCCTTTCCGGTTGACGTCGGCTCCCGTGACGCTGCCCGGTGCGGGCGCGTCGGCATCGTACGCGAGGGCGAGCGGGTGGGGGCCGGAGCCGGGAGGGGGCTCCCCGGCGAGCCGGTGGCCGGGGCGGCGGTTCACGGAGTGGAGGCGGGGCCGCGGGTGCGGGCGGTGAGTTGCTCGCGTGCCCGGTCCACGCGCATGCCGGCCAAGTCCCGGACGTAGCTGGCTGCGCTGTCGATCGCGTCGACCGCGGCTTCCAGGTCATCGTCCAGTGCGACGGAGCCGTCGTTGAACGGTGCGGTCGTCGCGGTGAGCAGGTCGCCGAGGATGCCCAGGATGCTGTTGTCCGCGTCGCTGTCGTCGTAGAGCACGCCCAGCAGGGTGAGGCGGTTCTGGTCGTCGAGTCCGGCCCGGGCCTCGTGGAGCAGCTGCTGCAGATGCTCCCGCGCCGCGGCGGCCGAGCGGCTGATCCGCTCGCCTTGACCGCTGCCGGTCATGCCGTCGGTTCCGTCGCCCAGCGGCCTGCGGTGGTCCTGAGCGCCTCGTGCCAGTCACCGGTGTACGCGGCGGGGGCGTCGAGGTCACTGCCGATGATCGCGAAGACGGCCTCTCGGGCGGTGTTGTCGTCGGCCGCCCGGCCGGGTGTGCTGGGCTTGCCGGGAGCGGTGGCCGAGCTGGTGGCTTCGGTGGTGGGGGGCGTGTTCACGGGTTTCTCCTCGAAGTTGCTGGTCTGGCTCGGGGCTGCCCCGCCGGGGAGCGACGGGCCGGCCCCGAGCCGGGCCAGGGACGAGCGGGGCTCAGCGGCTGTACTGGGCGGTCTTGGCGAGGCGGCTGACGTCGCAGTCGCAGCCGCCACCGTGGGTCATGGCATGGAGGTCGGCCAGGGTCCAGCCGACGGTCTCCTCCAGGCGTGTGGAGTCCGGGAGAAGGGTCATGGAGGAACTGCTGGGGCGGCCGTCGTAGTGGGCGCCGGGGACGGCGTCGAACTGCCAGCCGGTGACCCGGATCTGGTTGCCGCGAGATCTGGTGCGGGTGGTGATCGTGCCGATCTTCAGGATCCGCAGCCGTGCCGTACGGTCGCCCTCCGGGCGGTCCGGCGTCTGCCGGCCGCGGGCCCGAGCGGCGGCCTGCTCCTTCTGGCGCCGAAGAGACGTCTCGTACTGCTGGCGCATCTCCGCTTCCCGGTGCGGCCCTTGGCAGCGGTCTTCGCTGTGCCCGGGTACCAGGTGGCCTGAGGCGCGGGAGCACCAGGTGCAGGAGGTCCTTGCGCGCAGAGTGTCGGCGAGCCACCACCGGGCGACGCCGAACAACGCGGCCCCCAGGAGCATCCACAGGTATGCAGGCACGGGAATCTCGCCTCATTCCGCCGGGGCCGGGACAGGTCCGCCGCTCAGGCCGAACGGGGCCCGGATCGCGGGTGAGACCGTGCCGGCCCGGGCGGTCGGGGTCGTGCCGTTCACCGGGCGTCGTCCCCATCGGTGCGGGACCCGCTGGTGATCTCATCGAAGGCTGCGACAGCGGATGCCGGGTCCTGCATGGCCTTCTCCATCAGGAAGTCGGCGTCCAGGCCGATGCACTGCTCCTCCAGCGAGGCCACCAACAGCGGGTCCACCGTGGTGCGCTGGGCACCGGAGGCGTCGGAGTCGATCAGGTCTTCCTCCTCCGCCGCCGCCCGGTAGGCGTTCACCGATGTGAGGGCGTCGGTGGCGGTCTCGATGTCGTTGGCCGACAGCGAGGCCTGGCCGATGACAGCTCCATCGGGGCCCAGGAAGATCAGCCGTCCGGCGACCTCGGGGCTGTCGGACAGGGCGAGGAACTGCTGGCGCAGTTCCTGCATCGCCATCTCCTCGTTCGAGAACGGCTGTTCCATCAGCTGTTCACCGCCTTCACGATGACGAGGAAGGAGTCCGTCGCGAGGTCCATGACGACCTCGGCGGGCGTGCCCTCCATGCGGCGTGCGTGCGCGAATTCCTCGGCCGGCCACGAGCCGCGCGGCCCGCCGGCGGGGAACCGCTCCAGGACCGTGCGCTCCGTCCTCATCGCGCGCTCACCGCCCGGGCGGCCCAGACCTCGATGACGGTCATGGTGAGGACCCTCGTCACGGTGCCGCGCAGCTTCACACGGGCCCCGGCGACCAGGACGTCCTTCAGCCGGGCGTACGACGGGACGAGGATGATGGCGGTGCCGCCGGAGCCGTCGATGACGGCGCGGGCGCGGCCGCCGCGCGCCGGTTCGACGCTCGTCACGTCGACGGCGGCCTCCACGGTCGTGCCCGGGGTGACCTGGCGCAGCGGCTGGCAGTTCGGGCCGAGATCGGTGGAGAAGTCCACGAGCAGGCCGCCGGGGGCGTCGATGGGCTGCGGGCTCGGGGCGGCCACCGAGCGAATGGCGCCGGTGGCCTGGCTCGCCGCGGTCGGGCGAGCGCTGGTACGTGCAGACATGAGGATCACTCCTCCTGTGTGCGGAGTCGGGTGGGGCCCCGCCGGAGATTGCTCTCCGGGAAGGGCTGATTCCGAGACTAGGGAATAAAGGTTGCTCAGACAACCCCACTTCAAGGGAAATGCAGGCCCTCGGCACCCGTCCGCCCGCCGCTCCCCATCGGTCACACCCGCGCCCCGCCGATCGGCTCCCTGCCGGTCCCGTGCTCAGAAACGCTCCTGGAGACGAAAGGCGGTCTTGCCTCGCTGCTGCTCCGGCCGCGCGGTGTGGACCATCAGCAGGAAGACGCGGGCGCCGGAGTGGAACTCGACGCCGACACCGGGGTGTCTCAGCGGGAGCGTGTCCCGCGCGTTGTAGGCCCAGACCCGTGCGATCTCCGGGGAGCTCATGTTGGTCAGCGCAGCCGCGAGGTACCGCTCGGCGCTGTCCGGTGTGATGTGCCCCTTGACGACGTCGTACAGGTTCGACCACGGATCTCCCGGCAGGCAGGCGCCGGTGACGGGCGCCTCCGGCCGCTCGTGCTTGTCACCGGGAGCGAGGGTGCCCGTGATCCCGAGCCAGAGCCGGGAACCGCTGGTGAAGGTGACTTCCAGCCCGAAGGGGCGACTGCCCGGCTCGCTCCAGGCGTCGACGGCCTTGATGTCCGGGGCGGTGAGAGCGGTCAGGCAGAACTCCTGGAAGCGTTGCGGACGCATAGCGCATTCCTCCTTTATCGGGCGAGCTGCTTGAAGCGTACGCGCCAGCAGTGACAGTCGGTGCGTGAGCTGCGAGCGGCCTCAGAGCAGGGTGAGCGGGGAGTGTGACCCGTAGCCCTCCCACGGAGGCCGACGGCCCGATACCGTAGGGGCATGGCCCGCATCAGCATCGATCTGCCCGACGACGACTACCAGCGACTCCTGGCCGAGGCGGAGGAGCAGCACGAGCCCGCCGAGGAGTACGCCGGCCGCGTCCTGGCGCAGAGCCTGAACAAGAAGCGGTTCCTCGAGGGCAGCGCTCTCTTCATCAGCACTCCCGGGATGCGCGAGGAGTTCGCGAGCCGTTTCGGCCCGCAGGCCGGCACCGCTTCCACGGCTGCCTGAGTCGCATCGGTGGAACTGACGGTAGACCTTCCCTGGCTGCTCGAAATCGCCCGCACCCAGCTCAACGACCCGGACGTGACGGACTGGGGAGCGCTGGAGGCGGCGCGCGCCAGACACTGCTTTCGCGTAATGGACGGCCTCGTCTACGACCGGCCCCATCACCGCGCCGCTGCTCTCTTCCACTCCCTTTGCCGTGTGCCGGCTCTGGAGCACAGCAACGAGTTCTTCGCGGCGGCTGCCGCCGCTGGCTACCTGCACGCCAGCGGGGTCCCGGTCCGGGTCACCACGAAGGAAGCGGCCGACCTGGCCGAACAGGTAACCGCCGGACGTTTGGACGTGCGCTCCCTGGCGAACGCGCTCAAGGCGTGGACCGAGCGGGACTGACTCCAAGCCAGCAGCACGCTTTGATCCCACCCTGACGCCAGCAAATAGCGGCTGCGACCTGCCCTGCGCGTCGAGGGGATTTTCCGAGTGTCCGCACACAGAAGCGGGAGGTTCACACCTCCCACTTCGTGGCTTCTGCGTCACGACGATCAAGCCTGTTCCTCTCAGGAACAGAGTCGTGCAGCTTCTGCATCATGCTGTTGCCGTGGAGCACAGTCCCTGAGAACCGCGCCCCACGACGCTGTCATGCGGTGCGCCGCAGTGGCACCACATTGTCCTGCTTGGGCTCGGCTGTCGGGCCGAGACCGTAGTACCGGACGTTCCCATGCCGAGAGGCGACGCGAAGCCAGCCCTGCTCCAGAAGACGGGGAACCGTCTTGGACAAAAGGGGCCTGTTCATGCCGATCGCCGAGGCGATCTTCTCCCCGGTCATGACCACGGCGTCACCGAAATCCGGGTCCTTCTTGGCGCCGAGGTAGAAGAGGACCAGCCGCATCTGCGGATACGGCAGCTCCAGGATCTTCTCCAGCACCCCGGGCTCGATGACGACGTCTTCCGGGAACAGCGGTGCATTCATGATGCTGCCCGACCCTTCTGCTCTGGAGTACCGGGAACGACGGGGATCCGGTGTGCTGCCGCGTCTTGACGTTGCTGCTCACCGCCCATCCGTGAGGCGTGGTGCGGGCTGACCCTGTAATAGATGACACGCCCGTGCTTCTCAGCCTCGATCAGGTACCCGGCCTTGGTCAGGCGCTTGATCGCGGTGGCTACGGTACGGGCGCTGATGCCGAGGTAATCGGCCATCTTTGCGCGGGGCCAGCGGAGCACGTCTCCCCGTCGGTCCGGGCCGTGCACGTGAAGTGCAAGGATGTCCCGGTCTGACGGTGTTAGACCCGACTCCTTCGACAAAATCTGCAGGCCGGAGCGGTTGCTTACGGCAGTGAAACCTCCCGGCATGTTGTAGGCGGGGCGACGGTCGCCATCCAGGTCGTAGTACTCACGAACCTCTCCCGTCGCGGAATCGGCGAAGCGCCGCACTGCTGCGGGGTCTGCTGACATGTCAGCAACTTCGACCTTTCCCCTGGGGAACAGTGACGCGGCGATACTTGCATATCGCTGTTCCTCAAAACAACAGTCCCACGCCGCAGGGCGTTTCGCGCCCTCCGTCTGGACGAACCTGACCGCTCGGGTGGTGCTCGCAGCGATCCCCCCGAAGCGCGCCGAAAGGCGTCAGGTGTTGTGCACCTGGCTGCACAACACTGTTCCTCTCAGCGACAGTAGATGGTCTCCTGTTGCATCATCAGAGGTCTCTGGTTGCATCATGAGCAGTCCCTCATTTCATGATGAAGGGCCTGCAGTTGCATGATGAAGCGTCTCGTTTTGCATCATGAGCGGTTCACAATTGCATGATCGAGGGGTGCATTTCCGCAGGTCAGAGCACTCTTGATCGCGCTGCCCTCTATATACCTTTAGGAACAGTGGCCACGCGCAGACCGGCACGGGTAGCCCTGCGGTCCTCGCAAGCTCCGGTCCTCGGGGTGCCACACACTCTCCGCTCTCATCGCCAGGCCGTCGTGAGCCCGGGTCGCGATCAGTAAGGAGCAGGCGTGGCTGGTGCCGGTCGGGGTTCAGGTGACATACGCGCGCCGGTTCGTTTGTCGCCCCCGACGCTGTGGCTGACTTTCGTGGGCTGAGGTTCTCACCGGGCATGTGAGCAAGCTACGGAGGGAGGATTGTCCTGGCGCCTCGGACGGGTCGTCTGTATGCCAACTGCGGATCAGTTGCTGCCGCTGGCTGTCGTCTCAAACGGGCGAGGGGTCCTGTGGCCTGCGTATCTCTGTGCGGGACTGTTTGGGCTCAGGCGATGATCCACTTGACAGCTCTGTCTGCCGCTACTGTGCGGGTCCCGAAAACTCGGTCCCGTCAGTCCCACGAGCTGAGGGGACCTCAGGACTCCCTGACTCGTACAAAACGCAGCGTGGGATGCCGTGTGGTCCCTGCCGCAACCTCGACCAGGAGGGTGTCTGTCAGGGGCCACCGCCCGTCAGGACCGCGTACTGAGAGGCGGCCGGCGACCGCCCGGCCGACCAAGACCCGGTCCGCAGCGTTGAGTTGCGCTGTGCGCCGGATCCTGCCGTCGGGCAGACGTACAACGAGCGCGGTGGGCCGGTCGGGTGGCCCGATCACAGACAGCAGCTCTGCGTCGAGGGTCTCGCTGTGCCTCACTTTGACCCACCGGGTTCGCCCCGGTACGTACAAGCTCTCGGGCCTCTTCAGGACGAGGCCTTCCACTCCTGCGGACTGGAGCGCCTCGTACCACAGGAGAGCTTCCTCCCGGCTGGTCGTGGCGTCCACCTGCTGCACCGGCGGGCCGGCCTCGTCGACCACCTGTTCCAGATGCGCGACCCGTTCGCTCAGCGGCCGGAGCCGCAGGTCGGTTCGGGGCCTGGCGAGGACATCGAACACCACGTACGCGACGGGCGGCCACTTGCGGCGGTCCCGGCCGCGGCGACGGGCGAGCGCGCTGAAGCTGATCCGTTCCTCTTCCCAGGCGACCAGTTCTCCGTCGACGACCGTGCCGATGGCGCAGTGCGCAAGGGCGGCGAGTACCTCAGGAAATAGGGGCCCGAGATCGTTGCCTTCGCGGGAGAGGAGGACGGAACGGTGGTCCTCGAGGACGGCGCCGACGGCACGCCATCCGTCGAGCTTCACTTCGGCGCGCAGGCCTTCCGACCACTCGCCGGCGGGCGGGAGCCGGTCGGTAGCGACCGGCCGTACGACGTCCACCGGCGGCCGTACGGGCACCAGGTTGTCCTTCACCTGGCCAAGCCCATCGGTCTGCTGCTGCGGCGGCCCGGCGACGCGCACGCCTGTCACGGTGGTGTCCACCGGACGGCCGTCCCCGAGCATGGCACCGGACAGGGCTGTGCCCCGTACGACAGGCACAGCCACTGTCGTACGGGGCACGGGGAACGTTCAGGAGCTGACCGAGGTGGCGGGGCGGGTGACGCGAGGCCAGGTGCGGCCTTGATCGTCCTTGTGGTCGTCGGCGTGATCCTTCTCTTTCTCGCACGCCCAGGGTTTGCTGGGGTGTTCGTCGCCACAGACGATGACGAAGCCGCGCAGACGGAACGCGGCGACGATCGCGGAATCACCGGCGAACTCGCCGAGCGACTCATCCACCGTGTCCCAACCACAGTCCTGGAGACCGTCGATGAGCTCGCTGCAGACCTCGGTCTTGGTGACGTCGTCGGCGCCGAGTTCGATCAGCTTGCGTGCCACGCGTTCGAAGGCGGTGTTGCCGCCGGCCCAGCCCACGTCAGGCCTTCTCCTCGGCAGTCCCGTTCTGCTGGCGCAGCGGGGCGACGTAGGCGACGTACAGGCGGGTCCCACCGTCGACGGCGTTGATGCGCGCGTCGTACGCCCCGGCCGGGGCGTAAGGGCCGTCACCGGCCTGGACCGAGAGGGCCATGAGCGCCGCTGCGTCCGAGGTGGGGTAGGTGTCGACGGGCAGGTAGACGCCGGGCATCTCGCGGAGGCCTTCGGCTGCTGCGGCGTGGTCGGCGCGGGGCGGGGCTATCGTCTTGGGCACGCGGATCTCTCCTTGCGGGTCTGTTCAGCGGGAAGTGCTGTGTGGAGCCGCAGTCATCTGCCGCTCGGGGCGGGGCCCAGCAGCTCGGCGACTCGGCGGAACTTCTCCTCACGGGCGCCCTGGACGGTGGCGATGCGGACGTGGGCGCAGTTGTGGGGATCGGGCCCGGCGTGGCGCGTGAAAATGGCTGCGCACAGCGGCAGCGTGACGCCGGGGAAGATGCGGGTGGGGCCCGGCGGCGCCTTGCCCTCGGGTGTGAGGTCGATGATGAAGCCGCGGTCGGCGGCCTGCCGCATGCGAGTGCGCATCCCGGCGAAGGCGTCGCCCTTGAGCCACGCGCTCGGGGTGAGGAAGGCGATCACGCCGGCGTTCAGACGGGTCTCGAAGGCCCGCCAGAGCGCCCACCGCCAGAAGTACACGTACAAGTTGGACAGCGCGTACTCGAACTTGCCCTGGCCGGGGGCCCGGAACTCATCCAAGGACGGGCGCCACAACTCGTCCGGGGCGCGCTCCGCCGACCGGCGGGGACGTCGGGCCTCGATCCACGGCGCCGCGCCTTTCGCCTTGTCGCGGTAGGGAGGGTTGCCCACGATCGCGAGGGGCTTCGGGGAGTTGAGGCGGCCGGCCAGCGCCGGAGGCAGATCCCCGTCGAGCGCGTTGCCGACGACGATGTTGGCGTCGAGCCAGTCGATGGGCGTGTGGCCGCTGGTCTCCAGCCAGCAGGCCGACTTGGCGAGGTCGACGGCGACGGGGTCGGTGTCGATGCCGAACACGCAGGACTTCATGACGTTCGCCATGACGGCCGTGATGGTGAGCGGCGCCGGATCATGCGTGCTGTACAGGAGACCGACGTAGGCCGTGGCCAGGAGCCGGGCGGCGGCGATGAGGAACACGCCTCCGCCGCAGGCCGGGTCGAGGACGGACACCTCAAGGACGTCGGTGGGGTCGTCGTCGAGGTACAGGTCGGTGATCTCGCTCAGCGCGGCGCGGGTGAGCGACTGGGCGAGTTCGGGCGGGGTGTACCAGGCTCCGGACTCGCTGCGGTCGCTGTTGTCGAGGAGCTGCTCGCGCAGGGCACCGAGCTCGGCGGCGCCCCACTGGCTGAGGTCGCCGAGGTCGCTCAGGAGTTTGGTCACGCGCTGGACTGTGTCGTCGGGCAGGCGCATGGACCAGGGCTGGGGAAGGCCTCGGGCTGCGGCGACCGAGTTGACGGCCACGCGCACGATTTCGCGGTGACCGTCCGGGCCGGGGGCTTCAGCGGCGAGTGCTTCAACGGTGTCGCTCATGCGGTCCCCGGGACGGGAGCAGTTGCGCTTGGACAGTGGGCGGATGCGGTTGGCACAGCGTCACCTCCTGGAGGCGGTTCTGGTCCGGGCTCACGCACATGCCGGGGCAGCAGTGCCCCGCCGCCTTGACGGGCGGCGGGGCACTCGGGGGAGCTGAGCCGTTGGTGGCTCAGGCGGGGCCCACTCTACAGAAGTAGCGTTGTCTAGGCAACCTGATATTGGGGCAGGGTGGAGTCCAGCAGGGTCATCTGGTGCCACTCCGGCATCCGGTGCAGGATCCTCTGCCGCCACGCGAGCGCGTAGCGCAGGCAGTTGGCGCAACTGCGGTGCATGCAGCCGGGCAGTGCGTCCGCGCGGCGGGCGCTGTAGGACCAGGCGAGCGAGTCGGCGGAGACCAGCAGGTGGTGGGCCTTCTCCAGGCCGCGGGTCTTGAAGCCGAAGCCGTGGAGCCGGGTGATGCCGATCTCGCGGAGGGCCTCGATGATGCGCAGGGCCTCAGCGGTGTTGTGGCGGCGGCACATCGATCCCAGGCCGACGACCGGGTGCAGGCTGAGGTCGAAGCCGTAGTTGGCGTAGATCTCCACGCCGCGCAGGTAGTCGTCACGGGTCCACCCCTGAAGCACCGGGACCCAGGGGAGGTCAGGGTCGGCGTACTGGAGGTTGAGGTAGTTCTCGACGGTGCGCAGCTGGTGTTCCTCGACGGTGAGGCCGGTCCGGCGAAGGATCCACGGCTCGCACATCCAGTCCTGGGGGCAGGCGAACTCCAGCAGGCCGATCTCGTCGTGGTAGCGGCGGACCGCGGCGGCGTAGTCGCCGGCGTCGGTGCGCCACTCGCCGTACAGGTACAGCTCGCTGTAGGCGCCTGAGTCGAGGGCCCAGGGGACGACGGCGCGCGGCAAGGTGCGTCGCGGGGCGAGGCGGCGGTGGGACACGAACAAGCGGACCGGCTGCCGGCCGAGGAATCCCCTCAGTCGCGGTTCGGCGAGCCAGTGCGGCATGTGGGTGCCCAGGTACAGCGTGGAGCCGATGTCCTCGTCCGGCCAGATGAGCTGGTCCTCGGTGATGAGGGTGCGGTAGCGGGGGCGGTACTTGCGGTGCGGGTGATCGTCGGGCAGCTTCACGGCGTGCCAGTGCTGGGGATCGGTGATGACGGGAGGGGCGGTCGGCATTCCAGGCTCCGATTCTCGTGCCCACTGCTGACGCGATGGCGATAGAGAGTACGCAAATCGAGTGGTCTATGCAACCCCCTTTTCTGACGGTCGCGACCGGGCCCGTCAGGTGGCGCGAGTCACATCTCCTGCCCGGGCCCCGGTGATCGACTTATGGGGAGCGCCAGTTGGGGTCTGTCGGTATCGGGGGCGGGATGCCGCTCGAGTGCGCGAGTGCCGTCAGGGTTGCCTGATTCGTACGCACGTTCGAAACTCATGTCGTGGAGACGGCCGCGATCAACCCAGGACAGCGCGGGCGCGACGGACAGCGAGCCGGTATCCCGGTGCCGGGCGCGCTCGGCACGCTGCTGCCCGACGGGATGCTCTACCGCGGCAGCACCGTCAGCATCCCGGGCGACCTGCCGCTCCTGCTCGCGCTCGGCGCCGCCGCCGGGGCCGACCACACTGCCTGGGCAGCGGTCGGCATGCCCTACCTCGGGGCCCTCGCGGCACGCAGCGCCGGACTCGACCTGGAGTGCGGTCTGTGGGTGGACGCGCCGGGCGAGCGCTGGCCGGAGGCGGTCTCCACGCTCGCCGACGGCGTCCCGCTGATCCTGCTCGGCCCGGTGGGCCCGGTCGCCGAGCGCACCCACCGGCGCCTGACCGGCGGCCTGCGCCGCAGCGGCACCGTGCTGCTGGTGGCAGGCCCCTGGCCCGGGGCCCAACTGCGGCTCAGCGTGGACAACGCCTACTGGGAAGGCGTGGGGCACGGACACGGCCTGTTGCGTCGGCGCCGGGTGCGGGTCACCGCGTCGGGCCGGGGCGCCGCCGCAGCAGCGCGCACCGCCGACCTGTGGCTGCCGGGCCCCGACGGTTCCGTGCACCCCGTCGCGGCCCCCGCCCCGTCCACCGATGCGCCGCGGCCGCGCCTGCGCGCGGTGGGGTGATCCCCGGTGAGCAGAGTCATGGTCGTCTGGGCGATGGACTGGCCGCTGGTCGCCGCCGAGGTTCCCGCCGACGAGCCGGTCGCCGTTACCTCTGCGGGACGCGTCGTGGCGTGCACGGCCGCGGCCCGCGCAGTGGGCGTACGGCGCGGCATGCGCATCCGGCAGGCCGTCGGCAAACTGCCTGAACTGCGCCTTCGCCCCCGGGACCCGGCGGGTGAGACCCGCGCGTTCGAGCCGCTACTGCACCGGTTCGAGCACGACGTCGTCGCCCGCCTGGAGGTGCTCCGACCGGGCCTGGTCGCGCTGCCCGCCCGCGGCGCAGCCCGCTACTGGGGCGGAGAGGAACCGCTCGCCGAGCGACTGCGCGCGGCGGCGTCCGCGCTCGGCATCGCCTGCCAGACGGGGGCTGCCGACACCGTCTTCGCGGCCGCGCTCGCCGCCCGCCGCGATCTGCTCGTGCCGCCCGGCACCACCCCCAGCTTCCTGGCCGACTACGGGCTCGGCGTCCTGGGACGGCCGGCCCTGGCCGACTTGCTGGTCCGGCTCGGCATCCGCACCCTCGGCGGCTTCGCAGCACTGCCCGCCGACGCTGTCGTGGCCCGGTTCGGACCGGACGGCGCCGCCGCCCACCGGCTTGCCCTCGGTAGGGAGGACCACGGGCTGAATGCGCGTCCGGCCTCCGACGGACGCCGGGTCGAGCACCGCTTCGACCCGCCCGAGACCCGGCTAGAGGCCACCTCCTTCGCGGGGAAGGCGCTCGCTGTACGGCTGCACCGTGCCCTGGAGGAGGCCGGACTCGTGTGCGCCCGCATCGAGGTGCGGGCCCGGATGTCCGACGGGCGTACGCTCGCCCGGGTCTGGCGGCACGAGGGACGCCTCAGCGACCTGGCGGTGGCCGAGCGGCTGCGCTGGCAGCTGCAGGCCTGGCAGGAAACCGGTGTCCTTGCCCCCACCACAGCCGGAGGCGAAGGGATCGCCCAACTCGAGCTGGTGCCCGAACACGTCGCGCCGGCCCCCGGCCAGCAGCAGGCGCTGTTCGGCGCGGCCGCCGCCCAGGAGGTACTCGGCCAGGCCGCGGCCCGGCTCCAGGCACTCTTCGGACATCAGGCGGTGACCCGGGCCGAGGAGATCGGCGGACGGGGGCCCGCCGACCGTATCCGCCGCGTTCCGTTCGGTGACTTCGCCGAGCCGGGTCGGCCGCAACGGGCGGCGTGGGCGGGCCAGTTGCCCGCGCCGCACCCTGCCCGGGTCTTTCCCACTCCGCTGCCCGCACGCCTGCTCGACGAGGACGGGAACCTGCTGGCGGTGTCCGGCCGGGGACAGCTCAGCGCCGTGCCCGCCCGACTGGCGGTCGGCCGCGTCGCACCGGCTCCCGTGGTCGGCTGGGCGGGACCGTGGCCGCTGGACGAGGACTGGTGGCAGCCCGGACAGCGCCGGCGGCTCGCCCGCGTGCAGGCCGTCACCGGCGACGGCCGGGCCTGGCTGCTGCATGTGCGTGCCAGCCGCTGGTGGGCGGAGGCCCTGTATGCGTGAGCTGCCGCACCTGACCCTCGCCCCCGAACCGGCGACGGCGCACACCGCGGCCGAGGAGACGCCGGAGTGGGCAGAACTGCACACCCACTCGTTCTTCTCGCTACTCCGCGGGGCGAGCGAACCGGAAGAGCTGATCGCCGAGGCGGCCCGGCTCGGGGTAACGACGCTCGCGCTGACCGACACCGACGCACTCACCGGCGCCCGCCGACTGGCCCAGGCCGCCCAAGAACATCGGGTGGCAACCGTCTACGGTGCCGAACTGTCCCTGGGAGCACACGGGCTGGACACCCCGGTCGTGCTGGCCACAAGCGTGCACGGCTTCATGCTGCTGTCCGAGGCGATCAGCCAGGCCCAGCTCGCCGGCGACAAGGGACACCCCGTGTACGACCTGGACGCCCTGGAGTCGGCCGCCGCCGCAGGCCACTGGGCGGTCCTCACCGGCTGCCCGTCGTACGACCCCGGCGAGATGCCGGACGTGGACGCGCTCGCCCGTACGCTGGGCCGACTGCAGGACGTCTTCGGACCGGTGGTGCACGCCGAGCTCATCGACCACCGGCTCGCGGCCGACAGCCTCCGCAACGACGCCCTGTTCGTAGCCGCACGCCGGGCGGGCGCCGCGATCGTCGCCACCGGCGCCGCGCACTACGCCGCCCCGCGTCAGGCCCGGCTCAGCCAGGTCCTCACCGCTCTGCGGCACCGCGACAATCTCGAAGCCACGGCGGGATCGCTGCACGCCGCTCCCACCGCGCACCTGCGCTCCGGGGACGAGATGCTGCCGTGGCTGTCCCGCTACCCCGGCGTGCGAGAGACCACCCTCGAGCTGGCCCGCCGCAGCGCCGTCAACCTCGCCGAACTACGGCCCCAGCTGCCGCAGTTCCCGGTACCGGACGGCCACGACGACAACTCGTGGCTGCGCGTCCTCGCCGAGCGCGGCATGCTCCGCCGCTACGGCCCACGCGAACAGGCGGGCGCCGCGTGGCGGCAACTTGAGCACGAGTTGACCGTAATCTCCGAGCTATCACTGCCGGGGTACTTCCTCATCGTCGAGGACCTGTGCCGGTTCGCCCGGGAGGCCGACATCTGGTGCCAGGGCCGCGGCTCCGCCGCCAACAGCGTGGTCTGCTTCGCCCTCGGCATCACCCAGGTCGACCCGATCGCCAGGGAACTGCTGTTCGAAAGGTTCCTCAACACGGAGCGTGCCTCCACCCCGGACATCGACGTCGACTTCGAACACCGGCGCCGGGACGAGGTGTTCGCCTACGCCTACCAGCGCTATGGCCGCGACCACGCCGCACGCGTCGCGAACATCATCACGTTCCGTCCCCGGCTCGCGGTCCGAGAGGCGGCGCGCGCCGCCGGATACCCGCCGGCGCAGATCGACGAGATGACCCGGCACATCCAGCATCACGAGCCGCCCGGGCCGGACGTGGTCCTGCCCCCGGAAGTGCGGGAGATGGCCGCCCAACTCGACGGGCACCCGCGTCACCTCGGGGTGCACTCGGGCGGACTGGTGCTCACTCGGAACAAGGTCACCCGGATCATGCCGGTCGAATGGGCGACCGCAAATGGAATGAGTGTTCTACAGGGGGACAAAGAAGACGTCGACCTGGCGGGATGCGTCAAAATTGATCTTCTGTCGCTGGGGATCTTGAGCGCCCTGCACGACACCTGCCGTCTCATCGAGACCCACCATGGCCGACGGCTGGATCTGGCGACGATACCCGCCGAGGATCCTGACGTCTACGCCATGATCACTCGCGCGGAGACGCACGGGACCTTCCAGATTGAAAGCAGGGCAACTCAGTCGATTCTGCCCCTGCTCAAGCCCAGTAAGTTCGGTGATCTGGTGGTCGCCGTTTCCTTGATTAGGCCGGGCCCAATTCAGGGCAATTCGGTCAAACCGTACTTGCGGCGCCGGGCGGGGAAGGAACCGGTCACCTATCCGCACCCGCTCGCCGAGCGTGCCCTGCGACGGAGCCTGGGCGTGCCGCTGTACCAAGAACAGATCATGATGCTGGCGATGGACTGCGCGGGCATCTCCGCCGGCGAGGCCGACCGGCTGCGCAAGGACCTCAGCGCCAAGCACGCCCCCGAGAAGATCGCCGCCTGGCGCAGCCGGCTCCTGGCCGGGATGGCCGCCCGCGGCATCCCGCAGCCGTCCGCCGAGGACATCTTCCACATCGTCGAGGCCTTCAGCGGATACGGCTTCCCAGAGAGCCACGCGGCGAGCATGGCCCACCTCGTGTACGCCTCCGCCTGGCTGAAGCACCACTACCCGGCAGCCTTCACCTGCGCCCTGCTGATGAACCAGCCGATGGGCTTCTACAGCCCGCTGACGCTGATCGGCGAGGCCCGGCGACGCGGCATCACCGTCCGCGGCGTGGATCTGGCCGCCTCCGGCGTGTACGCCACCCTCGAGCCTGACCCGGCGTCGCGCGCCGGACAACCCGCGATCCGCCTCGGCCTGGCCACCGTGCGCAGCCTGAGTCCGCAGGCTGCCCAACGCATCATCGACGCCCGGCCGTTCGTCGATGTGGGTGACTTCGCCCGGCGCACCCGGCTGTCGGCGCGGACCCTGGAAGCCCTGGCCACCGCGGGCGCCTTCGGCTGCTTCGGCTTGTCCCGGCGTGAGGCGTTGTGGCGGGCCGGTGCGCTCGCGGCCGTCGACGAGCAGGCTCTGCCGGGCGCCGACCCGACCTACACCGCCCCGCGGTTGCCGGCGCTCGGACCCATCGAGGCGACCTTCGCCGACCTGTGGGCCACCGGTTCGTCACCCGACACCCACCCCGTACAGTACCTGCGGGGCCACCTCCGCACGATCGACGCGGTCAGCGCGGCCGAGCTGCGCGAGCTCGCCGACGGGGAGCCCGCTTCCCTGGGCGGGCTGGTCACCCACCGGCAGCGGCCTCCGACCGCGAAGGGCACCTGCTTCCTGTCGATCGAGGACGAGACCGGGCTCGCCAACGTGATCGTGCCGCCCGCCACATGGGAGCGTTACCGCCGTACGGCGACCGAGCACGCCGGGCTGCTCGTCCACGGTGTCGTCGAGCACGCGCGGGGCGCAGCCAGTCTCGTTGCCCGCCGTCTGGAACCGCTGAAGGTTGTCGTGCCGTCCCGGCGGCGCTCCACCCCCTGACTCGCCTTGCGTGCCGAGGGTCCCGACCCAACTGGCATCCACCAGTGTGGCCCACGCCACACGAGCGGATCTCGATTGGGACGGGGGGAGAAACGCGGCGCGCTCCTATGACGTGGGATATGAAGCGATCAGACACCAACCCCGTATACATGGACCCCGCCGCCTTCGCTGTGCTGCTGGACTCCTCCAGCCTGGGAGCCCCGCGGGCCCGTAGGGTGCGCGAGCGCACGCCCACGGCGGTCCGCCAACTGCTCCTGTGCCGGCTCTCCTCGAAGCTGCGCGGCTCCGCGCCGGAGAGCGGGTGAGCCGGGTAGGCCGCTGTTGCGAACCCCAGCAGCCTCGCGCCGACCCGTAGGGCCCGCCGCCGGTCCGCCGGACGAAGCTTGTCCGGCATGCTGACTGGCGTGGTGAACCAACCCCGCCCCCTGGGCCCCATCAGCGCCGTCGACATCGCAGACCGGGTCGCGCTCCGTCATCGGCACGGCGACGCAGGCCTCGCCGATCCGCCCGGTCCGGACGACCTGCTGGGGCTGATCAGCTTCATGCGGGACCGGCACGCCAAGCTGATGAAGCTCGACGACGAGGGCACACCCGTGCCTGACATCGCAGCGCGGCACGCCGAGTTGGACGAGGCTCTGAGGCTGACCCGCCTCGCTCATCAGGAAGTCGACCGCCTGCAGTTGTCCTTGCTCAACGCGGCCCGTGCGGCGGGCATGACTACGAAGCAGCGCGGCCAGCCCCTGGGACTCGGCTCCCGCCAGGGCATCCTGGACAGGGAAGAGGCTCTCCGCCGAACCCTTGAGGCCGCCGCGAAGTATGTCCCCGTCAATGCACTGGACGACAAGCCGGAACCGGTCGATCTCGCACCTGCTGTTGTCCGGGAGATCGCTGAGGACCTGGTGGCGCACTGGGACGATCTGCTCACCGACGACGAGGGCGAAGAGGGCAGTGAGGACGGTGAGAACAGTTGGATGGCCGGACTCGCCACGAAGATGCGCGACCTCACCGAACTCGGCATCGTGGATCTGAGCTGTACGGACGTGGCCTCCATCGTCACGATGGTTCGCGAAGTCCTGGAGGAAATCGACGAGCAGGCCCTGGTCACCGGGCAGCCGGCCGCGGCCACGGCGTCCGCCCTGGCCGCGCTACAGCAGGCGCGCCGCCTCGGTCGCCGTCGTGGAAAGCCGGGACCGAACGGGCCTGAACACCCTTGATCAGCCACGTCCCGATTCATGCAGGTCCCTCAGCCGGGCCCTCCTGCTGGCGGAGGTACTTGCCCGCGACGGCGACGAAGTTGTCGTGGGCGACCCGAGCGGCCTCACGCGCTGCGGTGAGCTCTTCGGCTGTGGCGTACGCGTTGCGAATGGCGTAGGTCGCGGTGACCATGGCGTTGACGCTCGCGTGGACAGCAGGGTCAGTGATCAAGATTCGGAGGGCGTTCAACGGGCGGGTGATGGCCTGGCGAGTCGTATGGCTCGCGGTCTGCAACTCCCGTTGTCGCTGGTCGTTGTCACGCTTGAGGGCGGCCTCGCCTCGCTTCCACATCACCGTGCGGTGATTGGTCACTGCGTCGGCGAGGTCGAGGACGGCGTCGAACTGGCGAGAGCGGCGCTTCTCGACTCGGACCGATTCCTCGCTGCGACCTGCGGCACGCTCCTGGAACCGTCCGTTGACAACAGCTCCGAGCACGGTTCCTAGTACGGCGATTACGCCAGTGACGAGTGCTGCGTCCATCTCCCTCCCTCTCAGGTCTGTATCGGCGATCGGCAGCGGAGGTCAACGGGGAGCGCAGTCCGCGCAGGCGAGGCTTCCCGGCGGATACGGTCCTGCCGGGATGTCCTCCAGGCGATGGTTGTGCCGGCCGCGGCCGCGCGTGATCGTGGTGCGGCGAGGCGCCCACTCGGTGGGCATGCGGAACTGCTGGATGTCGGGGGTCTGGCTTCCGCACGCGGCGCACCGCCGGTAGCTCACCTGCTCGTTGACGGTCCAGGTGGCCGGGTCGGTGTCGGCGGCGGACTCCAGGCGCAGGCCTGCGAGTTCGCTGGCAGGGATGGCGGGGTCATAGCCGCGGTCGACCACGGATCCGGTGCCAAGGACGCGGCCTGCGACTCGGGCGAGCTTCTGCTGCTCACGGGAGTTGGGCTCGCTGCGCACGTCGCCGGGCGGCCCGTACGGCAGCTTTCCGGGCTGGAAGACCAGCCGGTGCGGGCCGTCGAGTTGGACGCCGGTCAGCCCCAGGGTGACGATGCAGTTCTCGATCGGGCACAGGTAACGGCCCTTGGCGCGGCCGGCCGTGACGCCCGTGAGAGGGGTGCTGCACGTCGGACACCGATGGTTGCTGACCTTGTCGCCGCGCCGGATTCGGACGGGGAAGTTCTCGTCGCACTGCGGGCAGTGTCCGGTCATGTCTGCTGGCTCTCGGGATAGTGCTCGTTCAGAGCTTCGGCGATCTTCCCGGCGCGCTGGCGGCTCCGGCGGTCGACGGATCCGCTGGCGGACTGCATCTTCTCGACGAGCACCCTGGCGGAGACCACGTTGACCTCGCGCTTCTCGTTGGGGGCGGGGTAGCGGGTGAACTGCAGGTGCTCGTCCAGTACCGGGGCGTTGTGCACGGGCAGGACCTGGCCGACGCTCAACACGCCCAGCCGCCGTCGGTGCTTGCGCTTGTCGA
>NZ_JBVIKX010000010.1:212781-315113 GCF_055580685.1 Streptomyces sp. NPDC031554 | reverse complement strand
GCGCCCCGACAGGGCCCCCCCCCCGAACACGGGGGGCGCGCCGCCCCCATCAACCCCCGGACCCCCCCCCCCCCCCCCCCCCCAACCCCCCCCCCGCCCCCCCCCCCCCGGGGGGGGGGGGCCCGACGGCCTGTGCGCGATCTCTTGACGTGTACTTGTCGCAGTGGCTTTATGGGAGCGCTCCCACCCATCCTCCCGATGCCTGAGTTTCTGGCGCTCACTCCTGGAGTCGCAGTGAGAAGAGCACGCAGCACGACCCGAAAGAGGTTCCTGCCCGCTCCCGGCCTCGCCCCGGCCCCCGCCCCGGCCGGTCCACGTCACCTCGCCCCCTTCCTGGCCGGTCTGCTCGCCCTCGCCGTCGTCCTCGGCTTCCTCGCCCCGGCCGGCGCGCGGGCCGCCGAGGCCCCGCGCGCCCTCGCCACCGGCCTGCACATCAGCGGCGGACGTCTGCTGGAGGGCAACGGCAACGATTTCGTGATGCGCGGCGTCAACCACGCCCACACCTGGTACCCCGGTGAGACGCAGTCCTTCGCCGACGTCAAGGCGCTGGGCGCCAACACCGTCCGCGTCGTCCTCTCCGACGGCCACCGCTGGACCAGGAACACTCCCGAGGACGTGGCCGCCGTCATCGCCCGCTGCAAGGCCAACCGCCTCATCTGCGTCCTGGAGGTGCACGACACCACCGGCTACGGCGAGGACGCCGCCGCCGGCACCCTCGACCACGCCGCCGACTACTGGATCGGCCTGAAGGACGTCCTGGCCGGCCAGGAGGACTACGTCATCGTCAACATCGGCAACGAGCCCTGGGGCAACACCGCCCCGGAGGGCTGGACCGACCCGACGGTCGCCGCCGTGAAGAAACTGCGCGCGGCCGGCCTCCAGCACACGATCATGGTCGACGCCCCCAACTGGGGGCAGGACTGGCAGGGCGTCATGCGCGCCAACGCCCGGACCGTCTACGACGCCGACTCCACCGGCAACCTGATCTTCTCCATCCACATGTACAGCGTCTTCGACACCGCGGCGGAGATCACCGACTACCTCAACGCCTTCGTCAGCGCGAGACTCCCGCTGCTCATCGGCGAGTTCGGCGGGCCCGCCGACCAGTGGGGCGACCCCGACGAGGACACCATGATGGCCGCCGCCGAACAACTCGACCTCGGCTACCTGGCCTGGTCCTGGAGCGGCAACACCGACCCGGTCCTCGACCTCGCCACCGACTTCGACCCGACCCGCCTCAGCTCCTGGGGACAGCGGATCTTCAACGGCGCCGACGGCATCGCCCAGACCGCGAAGGAGGCCACCGTCTTCGGCGGCGGCACCCCGGGCGACACCCGGGCGCCGACCACCCCCGGCACCCCGGCGGCCTCCGCCGTCTCGGCCACCTCCGCGACCCTGACCTGGGGCGCCTCCACGGACGACGTCGGCGTCGCCGGGTACGACGTCGTGCGGATCAGCGGCGGTACCGAGAGCAAGGTCGCCGCGTCCACGACGAACACCGCCACGCTGACGGGCCTCACCCCGGAAACGGCGTACACGTTCGCCGTCTACGCCCGTGACGCGGCCGGCAACCGCTCGGCGCGCTCGGCCACGGTGAACGTCACCACCGGCAAGGGCGGTGGCACCCCGGGAGCGGCGTGCTCGGTCGGCTACCGCGTGGTGGGGCAGTGGCCCGGCGGTTTCCAGGCCGAGATCGCCCTGCGCAACACCGGTACGGCGGCGGTCGACGGCTGGACCCTCGCCTTCGCCTTCCCGGACGGCCAGACGGTGGCGAACATGTGGGGTGGAACCCCCACCCAGAGCGGGAGCGCGGTGAGCGTGACCGCGGCGGCGTACACCGCGAAGATCCCCGTCGGCGGCTCGGTGACCGTGGGCTTCATCGGCACCAAGGGCGCCGCCAACGCGGCACCGGCCGCGTTCACCCTCAACGGCACCGCCTGCACGACCGGCTGAGCGACCCGTTCCGTCGGCCGGCGCGGGCACCGGGCCCTCGCCGGCCGACGCGCGCCGAGGGGCCGGTCCCGGAAGGCGCGCACCCCTTCCGTTCCGTGCCCCCGGCCGCCGGCGCACCGGCCGCGCCCGCGGTCGGGGGCGACGGCCCCGGCCGCGGACGCGGCAGGCGTCAGCGGGCGGCCGTCCAGCCGTGGGCGACGTCGACGACGAGGCGGCCGTCGAGCCGCTGCACCCGGAAGGGCAGCCGTGCCCGCACTCCGAGCCCGATCTGCGTGTCGCCCTCGAAGCTGCCGGCGTACCGCGTGTCGCGGAAGGTCCGGTAGCCGGTGACGTCCACACCGGGCAGCGGCTGGGCGACGCGCGCGGGGTACGTCGGGGTGCCGGTGTCGGGGTCGTAGGCGGGCGCGCTCACCCGCACCTCCAGGATCGCTCCGCCGCCCACCGGGATGTAGCGGCCGGAACCGTCCTGGTAGAGGCGGTCCACGTAATGGACCGAGTAGCCGAGTTCACCGGCGGTCGCGCCCGGAACGTCGATGACGAGCCGGTCGTGGCAGTCGTGCTGTCCGGTCCGCGCGTTGCGCACCGGCGTCGCCGTGCCGGCGGTGTACGCCTTGTCGAGGCTGCCCCAGCCGGTGGGGCAGGCGGCGGCCGCGCGCGGGGCGGCCGCCGTGGCGGCCTGAGCCGGGACCGCGGCCGCGCCGAGCGTGGCGGTCATGACGGCGGCGATGACCCAAATGGTTCTGTTTCGCACCATGGTGTCCCCCTGGGGGTGCGTGTGACGGTTATCGGGTGAGACAGCCCGCTTGGCGGAATGGTTGCACCGTTCGGCGGATCCGTCTGCCGAGTCGGCGGATCCGTCACCCGGGCCGTCGGCCCGCCGGGCCGCGACCGGGTGCGGGCGCCGTGCGCGCCCCGGCGCGCACGGCGCCCGCACCCGTGGGTGTGCGGTCCTCGGTTCGGCCTACAGGCTGAGCGCGTCCTCCGCGTCGTTCACCCACGGGGTCACGGAGTTGGTGTCGGGGGAGACGTACAGGCCCGGGGTCGGGGCGTCGAGGGGGGTCTGTTCGAGATCGGACTCGGTGTCCATGGTCATCGCGATCGACGCGACCGTCCTGCCCTTGCCGTCGTCGGCTCCCCCCATGAGGCCGGCGTAGGCCGACTCGCCCGGTTCGAGCCGGAGCGCGTCCTCGATGCCGGGGGCCGTGCCCCGCTCCGTGGCCTGGCCGTCCAGCTCGCCGAAGGTCACGACCGGGTGGCCCAGCGCCCGGCAGGCCTTCCCGCTCTTGTTGGTGATCTTCAACAGGTAGCTGCCGGTGGTCGGTTCGGCGAGGTTCGCGGTGAACTTCACGTCGTACGTGCTGCACGGGAAGACGTCGTGGTCGGCCGGGGAGCCCCCACCCGACGACCCGCTTCCGGTGCCGGACGAGCCGCCGCCACCGGTCGAGCCGGTGCCGGACGATCCGCTCCCGCCGGTCGAGCCGCCCCCGCCGGTCGAGCCGGGGCCCGACGGACTTCCGGTGGGGGAGGCCGGCCCCGACGGTGGCGTCGACGGCGTCTTCGGCGAGGCCGCCGCCGAACTCGCGGGCGGCGTCGTGTCGGTGTCGTCCGCCGCGCCGTCCTCGGTGGGACCGCAGGCGGTCAGGGCCAGTGCGGAGAGGGCGGCGAGGACGACGGCTGCTCTGCGTGCGGTGCTCATGACGTGGATCCCCCGATGAGAAGCGTGGTGTTCCGGAGTGCCGCTCCAGCGTCCCGCGGGTTCTTCACAGCCCGGTGACAGGATCTCGCCGGATCCATCACCGTTCACGGCGCCGGGGGCCGGCGCCGTGAACGGGCGGGGCTCAGCGGACGTACTCGACGATCTGCATCATGCCCTGGTCCTCGTGCTGGAGCTGGTGGCAGTGCAGCATCGAACGGCCCTCGAAGTCCTCGGCGCGCAGCCGGAACGTGATCGTGCCGCGGGACGGGACGGTGACGGTGTCGCGCCAGACGGGGGTGGCCAGCGGGCGGCCGTCGACCGCCGTGAGCAGGAAGTGGTGGGTGTGCAGGTGGAAGGGGTGGTGGGGATGGCTGTGCGAGTCGTTGGCGACGGTCCACTCCTCCACTTCGCCCAGCCGGACGCGGTGGTTGACGTGATCGGGGGAGAAGCGGCCCCAGGCCGGGTCCCGTACGCCCGCCGCGGCATCGGCGTGCGGCGTCTCCCCGTCGCCCAGGATGCGGTAGGCGTTGGGGAAGGCGCCGGGGAAGACGTTGCTGTAGCTGCGGAAGGCCAGGTGCCGGGTGCGGGTGGGGGCGGGCAGGGTGGTGGGCCGTCCGGGCAGGCCGGCCGGCAGCGGCATGTCGCGGGGCGCGCCGGTGACGACCACCGTCATCAGGGGACGGTCGACGCCGTCCGTGACCAGTTCGTAGGTGCCGGGCTCACCGCCGCGGACCAGCACGTCGGCCCGGCCGCCCATGGGCAGGGCCACCGCGGAGGAGGGGACGGGGGCCATGAGGGTGATGCCGTCCTGGGCGATCCGGTGCATCGTGTGCCCGTCCAGCCGCAGGGTGAGCGGGGTGGTCGCCCCGGCGTGCACGATCCGCCACCGCTGGACCTCGCCGGGCGCGAGGGCGAGGACGGGGTTCTTCGCGCCGTTGACGAGGAAGGTGGGGGCGATGCCCTCGAAGGCGCCCTCCGACGTCATGTCCGGCACCCGTCCGCCGCTCAGGCGGAGTTCGTTGAAGCAGACGACGACCTCCCGGGCGGCGGCGATCTCGGGGACCTCGTCGACGTCGCCCTTCACGACGATGACGCCGGCCATGCCGTTGAGCACCTGGGTGGCCGTGGACCCGTGGTGGTGGGGGTGGTACCAGAAGGTGCCGGCGGGGTGGTCGGCCGGCACGGTGACGCTGCTGCGGTGGCTCGTGGTGCCGCCCGGCTCCGTGGCGGGCGCGAAGGCGCGGAAGACGTTGTCCGCCTCGCCCGTCGGGTCCACGTGCATGCCGTGGGTGTGCAGGTTGAGGGTGTTGAAACGGTGGGGGACGTTGATGTCCTGATGGGGGCCCGCGGCGTCGGGCGGCAGCGCGTTGACGTGTGTGATCTCCAGGCTGTCGCCGGGGCGCACCCGCAGGGTCGGTCCGGGGACCGTCCCTTCGTAGGTGCGGACGCGGACGGTGCCCACGCCGGGGAGCGCCACGTCGGTGAGGCCCACCGTGAGTCGTGTGTTCAGGGTGGTGCTCAGGGGCGGGGTGCCGCGCGTCTCCGGCTGGGGGAAGCCGGGGACGTCCTCGCGGCGCGGCACCGCGTGGGCAGGGGCGGACGACGCCGCGTGCGCACCCGTCGACGACGCCGCGTACGCGCTCGCCGCCGGGGCCAGGACCGCCCCGGCGGCGAGCGGCAGGCTTTTCAGTACACCGCGTCGGGGCAGAGCGGTCACGGGGCGCCTCCTCGGGCAGCGGACGGAGAGTGGACGGGGGCGTCCACATCCATGGGAAAAGTGGCAAAAGGGTATTTTTTGACACGGGAGTGATCGCAGTGTAGGGGGCGTCCGGCCGCGGCGACGGCGCAACACGGCGGGCGCGCACCCGGCGGCTGCCGGCCCGGATTCCCCCGCGTCGCCCGCCCCCGCCCGACGGCGGCCCGCCCGGCCGTGCGGCCGTGGCGGTCACCGCCGGGTGCGACCCCGACGACGCCGGCCCGCGCCCGGGATCCCGGTACGGCCGCCGAGGTACCGGGATCGCCGGCCGCCGGATCGCCCGCCGCCGGATCGCCCGTCACCGGGCCGCCGACGCACCGTGCCGCCGACGCACCGGGCCGGCGTAGGCGCGTCGGTGTGGGCGTGCGGGCGTGGGCGTGAGGGCCTTCAGTCCGCCGGCAGTGCCGACCACCGCGGCGAGCGGGTGGCGTGCAGGACGAGCGCAGCGCCGCCCACCACCGCGGCGTCCGTGCCGAGCGGCGACGCCCCCACCGCGCCGACCCGCCCCTCCGCAGCGGGCGGGCGCGGGAATGGGACCGGGACCGGTCAGCGCACGTGGGCGGCGATGGCACGCGCGCACGCCAGGGACTCGCTGTGCGTGGTGTCGACCTCCAGGTCGTAGACCACTCCCCGGTGCACCGCGTCCGCCTGCGAGGCGGCCATTCCCCGGGCCCGGTCCCCGCGCGCGATCTCGCGGCCCGCGGCGACCTCGCTCCCGCACCTGACGCCGACCCACAGCACCGCCACGTCACCCAGTGCCTTCTGCCACCGCTGCTGGGAGGCGGCCCCGCCGAGGAAGACCTCGTCGACGACGATCCGGGCGCCGGCGCGGGCCGTCGCCACGACGCCCTCGGTCCAGGCCTCCTCCAGCGCCCGGAAGTCCGCCCCGACGCTCACCCGGCCGTCCGCCGCGATCTCCAGCCCCGACCCGGACGCCCGGAGCGCCGCGGGCAGCGCGTCGACGAACGCGTCGACGCCGAAGGCGAGCCACGGATCGGGCAGTACGGCCTGGAGACAGCGCACGATGCCGGACTTCCCCGAGCTGGAACCGCCGTTGAGGATGATCATCCGGGTCGTCGTCACCGCGCCACACTACAAGTCGTCCCCCGGCGTGCGGGGGGACGATCCGCCGTGGTGGGGACCGTTGGGCGGCCGGTCCCGGACGAGCCGCGGGAGTCGTCGCGGCGGGTGGTGCCGGCAGGGCGCGAAAGCGCCCGGGACCGGCGCGGTCGCCGGCCCCGGGCGGGAGTCACGCCATCACCACCACGGGGTGCAGTAGGAGACGCTGCTCTCCCCGACCAGGCGGCCGCAGGCCCGGAAGCGGTAACTGGTGCTCGGGCTGGTCACCTTCGCCGCGCTGGTGTTGGGGCTGCCGTTCGACTGGACGGTGAAGGGACCGCACTGGATCCAGTGCACCCCGTTGTCCCAGGTCCAGTCCATCCAGACCCGGTCGCCCGCGAAGGTGTCGCCGTCGATGCGGGCCCACCCGTGGTTGCTGCCGTTGACGTACCCCTGCTGGAGCTTGACCGTGACCCCGCCGCCGATGCCGACGGAGTGCACCGTGCTGCCGTTCTTGTTGTACGGGATGCCGGTGAAGCCGTTGGCCCCGTTGGTGCACTCCGCGGCGGTGGCCTGCGCGGGCGGGGCGGTCATCACCAGGCCGGCCGCGGCGACCGCCGCGGCGGCCGTGGCGGCCAGGGACGTGCGTATCCGTGTCATGAGGTGACCCCCGGTTCGTGGACGGGCTGCCGGCGATCGCCGGGCCGCACCCATTGCGGCACGGACGCCGGGCCGCCACCAGGTGCGGCGGTCGCGTTGGGACGCCGGGGACGCCCGCGTCCCGCCTGGTCACGGGGTTCCGTCCGGTCGGTGGGACGCCGGTGGGACGCCCGGACCGTCGACGCTCTGGTGCGCGCGGCGGTGGGGCTGGCAATCTGGGACGCCGTCACGCCGACGGTGCGCCCCACGACCGTGAGCCTCCTCTTTCCCGACTCCTCCCCGAAGGGACGTCATGGCCGAACTCCTGCCGGAGGTCGCCCGGTTCGCGGCGCAGCTGCGGATGCTCAAGAACCGCGCGGGCGGTTCCTACGAGAGCGTGGCGAAGGCCGCGGGAGTGGGCAGGTCCAGTCTGCACCGGTACTGCGCGGGCTCCCACGTGCCACCGGACTACGGCACCGTGCACGCCGTCGCGGTGGCCTGCGGGGCGTCCAACGCGGAACTGCGCGAGCTGCACCGGCTGTGGGCTCTGGCGGACGCCGCGTCACGGCCCGACGCGCACCTCGGCGACGCCTTCGCGTCGCGGGAGCCCGAGCCGCCGTCGGCGGAGGCGCCCCCCGGCGCGGGACGGCCCGCCGGCGCGGCCGCCTCCGGTGCCGGCCGGCCCTCCGCCACCGGGGCCGGGCCGTCCCCGGCGGGTCCGGACTCCGTGCCGTCGCCGGACGGACCCGGCGCCGTACCGCCGCACGCCGGACCGGTGACGCGGTCCGGGCCGGCCGGCCCCCGTGTCCTCGGAACGCCGCCCCGGCGCCGGCGCGCGGTCCTGGCCGGCGTCGGCGCGACCGCCGTCCTGCTCGCCGCGGCGCTGGTCCTGCCGAACCCTTTCGGACGCGGCGGCGAGCCGGACGCGCGGGTCTCCCGCACCGCGACCGCTTCGGGGGAGCGCCTGCTGCTGTCCGCGGCGTGCCGTCCCGTCGTCACGATGGGCCAGCACGACGCGTGCGTGGCGGAGTTGCAGCGGCTGCTGCGGGCCACCGGCGGAAACCTGGCCGTGGACAGCGACTTCGGACCCGAGACGCTGCGCAGGGTGACCGCCTTCCAGGCGCTGGCGGGCCTGCCGGTGCGCGGCATCGTCGACGAGCCCACCGTCCGGGCGCTGTACGAGCGCCGGGTGAGCATGCGGACCTGGCCGGCGCAGCGGGTGGAGGCGCGAGTGCGGCAGGTCTTCACGGAGGCACCGGACCGTGCCGTCGGGATCGCGCGCTGCCAGTCCTTCCTCGATCCCCTGCACGTCCTGCCCAACACCAACGGCACCCGCAACTGGGGCGTCTTCCAGATATCCGACATGCAGTTGCGGCGGCTGGGCGGCGACCCGCTCCGGGCCCTGGACCCGGAGTGGAACATCCAGGCCGCGCATCGGCTGTGGCTGCGCCACCGCGACTTCCGCGACTGGCCGCACTGCGACCAGCCCTATCACTCCTCGTCACCGGTCCCGTCCACCGCCTCCGCCTCCGCGGGGTGAACGGCCGCCCGCGCGGGCGTGCCAGGGCGTCCGGCCGTCGCCGCAGGCGGCCGCGGTCGTGTCCCCGCGTGTTCCGGGTCGCCCCGGGGGACGGGGCGGACGTCACCGGGACGGCTCGGTGACGTCCCGGCCGACGGGCCGCGGCCGTCCCTCCCGGCCCGTCAGGGA
Organism: Streptomyces sp. NPDC031554; assembly: GCF_055580685.1. Lineage (NCBI taxonomy): Bacteria > Bacillati > Actinomycetota > Actinomycetes > Kitasatosporales > Streptomycetaceae > Streptomyces > Streptomyces sp. NPDC031554. Next base: position 306,302 of record NZ_JBVIKX010000010.1, on the reverse strand, counting down.
GGCCAGGGACAGGGCGCCCGGCCCGAAGAAGACCAGCAGCAGGAAGCCCCAGCAGAACAGGGCGGGGGAGAGTCCGCCGTTCTGCAGCGGGAACAGGCCGTCCCGCTGGTGCTCGGTGAAGTAGGCGAAGGCCATCGCGCCCGAGCTGAGGAAGGCCGCCCCACGGGTCGCCACCCCCAGGAGGACGAGTACGCCACAGGTCAGTTCGATCACTCCGGCGTACCAGAAGGGCCAGTCGCCCGCCGGAGCGGCCTCGCGCCCCAGCACCCCGAAGAGCGTGGCGGCGCCCTCGCTGGCGAACAACAGGCCGAGGACCATGCGGAACAGGCCCAGCACGAGGGGCTGGTGCGTCGCCAGCCGGTCGCTGAGGCGCGGAGTGGTCATCGGTGCTCCTTGAGTGGCTGCGGTTTGAGTGGCTGCGGTCCGGGTGCGGGACGAGGCGTGTCATGACGCGGGGGCGGGGCTCCCGGTTCTCCCTACGTGCGGACCGCGGGCCCCGTTCACACGACGCGGCTCCGAATGACGGATTGACGGCCGCGCGACATGGGCAGAGGGCCAGCAGCATGTGACATGAGCACGCCCACCTTCCCCCACAGGAGGTCGACCATGCACTCACGCACCCGCGTCCCGGCCCTGGCCGCCGCCCTCACGGCGGCCGCCACCCTCTTCGCAGGCCCGGCCTACGCGCACGCGCAAGCCCCCGCCGACCAGCCCCTCGCCGCCCGGATCGTCACCTACGACGCCGGCGCGTCCGCGGAGTTCCGGGCCGCCGTCGACCGCGGCGCGGCGATCTGGAACGAGAGCGTGGACGGCGTCGAACTGCGGCCCGTCGCCTCCGGGCAACGCGCCAACATCCGGATCCTCGCCGACAACGGCTGGCCCCGCGCCCTGACCACCTCGCTCGGCAACGGCACCGTCTACATCGGACGGCAGGCCGTCGACCAGGGCTACAACACGGTCCGCATCTCGGCGCACGAACTCGGCCACATTCTCGGCCTGCCGGACCGCAAACCCGGCCCCTGCACCAGCCTGATGTCGGGTTCCAGCGCCGGTGTCGCGTGCACGAACCCCTACCCGAACGCGGCCGAGAAGGCGGAGGTCGAGGGCAACTTCGGCGTCGCTCCCGCCCGTCGGGCGGGAGCGACGGGGACGGTGACCGTCGTGGACTGAAGCCATCGCGCGCCCGGGCGGGCCGCCGAAGCTCTGGAGTTCCTCAAGACGCGCTTGCTCCCTCCGCCCCGCGGGGCATGGTCCTGACGGAAGTCGTCGTCGGACGGCCACGGGGGTGGAGTGCAGTGGAATTCGTCATGATCGCGGGGTTCGCGCTCGTCGTGATCCTTCTCGCGGGAGCACGCGCCGGCCGGCGCGGCGGCAGGTCGCGGCGCCGGTCCTGGGGCGGCGACGGGGGCGGTGACGGCGGCGGGGGCGACTGGTCGTGCGGCGGCGGTTCGTCCTGCGGAGGCGGCGGAGGCGACTGACCGTCACGGAAGGTCCCGTCGCGCGCACGTGGCGTCACCGTCCATCCATCGGCTGAGAACAGGTCACGATGGAGAAGTTTTTGAGCGCCAAGTGCGGATTGCGGGGCCCTTCGTGGGGTAGAACGGGTCTGGGACGCGATCCATGATCATGGATGGCGCCCACACCCATTCCAGCCGGCGTCCGCCGGCGAGAACGAAGGACACAGCAGTATGGCCAGCGGCACCGTGAAGTGGTTCAACGCCGAAAAGGGCTTCGGATTCATCGCCCAGGACGGCGGCGGCCCGGATGTCTTCGCGCACTACTCCAACATCTCCGGCAACGGCTACCGTGAGCTGGTGGAGGGAGAGGCGGTCACCTTCGACGTGACCCAGGGACAGAAGGGTCCCCAGGCGGAGAACATCGTCCGCGGCTGACCCCCTGTGCCCAGCCCGCCCGGATCGCCGTGTAGAGTGGCAGAACCGACGCGGGGTGGAGCAGCTCGGTAGCTCGCTGGGCTCATAACCCAGAGGTCGCAGGTTCAAATCCTGTCCCCGCTACCAAAGAGAGGGGCCCGGCATCAGCCGGGCCCCTCTTCTGTGCGCCCGTTCCGTCCCCCTGACGCCTCCGTGCGCCCATGACGCCGGTGCGCGGCCGGAGCGGTGCCGTCACAGCCGGGGTCTGATCTCGAAGCGGGGCCCCAGGTCCGGGGTGTCCGATCCGGCCAGTTCCGCGGCGAGGCCGTGGACGGCCACCAGGTCGTGCAGCAGCGCGGAGGTCTCCTCGGGCGGCAGGCGCGAGGCGCTCGCCACCTCCTCCAGGTGGACGGCCTCGCCCCGGTGCGCCCGCTGCAGGCGGCCCAGGACCTGGAAGACCCGCTCGTGCTCCTCGGAGTAGGGCCCACGGTCCCCGAAGGACCGGCTCCGCGGCGCGGTCCCGCCTCGCCCCACCCCCTCGTCATCCCGTCTCCCGCGGCCCATGACCAGGGGTTCCTTTCCCTCCGCCCCCGCCCGCGCCGGCGGTGTGTCCGTGCAGGATCCGCGTGACCTCCTCGTCGCCGACCTGCTCGAAGTCGGCGTACCACAGGCCGACCGCCCTGAAGTCCGGCGGCTGGTGCAGGCAGACGACGTCGTCCGCCTCCGCGCGCATCGCCGCCGCCGACTCGGGTGCGCCGACCGGGACGGCGAGGACCAGCCGCGCGGGCCCGCGCCGGCGCAGGTGGCGCAGGGCGGCACGCGCGGTGACGCCGGTGGCGAGCCCGTCGTCGACGACGACCACGGTTCTGCCCTCGACGCGCGGCGCGGGCCGGTCGCCGCGGTACCGCCTTTCCCGGCGCCGCAGTTCGGCCCGCTCCCGGGTCACGTCCGGCCGGAGCCCGTCCTCGCTCAGGCCGAGCATGGCCACCGAGCGCCGGTCGAACAGGGGAGGGTCGTCCCCGACGATCGCGCCGATGCCGGTCTCGGGGTGCCCCGGGACGCCGATCTTCCGTGCCACGAGGACGTCGAGCGGTGCGCCGAGCGCCCGGGCGACCTCGGCGGCCACCGGGACACCGCCCCGGGGGAGGGCCAGCACGAGGGGATCGACGAGAGCACTGTCCGCCGGCCGTTCCAGCAGCCGGGCGGCGAGTTCCCGGCCGGCGTGGCGGCGGTCCTGGAATCGCATGACCTGTGACCTGCCTTCCTCGGACGACGACGTGCGCGCGGTCCCCACAGCGGGCCGGCCGCGTCGCCGGGGACGTCCTCCGCCCGCAGAGGTGCGCGCGGTGCGCCCGGCCGTCCCCTCCCGTCCGGGGTTTCCTCCCGGACGGCGGCCAAACGGGACCCCGCTCCCGCGCACGGGTTCCCCCCGGCATCGTGGGTACGCGGTGCGGGACGCCCGGGTCGTGGCGATCCGCGCGATCGGCCGATGGGGAAGAGGCGGATACCGATGACCTCCGACATGGTTCTGGTGCCCGCCGGTGAGGTCACGCTCTCCGGCGATCTCGTCGTCCCGGCATCCGCGCGGGCCGTGGTGCTCTTCGCGCACGGCAGCGGGAGTTCACGGCACAGCCCGCGCAACCGCATGGTGGCCGCCGAACTGCGCACCGCCGGGCTGGGCACGCTGCTGATGGACCTGCTCGGCGAGCGCGAGGAGCGGCACGACGCGCTGACCGCCGAGCACCGGTTCGACATCGCGCTCCTGGGCGGGCGGCTGGTGGCCGCGATCGACTGGCTGGGGACGCGGCCCGACACCCGCGGCCTGCCCGTCGTCCTGTTCGGCGCCAGCACCGGCGCCGCCGCGGCGCTGGTGGCGGCCGCCGAACGGCCCGACCGCGTGCTGACCGTGGTGTCACGGGGCGGGCGTCCGGACCTGGCGGGGGACGCCCTGGAGCGGGTGACGGTTCCGGTGCTGCTCCTGGTCGGCGGGCGGGACCACCAGGTGCTGGCCCTGAACCAGGAGGCGGCCCGGCGGCTGCGGTGCCCGCACGCCCTGCACGTCGTCCCCGGGGCGACGCACCTGTTCGAGGAGCCGGGCGCCCTGGAACACGTCGCCGGGACGGCCGGGCGCTGGTGCGGCGACCGGCTGCGCGCCACGGACGAGGCCCGGACGACCGCCGGGGCGGGGCCGGCCCGGGCCCCGGACCGGGAGGGGACGTGACCGGCCGGACGCGGGGCCGCCGCGGCGCACGGGGACGGCACGACACGGCCCCGGCGGGGACGTCCCCGCCGGGGCCGGGCCCGGTCCTCGTTCAGCGCCGGTAGAGCGCCACGAGGGTGCCGTCGGCGAGTCGCCGGTCGTCGACGACGCGGTGCACCTGGTCGGCGCTCGGCGCCTCGGGCAGGACGCACGGCTCCCCGAGGGCGTACAGCCGGAAGCGGTACCGGTGCGCCTCGTCCCCCGGCGGCGGGTGCGGTCCGCCCCAGCCCCGTTCGTGGAAGCCGTTGACGAGTTCGGTGCCGCCGGCCGGGACCTGGCCCGCTTCCGTACCGTCGCTGCGGGGGTCGATGCCGACCACCACCCAGTGCACGAACGTGCCCGACGGCGCGTCGGGGTCCTCGCACAACAGCACCAGCTCGGTCGCTTCGTCCGGGATGCCGCTCCACGCCAGCGGCGGGGATTCGTTCTCTCCTTCGTACGCGTACCTGCGCGCCAGAACGGCGTGGTCGTCGAACGCGCTGCTGATGAGTTCGATGCCGGCCATGGAGTCCGGAGTACCCGCCCGGGCCCGTGCGTACCGGCGGGGGCCGCTGCGCGTACCGCGGGGCGGCGCGAGCCGGGTCGGCGTGCCGCCACCGGGCGCGCCGGACCGTGCAACGGTGTCGCAACGTACGGCCGGGCAAGGTGGGCGCTGCCCGGGGCGGCGGCCTCACCCGGGCCGGAGCGACCGGACCCGTACCGACGGCGGCACGGGTCCGGTGGCCGGCCGGGCGTGCGCCCGGCCTACAGCCCCGTGACCTTCGCGCTCGCCGACAGCTCGTACACCAGGGTGATCGTGCGCCGCCCGCCGGGAGGCAGGACGACGTCCCAGCGGGCGATGCCCTCCGCGTCGACCGTGTCGGGCACGGGGGAGCAGGCTTCCTCGCACAGGCGCACCTCCACCGCCGAGACCTCGGAGACGGGGACGCGCTCCCGCACGGCGACGCGTTGCCCGGCCCGTTCGGCGGGGGCGGAGAAACGGGAGAGGTGCAGCCGGACGGTGCGGGTGGTCACGGTCCGCTGGGTCAGGCCGGGAGAGGCCTGGGACTCCTCGGCGTACCGGACCACGCGGTAGTCGTCGCAGCTTCCGAAGGCCAGCTCGACGGGGGCGCCCGGAGCCGTGAAGTCCAGGGTGCCGCGGCCGGTGAACCCGCTGTCGCGGACCAGGTCCACGGGCCCGGCGAGCAGGGCGTGGCCGGAGCGGTTGTCGAACCGTGCGACGCGGGTGACCAGGGGGGACAGCTCGGGCGCGCAGGCGTACTCGCTCCGCGCCGCCGTGGTGAAGGAGGACACGGGCACACGGTGGGCACGGCCGTCCGCGGGCACCGAGACCGGCGCGGGGGCGTCGAGCACGCGTGTCTCGCCACCGTCGGCGACCCCCGGCAGGCCGAGCACGGGAGCCGGGCCGAGGTCACCGATCCGCTGCTCGCGCAGTTCGACGTCGACCGCACGGCGCTCCGCCGGGGTGCGGTCCGTCAGCGTCAGCCGGTCCTCCCGCAGGCTCGGCGGCTCGGAGGCCGACGCGGACCGGGCCGTCGACAACGTCAGCCGTACGTCCGACCAGTCCTCGCCGGTGCGCTGCCAGACCATCGCGTCGGTCTCCAGCGTGAGGGAGTCGCCGTCGAGCACGGCCCGGTAGGCGGGCCGCCACAGTGCGCACGGGGTGAGGTGGGTCAGGCGCAGCCCCACCGGGCCGGCGGCGCCGGTCTCCACGGTCAGCTCGACGTACCCGACCAGCTCGGCGGTTTCCGCCTCCGCGAGGTCCACGGCCCGCCGGACCTCCCCGAGTTCGGCGGCCAGGGCGGTCAGCCGGGCCTCCGCGGCGCGCAGTCGCTCACCGCAGGCGTCGCGCTCGGCGTCCACCCGGTCCAGCTCCCGACTCCAGCGCGGCCCCTCGGTCTCCCCGTGGCCGGCGCCCTCGCCGATCTCCCGCAGCAGGTCGGCGGCGAGGCGGCCGAGCAGGTCGAGGCGGGACCGCAGCCGGTCCCGGCGCTGCTCGACGGCGAGCCGTTCCTCCTCCAGGGCGTGCACGTGCCGGCGGAGGGCGGAGTCGTCGTCGGCGGACGGCAGCGGCCCGCGCGGCGTCCAAACGCGGACGATCCGCACGTCGAGCACAGTCGCGTCGTGCCCGGCGGTCAGTTCGGCGTGCAGGGTGCGGTCGACGGCCAGCGCGCTGACCGGTCCGAGCCGCAGCCGCCGGACACCGGCCGGCAGGTCGAGCACGGCGGAGCGTTCGACGTGGGCGCGGTCCTCCAGGCAGGTGACGGCGGTGACGGGGAGGGCGATCGGCTTCGGGGTTGTGGACATGGGTGGGTCAGCTCCTGCGGTTGCCGCCGACGAGGGTCTTGCCGGCCGGGATGCGGATCTCGTAGCCGCCGTCGAGAGCGGTGGTGCCGCCGGCGGGCAGCGTCACCCGCCAGACGCGGGTGGCCGGTGCGTGCCGGTCGGACCCGACGCCGTCCTCGGGGGCCGTCCAGTCCGCCCGCTCCTCGATCCGGACGTCCGGGTCGGAGGTCACCGGCACCGGCTCGCGCACCTCGACGGTCACGGGCCCGGAGAGCCCGTTGGCCAGTTCCACGTGCACGCGGTGGTCGAGCACGGTGATGTTGTTGCGCAGCCCCGCCGTCGACTCGCGCAGGTTCGTGCGGCGGGTGACCCGCACCCCCTCGGCCGGCCCGAGTCCCACCCGGCGCACACCGCCGGGCGCGAGGGTGGGAAGTGCGGCGGTCAGCAGGAAGTCGTCGTCGACGGTGACCTCCACCGGGCCGGCCAGCAGGGCCTGGTCGGTGGCGTTGGAGAGCACGAGGGTGGCGTACACGGTCGGCTCCACCGACGGTACGCACAGGTACTCGGTGCGCAGGCCGACCGGGATCTCGCCGACGGTGACGGTGTGCCAGGTGCCGTCGGAGGGGATGTCGGCGCGGGCGGCGGCGTCGAAGCGGTGGTCGAACGAGCCCGCCGACTCGCGGGGCCGCACGGCGTGTCCGGGCAGCGGCAGCGCGGCCACCGCCTCGGCGCGGCGGCGGTGCTCGACCGCCACCGGGTCGAAGGAGGAGTCGGGGAACAGCCGGCCCCGGCGGTCGCCCTGCTCGTCGGGGCCGCACAACACCAGGGCCGCGTAGTCGAGTTCGGTGCCGCTCGGCTGCGGCGGACCGACCGCCGGGGCGGGCGGCGGCGGGGGCGCGGGCCGCCCCGGAGCCGGGGGTGCCTTGGCTGCGGGAGCGGCGAAGGCCCGGGCGGCGCCGCGCGGCCCGCCGCCCGGACGCGCCATGGCCGGCTGTGCCGTGGACGGTTGCGCGAGGTCGGGCACCGGGCCGCCGAAGGGCGTCGGAGCGGCGGCGGGCGGCCCGCCGGGCCCCGCGGGCAGGGGCGGTGGCCCGCCGTAGGAGGGCGCGGGCGGGGGCGGGGCGACCGGGGGAGTGGGCGGGAGAGCGGATCCGGCCGCGCCGGCCGTGTGCGCCGCCCCCGAATTCCTGGGTGCGGCGGCCGTGGCCGGACGCGGGCCCGGGGCGTCGTACCCGGTGAACAGGTCGGCGAGCCCGGCCGGGGGCTCGCGCCAGCCCGAGGGGGCGGGGGCGGGCTGACGGCGTCCGATCCGGATCGAGTCGAGCCTCGGCAGACCGGTGCGGCGCCGCAGGTCGGCGGTGGACAGGGCGACCCGTACGCCCGTCCAGTCCTCGCCGGTGCGCTGGGCGACCGAGGCGCGCAGCACCAGACGGCCGCTGTCCTCGCCCCGGCGGTGGCCGAGACGGTAGGCCGGCACCCAGACGGCGCCCGGCACCCCGTACTCCAGTTCCAGTTCCGCTTCCGCGTCACCGGTGGCGCCGACGAGGGTGAGGACCGCGCAGACCGTGGTCGCCACGTGCGTCGGCGGTACGTCGGTGGAGGCGCGGGCCAGCCGGTCCGTGGTGACGGCGAGGTCGTGCCCGGCAAGGCGCAGCGCCTCGTCGAGTTCGGTGAGGCGGGCGTGCAGGGCGGTCAGCCGTCGCTCGACGAAGTCGCCGAGTTCCAGCCACGCGTCGACCGGGGTACGGCGATGCGGGTCGTCGCGCCTGCGGGCCGGCGGGACCGGGTGCAGGGCCGCGACTTCCCGGATCAGGGTCAGCTGCCGGTCCCGGCGCCCCTGTGCCGCCGCGTACGCCTCGCTCAGCCGCTCCACCTCGCGCCGCAACGCGTCGGGGGCGCCCGCGTCCCGCGGCTCGGCCCCGACCTCCACCCTGGCCTCGACGACGCGCACGCCGGGAGTGCCGAGGACCCGCGCCCGCAGCGAGCCGGGATCCAGCGAGCGGGGCAGCCCCGTCACCCGCACCCGCCCGTCCGGCGGGACGCTGCCGCGGGCCAGCCGGCGGCAGAGCGCGCCCTGCGCGTACACCACGACCGAATCGAGGGCCGACCCCCAACTCCGTGCTTCTTCCACCCGCATGTACGCCCCCACCGTGTCCGTGCCGAGCACAGCCTACGTCTCGTGCGCGTCGTGGCGCGATGATCGGATCGGGCTCGGTGACAGGTGACAGGTGACGGGCCACGGGTGATCCGGGAGGCGGGCGGGCTGGGGAGCGGGGCGGCGGCGTGGGCTCGCCGCCCGGGCCGGCGGGGACGCGAGCCTGCGGCCACGGCGAGCCGTCCGGCCGGCGGCCCAGGTGCCCGGCGCCGGTCCGGGGACGCCTCGCCGACCGCGGCGCACCGGTCGGCCTGTTCCGGGGTCCCGTCGCGATCCACCGGCGGCGCACGCGGCCGGGCCCGTCCCCGGGACCGGGCGGTCCGGGTCGCCGCGCGGCGGACGCGGCGACCTCGTGGACCACGCGGGTGGGGGCAGGGAGAGCCGCCGGTCCCGTCCTACGCGGACCGCCCCTCCCGTGGTGCCTCCTGCGTGCCCGTGGCCGGGGCGGCGGGCGCCTCCGGAGAGGTGTAGAAGACGGACGTGCCCTGCTTGCTGCGCTGGGCGTGGTTCTTGGCCACCAGCCCTTCGAGGGTGGTGCGCACGACGGTGGTCTTGATGCCCCGTTCGGGGTGCTGCTTACCCAGCGACTGGGCGACCTCGGCCGCGGAGCGCGGCTCGCTCTGCCCGGCGAGGTGCTCGCGGACCAGGGAGACGAGCGAGGGCTGATCCGTCTTCGGGGCCGTCTTCGGGGCCGCCTCGCGGGCGGCCGCCTTCTTGACCGCGGGCTTGGCGGCTGCCGCCGCGGGCTTGGCGGCCTTCACCCGGCGGGAGGCGCCGGTCGGGGCCTTCTTCCGGGGAGCGGGCACCGCCGTCGCCTTCTCCACCGCGGCCTTCCCGACCCCGGCCTTGCCGGTCGTGGTCTCCTCGACGGCGGCCTTCCCGGCCGTGGGCGCGGTGGAAGCGGGCTCCACACCGAGGGCCTGCTGCACGTTCAGCAGCACCGTGCGGTCCTTCTCCAGGGAGGCCAACTGCTCCTGCAGCGAGGCGATCTCACCGGCGACGCGGTCCTGCTCCTTGAGGTTGCGCTCCAGGTCACCGGCGACCTGCGCCACATACTGGCTGGTCACCCCGTTTGTCTGTGCGGTGGTCTCCGACATGACGCTCACGCTCCTTGATAGGACCCGGCAGGTCGTCGCGGGCCGCCGACCCACGACCCGTACGGCGTTGTGTCGAAGTGATACTACGGAGCGCGGCCTTCCCGCGGTCAGCCCCCGGTCGCAGCGCGTTGCCGCCGCTCGCACGGCGCGACCGGCGCGACGTAAGGATTCCGTCATCGGTCACGGAGCGCGTGACGGCCGTCCGCGCCCGTTGAACGGACGGACGATGAAGTGAACTCCTGAGGATCGGGGCGGAGACGGGGCGTGTGCGCAGGGTGCTGACCGGACCGTCGGTCATCGCGGTGCTGGTAGTGGCGGTGACGGGCGCCGGGTTCGGCTTCTCCTGGTTCCAGCCGTGGAAGCTGCGGCAGGACGAGTTCGTCCAGGAGGCGCTCCCCGGAGCCGTGCGCATTTCGGCCCCTCCGGCGTCGGCTCCCGCGGCAGCCCTCTCGGACGAGCCCTTCGGGCAGTCCGTCCCGGCCACCGGTCCGCACACAGTGGCGAGTGGTGAGTTGATCAGCCACGAGCACGCGACCTCGGGCACGGTGAAGCTCGTACGGCCGGCCGACGGCTCCCACGTCGTCCGGCTGGAGAACCTGGACACCAGCAACGGGCCGGACCTGCGCGTCTGGCTGACCGACGCGCCGGTGCGGCGGGGCAGCGCCGGATGGCACGTCTTCGACGACGGAGACCACGTCGGCCTCGGCCGGCTCAAGGGCAACAGGGGGAGCCAGAACTACGTCCTTCCCGCCGACGTGGACCCGTCGGACTACCGTAGCGTCAGCATCTGGTGCGACCGCTTCGACGTGTCCTTCGGCGCGGCCGAACTCGCCCGCACCTGAGGGCCGTTCGTCCGCGCGGGGAGGTGCGACGGTCGCGCGGCGGGCGGGACGCCGCGCGACCGCGGCTCCCGGTCAGCCGCTGCCCGTGAGTTCGCCGCTGAGCGTTTCGTGGATGCGGGCGCTGGGCTCGTTGAGACCGGTGATCTCGACGGTCTTGCCGCGCTGGGCGTACTTGTGCTCGACGGCGTCCAGGGCGGCGACGGAGGAGGCGTCCCAGATGTGGGCGGCGGACAGGTCGATGACGACGCGGTCGGCTTCGGTGGCGTAGTCGAAGCGGTCGACGAGCTCGTTGGAGGAGGCGAAGAACAGCTCACCGGTGACCCGGTGGACGACGGTCGAGCCGTCGGGGTCGGTGACCACGCTGACCTCGGTGAAGTGGGCGACGCGTTTGGCGAAGACGACCATCGCCGTGACCGAGCCGACGACGACACCGATGGCGAGGTTGTGGGTGGCGACCACGCAGACGACGGTGACCACCATGACGGTGATCTCCCCGGCCGGCATTCGCCTGAGCGTCTTCGGCGCGACGGAGTGCCAGTCGAACGTGGCCACCGACACCATGACCATCACGGCGACGAGCGCGGCCATGGGGATGTCCGAGACGACCGGGCCGAAGACGATGCACAGCACCATCAGGAAGGCGCCCGCCAGGAACGTCGACAGGCGGGTACGGGCACCGGACACCCGTACGTTGATCATCGTCTGACCGATCATGGCGCAGCCGCCCATGCCGCCGAAGAAGCCGGTGACGATGTTGGCCACGCCCTGCCCGACCGACTCACGGGTCTTGGACGAGCGGGTGTCGGTGATGTCGTCGACCAGTTTGGCGGTCATCAGCGACTCCATCAGCCCGACCAGGGCCATGGCGAGCGAGTACGGGGCGATGGTGGTCAGGGTGTCCAGCGTGAACGGAACGTCCGGCAGGCCGGGCACCGGCAGCGCGGAGGGAAGGTCCCCCTTGTCGCCGACGGTCGGCACCGCGATCCCCGCCGCGACGGTGACGACCGTGAGGACGGCGATGGAGACCAGCGGGGCCGGGACCACCGTGGTGACCTTGGGGAAGAACACCAGGAGGGCCAGTCCGGCGGCGATCAGCGGATAGACCGGCCAGGGCACGTCCGTCATCTCCGGAACCTGTGCCATGAAGATCAGGACGGCCAGGGAGTTGACGAAGCCGACCATCACGCTGCGCGGCACGAAGCGCATCAGCTTCGCCACCCCGAGCGCGCCCAGCGCGATCTGGAAGACGCCGGCCAGGATGACGGCCGCGACCAGGTGGCCGAAGCCGTGCTCGCGGTTCAACGGGGCGATGACCAGGGCCACCGCGCCGGTGGCCGCGGAGATCATCGCGGGCCGGCCGCCGACCACGGCGATGGTCACGGCCATCGTGAACGAGGCGAACAGACCGATGGCCGGGTCGACACCGGCGATGATCGAGAAGGAGATCGCCTCCGGGATCAGGGCCAGGGCGACCACGAGACCGGCCAGTACCTCGGTGCGCAGCACCTTCGGATCGGACAGCCAGGAAGGACGCCGGGAGCCGCGCAGCCACGCGGCCGGGGACAGGGGGGACGGTGCGGAGGAGGGCAAGGGAAGGCAGACCTGTCGTGCTCGGGCGCACCCGGCCTCACGGCGGGCGCGCGGAGAAGGCATGGGGACATGGGAGGCGTGCGGACCCGGAGCGCGCGGGCGGCCGGTCCGGCCCGCGGGGAATCCGGGAGGGCGGGGCGGGATCCGCGGAGCGGTTCGCAGGAGAGCCGCGGGGACGGCGGAGACCGCCCGGCGGCTCGGGCTCACGGCGGGAAGGGGGTGACGCCGGTCGTCACGGACATGCGCACGCTCTCTCCTGCGGACGGCGGACCTCGCCGGGGGCTTCGTCGGCCCCGACACGGCGGACTGCGCGGGACGACGGGCCCGCACCGGGAAAAGCACGGCGCGGAGCCGCCCCCGGGCCGGAGCAACTCTACCCTAACGTTAGGGTAGGGATCGGCGCCGGTGTCCGGCGCTCGCCGCCAGAGACGAGAAGGGCTCCCGCGTGAGCAGCGAGCACATGCAGATCGGCGAGGTCGCCGCACGGACCGAGCTGTCGTTGCGCACCATCCGGCACTACGAGGACGCCGGCCTCGTCGTCCCCTCCGCCCGCTCCCAGGGCGGTTTCCGCCTCTACACCGAGGCGGACGTCGCCCGCCTCATGGTCGTCCGCCGGATGAAGCCCCTCGGCTTCACCCTCGACGAGATGCGCGGCCTGCTCGACGCGACGGACCGTCTGGACGCGGGCGGCGAACTGTCGCCCGCGGAGCGGGACGAACTGCGGACGCGCGTCCGCGGCTTCGAACAGGCCGCCCGGCGGCGGGTCGAGGATCTGCGCGTCCAGCTGGCGCGCGCCGAGGAGTTCGCGGCCACGCTCGCCGAACGGCTGACCCGGACCGCTGCACCCTGACCGGCCGGCCCGGTCCGCGCCCCCTGGCCGACCTGCCGGTTCCGACCGCGCCCCTGGCCGACCTGCCGACCGGCCGGCGCCCACCGTGACCACCCGGCCGGCTCCGCCCGCGCCCCGGCCGACCGACCGGCTCCGTCTGTGACGCCTCGGCCGGCCGGTCGCCTCCGACCGTGACCACCCGGCCGTTCGGCCGACCTGCCGGATCCGCCTGCCGTGCCCTGGCCGACTGCCTCGCCGACCCACTGGCCGCCCGGCCGGCTGATCCACTGGCCGGCTGACCACTGGCCGCCTGGCCGGCGCCGCCCGTGACGCCCTCGCCCGCGGTCCGGTGGACGCTCGCGTCGGTCGAGGCGGTGCGGGGGCGCCCGGCCGGTGCCGCCCCGGAGGTGAGGGCTGCCGCGGCCGTGGCGATCGCCCCGGCCTCGGCGGGGACGGCGAGGCCTTCATGGTGGTGCCGCCCGGACTCCCCCGCTGATCACGTACATCACTCCAGTTCACGTATGGGAACGCGAAGTGAGGGTGGGCGTCATGCCGCCTGGGGAGCCCGGTTGCGGCGGAAAGGGCCGGGCGGGCAGGGGAGTGCCTTCGCGGAAGCAACATCGCAGCCAGGGTGGGGGTGCTGCGGGCCCGGAAACGGAAAGGGGCGGCGGGTGATTCCCGCTCTCCGTACCCGCCCCTCTCAAACCCTTGCCACCTCGCTGCGGGACCCCTATCGTCGCCGCACGGAAAGCGCTTTCTCGGAGCCGGGACCGTTCCGGGAAGGGCCGACCGTCGCGGTGGACGCCGCGACTTGTGCACGAGCCGCCAGTGACCCGGCATCAGGTGTCCCGCGACGCCGACGTGCCGTCGAACGAAAGGTGCACGTCATGACGAGCCGGCATGCGACTGTTCCCCCTGCTCTCCTCGCCGGCCTTGATTGACGGTCCACGGACAAGCTTTCGCCGTGTGCGGCAGCAATGCGAGGCCGGGCAGAACGAAGAATCAGGAGACATCCATGCAAAGAAAAGTCGCCCTGCGACTCTCCGCAGCATCGGCCGCGATGGCCCTCGCGGCCGGGGTCGGTGTCGTGCTGTCGATGCCGGAGGCCTCCGCGGCGACCGGTGCCGCGACCGGTTACGCGACCCAGAACGGCGGTACCACGGGCGGAGCCGGCGGTCAGACGGTGCGGGCCACCACGGGAACCGCGATCCACGCGGCCCTGTGCGCCAGGGCCAGCAGCAGCACCCCGATCACCATCGAGGTCGAGGGGACCATCAACCACGGCAACACGGCCAAGGTGTCGGGCAGCAGCTGCAACACCGCCGCCGGGGTGATCGAGCTGAAGCAGATCAGCAACGTCACGATCGTCGGCGTCGGCGGCGGAGCCGTCTTCGACCAACTGGGCATCCACATCCGTGAATCCAGCAACATCATCATCCAGAACGTGACGATCAAGAACGTGAAGAAGTCGGGCTCGCCCACCTCCAACGGCGGTGACGCCATCGGCATGGAGAGCGGCGTGCGCAACGTCTGGGTCGATCACGCGAACCTGGAGGCGTCGGGCGGGGAGTCGGAAGGCTACGACGGCCTCTTCGACATGAAGGACGACACCAAGTACGTGACGCTGTCGTACAGCGTCCTGCGCAACTCCGGGCGCGGCGGTCTGATCGGCTCCAGCGAGAGCGACCTGTCGAACGGGTTCGTCACCTTCCACCACAACCTCTACCAGAACATCGACTCCCGCACGCCCCTGCTGCGCGGCGGAACGGCCCACATCTACAACAACCACTACGTGAGCCTGAACGAGTCCGGCATCAACTCCCGTGCCGGGGCGCGCGCCAAGGTGGACAACAACTACTTCGAGGACTCCAAGGACGTCCTGGGCACCTTCTACACGGACGCGGCCGGCTACTGGCAGGTCAGCGGCAACGTCTTCGACAACGTGACCTGGTCGAGCCCCGGCACCGAGAACAAGCCCGCCGGGCCCGACCCGCAGTCCAACACCACGGTCAGCATTCCTTACGCCTACACGCTCGACGCCGCCGCGTGCGTGCCGGACGTGGTGAGCCGCACGGCCGGGGCGGGCAAGGGCCTCCAGGTGTCGAACGGCAGCTGCTCGGTGCAGTCGCCCACGTCGAGCCCGACCGCCCCGCCCACGTCGGCGACGCCGACCCCGTCCTCCAGCCCCACCTCGGGACCGAGCCAGCCCAGCGGGACCAACCTGAGCATCGGGGCCGGGTCGGACGGCTCCAGCAAGGCCGGTGGCACGAGTTACGGCAACGTGCGGGACGGCGACATGAGCACGTACTGGTCGCCCGCCGCCTCGACCGGCGCCATCTCGATCAAGTGGGGCTCCGCCACGTCCGTCTCCAGGATCAACGTCCGGGAGGCGGCGGGGGCGACGGGTGTCATCGGCGCCTGGAAGGTGCTCAACGGTGACACCGGCGCCGTGCTCACCTCGGGCAGCGGCGCGGGGTCCATCACCTTCCCGCGGACCTCACTGAGCAAGGTCACCTTCGAGATCACCGGTTCGACGGGCACGCCGAAGGTCGCCGAGTTCGAGACCTACGCCCAGTAGGCGAGCGGTCCGGCCCGCCCCCGGTGCCCGACGCGGCACCGGCACGGGCCGGACCGGTCCCCGCTCCCGACACCGGACCTGCTCCACCCCCGCGTCTCGCGGGGGCGGAGCAGGTCCGGTGCGTCGCGGGGGCCGCCGGCGGGCGCGCCGTCGCGCTCAGCCGGGGAGCGCGTCGTCGCTCTCCGGATCCCGCAGCCGGGGGATGAACAGGGAGAGGGCCAGGGCCGACAGGGTGACGAGGGCGCCGAGCCAGAAGACCCAGGCGTAGCCGGCGTCCTGGTAGAAGGCGGTGCCGTCGACCACGGTGCTGTGCGCGTTGAGGAGGGCGTAGGCGCCGGCGGTGACGATCGCGCCGAACAGGCTGACGAGCATGTTGAGCATGCCGCTGCCCAGCCCCTGTTCGTCGCGTGAGACGACGCCGACGACGAGCACCGGAGCGGTCGCCACCACGATGCCGGAACCGATGTTGGCGACGCACGACGTCAGGATCAGTTCCGTCTCGTCGCCGTGGAGGAAGCCGACGAGCGCGTAGCCCAGCGCCATGACCGCCAGGCCGGCGATCCAGACCTTGCGAGGGTCCAGGCGGCGCAGGAAGCGGCTGACGAGGAGGCCGGTGCCGAACATCACCAGGTTCCAGCTCACGCTGACCACGGCGTTGTGCTGTGCCGTCCAGCCGAGGCCGGCGGAGACGCCGGGGATGTGCGGGAAGAGCGCGAGCAGGATGGCGAGGCCCGGCATCGTGAACGCGACGGTCTGGGCGAGACCGCCCGCCGTGAGGGCGAGAGCCACGGGGCGTCGCCGGAGGACCTCCAGGTCCAGGATCGGGTGCGCGCTGGCCCGCTCGACGAACAGGAAGGCGACCAGCGCGGCGGCCCCGGCGGCGAGCCAGCCCAGGGTCCTGCCGTCCGCCCAGCCCCAGCTCTGCCCCTGCCCGACGGCGTAGACCACGGCGGTCAGACCGCCGCCGAGGACCAGGCCGCCGAGCCAGTCGAAGCCCGTGTCGAAGGCGTGCCGGGGTGTCTCCGGCACCAGGAACGCGACCAGCAGGAAGGCGACGGCGGTGGCGGCGGCGAGGAACCACAGGGCGCCGCGGTATCCCCAGCCGTCGACGAGCCGGCCCGCCAGGAACGGTGTGCCCAGGGCCACCAGTCCGACGCTGCTGCCCATGATGCCGCTGGCCGGCTTGACCAGCTTCTTCGGGAAGACGTCCCGCACCGCAGCGAAGGAGAGGGCACCGAACGGACCGTAGAAACCGGCGACGGCCCGGCCGACCAGCACCAGCCAGAAGTCTCCGGCCAGTGCGGCCAGGGCCTCGCCGCCGGTGCCCAGCGCCATCATGGCGAGCATGACGCGCTTCCTGCCGTACAGGTCGCCCAGTTTGATGGCGAACGGCGTGAGCAGGACACTCGCCAGGGTGAGCGTCAGGCCGAACCACGCGACCTGCGTGGTGTGGAAACTCTGGGCGACGCTCGCGGTGGCGTTGGCACCGAGGATTCCGCCCGCGGCCAGCAACTGGGTGGGCCACGCGAGGGCGATCAGCACCGCGACCAGGCGGGGATTCCATCGTTCGCTCGTCTCGACAGGAGGTGCGCTGTCGAGTGAGGGGCTTGGTGACGTCGGTGTCACGCCATGCCCTCCTTTCACGGAGGTGCCGAAGGGAGTGAGAGGAGATGTGGGGGGGCGGTGCGGGGCGCACGGATGGACGGGCCCGCCGTTACGCGCCGGTGACCGGGAGATGACGGCCCGGCGATCCGTCGGCGCGTGACGTCGATGATGACCCGAACGCCTAGTGGTCGCTAGGTTTCCGTCGAGTGACCCACGTCACAGGCGGACACCCCGCTTCCGGTCCGTCGCCGTCGCCGCGCACCACCCCGGTACGGTTCTGGCATGGCGACACCCAGGGGGCCGCGCGGCGGCTACACGGCAGGCAGGGCCCGGCGTACCCAGATCCTCGAAGCGGCACTGCTGCGCTTCGGGCAGGACGGCTACCGCAAGACCTCGCTCGCCCGTGTCGCCCGGGACGCCGAGATCACCGACGCCGGCCTGCTCCACCACTTCCGTGACAAGCAGCAACTCCTGCTGGCGGTCGTCGAGCACTGGCACGACCGCATGGACACCCGGTGGCAGCGGGTCTCGGGATCGGTGCGCGACGCCTTCCGCTGTCACCTGGAGGACACCGCCCAGCGGCTCACCATGCCCGGCATGGTGGAGCTCGCCGTCGTGGTCGCCGCCGAGGCGACCGCCCCCGACCACCCCGCCCACGACTTCTTCACCCATTGGCAGGAGAAGGGCGTGCGGGAGCTCGCCGAGCGGCTGGAGGCCGGCAGCCGGAGCGGGGAACTCCTGCCGGACATCGACCACGGCGGCATCGCCCGCGAGTGCGCGGCCCTCGACGCGGGCCTGCGCCAGCAGTGGCTCGCCGGTGGCCGCTCCTTCGACCTCATCGCGGTCATGCGCGCGCACCTCGACCGCCTCATGCGCTCCATATCCGTCGACGGGCAGGGGCTGTAGGGAGCCGGACCCCGGCGGCGGGCCGTACGGCTCCGGTCGGCCGGGCGCCGCACGGAGCCCTACTTTGTCATGAACTCGACAGAGCGAACGCGTCCCGGTCGGGCGCGTGATCCACGTCACGCAAGTCAAGGCCTAGCGTTCACTAGGTTTTGGGGCGCATGATCGACCCTGCCTCCCTCCCCCCGCCCGACGACCGCACCCGCCGACGACCCCACCCGCCCCAGGCACCACCCGCGCCCACCGCGCCGAGGACCCGACATGCGCCACTTCCGGACCGCCCGCGTCATCGCTCCCCGCCGACAGGCGGACCCCTCCGTCACCGGGGCCCGCCCCGCCGCCCTGCTGCGCGCCGAGTTCACCCTGCGCGCGGCGCCCGCCGCGGCCCGGCTCTCCGTGACCGCGCTCGGCGTGTACGAACTGCAGCTCAACGGCACCGTGGTGGGCGACCACGTCCTGGCCCCCGGCTGGACCAGCTACCGCCACCGCCACCGCTACCAGGAATTCGACGTCACGCACCTGGTCCGCGAGGGCGCCAACGCCTGGGGCGCCCAGCTGGCCGACGGCTGGTACCGGGGCCTGCTCGGCTTCAACGGCGGCACCCGCGACATCTACGGCACCGACACGGGCCTGCTCGCCGAGCTGCGCATCGAGTACGCCGACGGCACCACCGAGACCGTCGCCACCGGCGACCACTGGCGCTGGAGTCCGGGCCCCGTGCTCGCCGCCGGACTGTACGAGGGCGAGGAGTACGACGCCCGCCGCGCACAGGCCGGCTTCAGCGAGACCGGCTTCGACGACTCGGCGTGGGAAGCCGTACGGCTCCTGGAGTTCGACACCGGCGTGCTCTTCCCGGCGGACAGCCCGCCGGTGCGCCGCATCGAGTCGCTCGCCCCGGTCGCCGTCACCACCTCACCCGCCGGCCGCACCCTCGTCGACTTCGGCCAGAACCTCGTCGGACGCCTGCGCATCCGCGTCCGGGGCGAGGCCGGCCGCACGATCACCCTCCGCCACGCCGAGGTCCTCGAGGACGGCGAGCTGTGCACGCGCCCGCTGCGGCACGCCACCGCCACCGACCGCTACACCCTGTGCGGGGATCCGGAGGGCGAGGTGTGGGAGCCGCGCTTCACCTTCCACGGCTTCCGCCACGTCGAGATCGACGGCTGGCCGGGCGAGCCGGACCCGGCCGACGTCACCGCCGTCGTCCTGCACAGCGACCTGCGCCGCACCGGGTGGTTCTCGTGCTCGGACGCCTCCCTGGAGCGGCTGCACGAGAACGTCGTCTGGGGGATGCGCGGCAACTTCCTCGACGTGCCCACCGACTGCCCGCAGCGCGACGAGCGGCTCGGCTGGACCGGCGACGTCCAGGTCTTCGCCCCCACCGCGGCCTTCCTCCACGACGTCCGCGACTTCCTGCGCTCCTGGCTGCGCGACCTCGCCGCCGACCAGGGCGACGACGCGCACGGCGTACCGCCGGTGTTCAGCCCCGCGATCCCGGTGATCACGCCGGTGCCGATCCCGCCCGGCAACCCGCCGATGGCCGGCTGGTGCGACGCGGCCGTCATCGTCCCCTGGGTGCTGTACGAGCGCTACGGCGACGTCGAGGTGCTGCGCGAGCAGTACCCCTCGATGCGGGGCTGGGTCGACGCCGTCGACCGGATCGCCGGACCCGGCCGGATCTGGGGCGAGGGCTTCCAGTTCGGCGACTGGCTGGACCCGGCCGCGCCCGCGGACGACCCCGGCCGGGCGATGACCTCCTCCTCCCTGGTCGCCACCGCCTATTTCGCGCACTCCGCGCGCCTGCTGGCCCGGACGGCCCGGCTGCTGGGGGAGGACGACGACGCCGGGCGCTACCTCGCGCTGGCCGACTCGGTCCGCGACGCCTTCCTCGGCCGCTTCCACGGCGGGGGCGGCCGGCTGACGGAGGAGACCCAGACCGCGTACGCCCTCGCCCTGTGCTTCCGGCTGATCGAGGACCCCGCCGAACGCGCCGAGGCCGGGCGCCGGCTGGCCGCCCTGGTCGCCGGGGGCGGACACCGCATCGGCACCGGGTTCCTCGGCACCCCGCTGGTGTGCGACGCGCTGACCGACACCGGACACGTGGACACCGCCTACCGGCTGCTGACCCAGCGTTCCTGCCCGTCCTGGCTCCACCAGGTCGACATGGGCGCCACCACTGTCTGGGAACGCTGGGACAGCATGCTCCCCGACGGCCGGGTCAACCCCGGCGAGATGACCTCCTTCAACCACTACGCGTTCGGAGCCGTCGCCGACTGGCTCCACCGCACCGTCGCCGGCCTGGCACCCGCCGAGCCGGGCTACCGCCGGCTCCTGGTCCGGCCCCGCCCCGGCGGCGGCCTCACCTGGGCGCACGCCGCGCACGAGACGCCGTACGGCCGGGCCGAGACCGGCTGGCGCGTCGAGGGCGGCACGCTGCTCGTCGACCTCCTCGTGCCACCCGGTGCCACCGCGCTGGTCGATCTGCCCGGCGGGCCGCCCACCGAGGCCGGCCCGGGCCGGCACTCCTTCCGCGTCCCGCTCACCACGGTCGCGCCCTGACCACCACGGCCGCGCCCCGACCGCCGGGGCCCTGCCCCCTTCACCTTCCGGTTCGCCGGATCACCCGAGGAGCACCCATGACGCACAACCGCCTGCCCGACGGCTTCCTGTGGGGCGTCGCCACCGCGGGACACCAGAACGAGGGCGACAACCGCGCGAGCGACACCTGGTTCCTGGAGCACACCACCCCCTCGCTCTTCCGCGAGCCGAGCGGGCCGGCCTGCCGGGGCTACGAGCACTGGGAGAGCGACCTCGACCTGGTGGCGGGGCTCGGACTCGACGCCTTCCGGTTCTCCGTCGAGTGGGCACGCGTCGAACCCGAGCGCGGTGTCGTCTCCGCCGAGGCGCTCGACCACTACGAGCGCAGGATCGACGGCTGCCTCGCACGCGGCCTGGCACCCCTGGTGACGTTCAGCCACTTCACCGCACCGCACTGGTTCGCGGCGGACGGCTCGTGGACCGGGGCCGACGCCGCGGGCCGGTTCGCCGACCAGTGCGACCGCGTCATGGCGCGCTTCGGCGACCGGATCGCCTACGCGGTCACCCTCAACGAACCCAATCTGGAACAGCTGCTGCAGGCGGGCGCGAAACTCCCGGCCGAGGCGGAGGAGCTCAAGAGGCGGATGCTCGCGGCGGCGGCCCGCGCGGCCGGAAGCGACGGCTACGCCAGCGCGAACGTCATCCCCGCCGACCGGCAGGAGGAGTTCCAGGAGGCGTTCACCCGCGCCCACCGCGCCGCCCGCGAGGCGATCAGGGCGCGCCGCGGCGACCTGCCGGTCGGCGTCTCCATCGCCATCGCCGACGAGGTCGCGGTCCCCGGCGGCGAGCGGCGCCGGGACGCCAAGCGCGCCGCCGTCTACGACCACTGGCTGCGCGAGGCGCGCGACGACGACTTCATCGGCGTGCAGAACTACGAGCGCATCGTGCACGGCCCCGACGGCGAGGTGACGCCCGACGGGGAGCTGAACGGCATGGGCACCGTCATCGAGCCCGGCTCCCTCGCCGGGGCGGTGCGCTACGCCCACGAGGTGGCCGGCGTACCGGTGCTCGTCACCGAGCACGGCATCCAGACCGCGGACGACACCCAGCGCGCCGCGTTCGTCCCCGCCGCGATCGAGGCCCTCGCGGCCGAGACCGCCGCCGGCACGCCCGTCCTCGGCTACTGCCACTGGACGCTCATGGACAACTTCGAGTGGATCTTCGGGTACGGCGCCCAGCTCGGCCTGCACGAGGTCGACCGCGAGACGTTCGAGCGCCGTCCCAAGCCGAGCGCGAAGGTGTACGCCGACGTGGTGCGGAGCCACCGCGGGGTGCCCGCCGGCCGCGGCTGACGAGCGGCGGGCGGGGGCCGGCCGGGCCGCCGGCGGACGCGGCCGGCCGTCACCGGCGGGGCGGCGCCTGCCTGTTCAGCTCGGCCGTGAACTGGGCCCCGGCCAGCAGCGCGAGGTTGGACAGCCACAGCCAGATCAGGAAGACGACGATGCCGGCGAGGGAGCCGTACAGCCTGCTGTAGGTGCTCAGGGCGGAGGCGTAGAGCGCGAAACCCGCGGAGACCGTGAGCCACAGGCCCGCCGCCAGGGCGCCGCCGGGCAGGCTGTGCCTGCGCCGGCGCGCCGGGGCCGGCCCCATGTGGAAGACGACGACGACCAGGAGCGCGACCAGCCCCAGCAGCAGGGGCCAGCGCAGCAGGGCCCAGGCCCGTGCCGCCACCTCGTCGAGCCCGAGGAGACCGCCGACGGCCTCGGCGACCGGTCCGGTGAGCAGCAGGAGCAGCGAACTGACGAGCAGCAGGGCCAGCAGGGCGAGAGCGGTGAGGACGATGCGGGGGGCCTTGCGCAGGGGCGAGCGGCGGTCGGCGACGTGGTGCATGCGGTGCAGGGCCCGGCGGAACACGGCCAGGTAGCTGGAGGCGGACCACAGGGCGCTCACCGTGCAGGCGGCCAGCAGCGTCCAGGCCGCGGAGCTGCGCCGCGCCATCCGGACCATGACGCCCTGGAGTTCGCTCCCGGACTGCCCCGGGGCGTAGGCCGTCACGTGCGCGATGAAGTCCCCCGCGGTGGCGGGGCTGACCAGGCTGAAGGCGATGACGGTGACCAGCAGGGAGGGCAGGACGGCCAGGATGGAGTAGTAGGTGAGTGCGGCCGCGTAGTCGGACACGTCGTCACGCCACATCGACGCGGGGGTGCGGCGCAGGGCGGAGCCCCACGAGGGCGGTGACCGCCGTGCCGGGGCCGTGGGGACGACGACGGGCGAACCGGTGCGGGACGCGGCCCGCCGCCCGGCCGGCAGGGGGCGGGGACGCGGACCGTCGTCCCTCCGTCGTGCGTACGCCTCCATGGCCCGTCCTTCCCGCCGGCCGGCGGACCGCTTCCACCGTGTGAACCGACCCGGCCGCGGGACCGGCCGGTCGGCCGTGTCCAGGACGCGGAGGTCCGGGTCTGTGGGGCGGATACCCGGGAATCGCCCGCCCACGTCCTCGCCGGACCGGGGCACGGGTGCCGCACGGGCGGGCCGGTGAGGGCCGAGCGGGAGCGGGGCGGTGTGCGTCCGGTCGCGCTACCGGGGCCCGTACGACGGGACGGACCGGAGGGGACCGGCGGCGTTCGGCGAGTCGGGTGGGCGGGGCCCGGTGCGTGCGGCTGCACGGCGGAGGAGGGCGTCGATGCGATGAGGACCCCGCCGGCGGGGCCCGGAACGGGGATTCGCCGACCGGCGGCGCCGGGGGAGCGCGTGCCGGCCCCCGCGACACCGGCGCCGCCCGCCGGGCGGGCCTTACCGCGTCAGGTCCAGCGGTCGCAGCGTGCTCCAGTGACGGTGCAGCAGGTCCTCGGGCGACATCGCGCGGGGATCGCCGGGTGACGGGGGACGGACGGGGACCGGGTCCCGGCCGGTGTACGGGCGCCGCTTCCACCACAGGAGGGCGGTGACGGCCACTCCGCTTCCGGCGAGCGCCGCCGCGGCGACGGTGAGCGCGTGGCTGGTCCTGACCGGCATGGTGTCTCCCTGGGGACTGGGGCGGCGGTCGTGCCGCCGGAGCATCGTGTGACCCGGCCGGGCGCCTTCATGCCGAGGGACGTTCACTCCTGCGCGCGCCCCGCCGCCGGCTCCCACGCCTGCCGGTCGTCGTCCCCGCCCCGCCGGCCCTCGCTCTGCCGGTCGTCGTCCTCTGCCTGTCGGCCGGTCGCCGAGATCCCGGACCTCCGCGAGGAGTTCGTCGTCGACGCGGACGCGACGGGACGGGCGGTCCGCGGCCCCAGCTGCGTCATCTCGGCGAACCACCAGGTGCCCGCCACGGCGAGGGCCCAGACCAGCGCGTGCAGCAGCGACTCCGACCACGTGGCCCGCTCCGACTGCCGTTCCACGACGGTGAAGAAGGCCCAGCCGACCATCAGGACACAGGTGACGCGCACGCGTCGATGCTTGAACATGCGTGCCCGGTTACCCGAGCCGTCCCCGGTCCACACCCGGCCGGCCGCGGACCCCGCGCCCGGCACCGCCGACGCCACACCCCGAGCAGGTAAGGCAAGGCGAACCTAACTTGAGTTAATGTTCGAGGTGCAACCACTTGTCGCACGCACCCCCTGGGAGTCCGTCTTGCCGTACGCGATCGACGTCACCGTGGACGGGCCGGACGGAGCCGTCGGGGACGGCTGGGTCGAGCTGGGCTCGCGGGCCGAGCTGCGCGAAGTGCTGGGCGAGCCCTGGCCCGTGGTGATCGAGAAGGTCCATGACCGGCTCACCGGTCAGGACCTGGACATCCTGGCCCGTTCGCCCTTCTGTCTGCTGGCCACCTCCGACGCGGACGGCAACTGCGACGTCTCCCCGCGCGGCGACGGCCCGGGCTTCACCCATGTCGTCGACGCGCGCACGCTCGCCCTGCCCGACCGGCCGGGCAACCGGCGCGGCGACAGTTTCCACAACATCCTCGACAACCCGCACGCCGGCCTGCTGTACCTGATCCCGGGCGGCAAGGAGGTCCTGCGGGTCAACGGGCGGGCCCGCATCCTCACCGACGCCCCGTTCTTCGACGCCATGAGGCGGGACGACCGGCGTCCCGCGCTCGCCCTGGTGCTGGAGATCGACGAGATCTACCTGCACTGCCCGCAGTCCCTGCGGCGCTCGGGCCTGTGGGACCCGACGTCCTGGCCGGCCGGACGGGGCGGCCCGGCCCCCGCGTGATCCAAGTCGATAAGGTTAGGCTAACCTTATCGACGTGAGATCTGGTGGAGAAAAAGCCGGCACCCCGCGCCTGCGCGGCCACGAACTGGCCGCGACGGACGTCACGGTGTCGTACGACGGCGTCGACGTCGTCCACGCGGCCGAGGTCGGGCTGCGGCCCGGTGAGGTGACCGCCCTGGTCGGCCCCAACGGGAGCGGGAAGTCCACGCTCCTGCGGACGATCGCCCGGTTGCAGCGGGCCCGGCACGCCGCGATCCGGATCGACGACGACACCGACGGACTCGCCCTGACACCCCGTCAGTTCTCGCGCCACGTCGCCCTGCTGACCCAGAGCCGCCCGACACCGAGCGGACTGACCGTGCGCGACATCGTCGAGTTCGGCCGCTACCCGTACCGCGGACGCTTCGGCCGGCCCGACCCGGACGCGGCCGCCGCGGTCGACCGGGCGCTCGCCCTGACCGGCGTCACCGACCTCGCCGGACGCGGCGCCGACCACCTCTCCGGCGGACAACTGCAGCGGGTGTGGCTCGCCGGCTGCCTCGCGCAGGAGACCGGCGTACTGCTCCTGGACGAGCCCACGACCTACCTCGACCTGCGCTACCAGGTCGAACTCCTCGACCTGATCCGCGACCTGGCGGACGAGCACGGCATCGCCGTCGGCGTCGTCCTGCACGACCTCGACCAGGCGGCGGCCGTCGCCGACCGGATCACGCTGCTCGACGCGGGCCGCGTCGTCGCCGACGGCCCGCCCGCCGACGTCCTGACGCCGCAACGCCTCACCGCCGTCTACGGCATCCGCATCGAGGTCGACCACGACCCGCTCACCGGCCGGCTGCGCACCCGCGCCATCGGCCGCCACCACACCCGCCCCACCCTCAGCGAAAGGCTCGGCACCACCTCATGAGACGCCTCCTGCTCACCGCGGCCACCACCGCCGCGGCGCTCACCCTCGCAGCCTGCGGCACCACCGAGCCCGCCGCCGACGACGCGAAGAAGACCTCCGAGGCGATCACCCTCACCGGCGCCACCGGTACGAAGGTCACGCTCGACGGCCCCGCCACCAAGGTCGTCACCACCGAGTGGAACGTCACCGAGAGCCTCCTCACCCTCGGCGTCGACCCCGTCGGCGTCGCCGACGTCAAGGGCTACAAGACCTGGGACACCGCCGTCCCGCTGACCACCGAGCCGAAGGACGTCGGCACCCGCGGCGAGCCGAGCATGGACACCATCGCCTCCCTCGCGCCCGACCTCGTCCTCGCCACCACCGACCTGCCGCCCGCCGCCGTGAAGCAACTGCGCCAGATAGCCCCCGTGCTGGAGGTGAAGTCCGCCGACTCCGCCGACCAGATCGGGCTGATGCTCGACAACCTCGACCTCATCGCGCGGGCCACCGGCACCACCGACAAGGCCGAGACGGTCCGCACCGCCTGGGAGACCAAGGTCGCCGAGGGCCGCAAGGCCCTCGCCGACGCCGGTCTCGACGGCACCGGACTGGCCTTCGCCGACGGGTACGTCACCTCCAACCAGGTCTCCGTGCGCCCGTACACCGCCGGTTCGCTGATCGGCAGCGTCAACGAGGCGCTCGGCCTGAAGAACACCTGGACCGTCGAGGGCGACGCGAGCTACGGCCTCGGCACCACCGACGTCGAGGGCCTCACCGCCCTGCCGAAGGACACCCGGTTCGCCTACATCGGCAGCGACGGCGACAAGAACAGCACCCCCTTCACCGGTGCCCTGGCGAAGAACGCCGTATGGACGTCCCTGCCGTTCGTCAAGGCCGGCGAGGTGCACCGACTGCCCGACGGCATCTGGATGTTCGGCGGACCCGGCTCGATGCAGGCCTACGTCGACGCCCTCGTCGACGCCCTGACGAAGTAGGGGCGACGCAGCCGTGGCCGTCACCGCAACCGCCCCCGCCACCCGTCCGCAGGCGGCCCCGCCCCGCAGGGGTGCCGCCGCGGTGACGGCCGCACTGGCGCTCCTGGTCGCCGCCCTCGCCGTCGTCGACATCACCCAGGGCACGGCCGCCGTCGGACCGGCCGAGGTCTTCAAGGCCCTGACCGGGCGGGCAGATCCGGCGGACGCCTCCGTCGTGGTCGCCTCCCGGCTGCCCCGCATGACCGCGGGCCTCCTGGTCGGAGCCGTGCTCGCCGTGGCGGGCGCCGTGCTCCAGGCCGTCAGCCGCAACGTGCTCGCCTCGCCCGACACCCTCGCCGTGAACGCCGGTTCCTACCTGGCGCTCGGCGTGGTCGGGGCCACCGGCGTCTCGCTGCCGCTGCTCGCCTCCTCCGGGGTCGCCTTCGCCGGCGGACTCCTGGCCGCGGGCGTCGTCCTCGCCCTGTCCGGCCTCGGCACGGGCACCGTACGGCTGGTCCTCGCCGGCACCGCGCTGGCGCTCGGCCTCAACTCCGTGACCGAGGGCCTGCTCCTGCTCTTCCCCGAGCAGACCGAGGGCCTGTACCAGTGGAACCAGGGCAGCATCGGTCAGAACGGCTTCGACGGTGTCCTGCAGATGCTGCCCGTCGCCGCGGCCGGCCTCGTCGGCCTGCTGCTCACCGCCCGCCGCGTCGACGCCCTCGCCCTCGGCGACGACGCCGCGCGCGGACTCGGCGTCCCGGTCCGCGCCACCCGCGTCACGGTCGTCGTCCTGGCGGCACTGCTGTCGGCCGCCGCCGTCACCCTGGCCGGGCCCATCGGCTTCGTCGGCCTGTGCGCCCCGGCCCTGACCCGGCCGCTCGCCCGCCGGTTCCCGGCCTTCGCCCGCGCCCGTGCCGGCTGGCCCGTGGCCGGCCTGGCCGGTGCGGGACTGGTCCTCGGGTCGGACGTCCTGCTGCGGGCCCTGGTGCCCGCGGACACGGCGGTGGCCGTCCCCACCGGAGTCGTCACCGGCCTCGTCGGCGCCGTGTTCCTGGTGGTGACGGCCCTGCGGCTGCGGGACACCGCCGAGGCCGGCGCCCCGGACCGGCTGCGCACCCCCGGCCGCACCGCGTTCCGGGTCACGGTGGCCGTCCTCGTCGTCACGGTCGCCGGCGTCACGGTCGCCGGCGTGCTGCTGGGCGACACCGGGCTCCTGCTCGGCGACGTCGTCAACTGGGCGCGAGGGCGCGCCGGGCAGACGGTCTCCTTCGTCCTCGACACCCGGGTGCCGCGCGTGCTCGCCGCCCTGTGCGCCGGCGCGGCCCTCGCCCTGGCCGGCACGCTGGTGCAGGCCGTCACCCGCAACCCGCTGGCCGAACCCGGCGTCCTCGGCGTCTCCGGCGGAGCCGCGCTGGGCGCCGTGCTCCTCGTCACCACCGCGCCCGTCGCCGGATCCTGGGCCGTCGCGGGGGCGGCGTTCGCCGGGGCCGCCACGGCCTCCGCCGTCGTCTTCGGACTCGCCGCCCGGGGCGGTTACCGGCAGAACCGGCTGGTCCTCGTCGGCGTCGGCGTGGCCGCCGCCACGACGGCGCTGATCAGCCTGCTCATCGTGCTGACCGACCCCTTCAACGCCACCAAGGCGCTGACCTGGCTGTCCGGTTCGACGTACGGGCGGACCCTGCCGGACGTCCTGCCCGTCGCGCTGGTACTGGCGCTGGGCATCGGGGTGGCGGTCGCCCGCCGCACCGAACTGGACCTCGTGTCCCTGGACGAGGACACCCCGCGGCTGCTCGGTCTGCGGCTGTCCCGGGTCCGCCTGGGCCTCCTCGTGGTGAGCGTCCTGCTCAGCGCGACCGCCGTCGCCTCGGCCGGCACCATCGGCTTCGTGGGCCTCGTCGCACCGCACGCGGCGCGCACCCTCGTGGGCCGGCGGCACGCACGGGTGGTGCCGGTCGCCGTCCTGCTCGGCGCGGCCCTCGTCTGCGTGGCCGACCTGATCGGCCGCACGGTCATCGCGCCCGCCCAGCTCGGCGCGGGCCTGGTGACGGCGGTGATCGGGACGCCGTACTTCCTGTACCTGCTCGTGCGCGGCCGTCGCTAGCGCGTGTCCGGCGCCCCGCGGTGCGGCCGGTACGGCCGGTCCCGGTGAGCGCGCTCACCGGGACCGGCCGTACCGGGGGAGCGGTTCCCGCTGCGACGCGAGGACCCGCCGACGCTGGATTCCGTGACCCCCGGGACGGAAGAATGCGCCCTCCGATGATTCTCCCGGCCCCCGAGCCGGGGCCGTCCGTCCCGGAGGCTGTGATGTCGACCCGCTCGCGTATCCCGTCGGAGACCGTGGAGACGAGGACGGGGACGGCGGCGGCACCCGCCTGGCCCGTCCAGGTCGCCGGGGCGCTCGTCGAGGAGGCGGACCCCACCGACGGCCTCGGGCACCTCGGCGCCGGGGTGCCGTTCGCGGCCGTCCACCTCTGGCACGCCGGCGCGGTCGCCGAACTGCTCGCCGAGGCGGTCGCCCGGCGCGGCGGCGATCCGGCCCCGCACGAGGCGCTGCGGGCGCTCCACGAACGCGCGGCGCGGGGCGAGACGTTCGGCGAGGACGTCTGGTCCGCCGCGCTGGAACCGGCGCTGCGCGAGGTGTACCGGCTGGCCTATCCCCGCGAACAGGTCCGTGCCCGGGCCGCCGCGGCCGCCTCCTCCTTCGCGCTCGCGCGCGGCTGGGCCGGGAAGGACGCCGAGGAGTACGGCGAGACCTACGCCCGGATGGACACCGAGGTGAGCGAGCGGGTGCACACCGAGGCCAACACCGTCGCGAACGCCGCCGCCTACGCCCTCGCCTTCACCACCGGTGAGGCGGACGAGTACGCCCGTGCCTGGCCGTTCGCCCTGGTGCAGGCCTGGATCGCCGCCTGGGCGGGAGCGGACGGTGCCGGCGGTCCGGCCGCCCGGCAGGCCCGGGCACGCCTGCGCCACGGTCTCGCGCAGGCGGTCCGGCACGCCACGGCGTGAGCGGGGGAACACCTCAGGCGTGGTGCCCGGGCCGTGGAGGCCCGGGCACCACGCCTGAGGCTTCGTCGCGTCGTCAGCCCTTGACCGGGCCGCCGTCGATGGCGACGCGGCGGCCGTAGCGGGTGTAGGGGTAGTAGTCGTAGACCGCGTGGTGCTGGACGCAACGGTTGTCCCAGAAGACGAGGGTGCCCGGGCTCCAGCGCACGCGCAGGTGCAGGACGGGCCTGCCGGCGACGGTGTCGAAGAGCAGGTCGAGCAGGGCTCGGCTCTCCTGTTCGGAGAGTTGCGGGACGCGGCTGGTGTAGGCCTTGTTGACGTACAGCAGCTTGCGGCCGGTCTCGGGATGCCGTGCGACGAGAGGGTGTTCACTCCTGGGGACGACGTAGTCGGCCGGCGGGGTGTAGCCCGCGAGGGCCTGCGCGCCGTCGTGGACGGCGGTGAGCCCGTCCAGCAGGGAGCGCAGGGCCGGGGAGAGCATCTCGTAGGCCAGGTGCATGTTGGCGAACAGGGTGTCGCCGCCGGAGCCGGGGCCGGGGATCTCGGTGATGTACAGCATCGACCCCAGGGACGGTTCGGCGTCGGCGGTGCCGTCCGCGTGCCAGCCGTTGCCCGCCACGTTCGCCGCGGCCGAGGTGGTGCGGATCTCCAGGACGCAGGGGTCGCCCTCGGGCGGCGGGGGGTTGACGGGCCGCAGCTCGCCGAAGGCGGAGGCGAAGCGCTTGTGGTCCTCGACGGAGATGTCCTGGTCGCGGAAGACGAGGACGTGGTGGTCGCGGAACGCGGTGCGTATCTCGTCCAGTTGCTCGTCCGGGATCTCCCCGGACAGGTCGACGCCGAGGACCTCCGCGCCCAGCACGGGGGTCAGCCGCTCGACCCTCAGGGTGCGGTAGTCGTGCACGGGGCGGGTGGTGACCGCTTCCAGTGCCTCGCGTTCGTAGGGCTCCATGACGTCCTTCCGGGGATCGGGTGTTCTACAGGCCTCGGTCGAGCAGTTCGGCGAGGACGATGCGGCCGAAGGCGAGGTTGCCGTGGATCTCGTCGTCGGCCTCGCACAGTTCGGGGCGTTGCAGGCCGTCCGGGCCGGTGGTCCGGCCGCGCAGGTCCACGACGTCGACGCCGAGATCCGTCACGGCCAGCCGGACGCGCTCCTGGGCAGCCAGGAACACCGCGGGGTCGGAGCGGCCGGGTATCCGCTGCGGGGGCATCACCGCGACGACCCGCAGACCCAGGCCGACGGCGTGCCGGTAGAACGCGAGGGCGTCCCGGACAGCGGCGCGCACGATCGCGTCGAACAGGGCGCCGGCCAGGAAAGCGGCGGGCACGGCGCCGGCACGGTCGCGGTACAGGTCCCAGTTCTCCCGCAGCGCGATGAAGTGCGCGCAGAACCCGAACGTCGCGACCAGCGGTACGCCCAGTTCGGCGAGGCTGTCGGCGCCGAGCTCCCCGAGGAAGCGGCGGTAGTGTTCCTGCGCCTCCCGGGAATGGAAGACGATGTCGCCGCCGTGGCGGACGGTGAAGAAGCTGTCGGTGAAGTCCCGTCCGGCGCCGACGGGGCCGCCCTGGAACGGGATGCCGGACTGCCGGGCGGCCCGTCCGATCGGACCCGCGTGGGAGTCGCCGAGCAGCAGGAACCTAGCGGGGGCTGTAGTAGTCAAGGACGGCGTCCTCACAGGCGGCATCCGCCGGACGGGATGCGGTGGTGGAGGCGGACGGGGGCTGCGGCGCGTGCCCGTGGAGGCCGGCGACGAAGTGCCGCATCACGAAGTCGACGCCCTCGGCGGTCACGGTGCGCTGGTTGGGTCCGAAGAACCTGCCGCCGAAGACCGGCCCGGTGACGAGCTCGTAGGACGGGAAGTAGTCGACCTCCGGGTCCTCCAGGGCGAGCTGGCCGGCGACCGCGCGCAGCACGGACTTGGTGTAGCCGTTGGCGGGCAGCGCGTGGTCGCCGGTGGCGGTCGCGGTCAGCGGCTGCGGGGACACCGTGAGCAGGACGCGCAGACCCGGATTGGCCTGGCGCGCCATCGCGATCGCCTCGGCCATGTCCCGGTGCGCCTCGGCGAACGTGAAGTGGTGCAGGACGTGGCGTGAGGCGTCGAAGACGCCGCGCACGGTGCCGGGGCAGGTGGGGTGCACGGTGTCGTCGACGGTGTCGCGCCAGGCCTCGGTGAGCCCCATGGTGAAGACCAGGCAGCTCGCCCTCAGGACGGCGGAGCGGACGGCGTCCAGGGTGACCTCGCGCGCCAGGAGCATCTCCGCGGGCGAGCCGAAGCCGTCGGGCTCGATCGCGGGACGGTAGGGGTCGACGTAGCGGTCCCCGTCGGGCCACGCCTCCCGGGGCGGGCGGGTGTGCCCCAGGGCCCACGACAGCCACTGCCGCAGGACGGCCGGCGTGTAGATGTTGCCGGTGCGGAAGGAGAATTCGCCGTAGTGGCGGGCCCGGCGCTCCTCGCGGGTCAGGCCCGGCGGGGCGGGCTCGGTGTCCAGCCAGTTCATGCCGGAGTCCAGCAGCGCGCGGCCGAGCCGCGCGGCGAAGCAGGACCCCGCGGTGACGACCGGGTCGTCCTGGCCGAGGGCGAACTTGGGCCTCCACACGTCGGTGATGGCCAGCGGGTCCGGTTCGGCGACGGCGGGGCGCCAGAACGACCGCGCGGGCAGGGACTGGTAGGGGTTCACTGATCGGTCTCCGATTCGTGCGCGCGGTGGGGCCGGGCACCGGCGGCGTCCGCGAGCGTCGCCGTGACGGCCTCGGCCACGGTGTGGACGTGGGGCGGCGCGACGATGCCGTAGTGGTCGGTGGGCAGCGTGCGCCGCACGGCGGAGGAAGGCAGGAGCGCTTTCCACCGGCGGGCGGTCTCCCGCGGGTCGCCGGGCGCGGGCAGACCCGCCGTGGGCTGCCCGGCCAGCCACAGGAAGGCCGGGGTGAGGGCGAGCGGACGCACCTCGTGCTCGCCCAGGGCCCGCAGGTTCGCACGGCAGCAGCGGGCCAGCCGCTCGGCGTACACCTGCGCGTGCTCCGCGGTCGGGGAGGCGGCCCCGGTGCCGAGCTCGGCCGCGAAGACCGCTTCGAGACGGGTCTCGTCGTAGGCGGCGACCAGCGCGTCCGCCCGCGGCGGCGGCGGGTCGAGCAGGTACAGCGCGTGCACGGGACGCCCGGACGCCTCGGCGAGGGCGGCCATCTCCATGGCCACCCGGGCGCCGAACGACCAGCCCCCCAGGTGGAGCCGGCGGTCCGGGCCGCCGAAGCGGTCGCGCAGCGCGGTGTCGTAGAGGCGCGCGCGTTCGGCCAGCGACCACGCGGGCAGGTCCGCTTCCCGCAGTGCCGGGTCGGCGATCAGACACACGGTCGGTGCGGGCCCGAGCGCCGCCACCAGCGACCGGTAGGCCTGGATGTCGCCGCCCACCGGGTGCACCAGGCACAGGACGGCCGTACCGGTTCCCTCCTGCCAGACATCGAGGACCACGTGCGGGGCGTCGTGCGCGGCCGCCCGGGGAAGGGGCGCGACGGGCGCGAGGGCCTCCTCGAGGTGCTTGAGGATCTCGGCGAGGCTGACCCGGTGGCTCAGGGAGGCCAGGTCGAGCGCGACGCCGAGCTCGTCCTCGACGTCGGCGATCAGACCGAGCAGGGTGAGCGAGTCGGCGCCCAGGTCGTAGAGCGAGTCGTCGGCGCCGAACCCGTCCGTGCCCAGCAGGTTCCGGATCAGGCGCGCCACGGCGGCCGCCTGTTCCCCGGGGCCGCCGGTGTCCGTGGCCGTCGCCCCGGGGCGGCCCGGGTCCGTGGTCGCCGCCGCGTCGTCCGGGGCCTGGGCGGTGGCCCCGGGAGCCGCGGGAGCCCGGCCGGGGTGTCCGGCGGCCGCGGTGTAGAAGACGCGGGACGCCTCGATGTCGGTGGTGGAGACCAGCAGGTGCGGCAGTTGCAGGGCCAGGGCCCGGGCGAAGACCGCCGTGCCCTCCTCGTCGCTCAGGCCGACCTCCAGGTGGGCCCGGTGACGGCCGTCCGCGGCCAGGGCCCGGGTCGCCATGCCGCTCTCGCGCCAGATGTCCCAGGACACGGCGATGCGCGAGGTCGTCTCCGTCTCGTCGCGGCGGTGGTGGGCGAAGGCGTCCAGGAGGCTCGCCCCGGCGGCGTAGTCGCTCTGCCCGACACCGCCGAGCAGGGCCGACATCGAGGAGCAGTAGACCGCCCACCGCGGGTGGAACGTCTCGATCAGCCCCTCCACGACGAGGGCGCCGTTGTCCCGGACCGCGGCGGGTCCCCGCATCGCGCGGGCCTCCCGCCGTACGAGCAGGCCGCCGAATCCGACGCCGGCCGCGTGCACCACGCCGTCCAGCCGCGACGTACGGCCGGTGACGGCGGCCACCACCTCGTGCACGGGCGCGGTCGCCAGATCGGCTGCGATCAGCTCGACGCGGTCGGCGAAGCCGGCCAGTTCGGCGGGCAGCTGCGCGGTGCGCGACAGCAGCAGGACCCGGCCCCTGGTGTGTTCCAGCAGCCAGGCGCCGACGGCGCGGCCGATGCCGCCCGTGCCGCCGATGACCAGGTGGACCGCGTCGTCCCCGGACGCCGCGACACCCTCCGCCCCCTCCGCCGAGGTCGGTGCCGGCACGGGCGTGGTGGCGGACCTCCACCAGAAGCCGTCGCGCAGTGCCAGCCGGCGGGGCGGCGCCGGGTCGCCGCCGGCGGCCGCCCGGCGGGCTTCGGCGACGGCCGACGCCACGTGCCCCGCCCAGCGGGAGAGGTCGCCGTCGGGAAGGTCCAGCCAGTGGCCGGACAGGGCGTTCTCCTGGGGGCCGACCTCGACCGGACCGGCGAGGAGGGCCAGTTCGGGCCGCTCGACCGTCCCGGTCACGGGCTGGGCGCCGTACGACAGCCACCACACCCGCGGCGATCCGGTCCGGCCCGACAGCGCCTGCGCCAGGGCCGCCGTGCTGTCCAGGCAGGCGTGGCGCGCGTGCTCCAAGGTGCCGGGGCCGACCGGCCCCGCCACCGCCAGGGGCAGCGCGTGCACCCATTCCACGTCGTCCAGGCCGCCGTCGCCGGTGCCGTCCTCGGACAGCGCGTCGAGCAACCGCCGCAGGGACGACGGGTCGGCGGGATCGACCTCGAACGCGTCGGGTCCGCTACGGGCGAAGGCGCCGCCCGGGCGCACCCGCACCACCCGGGAGGCCACGGCCTCGAACGGCGTGCACGCCTCCCGCGGCACGGACTCCGCGGCCACGACGACCACGACGGACGCACGGGTGGCGGACGCACGGGTGCTGGACGGGATGGCCGCGGCCGCGCGGCGCAGCCGCACCCAGTGCGGCTGGTGCAGCCACGCGGACCGGGGAAGCCGCCGGGGATCCGAGGGCCGGGCCGGGGGCGTGCGGTCGAAGTCGTGTTCGGCCAGCGCGAAGGACGGCGGCGGGAAGTCCCACGGCGCCGCGGCGGGGCCCGGCTGCCACGCGACGGGCCGCCCCGCGGTCCAGTCGGCGGCGAGATCCCGCGCCGTGCGTCCGGCGGCGGCCACCGGGGCGGCGTCCGGGTCGGCCGTGCCGTGCGGGACCTCCCCCGCCGCCACCGCGCGCAGCCAGCGCACGGCGGACCCGGCGTCGGCGAGGGCCGCCGCGGTCCGCAGGCGGCGGGCCGGCCGCCCGGCCTGGAGATGGCGCAGCACGGACGCGTACTGCTCGGGCCGGAGCCGGAGGTGGTCGGCGATCCTGCCGGCGTCCGCGGCGAGGGCGTCCGCGCTGGAGGCGGACAGCACCAGGCAGCGGGGCACCTCGCCGGCCGCGGCGGGCCGTGTCGTGGTCTCCTCCTCGACGACGACGTGGGCGTTGGTGCCGCCGATGCCGAAGCTGCTGACGGCGGCGACCCGTGGGCGCCCCCCGGGCCACGCGGTGGACCGGGTGGGGACGTGGAAGGGGGTGGGATCGGGGCCGATCTCCGGGTTGAAGGCACGGAAGCCCGGGGTGGGCGGGATCACCCCGTGGTGCACGGCGAGAACGGCGCGCACCAGGCCCACCACGCCGGCGGCCGCGCCCATGTGCCCGAGCTGGCTCTTGACGGAGCCGAGCGCGCAGCGGCCGGACTCGTCGACGTCGAACGCCTGGCGCAGCGCGCCCACTTCGACGGGGTCGCCCAGCCGGGTGCCGGTGCCGTGCGCCTCGACGTAGCCGAGATCGGCGCCGGTGCGTCCGGCGCGGGCCAGGGCGGTGCGGATCACCTCGCGCTGTCCGGCCAGCGACGGAGCGGCGTAACTCATCTTCGCCGCACCGTCGTTGTTGATCGCGGAGCCGGTGACGACGGCGTAGACGGTGTCACCGTCGCGGCGTGCGTGACGCAGTGGTTTGAGGACCACCACGCCGACGCCGCTCGCGCCGACCGTGCCGGTCGCGTCGTCGCTGAAGGGCCGGCAGTCGCCGTCCGCGGAGAAGATGTGCTGCGGCCGGTAGCGGTAACCGCCGGTCAGGCCGGGGTCGACGAGCACCCCGCCGGCGAGCATCACCTCCGCGTCCCCCTGCCGCAGCAGGCCGGCCGCGAGGTGCACGGCGACCAGGGAGCTGGAGCACGCCGTCTGCGCGCTGAGGACGGGTCCGGTCAGCCCGAGGTGGTAGGCGACCTTGGTGGCCAGGAAGTCCTTCTCGTGGTGCAGGGCGAGCTGGAAGTCGTCGGGCAGGCGGGCGGGGTCCGCCTCGCGCAGCAGGGACCGGAGGTAGGTGTTCTCGCCGGCACCGGCCACCAGGCCCACGCGTGCGGCGGACGTGTCCGCGACGCCCGCGTGGGCCAGGGCCTGGACGCAGGCCATCAGCAGGTGACGCTGCTGGGGGTCCATCAGGCGGGCCTCTTGAGGACTGATGCCGAAGTGGCCCGGATCGAAGGCGAGCATGCCGTCGAGCACGCTGCGCGCGCCGATGACGCCCTCGGGGGCGTCGAAGCGGCGGATGCCGGTGCCGCCGGAGACCACCAGGTCCCAGAAGGAGGCCAGGTCCGAGGCGCCGGGCACGCGCACCGCCATGCCGACGACCGCGATCGGCTCGCCGGGATCCGGTGCCCCGCCTTCTTCCGCGAGGACCACGGCCGATGTCGTGCCGGCGGGCCGCTCCGCGTCCAGATGCCGGGCCAGGGCGCGGACGGTGACGTGTTCGAACAGTTCCGCGACGCTGAAGCGCAGGCCCAGTTCCGTGGTGCAGCGCAGGTGGAAGCGCATGAGGGTGAGGCTGGTGGCACCCGCCTCGAAGAAGGTCCGGTCCGGTGCGATGCCCGTCCCGGTGACCGCCTCGAACGCGGCGGTGAGCCGTGCCTCCTGGGCCGACAGACCGGCGCGGGAGGCGGCCGGGCGCCGTATCTCCTCGCCCGGCGCCCGCAGGGCCGCGTTGCGGTCGAGCTTTCCGCTGGGGGTGCGCGGCAGCGCCTCCAGCCGGCGGAAGCGGTCCACGCGGACGTGGGACGGCAGCAGCGCGGACAGGTGGGCGGTCAGTTCGCCGGCGTCCGGGGCCTCGTCGCGGAACTCCAGGCAGGCCGTCAGCCGGCCGCCGTCCAGGGCGACCACGGCGTTGACGACCGCGGGATGGCGCAGCAGAGCGGCTTCCACGGAGCCGAGTTCCAGCCGGTGACCGCTCAGCTTGACCTGCTGGTCGTCGCGGCCCGCACAGTGCAGCAGCCCGTCGTGGTCGAACCAGGCCCGGTCACCGCTGCGGTAGAAGAGACCCCGGCCGGGCAGCTCGACGAAGCGGGTGCTGTCGAGCTCGGCGTCGTCGAGGTAGCAGCGACTGGTCATGGTGCCGCCGAGCAGCAACTCGCCCGTGCAGCCGGGCGGCACCGGGTCGCCCAGGGCGTCCACGATCCGCAGGTCGGCGCCGGCCACCGGCCGTCCGACGGCGGGCCGCTCGGGCCACCGCCGCGGGTCGCCCTCCAGGCACAGCGCGCTGACCACATGCGTCTCGGTCGGCCCGTAATGGTTGAACAGGCGGGCGCCGGACAGTCCGGCGAACCAGCGGCGGATGGCGTCGGTGCACACCAACTGCTCGCCCGCGGTGACCACTTCGCGCAGCCGAGAGGGATACCGGCCGGTGCGGGCGCCGTACTCGGCGAGCAGCTGCAGCGCCACGTACGGCATGAAGATCCGCTCGGTGCCCGCGGACTCCAGCCGTTCCAGGAGGGCGGTGGCGTCCTGACGCCAGCCGGGCCGTACGAGCTGCAGGCTGCCGCCCGTGCACAGCGTCCCGAAGATCTCCTGGAAGGAGACGTCGAACGACAGCATCGAGAACTGCTGGGTGGCCGCCGGCGCGGTGAGGCCGCCCGGCCCGGACTGCCACCGGATCAGGTCGCACAGGGTGCGGTCGGAGATCTGCACGCCCTTGGGGACACCGGTGGATCCGGAGGTGAACAGCGTGTACAGGGGCCGGGCGCCGTCGTGTCGGGGACCGTCGTGCGGGAGCGTCGCGTCGCCGCCCGGTGGCGGTGCGGGATCCGCGAGGACGACGTGATGGCGTACGGCGTCGTCCGGGAGCAGGGCGTCGAGTGCCGGTTCCGCTCCGGGCGCCGTCAGGACGCACAGCGGGTCGACCCGTTCCAGGACGTGGCGCAGCGCCTCGGCCGGATAGGAGGGGTCGAGGGGGACGGCGGTGACGTTCAGCCGTGCCAGCGCCAACAGCGCCACCACGTGCTCGACCGACGGCTCCAGGTACAGGGCAGCCCGGCAGGGGGCGCCGTCCTCGGGGATCGGGTGACGGCCGGCCAGATCCGCGGCGAGGGACGCGGCATGGGCGTCGAGCCGTGCGTAGCTCAGGGCGTGCCCGTCCGCGGTGACGAGGGCGGTCGCGTGCGGGGTGCGGGCGACCTGCCGTGCGAAGCCCTCGGCGACGGTGGTGAAGCCGGGCTCGTGGGCGGGCCCGCGCCCGTGCTCGGGCAGGGAGTGCCGGTAGGGGGCGACCAGTTCCCGCAGGGTGCGGCGGTCGCCCGCGGCGAGCGTGTCGACGCCCCGCCGCAGCAGGTCGGCCATCGCCCGGACGGCCTCGGCGGTGAAACGGTCCTCCGCGTACTCCCACACCAGGTCCAGGCCGTCGGCGTGCTCCAGGACGGACACCGTCATGGGGCACTTGGCCTCCGGCGCGGCCCACCACAGGGGGCGCTGGGCGCAGCCGGGCAGGCGCAGCGCGTCGAAGTCGGTGTTCTCCAGCACGAACAGCACGTCGAACGGAGTGCCGTCGCCGACGGCCTCCCAGCCGGTCAGTACGTCCCCGAGGGCCACGTCCTGGCGCTGCAGCACCTGGCCGGTGACGGTCCCGACGCGGGCGAGCTGGGTGCGCAGGTCCTCACCGGGGGCGGCCGTCACCGGCAGCAGCACGGTGTTGGCCATCATGCCGACGCTGTCCTGGAACTCGCGCAGCGGGCGGTTGGCGACCGGGGCCGCGATGCGCGGCCGCAGCAGGCCGCTCACACCGTACAGACTCCAGGAGAACACCCCCAGCAGGACCTGGAAGCGGGTCAGGCCGAGCTCGGCGCACAGCCGGTCCACCTCGGCGCGGCGCACGACGTCGAGGGAGGTGTGCAGCAGCCGCGCCCGCGGTGCCGGGCCGGCGCCCCGGTCGGGCAGTGGTTCCTGGGGCTGCTCCAGGCCCCGGTAGTGGGCCAGGAGTTCGTCGCGCTGCTCCTGGTAGGCGGCGGTCGCGAACCAGTCGGACTGCCAGGCGGCGAAGTCCAGCGGAGTGGGTGCCGTCGCGGGGCCGGTGCCGTCGTCCGCGTAGGCGGCGGACAGGTCCCGCAGCAGCACGCTCAGCGACCAGCCGTCGACGGCGATGTGGTGCAGGTGCAGCAGCAGCGTTCCACCGCCGTCCCGCGGCAGCCAGCAGCCGCGCAGCATGCGCGGGACGCCGAGGTCGAAGGGCTCGCCGAAGAAGGAGTCGGCGAAGGCGTGCGCCTCCTCCTCGGTCCACGACCGCTGCGTGCCGGGGTCGTGCCAGGGGTCGTAGGCCTCGCCGACCGTCTGCCGCAGTCCCCGCGGCCCCAGGTCGAACGCCGTGCGCAGGGCCGCGTGACGGGCCACCAGCGTCCTCAGCGCCCGCCGCAGCGCGGCGGCGTCGACGGGACCGTCCACCCGGAAGGCCTGGTGGACGGAGTAGGCCCGGGAACCCGGTGCGCGGCGCTGCAGCAGCCACAGCCGCTCCTGCTCGCTCGTGGCGGGCGCCGAGGACAGGGGGGTGAGGACCGGCGGGGGATAGACGCGGGCCCGGTCCGGGCGAGCCGCGGCCACCGTCCCGGCGATCGAGGCCAGATCCGCGTGCAGGACGTCCGACTGCGCCACGTCGCAGCCCCAGCGCTGCCGGACGGCGAAGCAGAACCGCAGCGCCTTCAGCGAGTCGCCGCCGACGGCGATCCACCGGTCACCGAGTCCGAGGCCGGTCGTGGCCAGGATCTCCTCGGCCAGGTCCAGGACCTCGCGCTCCGTCGCCGTCACGGCCGACGGACCGGAGCCGGCGGGCCGCCACGGTGTGCCGGCCCGCCGCAGCAGGCCGGCCTGGTCGATCTTGCCGTTGGCGTTGAGCGGCAGGTCGTCGACGAGGTGGACGTGGTGCGGGCGCATGTAGACGGGCAGGTGGGCCGTCAGGTGACGGTCGAAGTCCTCGTAGGACGTCTCCCGGCGCAGGACGACGAACGCCAGCAGCTCGTTCGGGCCGTCCTGGCCGGCGCGGCGGGTGCACACGTGGGCACGGCGGACCGCCGGGTGGCTGAGGACGTGCCGCTCCACTTCGCCGGGCTCGATGCGGAAGCCGCGGACCTTCACCTGGCGGTCGGTGCGGCCGACGAACTCGATCCGTCCCTCGGCGTCGGCCCGTACCAGGTCACCGGTGCGGTAGTACCGCTCGGTGCCGTCGCCGAGCCAGGCCGGCCGCACAAAGCGGCGTTCGGTCTCCTCGGGAAGATTGCGGTAGCCGACGGCGAGGCCCTCGCCGCTGAGCAGCAGTTCGGCCACCTCGCCGGGCGCGGCGGGGTGCTGCCGGCCCGGTACGACCAG
Organism: Streptomyces sp. NPDC031554; assembly: GCF_055580685.1. Taxonomy (NCBI): domain Bacteria; kingdom Bacillati; phylum Actinomycetota; class Actinomycetes; order Kitasatosporales; family Streptomycetaceae; genus Streptomyces; species Streptomyces sp. NPDC031554. The sequence continues at coordinate 265,688 of NZ_JBVIKX010000010.1, read as the reverse complement.
GACGGCGCCGGTCTGCGGCAGGGGAAGGCCGATGGGCACCACGTCGCCCGTGAAGTCCCGCGGGATCGGGTGGCACAGGGCGAAGGTGGCCGACTCCGTCGGGCCGTAGACGTTGAACAGGCGGGTGGCGCTGCCGGCGTTGTCCTCGTACCAGCGGCGCATCACCCGGGGATCGAGCTGTTCGCCGCCCACCAGCACCTCACCGGCTCCGGCGAAGCAGTCCGGCACGGCCGTCACCACGGCGTTGAACAGGGCGGTGGTGACGAAGACGGTGTCCACCCGCTCACGGAGCAGTGCCGCGGCCAGGCGCTCGGGCGTCCGGGCGTCGTGGTCGCGCAGGACCACGCAGCAGCCGCCGGTCAGCAGGGGGACCCAGACCTCGAAGCTCAGGGCGTCGAACGCCGGGTTCGCCAGGCACGAGTAGCGCAGGCCGGGCGCGATGCGGACGTAACCGGGCCGGGCCAGGCGCATGATGCCGGCGTCGCGGACCTCGACGCCCTTGGGCCGTCCGGTCGTTCCGGAGGTGTAGAAGAGGAAGGACACCGCGGGCGCGGCGGCCGGCGCGGGTGCCGCGGCCGCCGGTCGCGGCTCTCCGGGCAGCAGCGCGTCGAGGGGGAGGGCCTTGAGGCCGGGCGCGAGGTCCGTCGCCGCCGGTGCGGTGGGGTGCACCAGGGCGGCCGCCGCGGAGTCCTCCAGGACGAAGCGGAGGCGTTCGGCGGGGCTCTGCGTGTCCAGGGGGACCACCTGGGCGCCCAGCCGGAGGACGCCCAGCATCACGCAGATCAGCTGCCACGAGCGCGGCAGTGCCACGGCGACCGCCTGGCCGGCGCGCACGCCCTCGCGGCGCAGGCTCTCGGCCACGGCGGCGGCCGTGGCGTCGAGGGTCGCGTAGTCCAGTCGTACGTCGCCGTCGGCGACGGCCTCGGCCCGCGGGGTGCGCAGGGCCTGGCGGTGCACCTCCAGGGCGAGCCCGGTGGGTGCGCCGGGGGTGCCGGCCGGGTGGGCGGTGGCGCGCGGTTCCATCACGCCTCCCGGGTGCCGAGGTGGTGCGGACGTCCGGCCCCGGCCGTGGCGGGGCCGGACGCCAGCCGGTCCAGTTCGGCGGTGAGGACGGCGGCGACGCGCGGGAGTTCGTCGCTCTCCAGCATGTCCCAGTGCCCACAGGCCACCGGCTCGACGACGAAGTCGCCGCTGACGCGGTGCCGCCAGAAGGCGCGCAGGCGGTCCGCGGCCTCCCGCGGGTCCTCGTCGTCCACGGCTGTCGCCTGCATCAGCACCACGCGCGCCGGCGAGTCGGGCACGACGTAGTCGCGGGCCGTCCGACGGTGGTGGTTGTAGACGTTCAGGTAGCGGACCACCTGGTCGTCGTCGATGCCGGGGTACATGCCGTTGAAACGGACCAGTTTCTCGCGGAACTCCTCCATGCCCACGGGGGCGAGCGCGGCCCGCCGCTGCGCGTCGTCGGCGCCGTGGGTGTCGAGCAGGACCACGCTGACCTTCTCGTGTCCGGCCGCCGTCAGCCGGCGGCCCATCTCGTAGGCGACGAGGCCGCCGTAGGACAGTCCGCTCAGGACGAGTTCCTCGTCCGGGCGGGCGTCGACGAGCCGCAGGTACTCCCGGGCCATCGCCTCGACGTCGGGCAGGACGGACTCACCGGGGTCGATGCCCGGCGCCTGCAGGCCGACCACGCCGACGTGGTCGGGAAGGGCGGCGGACAGCGGCAGGTAGCAGAACGCGGTGCCGCCGGCCGGGTGCACGCACACCACGCGCTGCCGGCCCGTGCCGGCCCGGAACTCCACGAGGCTGCCGGACCGGACGGATCCCGGGGTCCCCGGGCCGCCGCCGCGCACCCGTTCGGCGAGCGCCTCGATGGTGGGGTGCACCAGGACGTCCCGCACGGGCAGGGCGACGCCGAGTTCCTCCTGGACGGCGGACGCCATCTTGATCGCGGAGATCGACGTGCCGCCGAGCTCGAAGAAGTTGTCGGCGACGCCGACGTCGGGGTGGACCAGTACCCGCCGCCAGATCCGGTGGAGCGCCATCTCGACGTGGTCGCGGGGCGCGGCGGTGTTGACCCGTCCGGCGCGGGCCTCCGCGACCGCGCGCAGGACGGCGGCGCGGTCCACCTTGCCGCTGCGGTTCAGGGGCAGGGCGGGGAACTCGGCGACCACGACGGGGATCATGTAGTCCGGCAGCCGGTCCTTCAGGGCGGTGCGCCACTCGTACGGCGTCCGTGTCGTCCCGCCGTCGCACCCCACCCCGGCGACCAGGTGCGGGCCGCCCGGGGTGTCGCGGTCGGCGAGGACCACGGCCTGCCGCACGCCGGGCACCGCCAGCAGGGCCGCTTCGACCTCGCCGGGTTCGATACGGAAGCCGCGCAGCTTCAGCTGGTCGTCCAGGCGGCCGACGTACTCGGCGTTGCCGTCCGGCAGCCAGCGGGCCACGTCACCGGTGCGGTAGACGCGTTCGCCGGGCACGAACGGGTCCGGTACGAAGCGCTCGTCGGTGAGGTCGGGCCGGTTCAGGTAGCCGCGGGCCAGGCTCGCCCCGCCGAGCCAGACCTCGCCGGGCACCCCGACGGGCACCGGGCGCATGCGGTCGTCGAGCAGGTACAGGCGGGTGCCGCGCAGCGGCCGGCCGATGGGGCAGGAGCGCTGGTACGGCTGGGGATCGGTGTAGGCGGTGGAGTAGAGAGTGGCTTCGGCCGGGCCGTAGCCGAAGCAGACGCGCAGGCCGGGCAGCAGCTCGCTCATGCGGTGCAGCGCGGCCTCCGGCAGCGACTCCACTCCGGTGAGGAGCCGGCGCAGGCCGAGTCCGGCGAGGCGGGCGGCCGGGTCCTCGTCGATCCACAGGACGTAGGACGGGGGCAGGAAGGCCTGGGTGACCTCGTGCTCGCGCAGCCAGTCCATGAGGGCCGCGGGGTCGCCGCGGAGCTCGTCGGGGACGACGTGGAGCACGGCCCCGGTGGTCAGCGGCATCAACAGCTCGTGCACGGAGGCGTCGAAGCCGATGCTCGACCAGGCCGACGCGGCCTCCCCGGGGGCGTCGCCCATGAGCTCGCGCCAATGGTCGAGGAGGTTGACGACGCTGCCGTGGGTGACCGCGACCCCCTTGGGCCGCCCGGTCGACCCCGAGGTGTGGATGACGTACGCGAGTCGGCCCGGGTCCTCCCCGACCTCCGGCGCGTCGTCACGGCTCCCCTCGGCCTCGACGTCCGTCAGGGCCCGCCACGGGTCCCGTTCGCCGAGGGCGCCCGCCCGGTCGGTGAGGACCAGTGCCGACCCGGCGTCGGCCGCCATGGCGGTCAGCCGTTCGGCGGGCTGCCCGGGATCCAGCGGCAGGTAGGCGGCACCGGCCTTCAGGACGCCGAGCACGCCGACGACGAGCTCGGCCGTCCGTCCGGTGTGCACGCCCACGACGTCGTCGGGCCGGACCCCGCGGGCGATCAGCGCGTGGGCGAGCCGGTTGGCCCGGCGGTCCAGGGCGGCGTAGTCGAGCCGCGCGTCCCCCGCCACCACGGCGGTCTGGTGGGGCCGCTCGCGCACCTGTGCCGCGAACCGCTCCAGCAGGCCCTTCGGCGCGGCCGCATCCGGCGGGTCCGCGACGGGGCCGGTGCTGAAGGCGGCGAGGAGTTCCCGCTGCTCGTCCTCGTCCAGCAGCGTCAGGTCGCGGACCGGGGCGTCGGGGTTCTCGGTCATCTGGCGCAGCACGCGCAGGAACTGGTGCACGAAGCGTTCGACGGTGGCGCGGTCGAAGAGGGCCACCGCGTAGTCGATCTCGCCGGTGAGGCGGTGCTCCTCGTCGGCCAGGGCCAGGACCATGTCGAACTTGGCCGGGACGTGCGCCGCGTCCTCCCGCAGCGCGACCTCCAGGCCGGGCAGTTCGAGCTCGTTCCGCATGGAGGGGACCCAGGCGAACATGGTCTGGAAGAGGGCCGTGCAGGCGGGGCTGCGCGGCGGGTTGACCAGTTCCACGACCCGTTCGAAGGGGAGGTCGACGTGCTCGAGGGCGCCGCGGACGCGCTGGTTGACCTGCTCCAGGGCCTCGGTGACGCTGGGACGGCCCGAGAGGTCGGCGCGCAGGGCCAGGGTGTTGACGAAGAAGCCGATGAGGCCCTCGACGTCCCCGCGCCGGCGGTTCGACGTCGGGGCGCCGACGACGACGTCGTCCTGTCCGGAGAGCAGCGACAGCAGCACCGACCAGCCGGTCAGCACCGTCGCGTACAGGGAGACCCCGGTGCGCGCGGCGAGGTCGCGCAGGGCCCGGGTGAGTTCCTCGCCGACGGTCACGGGCACCCGGTCGCCGCGGAAGTCCTGCTGGGGCGGGCGGGGCCGGTCGGTGGGCAGCGTGATGACGGCCGGGACCCCGGCCAGCGTGTCGGACCAGTACGCGGCGTGCGCGGCGGGTTCCTCCCCCGACATCCACTCCCACTGCCAGCGGGTGTAATCGCTGTACTGCCAGGTCAGTTCGGGCAGTTCCGGCTCCTCGCCCTGCCGGAGCGCGGAGTACACCAGGCCCAGCTCGCGCAGCAGCGTCGAGCGGGACCAGCCGTCGAAGACGATGTGGTGGGCCGTCAGCAACAGGACGTGGTGGTCCGGTGCGAGTGCCACGAGGCGGCCTCGGACCATGGGTTCCTCACCGAGCCGGAACGGGGTGCTCTCCACGGCCCGCCGCGCCTGCTCCGACCGCCGTCCGGCGTCCGGCAGCCCGGTCAGGTCCTCGACGACCACCGGGAAGCCGGTCTCCGGGGGATCGACGACCTGCAGTGCGGTGCCGCCGGAGGGGACCAGACGCGTGCGCAGGGCCTCGTGCCGCGCGGCGAGCCGGTGCAGTGCGCGGACGAGCAGGTCCCGGTCCAAGGGGCCCCGGATGTCGAAGGGCATCGGCTCGTTGTAGGCGGCGCTGGCGTCTCCGTCCATGCGCGCCATGACCCACAGCCGCTCCTGTCCCAGGGACAAGGGCGCGGGGGACGATCCTTTGTCGGAGTTCCGGGTGACTGCGATGTGGGGGGAAGGCACGGAAAACCCTTCACGAGAAAGAGGCGGTGTCACGAGAAAAGGGACGCGGTGTCACGAGAAAAGAGACAGGGGGGCGTATCCGGCGGACCGGGGCGCGGTGATTCGGCGCTCGATGTGCGGGCGCGCCGGGTTCGGGATGGGGGCGGTTTTCGGGAGACGCCGGACGTGTGAGTCGGAATTGTTCGTGTCGTGCGGACTCACTCTGCGGGCCGCAACTGTGGCGAGATCGGCGTTCTGGTGCGACGAGGGTCCTCGTCGGCCGGGGCCTGAGGTGTGTTCACAGGTCGATGCCGGCTTATGGGTGTGGAGTCGGGCGGGGCGGATCCGTCCGGTGCGGGTTTCCGGGTGCGGCCATCGCTCGCCGAAACTCCAAAAGATTGCGTCAGGACGGGGCGGACGGGGGAGTGAGGGGGATTTCCGTGCCGGGCGCCGTTTCGGTGTCCGGTCTCGCCGATATTAATTCTCTCCTCGTTTAAGGGTCAACGGTGACCCACGCCACACCGTTTTGTGTCGCACTGTCGCACTGTCGCGCTATTGCGCATGTGCGGCGGCTGATTTTGGCCAGGTGGCGAAAAATGGTTGCTGAAATTACCCGTTCATGACCGTTCGGTCGGCATGAATGCCCGGAGGGGTGCCGGTGTCCGATGCCGATCGGCCCGGCCGTGAGGGTGTCCCGTACATGCTTCGGGACATGACGGGCGGCCTGTCCGTCCACCTGCCGACCGGTGGTCGCGGCGTCCTTCAGACGAAGTCGCCGAGTACGCCCAGGCACCGCCTCCAGAGGGGCTTCCGACGGTGGTGGCCGTGGCAGGGGAGACCGCCGTGGCCATCGTGCGGCCGGGACGCGGCGCCGTCCTCCCGGTCCGCGGCGCCGGCGACGAGGCGGACCAGCACGGCCTGCGGCGAGGTACCGCACACGCCCAGCAGCTCCGCGGCACGGTCGTCGCTCTCCAGCAGTCCCAGCAGCAGATGCTCGGCGCCGAACCTCGACGCGTCCTCCCGCCGGGCGTACCGCATGGCGGCGGCCAGCGCTTCGGCCGCGGCTCCCGTGAAGCGCGTGCGCGCCGGGCCGTCGTCGCCCAGGACGTCCTTGGCGGCCACGCTCGCCCCCACGTCGTCGTCGGCGTCCCACACGCCGCTCCGGCCCGTCCGGTCCCGCAGCACCGCCAGCGACGCGGCCCTGGTCGCTCCTTCGGCCGCGAGCGCCCGGCCCACGGAGCCCCTGGTGCCGGCGAGGCCGGCCAGCAGGTGCTCGGTGCCGACGGCTCCCCCGGGGTCGCCCTGCGCACCCCGGGCGGCCCCCAGGACTCCCACGACGTTCCAGTCGGGCGGCACGGTCGCTTCCACGCGGTCTCTCCTCTTCCGGCGGTCTTCCCGGTCGTTCCGCACGACAGCGTCCCTGACCCGTGCGGGAGACCGCGTCGCTCCTCGGAAGGATCGTCGACTGCACCCTGCGGTATAGCCGGAGTGCCGCCGCGCCGCCACGTCGACGGACGCACGGGCCGCGGCGGCGACGGGAACCGGTTCGCCGGGCGCGGGGCGATGCCCGGACCGGCGGTGGACGCGCCGGTCCGTCCCGTCGTGCCCACCGGAGGCCGCGCGACGGCCCGGCCCCTCGCACCGTGCGCACGTCCTGGCCGGGTCCTGCGGGACGAGGGGGACATCCCGCACGGGGCCGGCCGCGCCCCGCGTTCCCCGCCCGCCGGGGCCCTTGCCGGGGCGGGGCGGGGAACCCGGCCGGTCAGCGGTGGCCGGCCCTCTTGCCCAGGCGTTCCAGGACGGCGCTCGCCATGATCTCCATGCCCTTGGCGTTGGGGTGCGCGGGGGCGGCGGGCGCGGCGGGCCGGAGCGGTTCGATCCAGCGGTCGGCCGGCGCCTTGCACATGTCGTGCCCGACGGACGGACCGTAGGTGTCGACGAACTCGGCCCGGTTCAGCCACGTCACCAGGCGCAGCATCCGGTTCAGGCGCTTGCCCGTGTCCCGGAGGTAGGGGAAGTCCTTCGCGGCGAAGGGGACCGAGGGGTGGCAGCCGCTGCCGTCGTCGGGCAGGAGCGCGGGATAGCCGACGACCACCACGCGTGCGTGCGGCGCCCGCTCGTGCACCGCGCGCAGCACGCGGGCGACCTTCGGCGCGGTCTCGAGGATGTTCAGCGTGAGCCGGTCGACCCCGGAGGACGCGTAGTGCTGCCGGCACGGGTCGCCGGACGGGTCCGTGGAACCGAGCGCGGCACAGGTGCCGATGATGGAGCCGAACCCCATGTCGTTGCCGCCGATCTGCAGCGTCACCAGGTCGGTGCCCCGGTTCAGGGCGTCCAGCTGGGGCCCGTTGGTGCCCTGGGCCTTCCACATCTCGTCGGTCTTGGCCCCGCCGCAGCTGACGTCCGTGAACGAGGCGACCTCGTACCGGGCCGCCACCAGCGAGGGGTAATTGTGGTCCGAGCGCGCGCAGGCGGCATCGACCTGGCGCGGAATCAGCGGACCCGACGTGTACGAGTCGCCGAGCGCCACGTAGTCCACGGGGCGGGGGGAGTGCCGTTCCCCGGCCGAAGCGGAAGCCGAGGTGCCGACACCGGCGACGAGCGCGCAGCTGCTCAGCGCCGCGCCCAGCGCCGTGGTGCGGCGGCGCCGTCGTGCGAGGGCGTCGCCCGGACGCGTGTGATGGTTCATCGTGCCCCTTCCTCGAGGCCCGGTCGGCCCGCCGTACCGGACCGGCCGTCGGAGCACACGGAGGATCGCGACACCGCGGCAACCGGACACGTTCCTGTCCCACAGGTCCAACATCGCTTGTATACCGGCCGGTAGGCGCGCGGAACAGGGTCTGGTCGACGTCGGCTCGCCCGACTTTCGCCCACCGGGCCGAACCGCCGGGCTGCCGCGCCCGCCGTCGGCCCGGTCCCGCCGTCCCGCCCGTTCCCGTCGTCCCGCCCGCTTCCGCCGTCCCGGACGACGGGACGTCGGCCGCCCGCGAGGTGCTGCCCCGGCGGACCGCGCTGTTCGCGGACCCCGATCGGCGGGCCGGGGAACACCTGAGCGGCCGCGCCGGGAGCGCACGCTCATCGCCGCCGTGCCGGCGGGCTCCGGGGCCCGTCCGGCGCGCCCCGGAGCCCGGTGGCGCCCTGCGCGTACAGGGCGCGGATCAGGATCTCCGGCACACCGCCCGGCGCGCGCAGCGCTCACGGCCGCTCCCGGCCACGACGCCTGCCGCGCGGCAGCGGCACGGGCTCGGCCCCCGCGACGACGGTGTTGGTGAGCGTGCCGACGCCCTCGACGGTGAGGGTGACGGTGTCGCCGGGCTTCAGCGGCGGCGGTGTCCGCTCGCCCCGCCGGCCCCACAGTTCGGCGAGGCAGCCGCCGTTGCCGCACGTCCCGGAACCGAGGACGTCACCGGGGACGACCCGGGTGCCGCGGGAGGCGTAGGCGGTCATCTCCTCGAAGGTCCAGCTCATGTGGGAGAGCAGGTCCTCGCCGACCACCTCGCCGTTGACCTCGGCGGTCAGCGCCAGGCGCAGGAACCCCTCGGGGTCCCGGTACGGCTCCAGTTCGTCGGCGGTGACGAGGTACGGGCCGAGGGTGGTGGCGGTGTCCTTGCCCTTGCAGGGGCCGAGTCCGACCCGCATCTCCGCCGCCTGGAGGTCGCGCGCGGACCAGTCGTTGAGGACCGTGTAGCCGACGATGTGCTCGCGGGCCCGCTCGGGCGTGAGGTCGCGGCCCTCGCGGCCGACGACGGCGGCCACCTCCAGCTCGTAGTCCAGCACGGACGACCCGGGGGGCACGGGGACGCCGTCGCCGGGCCCGTACACCGCGTGCGGGTTGGTGAAGTAGAAGGTCGGTGCCGCGTACCACTGCTCCGGTACGCCGTCGGCGCCGTCCACGGACCGCCGGACGCCCTCGACGTGTTCCTCGAAGGTGACGAAGTCCCGTACCGACGCGGGCCGCAGGGGAGGCAGCAGCCGTACGTCGGAGACATGGGGGCCGGGCGGCACGTCGAGGGCGGCGGCACCGGCGGCGAGCAGGGCGGGCAGGCCGCCGGTCCCGGCGAGCAGATCGGTGAGCGAGGTGACGCCGGGCAGCGGGAGGAGGGTGCCGTCGTCCTCCACGACGGCCACCCGGTGGCGGTGCTGGTGTTCGTATGCGGCGAAACGCATGGGACGACTCCTGGGGGAGCGGGATCGGGGTCAGACCGGCGGGGCGACGAACACACCGCGGTCGGGGTCGTTGAAGGACTCCTTGGCGATCAGTTCGTTCATCGGGTTGGCGGTGCCCCACTGGTCGGTGACCTCGGGCCGGGAGAAGTCGTAGACGTGCGGGTGCCAGGTGTCCTCGTCGAGGCACTCCAGCTCGGTGGTGTACTCGACGGTGTTGCCGTGCGGGTCGAGGAAGTAGGTGAAGGTGTTGTCGCCCGCCATGTGCCGGCCCGGGCCCCAGATCTTCCGGAACCCGGCGCGCATCACCCGGCCGGAACCGCGCATGTACTCGTCGATGCCGCGCATCTCGAAGGAGACGTGGTGCAGGGAGGTGTGCGGTCCCTTGGCGATCGCCATCGAGTGGTGCTGGTCGCTGATCCGCATGAAGTGCATGACCTCGCCCATGTGCGGCGAGCTGAGCGTGTCCGAGAGCGCGAAGCCGAGGTGGCGCTCGTACCACCGACGGGTCCGGTCCAGGTCGGGGGAGTTGAGGACGACGTGGCTCAGCTTGACCGGGATCGACTCCTTCTCCTCGATCTTGCGGTGCCGCCGTACCCGGACGTCGGCGGAGACCTCGACGGTGCGGCCGTCGACGTCGAAGAAGCGGAAGCCGTAACCGCCGCCGGGGGTGTCCACCGTGCCCGGCCGGGAGATCAGCTGCACGCCGCCCGCGAGCAGTCGCTCGGCGAGGGTGTCGACGTCGGCGGCGGACGCGGCGCCGTAGGAGACGAGGTCCAGGCGCTTCTCGGCGGCCTTGCGCAGCCGGACGACGTACTGCTCGGGCGAGCCCTCGGCGGCCAGGAAGGAGATGCCGGAGTCCTCGGCGACCTTGGTCAGGCCCCAGACGCCGGCGTAGAAGTCGAGCTGCTTGTCGTAGTCGGGCACGGCGAGGTCGACGTGCCGCAGGTGGGTGAGCAGGCGCATGGTGTCAGTCCTTGCGGAGGAGGGCGGCGGCGTTGCCGCCCCGTACGGCGTGGAAGTCGGCATCGGGGAGACCGGCGGCGCGCAGGGCGCCGACCGGGTCCTCGGTGCCCATGTCGAAGGGGAAGTCGGAGCCGAGCAGCACCCGGTCGGCCCCGGCGACGCGGACCAGCTCCCGCAGCACGTGCGGGTCGTGGACGAGGGAGTCGAAGTACAGCCGCCGGAGGTAACTGCTGGGCGGGTGCGCGCAGCCGGCGCCCGCGTCGGAGCGGGCCGACCAGGCGTGGTCGGCGCGCCCGATGTGGGTGGGCAGGTAACCCCCGCCGTGCGCGGCGAGCAGCTTCAGCGCGGGGTGCCGGTCCAGCACCCCGGAGAAGATCAGGTGCGAGAGCGCGACGGCGTTCTCGGCGGGCTGTCCGACGGTGTTGGACAGGTACCAGCGGTCCAGCCGCTCGTCGAGCGTGCAGCCGAAGGGGTGCAGGAAGACGATCGCGCCGGTCTCCCCGGCCCGGGCCCAGAAGGGTTCGTAGGCGGGGTCGGACAGTTCGCGCCCGGGGGCGTGGCTGGAGATCTCCACGCCGGCCAGACCCCGTTCCAGGGCGTGGTCCAGGGCGCGCACCGCCAGGTCCGGGTGCTGGAGGGGGACGAGTCCGAGTCCGCGCAGCCGGTCCGGGGCGGCCGAACAGTGCGCGGCCGTCGCCTCGCCGGCGACCCGGTACACCTTCTCGGCCGTCTCCTCGTCCGCCCAGTAGTGGTAGTGCGAGGGGGAGGGGCTCACCAGTTGCACGTCCACGCCCTGGGCGTCCATCGCGGCCAGGCGTACGGAGACGTCGGTCATCCGCGGGACGCGCTCGCGGACCATGGGCCCGTTGACGGCGAGGGCGGCGGGGCCGTTGCGCCGGGCGTCGAGCTCCCGGGCCGCGGCGTGGCCGGGCAGCCCGGCCACGAGCGCGTCGACCTCGGGCAGCAGGACGTGGGCGTGCACGTCCACGGTCGGGACGGGGGCGGGCCCGTCGGCCGGGGCGGGGGCGGGCGTCACGTCCCCGCGAGGCGTGGGGCCGGTCACGGAAGCTCCCTGAGCATGGTCATGGTCCGGCCCATCAGGCCGGGCACGTCGGCGTCGCGCACCCCGTCGAGCTGCCACCGCCCGATCTGCACGGACGCCTCGACGACCGGACGCACCCGGGTGATCCGCCGTTCGTGGTACGCCCGGAACAGCGCGTCGTCCCAGGTGTCGGACCCGGTCAGCAGCTGCGCGAGGACCCAGGCGTCCTCCAGGGACAGCGCCGCGCCCTGGGCGAGCGTGGGCGGGCAGCAGTGCGCGGCGTCGCCCACCAGGACGACCCGGCCGCGGTGCCAGGAGCCCTCGACCAGCAGCCGGTCGAACCAGGTGTAGTTGACCTTCGCCGGGTCGGTGACGTGCCGGGTGATCTCCGGCCAGAAGCCGCCGTACGCCGAGGCCAGGCGCCGCATCTCGTCGGCGTACGACCCGGCCGGTATCGAGGCGCGGTCGCGGTGGGCCTCGACGACGTAGGCGTACAGGGTGTCCTCGCCGGTGGGGCAGTAGCCGGCGATGTAGGCCGGGCCGCCGTAGGCGAGGTCGGTGCGGACCACGCCGGCGGGGCGGGGGGCGGCGACGCGCCAGATGGCCATGCCGGTGGGCTCGGGCTTGTCGGTGATGCCGAGCGCGGCGCGGGTGGCGGAGCCGAGGCCGTCGGCGGCGATCACCAGGTCGTAGCGGGTCTCGGTGCCGTCGCCGAGGCGGACCAGGACGCCGTCGGCGTCCTGGTCGAGGATCTCGGCGGTGGTGCCGAGCCGGACCGACGCACCGCTCGCGCGCACGGCGTCGATGAGGATCTGCTGGAGTCGGGGGCGCTGCATGCCGACGGTGGCGGGCAGGTCGTCGCCGCCGGTGCGGATGTCGTGGGCGACGTGCAGGACGGTGCCGTCGGGGGCGGTGATGCCGACGGAGCCGAATCCGAAGCCGGACGCCTCGACCCGCTCCCACACGCCGAGTTCGCGCAGCACCCGCAGGGCGTTGCCCTGGAGGGTGATGCCGGAGCCGGCGGTGGCGTTCCAGTCGTCCCTGGCCTCGACCAGGTCCACGGCGAGGCCGGCCCGGCGCAGCAGGATCGTCACGGCGTTGCCGGCCGCGCCGCCGCCGACGACGAGGACCGTACGGGCTTGGTTCATGGGGAACTCCCTTGTTCCTCTGCTTACTTGACGGCGATCGGATTGACGGGGGAGCCGACGGCGCCGGTGATGGGCAGCGGCGCCGCGGTGAGCCAGAACTCGTGGACACCGTCGTCGGCGCAGTCCGCGGCGAGGGCGTCGAGGTCCCACATCTCGCCGATCAGCAGGCCCGTGTGGGGGATGACGACCTGGTGCAGGGGCTGGAAGGCGTGCGTGAACTCGTTGGGCCGGACCTCGAAGCCCCAGGTGTCGGTGGCGATCGCGGCGATCTCGCTGCCGTGCAGCCAGCCGGCCGTGGTGAACGACAGACCGGGCGCGGGACCGCCGGCGTAGTCGCCCCACCCGTCGCGGCGGACCCGCGCCAGCTGCCCGGTGCGCACCAGCACGATGTCACCGCGCCCGACGGCCACCCCGTGGGCCTCGGCGGTCGCGCGCAGGTGCTCCTCGGTGATCGCGAAGCCGTCGGGCAGCTCCCCGTCCGCGCCCACGACCCGGCCCACGTCGAGCAGCACACCGCGTCCGGCGACGTGCGGCGCCATGTGCTCGATGCCGGTGACGAGGTCGCCGTCGGAGGTGACGACCTTCTCGGCCGCCCGTCCGTTCCACGCCCTGCCGTGGTCGAAGATGTGCCCCAGGCCGTCCCACTGGGTGGAGCACTGCAGCGGCATCGCGATCACGTCGTCGGCGCCGCCGATGCCGTGCGGGAAGCCCTGGTTGCCGAGCGCCGCGTCGGTGCCGGTGTCCAGCATGGTGTGCACCGGGTTGGTGCGCCGCCGCCAGCCCTTCTGCGGGCCGTTCATGTCGAAGCGCTGGGAGAGGGAGAAGCTCACGCCCCGCCGCACGAGCGCGGCGCCCTCGCGGCGCTTGGCCTCGTCGAGGAAGTTCAGCGTGCCGAGCACGTCGTCCGCGCCCCAACGGCCCCAGTTCGAGCACGCCTTCGCGGCCCCGGCGATCGCGCCCTCGGGGTCGTCGCGGTTCACGCGGCGCCCTCCGCGACACAGCGGGTGCGCTGCGTGCCGAGCCCGGTGACCGTCCCCTCCATCACGTCGCCGTCGCGCAGCAGCCGGCCCCGGTGCATGCCGTTCCCGGCCGGGGACCCGGTCAGCACCAGGTCGCCGGGGAGCAGCCGGGCGCTCCGGGAGGCGTACGACACCATCCGGGCCACGTCGAAGATCATGTCCTCGGTGGACTCGTCCTGCATCGTCTCGCCGTTCAGCTTCAGCGTCAGCCGCAGGTCGCCGGGGTCCGCGACCGACCCGGAGGGCACGATCCAGGGGCCGAGCGGGGTGAAGCCGGGGGCGTTCTTGCTGCGCAGCCAGTCGGTGCCGATCTGCGGCATGTCGCGGCGGAAGACCGTGGCGCGGTCGGTGAGGTCGTTGGCGATCGTGTACCCGGCGACGTGCTCCAGGGCCTCCGCCACGGACACCCGGTGGGCGGGCCGGCCGATCACGGCCGCCAGCTCCAGCTCCCAGTCGGGCTGTTCGGCCCACGCGGGAAGGACGACGTCGTCGTAGGGGCCGGTGATCGCGCTCGGCAGGCCGAGGAACACGTACGGCAGGTCCTCGGCGGCCCGCCGGTCCATGATCTCCGCGGCCTCGGCGCGGCGCTCCTCCTCGGGCCGGTCGTCACCCGGTGCCCGGTGGGCGACGTGCAGATCGATGACGTGCTGCCGGTAGTTGGCTCCCGACTGGAACACCTGGCGCGGCTCGACGGGGGCGTGCACGCGGAAGTCCGCCAGCGGCTCGCGGGCGATGCCGTCCCGCGCGGCCAGCGCGTGCAGCCGCGGCAGGACGGCGTCCCAGTCCTCCAGCAGAGCGCGCACGTCCGGCGGACCCCCGCCGAGGGCGGAGCGCAGGTCGACCACCCGGGCCTCCGGGGTGACGAGGGCGGGGAAGGCCGGGCCGTCCGGGGCCGACAGCGTGGCGAGGGCGAACGGTCCGGCGAAGAGCGCGGAGACGGGTTCGGGTTTCACGGACATGTCCTCCTGATTGCGGTGCGACTAATCTGGACCCGCCCCTCACGATCAGGGAAATAGATTCTGTGGATGACCGGCATCCACGTGATGAATTCACGCTGGTCGGGGCCGTACAGCACACCGTGAGCAAGGGAAAGCCCCGTGAACCTGGCCCGCCTGGACCTCAACCTCGTCGTCGCCCTGCGCGCACTGCTGGAGGAACGCAACGTCACCCGGGCCGGGCAGCGCATCGGCCTCAGCCAGCCCGCCATGAGCGCCGCCCTGGCCCGGCTGCGCCGCCACTTCGACGACGACCTGCTCGCCCGGGTCGGCGGCCACTACGAACTCACCGCCCTCGCCCAGGTCCTGCTCGACCGCACCTCCACCGCCTACGACGTGCTGGAACGCCTCTTCGCCAGCCAGGCCGACTTCGACCCGTCCAAGGAGAGCCGCGAGTTCACACTGGTCGCCTCCGACTACGCAGTCGCCGTCTTCGGCACCGAACTCGCCCGCGTGGTGCACGAGGAGGCCCCCGGCATCCGCCTGCGCTTCGCGCAGACCCCGCCCACCGTCGTCGACGACACCGCGACCCTGCTGAGCGCCACCGACGGCCTGTTCATGCCGCACGGCGTGATCAGCGACTTCCCCGCCACCGACCTCTACCAGGACCGCTGGGTCTTCCTCGTCGCGGACGACCACCCGAGCGTCGACGACCGCCTCACCCGCCGGGACCTGGCGCGACTGCCCTGGGTCACCTACCAGCGCACCTACGACGCCCCGGCCGTCCGCCAGCTCGGCATGCTCGGCATCGAGCCACGGGTGGAGGTCTCCGTCGACAGCTTCCAGCTCCTGCCGCTCCTGGTGGCCGGCACCCGGCGCATCGCCCTCGTCCAGGCACGCCTCGCCGGCCTGCTCGCACCGATCGCCGCCGTCCGCGTGCTGGAACCGCCCTACGAGGCCGTGCCCCTGCAGGAGGCCCTGTGGTGGCACCCGGTGCACACGCACGACGCGGCCCACATCTGGCTCCGGGAGACGGCCGCGCGGGTCGGCAGGCGTCTCGCGGACGTCCCGGAGGAACCGGTCCCGTCCTGACGGGTGGGGCGGCTCGTCCCGTCCTGACGGGTGGGGCGCGTCGCCGGCGGGGGCGGACGGCGGTGCGGGGCGGGACACCGGCGAGGGGCGAGTGGTGCGGTCCGCGGGATGGGCGGACGGCGCGGCGCGCGAGGAGGTTCGCGAGGCGCTCCCGGACGGAGCGTCCGGCCGCCCGGTCCGCCGGGTATCCACGTGATGGATCGAGGGCATCCGAAAACCGGATCACACCGGGACTTGGCAGAGCGTCCCCCGGAACGCATGGTCGTGGCACATCACGCGCCCGTGCGCCGGCGTCCTCCGCGGAAGGACCCGACCGCCACGGGACGTCCCCCTCTCCCGCCTCGCGCCCTGGAGTGCCGCCATGCCCGCTCCCGCCGTCCCGACCGCCCTCGACCGGGAGGACTCCCCGCAGGCCGGGGGGAAGCTGCCGGCCACGCCGCTGATGGCCGGCAGCTGTCTGCCTGCTGCCGTCCCTGCTGACGCCGGCCATGTCCCGGCTCGACTTCGCCGGCCGCGGCCGCGGCACCGGTCTGTGGACGTCGGCGTTCTTCCTCGGCGGGTTCGCCTGCCCCCTCGTCCTCCTCGGCGGCGAGGGAGCCCTCGGCGGGCCGGCGCCGGCCGTGGGGCTCCTCGGCCTGGCCACCCTGCTGCCGGCGGGGGTCCTGCTGCCCCTCACCCGCCGCGGCGGGGCACCCCTGCCCCACGGCGCCCCGGAGCGGCCCTGACCCTCCGGACCGTCCCGGCGCCACGACCGCATCCGCCCGCGGCGCCGGGGCTCTGCCGCACGACACCGGACGGCACCGGTCCCCGGCTCAGCGGGCCCACGGCGCCGAGGTGCTGCCGCGTACCACCAGGCGGGGCGTCATCGTCGTCCGCACGGCTCTGTCGCGCTTGCTCTCCACCCGTTCGACGAGCATGCGGGCGGCGGTGGAGCCCATGGTGTGTCCGGCCTGGTCGACGCTGGTCAGCTGGACGGGGGCCAGGGCCGCGAGGGCGGTGTTGTTGTAGCCGACGAGCGAGAGGTCGTCCGGGATGCGCAGGCCGAGTTCGTGGGCGGCGCGGTAGATGCCCAGGGCGGCCACGTCGGCGCCGGTCATGACGGCGGTCGGCGGACGGTCGGCCGTCAGCAGGGTCATGCCCGCCTTGAAGCCGCCCTCGTCGGAGTACGCGGCGTGGTGGACGCGCACGCGGTCCGCCACGCCGTGCCGCTCCATGGCCGCCAGGTAGCCGTCCCGCAGCACGATCTCGGGAGTGCGCCGCCAGCGGTTGGCCCTGGTGCCGGGGGCCGACACCAGGGCGATGTCGCGGTGGCCCAGCGAGACCAGGTGGTCGACGACCAGGCCGGCTCCGACGTCGTCGGCGTCCACGACCGAGTCATGGGTGTCGGCGCCGTCGTGGTGGCCGATGACGACGGTCGGGACCGACGCCGCCGTGGTCAGCACCTCGTCCCGCGGGGTCCCCGGCGCGATGAGGATCAGCCCGTCCATCTGGCGGTCCTCCATGGCGCGGACGGTCTTCGACTGTTCCGCCGGGTCGAATCCGGCCGCGCCGATCAGCACGGTGTACTCGGTCCGGCGGAGTTCGTCCCGGATGCCGTCGAGGATGTCCGCGAAGAACGCGTTGCGGACGTTGTCCAGCAGCACGCCGATCGTGTACGTCCGGCCGCGCATGCCGCGGGCCGCCGCGTGCGGGCGGTAGCCGAGTTCGGCGATGGCGGCCCTGACCTTCTCCTGCATGGCGGGGCTCACGCCGTAGGCGTTGCGCAGCACCTTGGACACGGCGGCGGTGGACACACCGGCGTGCCGGGCGACGTCGGTGATGGTCGTGCGTCGGTTCCTGGGGGTCGCGGCCCGGTCCATCGACGGTGCTCCGGTTCTCTCGTGTGTAGGTGTAACGGTCTACACGGTAAGCCCCGGTGCTCGTCAAGTGTTTCACAGATGTCCGAGGTGTTACCGGGCCGTGTCTTGACGGAACGGGGGGAGCGGTGCAGGGTGTTGCCCACTCGCTGTGGAGAACGTTTTACACATTCTCTTCTCGTAGCGCGCCGGGCCTCGTTCCTCGCCCGTGGCGCCGCTTCCCCACTCCGCGCTTTTCCCAGAGACCTCCGGGAGTCCTCCGTGCCCCCTCGCATGCCCCGTGCCGGCCGTGCCGGCCGTGCCCGCCGTGCGCGCCTGCCCTTGTTCGCCGGCACCGCCTCACTGGCGCTGCTCGTCACCGCCTGCGGCGGCAGCGGCGCTGGTTCCTCGGCCGCGCCCCAGGACTTCGGCTACCTGAGCGTCACCGAGAACACCACCGTCAGGACGGCACTGGAGACCCTGTCCGAGGGAGCCTGCAAGACGGCGAACGCCGCACTGCCGCTGAAGGTGGAGACCGTTCCCCAGGCGAGCCTGGACCAGAAGCTGCAGCTGCTGGCCGGCCAGAACGCGCTGCCGGTGCAGTTCGCGGCGGGCAACGCCCCGGCGCTCACCCAGCAGTTGGCCGAGTCCGGCAAGATCGCCGACCTGGAGCAGGAGCTCAAGGGCCGCGGCGTGTACCTCCAGCTGGAACCGGCCGCGGTCTCCACGGTCAAGGCCCTGTACGGCGGCAAGCTGCGGGTCCTGCCGTACGAGTACAACATCGAGGGGATCTTCTACAACAAGAAGCTCTTCGCCGACAACGGGTTGAAGGCCCCCGGCACCTGGGCCGAACTGGTCTCGGCCGCGGCGAAGCTGGAGGCGAAGGGCATCCAGCCGTTCTCCGCCTCCGGTCAGCAGGGCTGGCCGCTCACCCGCCTGATCAGCGGCTACCTCTACCGCAGCCTGGGGCCGTACGCCCTGCAGGACGTCGCCGACGGCAAGGCGAAGCTGACCGACCCGCAGTATGTGAAGGCCGCCGAGGAGATCGCCGCCCTCGGCAGGAAGGGCTACTTCGGCAAGGGCGTCGGCTCCATCGACTACGACACCGCGATGAACCAGTTCCTCACCGGCAAGGCCGCCATGTTCTACATGGGCAGCTGGGCGCTGGCGAACATCGCCGACGGCGAACAGGACAAGGTCGGCGCCGAGAACGTCGGCTTCATGCCCTTCCCGGCCGTCTCCGGCGGCAAGGGCGCGATCGACCAGTACCCCTCCAACGTCGGCCTCGGCATCACCCTCGCCGCCAGGTCCTTCGACGACAAGACCGGCGACTGGGTCTCCTGCATCGCCAAGAACTACGGCAGCACCGCGCTGAAGGACCACGGCTCCATCTCCGGCTTCAAGGTCAACGCCGAGGTGAAGGACGCCAACGCGGTCACCACCCAGGTCCGCGACACCATCAGCACCTCGAAACAGAACGTCCTGTGGTTCGAGGCCCTGTTCAGCACCAAGGCCACCACCGTCAGCCAGACCAACGCGGCCGGCCTGGTCAACGGCAGCATGAGTCCGCAGCAGTTCATGCGGACCGTCCAGGACGCGCTGAGCACCCGCTGACCGCCCGGGGGCGGCCCACCGGCCTCCTCGCGCACCCCGCGTGAGCCGCCCCCGGCCCCGTCCGGCAGGCCTCTTCAACGGAAACGAAGTGGACACCACCCATGCACCGCGTACTCGGTGACCGCAGGGCGATCGCGATCCTCCTCGGTCCCGCCCTCCTCGTCTACTCCCTGATCATGCTGGTCCCGATGGTGTGGTCGCTCGGGTACTCCTTCACCCGGGGCAGCTCCATCGACGGCTTCACCGGCAACGGCGTCGCCAACTTCTCCCGCCTCCTCGACGATCCCGCCGTCCGCGACTCCCTCCGGTTCACCCTGAAGTACGCCGTCGTCGTCACCCTCGGCCAGGTCGTCGCCGGCTATCTGCTGGCCCTGCTCTACGTCTTCTTCCTCAGGCGCGCCTCCGCGCTGATCCGCACCCTGGTGTTCTTCCCCGTGGTCCTGCCGACCGTCGCCGTGGGCCTGCTGTTCCAGAAGCTCTTCCAGGTGGCCCCGCAGACCGGACCGGTCAACTCGCTGCTGGGCGCGGTCGGCATCGACCCGATCGACTTCTTCGGCAGCGCGGGCAGCGCCTTCTGGGTCCTGGCCGGCATGGACGTCTGGCGCTCCATGGGCTTCTACGCCGTCCTGCTCTTCGCCGGCCTGGTCGACATCCCCGACGAGGTCCTCGAATCGGCCCGCCTCGACGGGGCCACGGGCCCGCGCCTGATCCGCCACATCGTCCTGCCCCTGTCCCTGCCCGTGCTGATGTCGTCCCTCGTCTTCAGCATCAACGGCACCCTCAAGGTCTTCGACTCCGTCGTCGCCCTGACGGGCGGCGGCCCCGGCAACGGCACCACCCCGCTGACCCTGTACATGTTCCAGACGTCGTTCACCTACGGCGACTACGGCTACGGCAGCGCCATCGCCCTGCTGCTGACCGTCGTGTGCCTGCTGGTGAGCCTGGTCGTCCACCGCGTCTCGCGGCGCGACCTCACGGAGGGCTGATCACCATGGCCACCATCGACACCGCCGTGAAGACCACCGCGAGGGACACGAGCACCCCGCCGGCGAGGGCCCCGCGTACCCGTGGCAACCGGCTCCGGGTGAAGCTCGTCGTCGCGCTGCTGCTGGTCGTCGAGATCTACCCGCTGGTCTGGATGTTCCTGACCTCGCTCAAGTCCAACGACGACTACCTGAACAACTCCACCTGGAGCCTGCCCACCACCTGGCAGTGGGCCAACTACACCGAGGCGTGGACCACCGGACACATCGGCCTGTACGTCCGGAACAGCCTGCTCGCCGTCGTCCCGGCCCTCGCCCTGATGCTGCTGCTGGGCACCGCCGCCGGGTTCGCCCTGCAGATCATGGTGTGGAAGGGCCGCGGCCTCACCCTGCTGGTCTTCCTCACCGGGATGATGGTCCCGCCGCAGATGATCCTGCTGCCGCTGTTCACCGTCTACTTCCAGACCGGCCTGTCCGGCACCCTGTGGCCGCTGATCCTCACCTACACCGGCACCGGCCTGCCGCTGACCGTCTTCATGATGGCCACCTACTACCGCGGTGTCCCCCGGGAGCTGTTCGAGGCCGCCACCGTCGACGGCGCCGGCATCCTGCGCGCCTTCTGGACCATCAGCGTCCCTCTGGTCCGCAACGCCCTGCTCACCGTCGGCCTCGTGCAGTTCTTCTTCATCTGGAACGACCTGCTCATCGCGCTGACCTTCACCAACGGCCAGGACCTGCGCACCGTCCAGGTCGGCCTGCTCAACTTCACCGGTGACTTCGGCGCCACCCGGTACGGCCCGCTGTTCGCCGCCGTCTGCATCAACGTCTTCGGCACCCTCCTGATCTACCTCTTCCTCAACCAGAAGGTCATGAAGGGCCTCACCTCCGGAGCGGTCAAGGGCTGACCCCCACCCGTGTTCCGCCCGCTCCCGCATGTGACGAAAGGTTTCCCTTGCTCCCCCCTCAGCCCTCCCCGGTGTCCTTCGAACACCTCCCGGACGGCCTCGGCATCGGCGTCCCCGCCCCCCGCCTGTCCTGGACCCTGCCACCCGGTACCGGTCCCCAGCAGGCGTACGAACTGGAGGTCGCCCGCGCCGGGCACGTCGACCGCACCGGCCGGATCGCCGGCCCCGGCCAGGTGCTCGTGACCTGGCCCGGCAGGCCGCTGTCCGCACGGGAACGCGCGACGGTCCGGGTCCGCGTCTGGACCCCGGCCGCCGGTGGGCCGACGGCGTGGAGCGAGCCGAGCGCCGTCGAGGCGGGACTCCTGGAACCCGGCGACTGGCAGGCGGTACCGGTGGGCGCCGGCTGGGACGAGGACCCGGAGGCGATGCGCCGTCCGGCCCGCGTCCGCAGGGACTTCCGTCTCGACCGGCCCGTCGTGCGCGCCCGCCTGTACGTCACGGCGCACGGCCTGTACGAGGTGGAGATCAACGGACGCCGGGTCGGCGACGAGATCCTCGCCCCCGGCTGGACGGTCTACCCGCACCGCCTCCGCTACCGCACCCACGACGTCACCGCCCACCTCACCGAGGGCGCGAACACCGTCGGCGCCTGGCTCGGCGACGGCTGGTACCGCGGCAAGTACGGCTTCGACGGCGGCACCCGCAACATCTACGGCACCGATCAGTCGCTCATCGCCCAGCTCGAGGTGACCCACGACGACGGCACGACCACGGTCATCGCCACCGACGGGACCTGGAGCGCCGCCCCCGGACCGATCCTCACCAGCGGCCTCTACGAGGGCGAGACCTTCGACGCCCGCCTCCACGACCCCCACTGGGCCACCCCGCAGAGCGGATGGAACGGCACCCCGGTCGCCGTGGGGAACCGCGACCCCCGCACCCTCGTCGCCCCCCTGGGACCACCGGTGCGCTGCACCGGGGAGATCACCCCGGTCACCGTCACCCGCACCGCCGACGGCCGTCACCTGCTCGACTTCGGCCAGAACCTGGTCGGCCGCCTCCACCTCACCGTCGACGGCCCGGCCGGCACCGTCATCACCCTCCGCCACGCCGAGATCCTCCAGGACGGCGAACTCGCCACCCGGCCGCTGCGCGAGGCGACCTCCGTCGACACCCTGACTCTTTCCGGCCGGGGCCCACTCACCTGGGAACCCCGTTTCACCCTGCACGGCTTCCGCCACGCCGAGGTCACCGGCTGGCCGGGGGAGCTGACCGCCGACGCGGTGACCGCCCGGGTGTACCACACCGACATGCGCCGCACCGGCTGGTTCGAGTGCAGCGACCCCCTGGTCGACCGCCTGCACGAGAACGTCGTGTGGAGCATGCGCGGCAACTTCGTCGACCTGCCCACCGACTGCCCCCAGCGCGACGAACGCCTCGGCTGGACCGGCGACATCCAGGTCTTCGCCCCCACCGCGAGCTACCTCTACGACTGCGTCGGCCTGCTCGACTCCTGGCTCACCGACGTCGGCCTGGAACAGCTTCCCGACGGCACCGTCCCCTGGTACGTCCCCGTCATCCCCGGCGAGCCGATGTGGACGCCGATCCACCCGGGAGCGGCGTGGGGGGACGTCGCCACCCTCACCCCCTGGACGCTGTTCCGGCGCTTCGGCGACGTGGAACTCCTGCGCCGCCACTACCCCATGGCCAAGGCGTGGGTCGGTCTCGTGGAACGCCTCGCCGGCCCGACCCGCCTGTGGGACACCGGCGTTCAGCTGGGCGACTGGCTCGACCCGGCCGCGCCGCCCGACGACCCGGCGGCGGGACGCACCGACCGCTACCTCGTGGCCACCGCCTACTTCGCCCATTCCGCCCGGCATCTCGCCCTGGCCGCATCCGAGTTGGGGAACACGGCGGACGCCGCGCGGTACACGGCGCTCGCCGACGAGGTCGCCGGAGCGTTCCGGCGCCGCTACGTCCTGCCCTCCGGCCGCATGACGAGCGACAGCGCCACCGCCTACGCCCTCGCCCTCGCTTTCGGCCTGCTGACCCCGCGCCGCCGGCAGCAGGCCGCCGATCGCCTGGCCCAGCTCGTGGCCGAGGACGACGCCCGCATCGCGACCGGCTTCGTGGGGACGCCACTGATCTGCGACGCCCTCGCCGAGAACGGCCACCTCGACGTCGCCTACCGGCTGCTCACCCAGACCGAGTGCCCGTCGTGGCTCTACCCGGTCACCCGGGGGGCGACGACCGTCTGGGAACGCTGGGACGGCCTCCGCCCCGACGGCACCCTCAACCCCGGCGGCATGACGTCCTTCAACCACTACGCCCTGGGCGCCGTCGCCGACTGGCTGCACCGCGTCGTCGGCGGCATCACCGCCACCGCTCCCGGCTACCGGACCATCGCCTTCCGCCCCCGTCCGGGCGGCGGCATCACCTGGGCCCGCACCCGCCACGAATCGCCGTACGGAACGGTGTCGCTGTCCTGGGAACTGACAGCCACCGGGATGACGGCCCGCATCACGGTCCCGGAAGGCTGCACGGCCACCGCCGAACTGCCCGGCCGCCTCCCGGTGGCCCTCGGACCGGGAGAGCACGTCCTGGACACGGCGGCGATGGCCGCCGAGGCCGCCTGAGCCGGGGTCCGCC
Organism: Streptomyces sp. NPDC031554; assembly: GCF_055580685.1. Taxonomy (NCBI): domain Bacteria; kingdom Bacillati; phylum Actinomycetota; class Actinomycetes; order Kitasatosporales; family Streptomycetaceae; genus Streptomyces; species Streptomyces sp. NPDC031554. The sequence continues at coordinate 242,339 of NZ_JBVIKX010000010.1, read as the reverse complement.
CTCCGTGGAGCCGGGGCCGGCCGTGCCCCCGGCACTCGGCCGGCCCCCTCCCCCCGTCACCCGGCGGTCGTGCGCCGGCCACCCCTCCCCGCCCGGAGGGACGCTGTGGACGGACGAACCTTCCTCTCTGCCGCCACCGTCACCGTCCTGGCCGTGACCGCACCCCCTGACCCCGCCGCCGTGCGGGCCTCGCGCCGGGGACGCGGGCACCGTGTTCGTCAACCGGGTGGCCGGCGAGGACACGGACCACGAAGGACTCGACCTACGACGCGGGGAAGGCCCCGGTCGTGTGCCGCGGGACGGGGCGGGCACCCGGTCGCCGGCGGACCACAGGGCTCCTGCCCGCGCTCCTCGAAGGGTTCCCGGCCGTTCTGGCGGCGGCCGGCCTCGTCCTGGTGCCGCGGAACCGTCGGGGCCGGGGCACGGGGCACGAGGCACCGCCAGGGATCCCGCTCCGCACACCACGGGTGAAGAGGGCTGGCGGGCCGCCCCGGCCGCCGGACGACGTCGGCCCGACCGGAACCCTCCTGCCGCCGTGGTCGGTGCGGTGGCCGTGGCGACGTCGGCGCGGACGTGGATGATCAGGCGTACCCCGCTGTTGTCGGCACCGGCCCCGTCGAGCGGACGCCGGGCGGAGGCGCCTCGGGCCGCCACGGACCTCAGCGGCCCGAGGCGGCTGCACGGACGGCGGACCCGCACCCCGGCCCAGCCGCCGCGGGCACCGGCCGCGAACGAGCCTGTCGGCCGCCGGAGTGAAGGGGCGGGGCATCGCGAGGCAGGGGGAGCGCGCGGGGGAGGCATAGGTCCTGGGTGCCGCGCGGGCGGGACGCAGCGGCCGTTCCCGCACCGACCGCAGGACGCCGACGGCGCGGACGCACGTGCCGGGGAGCGCCGACCGGCACCCGGACGCAGCACGACCAGGAGTGGAGAACCCATGGGACACGGCGGAGACGTCATCCAGGAACTGACCGCTGACCATCGCGAGGTGGACACCCTCTTCGCGCGGATCGAAGCGCTGCCGCCGGCCGACCCGGAGCGGCGCGAACTCGCGGACCGGATCACCGTGGAACTCGTCCGCCACTCGGTGACCGAGGAGCAGTACCTGTACCCGACGGTGCGCCGGTACGTCGACGACGGGGACGACCTCGCCGACGAGGAGATCGCCGAGCACGGCGAGGTCGAGCGCATGCTGAGGGAACTGGAGGACCGCCGGCCCGGCGACGGACGCTTCGACGAGCTGATCGCGGCACTCAGGAACTCCGCCAGGGCGCACGCCGACGACGAGGAGAGCCGGCTGTTCCCCCTGCTGGCCGAGGTCTGCTCCACCGCCGCGCTGGAGGACCTCGGCGAGAGGGTCCGCTCGGCCAAGAAGCGCGCCCCCGCCCGTCCGCACCCGTCCGCGCCGGACGCCCCGCCCGCGAACGGCACCCTCACGCCCGGCACGGGCATGGTCGACCGCCTGCGCGACATGCTCGCCGGGCGCGGAAAGCAGGACTGAGCCGAACGGAGGCCGCCGGGCGGCGTCCCCTCCACCGCCGGGGCGGACCGGGGCGGGGCGCCGGCCCACCGGAATGCGCTTAGCCCGGCGCCGCCCCGACGACCCGGCACGGTTCCCGACGTGCGTCGGCCCGCGGCCGGCCGGCCGGTGTCCCGTCGCCGCGTTCACCCGGTGAGGAGAGCGACGGGGACCACCCGAACGGATCCGGTCCCGGGCCCGCCCGAAAACCACTCCAGTGGGTCTGTGCACGCGAGCCGGAATGATTCCGGCGGTAGCCTGGTTCCAGAAGCCGGTCGCAGTTTTACTCGTGTGTTTGTGCCAGTCGCATGCTCGCAGAGAACGATGTCGCGGGCGCGAAGCTCGTTCTCCAGGTTGTGCTGGAGCAGCCGCGTCATTACCGGCCGGGTATTCGCACGGTGCGAATGACCCCACCCAGCCCCTGTAAGGAGCAGCAATGACTCAGGGAACCGTCAAGTGGTTCAACGCCGAAAAGGGATTCGGCTTCATCGCCCAGGCCGACGGCGGCCCGGACGTCTTCGTGCACTACTCGGAGATCGACAGCTCCGGCTTCCGCAGCCTGGAGGAGAACCAGCAGGTGGAATTCGACATCGTGCAGGGCCCCAAGGGCCCGCAGGCTTCGCGCGTACGCCCGCTGTGACCACGTCCGCGACCCGCGGCTGCCGCCGCTGACGTGACGGAAAAGGGCCGGCGCCTTCTCGGGGCCGGCCCTTTTCGCGCGCCCGCACCGCCGGACGGAACCCCTGCGTTCCCGGGAAACGGTGGGACAGTGGAGTGCATGTGCGGTCGCTACGTCTCCACCCGCGGTCCCGAGGACCTCGCCGAGCACTTCCACGTCGCCGGCCCGCCCGTCACCGAGTCGCTCGAGCCGAGCTGGAACGTCGCTCCGACCGACGACGTCTGGGCCGTCCTCGAACGCACACCCCGCGGCGAGGACGACGCGGGACCGGCGAGACGCGAGCTGCGCCCGCTGCGCTGGGGCCTGGTGCCGTCATGGGCGAAGGACGTCGGGATCGGCGCGCGGATGATCAACGCCAGGGTGGAGACCCTGCACGAGAAGCCCGCCTACCGCCGCGCCTTCGCCCGGCGCCGCTGCCTGCTGCCCGCGGACGGCTTCTACGAGTGGCGGCAGGTCACGGCCGAGGACACCGGCCGGACCCGCAAGCAGCCGTACTTCATCCACCCCGAGGACGGCCGGCTCATGGCCTTCGCCGGCCTGTACGAGTACTGGCGCGACCCGCAGGTACGGCAGGACGACGATCCCGCCGCCTGGTTGCTGACCTGCACCGTCATCACCACCGAGGCCACGGACGAGGCCGGCCGTGTGCACCCTCGCATGCCGCTCGCCCTCACCGAGGACCGCTACGACGCCTGGCTCGACCCCGCCCACCGGGACTCCGGCGAACTGCGCGCCCTGCTCGGGCGCCCCGCGGACGGGCGCCTGGAGGTGCGGCCCGTGTCACCGGCCGTCAACAACGCCCGCAACGACGGACCGCACCTCCTCGACCCGATCACGCCGTAGACCGCGGCGCGCCCGCCGGGAGACACCCCGGGCCCGCGGCGCGCGGCCCCGGGAGCCTCAGAGGCCCCCCACCACCTTGCGCGCCCTGATCCTCACGACGACGCGGTCGGCGTCGTCGGCCGAGGCCGGGTTGAAGTCCGCGTACTGCTTGCCGGTGTACTTGACCGACAGCTCGTCGATCAGTTCGCGGGCGCCTTCGGTGGTCGTCTCGGCGGTGCCGCGGACCTCGGCGTACGTGTACGGCGACTCGGCGGGCTGCACGACGAAGGTGACCCGGGGGTCGCGCACGAGGTTCTTGTACTTCCGGCGGTCGACGGTGGTGGAGAACAGCACGTCGTCACCGTCCCGCTTCACCCACACCGGCGACACCTGCGGGCTGCCGTCGGGCTGGATCGTGGCGACGGTGATGAAGACGGGCGAGTCGAGGAGGGCCCTGAGGCTGTCGGACAGTTCGGCGGGCATGGTGGCCTCTCTGCTGATGGCTGATGGTGAGGCGGCCCCTGGACGACGGGGCCGCACGCGTACCCGATAGATACTGCGCCGACGCGCCGGCCGGCCCGGGTATTCGTGCCCGCGCGAGTCGCCCGGACCGCGCCCGCTCCCCGCGGGGTCGTCGACGCGGTCGACGGGCGGGTGCCCGCCGAGGACGGCGCGGCAGGGGGGGCCGGGCCCGTACGCGGTCAGGGGCTCGTCCGGCGGCAGCCGGGGCACGTGGGCCGGGGCGCGTCCGTGGGCTCGTGGCCGACGGCCGGAACCACGGGGTGGCCCCGCATCCGGCGCGCGGTGGTGACCTCCCGCCGGCAGCGGCGGCGGAGCCCCGGGTCCCGCGCGAACCCCCGGCGGACCACCCCGAGGCCGCGGGCCGGCCGCCACGGGTGTGCGAGAGGCTGACGGCGCCCGTGGCCCGTCCGCCGATCCCGGCGGACGGCCGGTGGCCCCGACGTCTCGCGGGTCCCCGGGACGCGGCGGCGCACGGGCAGCGGTCACGCGCGGAGCGTGCCCCGCCCGACGATCGCATGCCGGGCGACCGGGGCGATCGCCGTACGTGCCGGGCGACTTGGCCCAGCGGCCGGGCCGAGAGGCCGGTCCGCGGCCGGGCGCGCGGATCGATCGCACCACCGGGTCCGTCGGCCGTAGGCTCCCCGCATGCAGCAATCCGAGATCATGCAGCGTGTCATCGGCATCCTCACCGAGGCCATCGAGATGAAGCGGCAGGTCCGCGAGAACCCCGACGCCGACGTCGCCCTCACCGGGGCCGTCTCCGCGCTCCTGGCGGAGACGCTGCCGCAGGTCAGCCTCCCGAGGGACGCGACCGCGCAGGAGACCATGGAGATCGTCACGGCGGCGCTCGGGCCCGCCATCCTGACGCTGGCCAACTGCTTCTCCTACGCCTTCGTGCACCTCGGCGAGGTGCACGACGAGGGCCGTCCCGACACCTCGACCGCCGACGTGCTGCGCTCCCTCTCGCTCCGGTTCGCCCGGCACGACGAGGCCTGACGCGGCCTGACGCGGCCTGACGCGGCCGCGGGGGGCGGGGGGGGGGGGGGGCGGCGCCCCCCCCCCCGGGGGGGGGGGGGCCCCCCCCCCCGGGGCGCCCCCCCCGGGGCGGGGCGGGGGGGGGGGGCCCGCCCCCGCGCCCCCCGCGCTGCACCCCCCCCGCGGGCCGCCGGCCCCCCCCACCGCGGCCGCCGGCCCCCCCCCGCCCCCCCGGCGCCGCCCCCCCCCCCCCCCCCGCCGCGGGGGCCCCGCGGCCGCGGGCTCGGTGCCGTCGTCACCCACCCGCGCCGAGGTCGAAGACGATGCGGGCCTTGACCTGGCCGCGCAGCACCTCGGCGATGGAGTCGTTGACGGAGGCGAGGGGGCGGGTCTCGTAGATGACCTCGGTGCGTCCGGCGGCGTGCAGCCGGAAGACCTCGGCGAGGTCCTGGCGGGTGCCGACGATGGAGCCGATCACCGAGGTGCCGTTGAGGACGGTGTCGAAGATCGGCACGCGGACCGTGCCGTGGGCCGGCAGGGCCACCATGACCAGCTTGCCGCCGCGCCGCAGCCCGGCGTTGACGGCTTCGAAGGCCGCGTCGTTCACCGCGAGCGCGATGGCCGCGTGGGCGCCGCCGTGCCGCTTGAGCACCTCGCCGACGTTCTCCGTCCGGGCGTCGATGACGATGTCCGCGCCGAGGTCCCTGGCCAGCTGGAGCTTGTCGTCGGTGACGTCGATCGCGGCGACGGTGGCACCGGCGATCTTGGCGTACTGCACGGCGAGGTGGCCGAGCCCGCCGACGCCGGAGACGGCGACGAGCTGGGCGGGCCTGACGTCGGCGACCTTGAGCGCCTTGTAGGTGGTCACGCCCGCGCAGGTCAGCGGCGCGGCCTCCAGGGCGGTGATGCCCTCGGGCACCGGCTGGGCGAAGTCGGCCCAGGCCAGCATCTTCTCGGCGTACCCGCCGTCGCAGCCGTAGCCGGTGTTGACCTGCTGCTCGCACAGGGTCTCCCAGCCGGACAGGCAGTGCTCGCACCGTCCGCAGGCCTTGCCCAGCCAGGGCACGGCGACCCGCTGCCCGACGGAGAGATGGGTGACGCCCTCGCCGAGCTTCTCGACCAGGCCGACGCCCTCGTGACCGGGCACGAACGGCGGCTCGGGCTTGACCGGCCAGTCGCCGTGCGCGGCGTGGATGTCGGTGTGGCACAGCCCGGACGCCTCCACCCGGACCCGGACCTGGCCCGGACCGGGCTCGGGGTCCGGACGCTCCTCGATGACCAGGGGCTCACCGAACGCTCGGACGACCGCTGCCTTCATGGCTTCTTCTCCTCTGTGCTGTCTGTGCTGTCTGTGCTGTCCGCCGGGTGCCGGCGTGGGCCGTCGGCGCCGGCGTGGGCCGTGTGGCGTCAGGAGTGCGCGACGACGGCGACGGGGGCCGTGGAGTGGTGCAGGACGGCGTGGGTGACCGGGCCGATGTGGGCGCCCAGCGGGTTGCGGCGGATCCGGCGGCCCACGACGACGAGGGAGGCCTCGCGGGCGGCGTCCAGCACGCGGTCGGCCGCGCTGCCCGGCCGGGAGATCTCGACGACCTCGACGTCGGGGTGCTTCGTGCGCCAGGGGCGCAGCACCTCGGCCAGCGCGGCGGCCTCCTGCCGGCCGAGCTCGGCACCCATCTCGGGCGCGGCGGGCAGGCTGTAGACGTAGTACGGCGCCAGCGTCCACGCGTGCACCACGTGCAGGGCGGTGCCGCGGCGGCCGGCCTCCTCGAAGGCGAAGTCGAGGACGGCGTCGTCGGGCTCGGCCACGTCCAGGCCGAGCACCACCGGCCGGTGCGGGGCCGCCGCGGACGGAGCGCCGTCCGGGCCGACGGCGTGCTCGTCGGCGGCCCGCTCCCCGGCCCGGACGAGCACCACCGGGACGTCGGTGCGCGCGACGGCCGCCAGGCCCACCGAGCCGACCAGGAAGCCGCCGAGCCCGCCGAGGGCACGGGAGCCGAGGACGAGCAGCTCGGCGTCCTTCGCGGCGTCCGCCAGCACGTCGGCCGGCGTGCCGGTCGTCTGCCGCTGCGTGATCTCGACTCCGGGGTGGCGCACCCGCAGCCCCTCGGCCGTCTCCCGCGGGATGCGCTCGCTCCAGTGGGTCTGCGTCTCGGCGCCGAGCAGCGGCGCCTGGGCCATCGGCTCGGGAACCGGCTGCCACACGTGGACGAGCGTCAGCGGCAGGCCGCGCAACCCGGCCTCCCGTGCCGCCCATTCGGCGGCGGCGCGGCTCTCGGCCGATCCGTCGATACCCGCGACAACAGTGCGGACCATGGTGTTCTGCCTCCTGGACTGGGCTCCTGTCCCCAGCATGCGCGGCGGCGGCCGACGGGAGCAGGGGCCGCAGGTCCCCGGCACGGGCCGACCGGCCCCATCGTCCCGGCACCGGACGGCCCGGCCGGGCGTCCGGCCCGCCCGCGGCAGGGCCGAACGGCCCGCCGCCGCTCCCCCTACGGCCCAAGACCCGCCCCGCCCGCCGACGGGAGGCTGGCACGGCGTCCGGGGAGCACCGGACGGGGACGACCCATCGGGGAGGACGACGGACATGACCGTACGCGTGGGGATCAACGGTTTCGGCCGCATCGGACGCAACTACCTGCGGTGCGTGCTGGAACGCGCCGAGGCGGGCAGCGGCACGCCCGTGGAGGTGGTGGCCGTCAACGACGTGACCTCGCCGGCGGCGCTCGCCCACCTGCTGACGTACGACTCGACGTACGGCCGCCTGGGCCGGCCCGTCGAGCACGACGACGCCTCGCTGACCGTCGACGGCCACCGCGTGGCCGTGAGCGCCGAGCGCGACCCGGCCGCCCTCGCCTGGGGCGACCTCGGTGTCGACGTCGTCATCGAGTCGACCGGCCGCTTCCGCACCCGCGAGCAGGCGGGCCGGCACCTGGCGGCCGGCGCGCGCAAGGTGCTGCTGTCCGTGCCGGGCAAGGACGTCGACGCCACCGTCGTCATGGGCGTCAACGAGGGCACGTACGACGCTGCACGCCACCACGTGGTCTCCAACGCCTCGTGCACCACCAACTGCGTGGCCCCGATGGCGAAGGTGCTCGACGAGCACTTCGGCGTCGTCAAGGGGCTGATGACCACCATCCACGGCTACACCAACGACCAGGTGGTCCTCGACGGCCCGCACAAGGACCTGCGCCGCGGCCGCAGCGCCGCCGTGAACATCATCCCCACCAGCACCGGGGCCGCCCGCGCCGTCGGCCTGGTCCTGCCCGAGCTGGCCGGCACCCTCGACGGCAGCGCCGTGCGCGTCCCGGTCGAGGACGGCTCCCTCACCGACCTGACCATGGTCCTCGAACGTCCCGTGACCGCGGAGGAGGTCAACGCCGCCTACCGGGAGGCCGCCGACGGACCGCTCAAGGGCGTCCTGAGGGTCTCCGACGCCCCGATCGTCTCCCGCGACGTCGTCGGCGACCCGGCCTCCTGCGTCCTGGACGCCCCGCTGACCCAGGCCCACGGCGACCTGGTGAAGGTCTTCGGCTGGTACGACAACGAGTGGGGCTACACCAACCGTCTGCTCGACCTCACCGAGTACGTCGCCGCCCGTCTGCCCCGCGGTTGAGGACCGCCTCGGCAGGCCTCCCACCACGACGAAACGATCCCGTATCCTCCTCTGGCGCCGACCACTACCGTGGTGGGCGAGGCGAAGCGGTGACACCGCCGCCACCGGCGGAGGACGGGAGGAGCACGGGTGGGAAGCCCCGAGGGGGAGCAGGCCCGGATGAGGCTGCCCCAGCTGCGGCTGGACGAGCTCCTGGAGGAGTTGCAGGCCCGTCTGGACGCGGCCCGCGGAACCCGGGACCGCGTCCACAGCCTGCTGGAGGCGGTGCTCTCGGTGGGCCGGGAACTGGACCTCGAGCAGGCGCTGCACAGCATCGTCGAGGCCGCCGCGGCCCTCGTCGACGCCGAGTACGCCGCACTGGGCGTGATCGGCCCGGACGGGCGCCGGTTGTCGGCGTTCCACACGGTCGGGGTCGACGAGGAACAGATCGCGCGCATCGGCCACTACCCGGAGGGCCACGGCATCCTCGGGGAGCTGATCCGCCACCCCGAGCCCCTGCGCCTCGCGAAACTCTCCGAACATTCCGCGTCGTACGGCTTTCCGGCGAACCACCCGCCGATGAACTCCTTCCTCGGCGTCCCCATCCGGGTGCGCGAACAGGTCTTCGGCAACCTGTACCTGACCGAGAAACGCGGCGGGCTGCAGTTCGACGAGGAGGACGAGGCGGTGCTGTCGACGCTGGCCGTCGCGGCGGGCGTCGCCATCGACAACGCCCGGCTGTACGAGGAGTCCCGGCTGCGCGAGCGCTGGCTCCAGGCCAACGCCGAGATCACCCACCGGCTGATGTCGGGCGGCGAGCAGGGCGACGTCCTCGGGCTCATCGCCGAACAGGCGCGGGAGATCACCGGTGCGGCGCTCGCCGTGCTGGCGATCCCGATGCAGGGCACCGACTCCCTCGCCGTGGAACTGGCCATCGGCCTGGAGGCGGAGGTGCACCGGGGCCTGGTGCTGCCCCGGCAGGGCAGCCTCATCGGCGAGGCCTTCGCCCAGGACGCACCGGTGACCAGCGCGGACATCGCCCGCGACGACCGCACGCCGGCGGAGCCCCCGCGGTTCACGGGGCTGGGGCCGGCCGTGGCCGTCCCCATCGGCTCCGGCGAGAGCGCCCGCGGTGTGGTGCTGCTGGTCCGGGAGACGGGCGGCAACGAGTTCAGCGAGAAGGAGATGGCGCCGCTGCGGGTCTTCGCCGCCCAGGCCGCCGTCGCCATGGAGCTGGCCGAGCGCCGTCAGGACGCCGAGCAGATCGTGCTGCTCGAGGACCGCGACCGGATCGCCCGGGACCTTCACGACCTGGCCATCCAGCGGCTGTTCGCCACCGGTATGACGCTGCAGAGCGCGGGCCGCTTCATCGAGCACCCGGGCGCCTCCGAGCGGGTGCTGAGGGCGGTGGACGACCTCGACGAGACCATCAAGATCATCCGGTCGACGATCTTCGGTCTGCGCACCCGCGGCGACGAGGCGGCACCCGGCCTGCGGGCCCGGGCGGTCCGCGTGGTCGGGGAGGCCGCGCCCGTCCTCGGTTTCGCCCCCGGCGTCCGCATGGAGGGACTGCTCGACACCCACGTGCCCAAGGACACCGCCGACCACATCGTGGCCGTCCTGTCCGAGTCCCTGACCAACATCGCCCGGCACTCCGGCGCCGACCGCGCCGAGGTCGTGCTGGAGACCGACGGCAACGAGGTCCGCCTCACGGTCACCGACAACGGTGCGGGCATACCGGCGGAAGGCCGCCGCAGCGGTCTGACCAACATGGCGGAACGGGCCAGGAAGCTCGGCGGGGACATGGAGCACGCCGACCGGGAGGGCGGCGGCACCGAGATCGTGTGGCACGCCCCGGTGCGGGAGCCGCGGAAGCCGGCGGCCGGCTGACCACGACCCGACGGCGGGCCGGCCCGGACGGACGTTCCGGGCCGGCCCGCCGCGTCGTCGGCGCGGGGGACGGGAGCCCCCGCCGCCCCTCCCCGCCGTGAGGGCGGTTCCGCCGGCCTCCTCCTCCGAGTGCCGCCGAGTGTCGGCCTCCCGCTCCGCGCGCCGGCCCCGCGCACCGCCCCGGCGTTCTCCCGGCCTCCCTTCACGGCCCCGGCGGCCCGTCCCCGCCGACCCGGCGGATCACGACGGCGTCCCGTGCGCGTCGTCCATGACCTCCCCCGCCGTACGGCGCGGCGACGCCGGTCCGTCGGGACCGTATCCGAGCCGGATCACCATCTGCGCGTGGCCGCGCCGCTCGTCGCCGAGCGACCCCAACCGCGCGCGCAGGTCCGGCCATTCCAGGGCCTGGTGCAGCAACGAGGCCCGGGCGCCGTGGGCGGTGGCCGACAGCAGGACGTGCTCCAGGGCCTGGCCGGCGCGCAGCCAGTCCGCACGCCGGTCGTGCGCCGTGGACAGCAGGGCGATCCGCGGGTGCGTCTCGTACGGGCGGGCCGCGAGGACGGCCGGGTGCCGGTGGGCGCCGAAGTCCCGCATCGGCACCTGGTCGAGGAAGTCCTGGAAGCCCAGGACCCCCTCCCGCATGCCCACCGCCGAGGGTTCCGCGCCGCGGACCCAGTGCCGGCTCTCGGCCGCCCGGTCGGCGTCCGCCGTGTTGCGGCGCTCCGCCTCCCGCGTGAGCCGCAGGACGTGGCCGGTCTCCTGCGACCCGGGGAAGCGCAGGAAGGCCCCCTCCGTCCGGGCCGCCTCGGCGAGCCCGGCGAGGAGGTACCCCGGCAGGGGCCGGTCGGAGAACGGGAACCGGCTGCTGTGCCGGCGCCACACGGCGTCGTACAGGCCGGGTGTCCGGGTACCGCGGGCCGACCGGGCGAGGCGTACGGTGGCGAGGAGGTCCGGCCGATCGGGCCGGGGCAGCAGGCGCGTGACGGGTTCGTGGCCGTGACGGGCGGCCGCCACCCGCAGGTTGAGGACGGCGCAGCCCACCGAGAGGTGCAGGGCGCGGCCCGTGGGGTCGAGATGGCGCAGTCCCCGTTCCGTGGCGGCCAGGATCTCCACCGTCCCGGTCTCCGGGACGTACCGGAAGCGCCAGGGCTGGGTGTTGTGGACGGAGGGCGCCGCCGCGGCGGCGGTGACCAGCCTCTCCAGGACGGGAACATCGAGAGTCGTCGTGCTCATCGGAACTCCTTTCCGGCCCGCACGCGCCGGAGGCGGTGCCGGTCGTCGTCCTGGCTCAGCGTGACGGCGGAGGAACGCGTCGGCCAGGGGCCGGGTGGCCCCGCCCGGTTCCGGACGGCCCTTTCCGCCGGCCGGCCGCGGCGCACCGGACCGCGCCCGCCCCCGCCGTACGCCCGCCGCCGAACGGGCCCTTGACCGGGGGACGTTCAGCCCTTCGGCCGCGGCCCTTCGGCACTCGGTGGGGGACGGCCCGGCACAGCAGAGTGAGCGGTGTCCACAACCGGCCGGACCGGCCCCTCATCCAGGAGACGCACACCATGTCCCGTACCGTCACCGTAGGTCTCGACGGCTCCCGCGAGAGCCGGGCCGCCGCCGAGTGGGCGGCAGGGGAGGCGCGGCTGCGCGCCCTGCCGCTCCGGCTCGTCCAGGTCTGGGAGCCCCTTCCGGAGCCCATGGCGCGGGCCGTCCTGCCCGCCACCGAGACCGGACCGCACTGGGCCGGGAGGATCCTGCGCGAGGCCGCAGGGGAGCTCCGGCTGCGGCACCCCGGTCTCGAGGTCCGCACCGAGCAGCTCTCCGGCGGGCCGGCCGAGGCGCTGCGCCAGGTGGCCGCCGACGCGGAACCGCTGGTCCTCGGCTCGCGCGGGATGAGCGGGCTCGGCGGCTTCCTGGTCGGGTCGGTCGGCCTCTCCGTCGTGGCCCACGCCGAACAGCCGGTGGTCCTGGTCCGCGCCGACGCGGCCGCCCCCTCACCCGCCACCGCGCCCACCCCCGGACCCGCTGCCGAACACGCCGACGAGCGCGGCGCGGGCGACGCGCACGGGCCCGTCGTGCTGGGCCTGGACACCGGCCGGCCGAGCGAGGAGCTGATCGGGTTCGCCCTGACCGAGGCGGCCCGCCGCGGTGCCCCCGTACGCGTCGTCCACGGCTGGAGCCCGCGGCCCGCCTACGCCTACGCGCTGTCGGTGGACCCCGGCTTCCACGAGATGCTCGACCGGTACGAGTCCACCGCGCTGACCGAGATGCTCCACCCCTGGCGGGAGAAGTTCCCCGAGCTGGAGATCGTGGCCGAGTCCCGGTACGGCAGCCCGGCCGCACAGCTGGTCGAGGCGTCCCGCGACGCCCGGCTGGTCGTGGTGGGCCGCCGGATCCGCCGCGGACCCGGCACGCACATCGGCCACGTCACCCACGCGGTGCTGCACCACTGCACCGCTCCCGTCGCGGTCGTCCCGCACGACTGAGGAACCCGGCCGCCTCCGGGGAGCCGGCCCCCTTGGGACGCCCGTCGCCCGGAGCGGCCCGGCTCCCGGCCCGTCGGCCGCCCGCCTCCCCGGCCCACCGGTTCCCCGGGCGGCGGCGAAGGCGAAGGGGACCGACCGGCCCCCCGACCGGCCCCCGACAGCCCCTGGGCCTCCCCCGTGCGCCGCCCGACGATCGACGTAGCGACGAAGCCCCCGAAGGAGCCCCGATGACGGACGACCTGCTCAGCCGGCCAGGAGTCCACGCCCTGCTCGCGGACGGCACCACCGTGCGCGTCCGTCCCGTGCTGCCGGGCGACCACGACCAGCTGGAGGGGCTCCACCAGGAGGTGTTCCCGCGGAACCCGCGCCGCGGGGCCCGCGGGGACGACGACCGGTACGCCGCGACGGCCGCCGACCGGGCCTGCGCCCCCGCACGGCCCGGCCACCGCGCCCTGCTGGCCGAGGCGCGGGGCAACGTCCTCGGCCTCGCGCGGTACGCGGCCGACGGCGCGGCCGGCGCCGCGGACCTCTTCGTCGCCGTCGCCGCGGGCCTCCACCACCGGGGCGTGGGCACCCTCCTCGTCGAGCACCTCGTGTCGGCGGCCCGCTCGGACGGCATCACCGCCTTCACGGCGGACGCGCTCGGCGAGGACCGGGAGGTCCTGCGCCTCTTCGCCGACCTCGGCCTGCGCGTCGACCGCCGTCAGCAAGGACCGGACGTCCGCTGCACCGTCGCCCTGGACGAGGACGACGCCCACCTGTCGGCCGTCGAGGCGCGGGACCGGGTCGCCGGCGTCGCCGGCCTGGAGCCGCTGCTGCGGCCCAACGCCGTCGCCGTCGTCGGCGCCGGAAGCGTCCCCGGCTCCGTGGGGCGGGCCCTGCTGCACCACCTCCACGTGGGCGGTTTCACGGGGCGCCTGTTCGCGGTCGACCCCGGCGCCACCTCACTGCTCGGCGTGCCCTCGTACCCTTCCGTCGACTCCTTGCCCACGACACCCGACCTCGTGGTGATCGCCGGGCCCGCCGCCTCGGTGCCCACCGTGGCGGAACAGTGCGGCAGGGCCGGCGTACGGGCCCTGGTCGTCGTCACGCCGGGGCTGGACGAGGACCGGGCCCGCGCCCTGCCGGCGGTCTGCCGCACCCACGGCATGAGGGTGGTGGGCCCCGACTCCCTCGGCGTCTCCAACACCGAGCCGCGCCTGTGCCTGGACGCCACCTTCGCCGCCGGCCGTCCGCTGCCGGGGACCGCCGGTCTCGCCGTGCAGTCGGGAGGCGTCGGCATCGCGCTGCTGGAAGGCCTGTCGCGGCTGGGCATCGGCGTCTCCACCTTCGCCTCGCTCGGCGACAAGTACGACGTCAGCGGCAACGACATGCTCCAGTGGTGGGAGAGCGACGGCCGCACCGACCTCGCCGTGCTGCACCTGGAGTCCTTCGGCAACCCGCGCGCCTTCTCCCGTACCGCGCGGCGCGTCACGCGCCGCATGCCGGTGCTGACCGTCGACGCCGGCCGTACCGAGGCCGGCCGCAGGGCCGCCGCCCCGCACACCGCCGCCGCGGCCGGCCGCACCCTGACCCGCCGGGCCCTCTTCACCCGGGCGGGCGTCACCGCCACGCACTCGATCGGCGAACTCCTCGAGACCGCCGCCCTGTTCCACACCCAGCCGCTGCCCGCCGGCACCCGCGTCGCCGTCCTCACCAACGCCGGCGGAGTGGGCGTCCTGACCGCCGACGCCTGCGCCGAGGCAGGACTCGTCCTGGCCCGGTTCGGTCCGCGACTCGTCGACGACCTGCACGCCGTCCTGCCCGCCGGAGCCACCGCCGGCAACCCGGTGGACACCACCGCGGCCGTCACCGAGGCCGAACTGCGCGCCTGCCTGGAACGGCTCGTGCGGGACCCGGCGATCGACGCCCTGCTGGTGGCCCTCGTCCCCACCGCGGCCACCGAGACCACCGGCGACGAACTGCTGCGCGCCGTCACCCGGGGACCGGGCCGGCGGACGCGGCCGGTCGCCGTCGTGCGCCTGGACCAGGCGGTGCCCGTCACCCTGCTGCCCGCCGGCGACGCCGGCGTCCCCTCGTACGCGGAACCCCGGGCGGCGGCGCGCGCGCTGGCCCACGCCGCCCGGCGCGCGGCCTGGCTGCGCCGGCCGGAGGGCACCCTCGTGGACCCCGACGGGATCGACACCGAACGCGCCCACGAGATCGCCGCGGCCCACCTCGCCGTCCACCCGGACGGCGGCCTGCTCGACCCCCGCACCCGTGCCGACCTCCTGTCCTGCTACGGCATCCCCCTGACGTCCTGGGCCTGGGCCGAGACGGAGGACGACGCCGTGCTCGCCGCCGGCCGGCTGCGCGGCCGCGACGGCCGGGTCGTCATGAAGGCCCACTGGCCCGGAACGGCCCGCAGGAGCGGACGACGGACGGTCCACCTCGACCCACGGGGCGAGGACCAGGTGCGGGCCGCCTTCCGCGACCTGGAGGCGCGCTTCGCCGGACCGATGACCGGCGTCGTCGTGCAACCCCTCGCCGAGCGCGGCACCGAACTGTACGCCGGCGTCGTCCAGGACGACGTCTTCGGGCCGCTCGTCCTGTTCGGACCGGGCGGCACCGCCGCCGAGGTGCCGCCCGACCGGGCCGCCCGGCTCGCCCCGCTCACCGACCACGACGTGCACGACCTGATCACGTCCCCGCGCTGCGCCCCGCTCCTGCTCGGCGCGCACGGCGACGGCCCCGTCGACCTCGGGGGACTGCGGCAGCTGCTGGCGCGGCTCTCCCGGCTGGCGGGCGACCTGCCGCAACTCGCCGAGGCCCACCTCGACCCGGTCCTCGCGGGACCCGGCCCGGTCTCCGTGCTCGACGCGCGGGTCCGGCTGCTGCCGCGCCGGACCCACGACCCCTTTCTGCGCAGGCTCCGCTGAGGAGGCAGGACCATGCGAAACGCCCAGGTCGCTTCGGTGATGACCACCGACGTCGTCCGAGCCGAGTACGGCACCCCCTTCAAGGCCGTCGCGCGGCTGCTCGCCGAGCACCGCATCGACGGGCTGCCGGTGGTCGACGAGCACGACCACGTCATCGGTGTCGTCTCCGCGTCGGACCTGATGACGCGCCAGGGGCGGACACCCGTCCTCCGCCGGGCCGCCCGGCGCGCCGGACTCCCCGCGCTCACGCCCGGTGCCAGGCGGCGGGCGGTGCGGGCGAGGGCCCGGACCGCCGGACAGCTCATGACCGCGCCGGCCGTCACCGCGCACGCCGACGACACCGTCGTCCAGGCCGCCCGCACCATGGCCCGGCGGCGCGTGGAGCGGCTGCCGGTGCTCGACGCCGAGGGCCGGCTGGCCGGCATCGTCACCCGGCACGACCTGATGAGGGTCTTCCTGCGGTCGGACGCCGATATCCGTCGGGAGGTGATCGAGGAGATACTGGTGAAGGCGCTGCGGTCGGCGCCCAGGAGCGTCGACGTCTTCGTCACGGAGGGCGTGGTCACCCTGGACGGCCGCATGGAGCGCAGGAGCGAGACGGAGATCGCCGTGGCCATGGCCCGGCGGACGGACGGCGTGGTCGGTGTGGTCGACAGACTCACCCACCGCAGGGACGACACACGGCCCCGGTCCGACGCCCGGGGTCCGCACGGCGTGGCCGACGCACGGCCGCGACGCGGCTGAGGGACGTACCCGGGGGGTGTGCCCGAAGGACGCGTCGCGGGGACGCACCGGAGAGGAGGCGGATCACCATGCCGGACAACGTGCTGGTCGCCTACGCGACGAAGAACGGCTCGACGGCGCAGATCGCTCAGGCGGTCGCGGAGACCCTTCGCAAGGACGGACTCGCGGCCGAGGCCCTGCCCGCCGGGTCCGTGACGGACGTGGCGCCCTACGACGCCGTGGTGGTCGGCGGCGGACTGTACGCCGGCCGCTGGCACAAGGACGCCCGTCGCTTCGTACGACGCCACCGCCGGGCACTGACCGGGCGCCCGGTGTGGTTCTTCAGCAGCGGACCGCTGGACCCCTCGGCCTCCGAGCGGGACATCCCGCCCGTGCGCGGCGTCCGGCGCGCCATGGACAGGCTCGACGTCGACGGGCACGTCACCTTCGGCGGACGGCTGGAGGAGGGGGCCGAGGGACGCGTCGCCCGCATGATCGTCCGGTCCGGGAAGGGCGGCGACTTCCGTGACTTCGCCGCGATCGAGGCATGGGCGGAGGGTGTCGCGGCGGCCCTGCGCGACCGCGGTGACCCGTAGGGAGCGGGCCGGTGCGCCCGCGGTGCCCGTCACGGTGACGGGCACCGCGGGCGCACCGGTACGCGCGCGTGCGGGCGGACGGGCGTGCGCGTCGGACCGGCCGGCGGGCCCGGCGGCCCCTCACGCCGCGCCGGGGCGCGGGGCGCGGGGGTCCGGCCGGAGCAGACGGCCGGTGAACCAGTCCAGGCCGAGCGCCGTCGTGGTGTTCAGGGCTCCCGGTTCGGTGAAGGCGTGCGTGGCACCGGGGACCACGGCGACGCGGTGCTCGCAGCGCATCCAGTCCGCCGCCACCCGGTTGCGGCCGAGCACCCGCGTGTCGAGACCGCCCACGACCAGGAGCGTCGGGGCCGCGAGCGCGGCGAGCGCGGCCGGCCCGGCCAGGTCCGGACGGCCGCCGCGGGAGACGACCGCGCGGACGTCGTCGCCCGCGGCGGCCGTCAGAGCGGCGGCCGCACCCGTGCCCGTGCCGAAGTAGGCCACCGGCAGGGGGATCTCGCGGCGCAGCCACCGGGAGGCGGCGCGCAGCCGCCGGGCCAGCAGGACGACGTCGTGGACGTTGTGCGGGGTGCGTTCCTCCTCGGCGAGCAGGTCCAGCAGGAGGGTGCCCAGGTGCCGTCCGCGCAGGGCGTCGGCGAAGCGCTGTTCCCGCGGGCCGTGCCGGCCGGCGCCGCGCACCAGGACCACCGTCGCCCGGGGGGCGGCGGGAAGCCGGAGCCGTCCGTTCAGCCGTACCGGTCCGGCGGGCACCTCGACCCGCTCCCCCGGCGTCACGACGCCGGTGCCGTACGGGTCCCGCGGGGTGCGGGCCGGCCGCGACGCGGGGTCTCCGCGGTCGTCGTGGCGCATACGCCACCTCCTGGGGTGCGGCGGCGGTCGGCCGCCTCGGTCTTCGTCGCTGCACGCGGGCGAGAGCGCCACGCGGAGGCGGGCACCCCGGCCCGGGGACCGGTCGGTCCCTTCCGGGGGAAGAGGCCCGCGCGGAGCCGCGCGGTGCCCGCCCCCGGTCATCCGGTCCGCTGGGTCCACCGCGGGCCGATCAGCTCCCACTCCGCGGCCCACCGGGCCATCCGGTCCCGGTCGAGCCGCCACCGTGCGAGAGCGCCGGCGCCGAGGGCGGCACCGGCGACGGCCGTCATGGCGCCGGCACCGAAGAAGGCCGCCTCGACGACGCCTTCGGTGACGCCCGTCGGCCGCGGGGTGAGCGTGCCGCGGTCGTTCTGCCAGACCGTGATCCTCCCGCCGGCCCCGGTGCCCCTGTCCACCAGCGTCCGCCCGGTCCGCGAGGTGCCGTCGGGAGCCGTCCAGCGCACCTCGGTCCTCATCCGGTGGACGTTCCCGGTGTCCGTCGTGGCACGCGGTACGTCGGCGAGCACGACGGCCGTGACGGGGTGCCGTTCGGCACGCTCCCGGGCGGAGGCCTGGACGGCGGTGTGGGCCGTCACCGACCCGGCGAGGGTGCCCCCGACGAGCACGACCGCCCACAGCACCAGCATGATCCAGGACTCGACGACGTCCTCGCGGCGCCGCAGCGGATCGTCCCGCCCGCGCCACGGCATCCCCACGCGCCTGTTGCCGCGCATCGCCGACACCTCCTCGCCCGTTCTCGTCACTCTTCGACGGTGGCAGCGGAGGCGGGCGCGGGGCAGGGGCCGAGAGGGTGGTTCCCCCGGGCCGAACGGACCTGCCGCGGCCACGCCGGGGAGGCCGTCGGTCCCGGTGCCGCACGGTGCCCGCGGGCGGCGCCCCCGTCCGACGTTCCGGCCGGCTCCGCGCGCGGGGCCGTCCGGCCCAAGCGGATTCCGCGGCCATGGGACACGCTGGAGGGGTCGGGGGAGACAGACGCAGTGCGCGGGAGCCACGCTCCGCCCGCCGCCGGCAGCGCGGCGTTCCGGCTCCCGCCCCGGAGCGAGAACCCGAGAGGTGCGGCATGAAAGGCTACGTATTCCACGGTCCCGGACAGGCCGCCTGGGAGGAGAGGCCGGACCCCGGCATCAGGGAGGCCACCGACGCCATCGTCCGGGTCGACGCCGTCACCATCTGCGGCACGGACCTGCACATCCTCAAGGGCGACGTGCCCGAGGTGCGCCCCGGCACGGTACTGGGGCACGAGGCCGTGGGCGAGGTCGTCGAGGTCGGCGGCGACGTGCGGACGGTACGGCCGGGGGACCGGGTCCTGGTCTCCTGCATCACCGCCTGCGGGCGGTGCCGTTACTGCCGCGAGGCCATGTACGGCCAGTGCCGCGGCGGCGGGGGCTGGATCCTCGGCCACCTCATCGACGGAACCCAGGCCGAGTACGTCCGCGTCCCGTACGCCGACCTCTCCGTCCACCCGTTGCCGGGCGCGGTGACCAGCGAGGACGCCGTGCTGCTGGCCGACATCTTCCCGACCTCCTACGAGGTGGGCGTGCTCAACGGCCGCGTCCGTCCCGGGGACACCGTCGTCGTCGTGGGGGCCGGCCCCGTCGGACTGGCGGCCGTCGCCACCGCCCGGCTGTTCTCGCCCGAGCGGATCGTCGCCGTGGACGTGGCGGCGTCCCGCCTGGAGGCCGCCCGCAAACTCGGGGCCGAGACCGTCGCGGACGCCCGGGAGGCCCCCGAGCAGCTGGTCGCCGACCTCACCGACGGGCTGGGCGCCGACGTCGTCATCGAGGCGGTCGGCGTGCCGGAGACCTTCGAGATGTGCGCCCGCATGGTGCGGCCCGGCGGCCGGGTCGCCAACGTCGGCGTCCACGGCAGGCCGGCGACGCTGCACCTGGAAGAGCTGTGGATCAAGAACGTGACCATCACCACCGGCCTGGTCGACACCCGCTCCACGCCCACCCTGCTGCGGATGGCGGCCGCCGGCCGGCTGCCCACCTCCCAGCTGGTCACGCACACCTTCCCGCTCGACAGCATGCAGGAGGCGTACGACGTCTTCGGCAACGCCGCCGAGACCGGTGCGCTCAAGGTCGTGCTCGGCGAACAGCGGCACGACTCCGTGGCCGTGCGGATGTGACCGGGGTGAGGTTACCGGGGCGAGCCGGACCCGCGGGCGAGGCGGGTCCGGCTCGCCGGTGGTCGCGCGGATTCCGCGTGTCACCCGCCGGCTCCCGGCCCGCCCCCGCCGTCCGTCCCGACGCGCCCGCCCCGGCTCCCGAAGCGTTTGGCGCCCCCGCGGCCGTGCGGGGGACCGGACGGCCACGGGGGAAGGGGCCGTACGGCGTGGCGCCGGGTTTCCCCGGCCCCCGCCCCCGCCCCCCGCTCCGGTCCGGTCCGGTCCGGGGACGAGCATCGGCCGTGAACCGCCGCGCGGTCGCCGGCCGGAACCGAAGGCGCGGTCGCCTGGGGGAACCGACGGGGAGGACGTCATGACCCACCACCGTCATCACCGGGAACGCGTGGTCGTCGGAGCGGACGGCTCGGTCGTCTCAGTTCGGGACGCCGCGCGGGAATCCGCTCGAGAAGTCGCACTCGACGTCGACGACGCCCTCGACGGCGCGCACCAGACGGGCGGCGACGGGGACCAGGGAGGTGTCGCGGAGGTGACCGGTCAGAGTCACCACGCCGTCCTGGACCTCCACGCCCAGGGGTTCGGCCGGGGCGGGGAAGAGGACGGAGACGACCTCCCGCCGGACCTCCCCGGCGATGTCCTCGTCCGTCCGCAGGAAGACCTTCAGCAGGTCCGCCCGGCTGACCAGGCCGTCGAGGAGACCCTCGGCGCTGACCACGGGCAGCCGCTTGACCTTGCGCTGGGCCATGATGCGGGCGGCCTGGGCGAGGGTGGCGTCGGCGTGGACGGTCACCGCCGGGGTGCTCATCAGTTCCCCGGCGGTCAGTGCGCCGGCCTTGGCGAGGTCGGCCAGCCGGCTCCGCTGGGTGTACCGGTCGGGGTCGTCGTCGCGGAACTCCTCCTTCGGCAGCAGGTCGGCCTCGGACACCACCCCGACGACCCGGCCCTCGCCCTCCAGCACCGGCAGGGCGCTGACCTTCCACTCCTCCATGAGCTGGACGATGTCCTTGAAGCGCGCGTCGCGGCCCACGGCCACGACCGTGTGCGTCATGACGTCGCTGACGATGTGCGGACTGCTGGGCATGGTGTGCTCCTCGGAGTGTCGTGAGCGGGGTGTCGAAGGCACGGGGGGTGGGGGAGGGGCGCCGGCGGACCGGCGTGCGGGGCGGTGGCGGCGACCGGGTGGGCACGGCCGGGCGGCTCCGCCGGCCGACGGGGCGCCCCGGCCTCAGCGGCTCCCGCTGCCGTAGGGGGCGTACAGGTCGAGCAGGCGGACGCGGGCCGACTGCAGCCGGCGGGCGACGACCCGTCCGACCCACTGCGCGACCGCGCGGCCGAACTCCGGGTCGTCGGCGCACATCGCCCGCACGGCCTCCGCGTCGAACTCCCACGCGCGCACCGGACTGGTCGCCTCGGCGCCCAGCTGCCACACGTACGGCGGGAAGTGCCAGGACCAGCCGACCAGTTCGCCGTGACCGATCGACTCGATGACGGCGGGGCGACGGCCGGGCACCCGCAGGTCGAGGGCGACGGTCCCGGTCCTGACGATCCAGAAGCGGTCGGCGTGCCGTCCCTCCTCGAAGAGGCGGTCCCCCAGGCCGAAGGAGACCTCGCGGGCGTGGCCCATCAGTTGTTCACGGTGCTGGATCGGAAGTCCCGCGGCCAGAGTGGTGGAGGTCGTCATTCCGGTTCCCTTCTTGCCTCCGGCCGCAGGCGGCCGACGTGTGGGGCGTACGGAACGTGCTCGTGGCGCCGGCGGCGGGGCCGGACCGCGTCGTGCCGGACGCGCGGGCCCGGCGCCGACTCGCCACGGCAGTTCCGCTGATTCCAGACTGTCCCCGTCGGCCCGCGCGGGCCACGGGCCGCTCGACCCCGATGAGGGCCCTTCGGCCCAAGGGACGGACACCCCGGCATGACACCCGGGCACGACACCCCGGCGGGCGGGCGGGCGGGACGGCGAGGGCCGTTTCCCGGTGGCATCCGGGCCGGCCGGCCCAGGCGGCGAGGGACCGGGGGGAGTCGGCCGGAGACGGAGGAACGGCGACGGACGGGGAGGGGCGAGGAGGAATGGACACGGTTCTCGCACCGCGGCCCCGGAAGCGGCTCGCGCTGTTGGCGGCCGCCTCGGCGGGGGTGGTGTTCACGATCGCCGCGGCGGCCGAGGCGTCGGCCGCACGCCGGGCACGCCGTCGGGCGGCCGTGCCGCCGGCACCGCCGGATCGGCACCGGGAACGGGCGACCGGCGAACGGACGGCCCGCGAAGGGGCGACCAGTGAGCGGGCGTCCGGTGAGCGGGCGGCCCGCCGCGCACGGGTCACCTGCTGACCGCGTGTCGTCGACCGCGCGGCCGACGGCCCTCCTGCCCGCACCGTCTCCGTACGGGCAGGAGGGCCGGTCTCCGCAAGGAGAGGCGCTCCGGGGCCCCTCCCGGCCCCGGAGCACCCCGGCGGCGCCGGTCAGGCGGCCGGCGGACCGTGCGGCACGGCGCGCAGCGCGGCGGCGATCCGCGCCGTCCACGCGTCGACGGCGTCCCAGTCGCGGTGGTCGCCGTACCGGCCGCCCAGCAGGCGGAAGACGATCCGGCCCGTACGCGGCAGCCGGTCCGCGGTGACGACACCGGAGAACAGCCGGTGCTCCCGGTACCCGAGACCGGCCGGCAGCCCCTTCTCGATCACCGGCACTTCCCTGGGCCCCATGCGCCGCAGCGGTCCGCGCAGCGCGTCCGGCATGCCGACGCTGAAGATCCACACCGGCCGCGCCCGCAGCACGTCGAGGTTGTCCCGGAGGAAGTCCACGGCCGGGGGGAGCCAGTTCTGCCCGTGCACGGCGCTGCCCAGCACGAACGCCTGGTGGGCGCCGGCGTCGGTGACCTCGGCCAGGGACCCGGCCTCCGCCGGGATTCCCGCCCGCCGCAGGCCGGACGCGATCCGTTCGGCGATCTCCCGGGTGGAGCCGCCCGCGGTCACGTGGCCGACGAGGACGGTCACGGCGCTCACCCCGACGCGGCGTGGACGGGAGCGCGGGGGGTTCGCGCGCGCGGGCCCGCCCCGACCACCCTCAGCGGCGCCGACGACCGGGCGGGCACCACGGGCACCGCGACGACCGGAACGGGTGCGTGCCGCAGGCACTCACGGCCGACCGCGCCCATCACCGGGGCCTCGCCCTCCTCGTGCGGCGTGCGCCCCAGCGCCAGCAGGACGGCGCCGCGGGCCCGGTCCAGGAGCACCCGCGCGGCGGGCCCCTCGACCAGTTCGGCGTGCACGGTCACGTCGGACCGCCGGCCGAGCACCTCGCGCAGCGCGTCCGCCAGCCGTCGCGCGGCCGCGTCCCGCTCGGCGGCGGCGGTGGGACGCGCCGCGACCGGGGCGTACGGCGCGAACCCGGGCGCCGACGGCTCCCAGGCGTGCACGGCGACCACCTCGGCCCCCAGGACCCGGGCCTGCCCCGCGGCCCAGCGCAGAGCCGACGACGAGGCCTCGGACCCGTCGACGCCCACCACGATCCTTCCTGCGGTGACGATGTCGGTCATGACAGCCTCCCGGAGAGTTCTCGTACCACCACGGTGGCCCCGGCGGCCGCCGCACGGCGTGGGCCGGGTGGTTCCCGCCGGGCCGCCGATGGTCCCTCCCGCACCGGGCCGGGCCGACGGGCCGTTCGGCACAGGGCGCCGATCAGGAGCGGGGGAACCACGACCGCCCGCGCCCCGTCCCCGAGGACCGCCGCGGGGGCCCGTCGGCCGGGCGGCCGACACCCCCGCGGCGGCGGCCGGGGCGCGGGCTCAGAGCCGGCGCACCCAGTCGTCCGTGATGCCACGCAGCGCCGCCTGGTCGGCGGGCCGCAGACGGGAGTCGTCGAACCGGTACGAGAGGCGGTCGACGACCGCGACCACACCGTCGAGGCGGCTCGTCGTGTCCACCGCGACACGGATGTCGCTGCGCCGTTCCAGCTGGCCGGTGAGCGTGACCACACCGCTGCTGACGGAGGCCTCGACGGTGTGCGGCGCCAGCCACAGCGTGTCGCCGAAGACCCGCTGCTCCACCGCCCGGCGGATCTCGTCGTCGGGACGCAGGAACACCCGCAGCAGCTCGCGCCGGGTGACGATGCCGACCAGCCGGTCCTCCTCGTCCACCACCGGCAGCCGCTCGACGCCGTGTCCGGCCATGAGCCGGGCCGCCTCGGTGACGGTGGCGTCGGCGCGCACCGTGATCGCGGGAGCCGACATGACCTCGCCGGCCGTGCCGGCGCGGGCCCTGGCCGTGTCGCGCCGCACCCGCCGGCTCAGCCCGCGCAGCCGCTCCGTCCAGGAACCCCGGCCGCCGACCGGCGCGGCGGTCGCCTGCCGGAGCAGGAGATCCGTCTCGGAGACCACACCGACGACCTTCCCTTCCGGGTCGGTCACCGGCAGCCCACTGATGCGGTGCCGGTCGAGCCTGCGCACCACTTCCTTGAACGGCGTGCCGCGCTCGGCGGTGACGACGTCGTGGACCATGAGGGTGTCGACCCTGGTGGCCTTCATGGCTGCCTCTCCTCGAACGGTCGGGACGTCTCCGCGAGGAGGAACCGTGGGCCCCCCTCCGGAGCCTGTGCCCCCAGCGTCCCGCGGCGGAGGCACGGCCTCCAGGGTCCGAGCGGCCCCGACGCGGGGCCGAGCGGCCCCGACGCCGCCGGCGGCGGGCACACGGCTGCCCTCGGCGGACCCCGGGCGCCGTCGACGGGCCGGCCCCGTGGCCGGCGTCCCTCCGGCCGCCCCGCCGGCCGGAGGCCGTCCACGCCGGCCACGCCGACCGGGGCGGGGGCGACCGGGGCAGGGGCGACCGGGTGGGCCGACCGGCCCTTCGGACCACCCCTTCGCCCCTGCCCAGGCGGCGCACCGCGTGCGACGGTGGTAGAGAGGATTCCTGCCGCATGCGCGGCGCATCCCGACGGAAGGCGGTGAACACGATGACGGAACTGCCCCTGATCGTGGGCGTCGACGGATCGGATCCCGGGTTGGCTGCGGTCGACTGGGCCGTGGACGAGGCGGCCCGCCTGGGTCTGCCGCTGCGACTGGTCCACGCCTCCCGGTGGGAACGCTACGAGGGAGCCATGGCGTTCCACGGGAAGGAACGCCCCTCGGCGCAGGTCCTCGCGGAGCACATCGTGGCCTCCGCGGCGGAACGCGCCCGGCTGCGCGACCCGGACGTCAAGGTGTCGACCGCGGTCCTCACCACCGAACCCGTGGACGCCCTCCTGGACGAGGGCGACGACGCCGCCCTCCTGGTGACCGGCTCGCGCGGCCGGGGTGAGCTGAAGGGGCTGCTCCTCGGCTCGGTCGGCCTGGCCGTCGCCGCCCGCGCGCGCTGCCCGGTGACCGTGGTCCGCGGGGACGCCGCCGCCCTGGCCGGCACCCACGAGCGGATCCTCCTCGGGGCCGGCGACCCGGACACCGCCGGTGACGCGGTGCGCCTCGCCTTCCGCGAGGCCGAGGCACGGGCCTGCACCCTGGACGTCGTACGCGCCTGGCGCTGCCCGGCGCACGAGAGCGCCGACCGCCCGGCGCCGGACGACGACCGGGCCCGCGGGCACGAGGAGCGCGCCTCGGCCCTGCTCGACGAGATCCTCCGCGAGGCGACGGCCGCGCACCCGGCGGTCCGGGTGCGCCGCACGACGGTGGAGGGGCCGGCCGCCAAGGTGCTCGTCGACCGCTCGGCCGCCGCCGACCTCGTCGTCGTGGGCGCGCGGCGCAGGACCGGCCACGTCGGCCTGCAGCTCGGCCGGGTGAGCCACACACTGCTGCACCACGCCCGGTGCCCGGTGACGGTCGTACCGCGGCGGGTGTGAGGGCTCCCGTCCCGCCCAGGGGAAGGAGGCGGAGGAGACCGTGGCGCCGTCACCGGAACGGACGGGCCCGTCCCGCCGGCCCGGCACCGCGAGCGGACCGGCGGGCGGCGCACCCGGCACCGACGACACCGACGACCCCGTCCGTCCCGCCGGGGGACCCGGTGCCGCCGTGCCGGACGGGGTGTGGGAGTACCAGGGGTACGACCCCGGGCAGGAGCCGCTCAGGGAGTCGCTGTGCACGCTGGGCAACGGCTACTTCGCCACGCGCGGCGCGTTCCCGGAGTGCGCCGCGGACGGCGTGCACTATCCGGGCACCTACGCGGCGGGCTGCTACGACCGGCTGACGTCCGAGGTCGCGGGCCGCCGCGTCGAGAACGAGGACATGGTCAACCTCCCCAACTGGCTCCCGCTGCGGTTCCGGCTCGCCGGGGGAGACGGGGGAGACGGGGGAGAGTGGCTCACCCCGGACACGGCCCCGGTGCTCGGCCACCGTCTCCTGCTCCACCTCGCCTCGGGCCTGCTGGAGCGGCGCACCCGGTACGCCCTCGGCGACGGACGCGCGCTGACGGTGCGCCAGCAGCGGATCGTGCACATGGCGGACCCGCATCTCGCCGTCCTGCGCACAGAGTTCACCCTGGAGGAAGGCTCCGCCGACCTGGAGGTCGAGGCCGCGCTCGACGGCGGCGTCACCAACGCCGGGGTGCGGCGCTACCGCGATCTGGACGGCCGCCACCTCACCCACGTGCACACCGGAGGCCGTGCCGCGGACACGGTGTGGCTGCGCTGCCGTACCCGGACCTCCGACGTCCGCATCGGCATGGCGGCCCGCCTCACGTCGGCCGGCGCCCCGGTCGCCGCGCGGCACGAGCCGCGGCGGGCGGTCCAGGGGACCGTGCTGCGCCTGACCGCCGGGAGGACCGCCACCGTCGACAAGACCGTCGCCCTGCACACCTCCCACGACCGCGCGATCAGCGACCCCCTGGAGGCGGCGGTCGCGCGCGTGGGCCGGGCCCCCGGTTTCGACGAGCTGCTCGAGGCCCACCTGACGGCCTGGGACCTGCTGTGGCGCCGGGCCGACGTCGACGTCCCCGGCGAGCCGGGGGCCGTCCTGCGGCTGCACCTGTTCCACGTGCTGCAGACCCTGTCCCCGCACACCGCGGACCTCGACGTCGGGGTTCCGGCCCGGGGTCTGCACGGCGAGGCGTACCGCGGGCACGTGTTCTGGGACGAACTGTTCGTCCTGCCGTACCTCGACCTCCACTTCCCCGAGGTCTCCCGCGCCCTGCTCCGCTACCGCCACCGCCGTCTGGAGCAGGCCTGCTCGGCCGCGCGGGCGATCGGCCGGCGCGGCGCCCGCTACCCCTGGCAGAGCGGCAGCGACGGGCGCGAGGAGACCCAGCGCCTGCACCTCAACCCCCGTTCCGGGCGCTGGCTGCCCGACCACTCCCACCTGCAGCACCACGTCGGCTCGGCGATCGCCTACAACGTGTGGCAGTACTGCGAGGCCAGCGGGGACACCGAGTTCCTGCACACCAAGGGAGCCGAGATGCTCCTGCAGATCGCCCGCTTCTGGGCGGACTCGGCCACCTGGGACGAGCGCCTCGGACGGCACCGCATCCTGGGCGTCATGGGGCCCGACGAGTACCACGAGGCGTACCCCGGCGCGCCGGAACCCGGCCTCGACGACAACGCCTACACCAACGTCACGGCCGCCTGGGTGCTCACCCGCACCCTGGAGGTGCTCGAGGCCCTGCCCGAGCCGCGCCGGCGCGAACTGGCCGAGCGCACCGGCCTCGACGGCGGCGAGACGGAGCAGTGGGAGGACGTCTCCCGCACCCTGTACGTGCCCTTCCACGACGGCGTCGTCAGCCAGTTCGAGGGCTACGGCGACCTCGCCGAACTCGACTGGGAGGACTACCGGCGGCGGTACGACGACATCCGGCGCCTGGACCGGATCCTGGAGGCGGAGGGCGACACCGTCGACCGCTACAAGGCGTCCAAGCAGGCCGACGTGCTGATGCTCGGCTACCTGTTCTCCCCGGCGGAACTCCGGGCGCTCTTCCGGCGTCTGGGACACCGCCTGGACGACGACACCTGGCTGCGCACCGTCGACTACTACCTGGAACGCACCAGCCACGGCTCCACGCTCAGCGGACTGGTCCACGGCTGGGTCCTGGCCAGGGCCCGGCGCGCCGAGGCGTGGACCTTCTGCCAGGAGGCCCTGCGCGGCGACATCGCGGACGTCCAGGGCGGCACCACCGGTGAGGGCATCCACCTGGGCGCCATGGCCGGCACCCTCGACCTGGTGCAGCGCGGGCTGACCGGACTGGAGACCCGCGAGGGGGCCCTGTGGCTCGACCCGGTGCCGCTGCCGGAGCTCTCCTCGTACGGGTTCGCGCTGCGCTACCAGGGCCACTGGGGCGTACGGCTGCGGCTGTCGCGCGGACAGCTGGAGATCGAGGTGCCGCCGTCGGACCGCTCGCCCATCGACATCCAGCTCGCCGACCGGGCCGTGAGCGTCCAGCCGGGGGAGACGAGCCGCCTGATCCTCCCCGGCTGACCGCGTCCGCCTGATCCTCCCCGGCTGACCGCGTCCGGCGGAGCCCGCACCGGGACCGCCGGAGGGGCCCGGTGGGCCCACGGCGCGGGGGCGCCGCCGTCCCGGCACGGAGGGCCGGCCGGGACGCGCCCCGGACCGGCCGCGGCCAGGGTCGCCCGGCTGCCGCGGGGGACCTGCGGCCCCTGCCGGGAGACCGCCGACCGGAGCGATCCTGGGACCAGGAAGCTCAAGAAAGGGTGGCACCGCTCATGTCCGTCGTCAGCACGCGCCCCGGTCACGCCTCCGCCTATCTGGCCCGCGCGGCCGTCACCGCCCCCTCGCTCCACAACACCCAGCCCTGGCGCTTCGTCGCGCACGGGGACCGGGGCATCGAACTGCACGCGGTCGCGGAGCGGGGACTGCCCCTGGCCGACCCCCTGGGACGGGAACTGGTCCTCGGCTGCGGGGCGGCCCTGCTCAACATCCGGCTCGCCATGCTGCACCTGGGGTTCCGGCCCCTCGTCGACACCTTCCCGGACCCGCAGGACCTCGCCCACCTCGCCACGGTCACCTGGGGTGCCCACACCCGCCCGACCCCCGAGGAACAGAGCCTGTACGCCGCCCTGGGCAGACGGCACACCGCGCGCGGCCCCTTCCTGCCGCAGGCACCGCCCCCGGGCCTCCTGGAGGAACTGTGCGAGGAGGTCCGTCGCGAGGGCGCCGAGCTGCACGCCGTCGACGACAGCGCGGACCGCCGGCTGCTGGCGGAACTGGTGCGGGCCGGCGAGGACGCCCACCGCGCCGACGCCACGCTCGCGGCCGAGCAGGCCGGATGGACCTGGCGGCTCGCACAGCCCCGCGACGACGGCGTCCCGGCCGACGTCGGCGTCCTCCACCCGGACTGCACCACGCTCGCCGGACGGGACTACGCGGGCCTGACCGGCATGTTCCCCACGCCGCCCCGGCGGTGGCCGGCCCGGACCGGACGGGTGGTGCTCCTCGGCACCGGCCGCGACGACCCGGCCGCCTGGCTGCGGGCCGGCCAGGCACTGGAGCGGATGCTGCTGCGGGCGGCCGCCCACGGCGTCATGGCGGCCTTCCACACCCAGCCCCTCGAGGTGCCGAGCCTGCGCGGGCGGATCCGGCGGACGCTCACCGCCGGGCAGTACCCGCAGATGGTCCTCCGCCTCGGCCACCCGCCCTGCGTGCGGCCGCTGCCCCGGCGCCCCCTGGCCGACGTGCTCGGCTGACCGCGCCGTACCGGCCGGCGACGAAGGGCCGGGCGAGACCCCCGACAGGTCCCGCCCGGCCCTTCGTCGCGTCGCCGCCCCCTCCGGCCTCCCCGCCGTCCGTCCGCGCGGGAGCCGCGGCACGCCGGAGCCGGCCGGGGCGGGGGGGGGGGGCCCCCCCCCGGCCCGGGGGCGGGGGGCGGGGGGGGGGGGGCGGGGGGGGCCGGTGGAGGGCCCGCGCCGGGTGAACCTGCAGGGGGGCAGGCACAGCGGG
>NZ_JBVIKX010000010.1:0-212771 GCF_055580685.1 Streptomyces sp. NPDC031554 | reverse complement strand
CCCCGCCCCCCCCCCCCCCCCCCCGCCCCCCCGCCGGGCCCCCCCCCCCCCCCGCCCGCGCCGGGGCCGGGGGGGGCCCCCCCCCCCCCCGCCCGGCTCTCCTCGCTCGTCGCCCGGCGACCGCGCTCAGCCGTAGTAGGCCGCGCGCATGATCTCCTGCATGTCGTCCAGCATCGGCATGCGGGGGTTGGCGGGCGCGCACTGGTCCTCGTAGGCGTTGAGCGCCTGCTGGGGAAGGGCGTCGACGAAGGCCTTCTCGTCGACACCGAGGGCCTGGAACGTCGGCTCGATGCCGACGGCCTCGCGCAGCCGCTCGACGGCCGCGGCGAGGGACTCCACGCCCTCGGCGGGGGTGGCGGCGGCCAGGCCCAGGGCGCGGGCGATGTCCTGGAAGCGTTCGGGGGCCCGGTAGTCCTCGTACTTGGGCCAGCCGGTCAGCTTGGTCGGGACACTGCCGTTGTAGCGGATGACGTGCGGCAGCAGGACCGCGTTGGTGCGGCCGTGGGCGATGTGGAAGGTGGCGCCCAGCGTGTGGGACATGGCGTGGACGATGCCCAGGAAGGCGTTGCCGAAGGCCATTCCGGCGATGGTGCCGGCGTTGTGCATCTTCTCGCGGGCCTCGGGCGAGGCGTCGCGGTCGTTCACCGCGGCCCCGATGTTGTCGAAGATCAGACGGATCGCGTGCAGCGCCAGACCGTCGGTGAAGTCGTTGGCGTAGACGGAGACGTACGCCTCGATGGCGTGGGTGAGGGCGTCGAAGCCGCTGTCCGCGGCCAGGGCCGGCGGCAGCGCGGTGGTGAGCAGTGGGTCGACGATGGCCACGCTGGGGGTGAGCGCGTAGTCGGCCAGCGGGTACTTCTTGCCGGTCGCCGGGTCGGAGATGACGGCGAACGGCGTGACCTCGGCCCCGGTCCCCGAGGTGGTCGGCACGCACACCAGGCGGGCGAGCCTGCCGAGCGTCGGGAAGCGGAAGGCGCGCTTGCGGATGTCGGAGAACTTCTGCCGCATGTCGGCGAAGTCGATGTCCGGCTGCTCGTACAGCAGCCACATCACCTTCGCCGCGTCCATGGGCGAGCCGCCGCCGAGCGCGATGATCGTGTCCGGACGGAAGTCCTCCATCAGACGGGCGCCGCGCCGCACGGAGTCGATGCTGGGCTCGGGCTCGACGTTGTCGATGATCTGGAGGGTGACCGGCTCGCGGCGCCGCTGCAGGACACCGGTGATCCGGTCGACGAAGCCGAGACGGGTCATGGTCGCGTCGGTGACGACGGTGACCCGGTGCACGTCCGGCATGGAGGTGAGGTAGCGGATGGCCTGCGGCTCGAAGTAGATCTTCGGCGGGACCTTGAACCACTGCAGGTTGTTGCGGCGCGTGGAGACCCGCTTGACGTTGAGCAGCTGGGCGGCGGAGACGTTGTTCGACACCGAGGTGCTGCCCCACGAGCCGCAGCCGAGCGTCAGCGACGGCAGCAGGCCGTTGTAGACGCCGCCGATCGCGCCCTGCGAGGACGGGGCGTTGACGATGACCCGCACGGTCTTCATGCGCATGCCGTAGGCCTCCGCGACGGCGCGGTCCTCGGCGTGGACGACCGCGCTGTGACCCTGGCCGTGGAAGGCGACCATGTCGGCGGCCAGGTCGAAGCCGTGGCGCTCGTCCTCGGCGCGCAGCACCGCCAGCACCGGGCACAGCTTCTCCCGGGTCAGCGGCTCGTCCGGTCCCACCCGGCCGGCCTCCACGAGGATCAGCGAGGTGTGCTCCGGCACGGAGAAGCCCGCCTGCTCGGCGATCCACGCCGGGCTCTGCCCGACGGCCGCCGCGTTGACCTTGGGCTCGCAGCCGGCCCCCGCCTCGTGGTCGACGGGGAAGAGGAACGCCTCCAGCTTCGCCTTCTCCTGCGCGGTGGCCAGGTGGGCGTGCAGGGTGCGGAACTCGGCCAGCGCCGCGTCGTAGATCCCGGTGTCCAGGATGACGGCCTGCTCGGAGGCGCAGATCATGCCGTTGTCGAAGGACTTCGACAGCACCAGGTCGTTGACGGCCCGGCGCAGCTTGGCGCTCTTGTGCACGTAGGCGGGGACGTTGCCCGCGCCCACGCCCAGGGCCGGCTTGCCCGCCGAGTAGGCGGCCTTGACCATGGCGTTGCCTCCGGTGGCGAGGATCAGGGAGACGCCCGGGTGCCGCATCAGCGTGTTCGTCGCCTCGACCGAGGGCGCCTCGATCCACTGCACGCAGTGCTCGGGGGCACCGGCGGCGACGGCCGCGTCGCGCACGATCCGGGCCGCCTCGGCGCTGCACCGCTGGGCGGAGGGATGGAAGGCGAACACGACCGGGTTACGGGTCTTCAGCGCCATCAGCGCCTTGAAGATCGTGGTGGAGGTCGGGTTGGTGACGGGCGTGATCGCGCACACCACACCGACCGGCTCGGCTATCTCGACCATGTCCTCGATGTCGTCGCGGGCGATGACCCCGACGGTCTTCATGGGGCCCATGCTGTGCGTGACGTGCTCGCAGGCGAACATGTTCTTGGCCGCCTTGTCCTCGAAGACCCCGCGTCCGGTCTCCTCCACCGCCAGGCGGGCCAGCGCGGTGTGCTGGTCCAGGGCGGCGACCGAGGCCTTCTTCACGATGTGGTCCACCTGCTCCTGGGTGAGGCTCTCGTAGTCGGCGAGGGCCTTGAGCCCGGCCGTGACCAGCCGGTCCACGGCGACCGCGGTGTCGGAGGGGGCCTCGGTGCCGACCGTGGCCCTGGTCCGGGAGTCGTGTCGGGTCATGGAAGAGCCTCCAGTGTCGGGGTGGCCGTGGACCCACGGCTCGGGGTCGCCGTACGAGGACGGCGGTGGCAGGGGCGGGAGCGGCACCGCGGTGGCGGGCGCCGCTCCGTGACTCCACTGTGCTGTGTGCCGGGGTCCCGCGGCAGGTACCGAAGGTCCCCGTCCGAGTCCGTCCGGCCCGGACCCGCAGGGACCGCCGGCCCGCCCGTCGAGGGCGCCTCAGCGACGCCCCGGGGCGCCGGCCGCGGCCGGCGCGCAGTCGTCGACGCGGAACGTCAGCGCGTTCACCACGCCCACGACGCCTTCGAGCCGCCACGCGGCGCGCACGGCCTCGGGGACCTGGCTGCGCGCCTCCACGCGGCCGGCCAGGGTGACGACGCCGTCGCGGACGGAGACGCGGACGGCGTCGGGCGGCAGCCCCAGCGTCCTGCCGACGACCTCCTCGGCGACCTGGCGGCCGAGGTCGTCGTCCGTGCGCAGGAAGACCCGGAGCAGGTCCCGGCGGGTGGCGATGCCGATGAGACGGTCCTCCTCGTCGACGACGGGCAGCCGCTCGACGCCGCGGCGTTCCATCAGCCGGGCCGCGTCCGGGACGCTCTGTTCGGGGTGGACGGTGATCGCGGGGCTCGTCATCAGGTCGGCGGCGGTGACGGCGCCGGTCCTGCCGTGCCCGGACCGGTGCGCCTGCGCGCGCACCAGGTCGGTCCCGGAGACCACCCCGAGCACCTTGTCGTCGTCGTCGGTCACCGGCATTCCGCTGATCCGGTGGTGGTCGAGCAGCCGCACGACTTCCTTGAAGGGCGTCGTCCGGCCTGCCTCGACGACGTCCCTGGTCATCACTTCGCCGACGGTGCGGTGTGTCACGGTGTTCTCCTCACGGGCTTGGGCGGGGAGGCGGGAGCCGTGTCGGCCCCCGCTCCCCGCCGGTTCGGGCACGGGCCCGGCCGGGCCCTACTGCTGCGGACCGCCGCGCCACGGCGGCGGTGTGGCCGTCCTGCGGGTCACGTCCCCGCGGTGCGCGACGCGTTCGGTCCCGTCGCGCAGCCGGTCCTGCAGCCGGTCGGCGAGTTCGCGGGCGCTCGCCTCGCGGGCGTGGACGACCACGAGCTCGTTCCCCACCCGGATCTCGGCGGCGGCCGACCAGGGCAGTGCGACGTGGTGGGCCACGGCCCTGGCCACGCGCACCTCGCCGCTGACGGCCGGCAGTCCGCGCCGGTCGAGCGCGGCACCCACCTTCTCCCGCAGGTACGCGAGGGAGCCCTCGTCCACGTCGCCCTCGGCGCGCACCAGCACGGTGGTGACGACCTCGCCCGCACCCGTGTCCTTGGCAGTCATGTGATCCGCTCCTCGTGATCGTTCCGGTACACCCCAAGCCTGCTGTGCGCGGCGCCCCGGTCCCAGGGTCGGCCGACCCCGGTACCGGGGCCGAGGGTCCCGCTCACCGGCTGTCGCTGACGTCCGCCTCCTCCAGCGCCGCCCGTCCGGCCTCCAGCCGCGCCACCGGCACCCGGAAGGGCGAGCAGGAGACGTAGTCCAGGCCCGCGGCGTGGAAGAAGTGCACCGAGTCGGGGTCGCCGCCGTGCTCGCCGCACACCCCGATCTTCAGGTCGGGCCGGGTGGCGCGGCCCTCGGCGACGGCGATCCGGATCAGCCGGCCCACGCCGTCCCGGTCGAGCGTCTCGAACGGCGAGACGGGGAAGACGCCCTTGTCGAGGTAGGCGGAGAAGAACTCCGCCTCCACGTCGTCCCGGGAGAAGCCCCAGGTGGTCTGGGTCAGGTCGTTGGTGCCGAAGGAGAAGAACTCCGCGTCCCCGGCGATCAGGCCGGCCGTCAGCGCCGCCCTGGGCAGCTCGATCATCGTCCCGACGGGGCAGTCGACGGTGACGCCCGACGCCGCGGAGACCTCGTCGAGCACGCGCCGCACCTCCTCGCGCACGATCCGCAGCTCACGCACGTCCCCCACGAGCGGGACCATGATCTCCGCCCGGGGGTCGCCGCCGGCCGACACCCGTCGTGCGACGGCCTCACCGATCGCCCGCACCTGCATGGCGACCAGACCGGGCACCACCAGGCCGAGGCGCACGCCCCGCAGCCCGAGCATCGGGTTCTCCTCGTGCATGCGGTTCACCGCCGTCAGCAGCTCGGCGTCGTGCGGCTCGGGCAGGTCGCCGCGGGCCTCGGCGGCGGCGACGCGGACGGCGAGTTCGGTGTGGTCGGGGAGGAACTCGTGCAGCGGCGGGTCCAGGAGCCGGATGGTGACCGGCAGGCCGTCCATCGCCTCCAGGATGCGGGTGAAGTCCTCCCGCTGGAGCGGCAGGAGAGCCTCCAGGGCCCGGTCGCGCTCGATCCCGGTGCGGGCCAGGATCATCTCCTCGACCAGCTTGCGGCGCTCGCCGAGGAACATGTGCTCGGTGCGGCACAGGCCGATGCCCTGCGCGCCGAACCGGCGGGCGCGGGCGGCGTCCTCGGGGGTGTCGGCGTTGGCGCGCACCTCCAGGCGCCGCACGGCGTCGGCCCGGTCCAGGGCGCGGGCCACCCCCTCGACCACGTCGGCCCCGTGCCCCTGCGCGCGGCCGTCCTCCAGGAAGCGCATGACCGCCGAGTCGACCAGCGGCACCGCGCCCGCGTACACGGCTCCGGCGGAACCGTCCACGGAGACGACGGTGCCCTCCTCGACGACCGTGCCGTCGGGCGTGGTGAAGCGCCGTTCCTCGAGGTCGACGGAGAGCTCCTCGGCGCCGCACACGCAGACCTTGCCCATGCCGCGGGCGACGACGGCCGCGTGGCTCGTCTTGCCGCCGCGGCTGGTGAGCACCGCCTGGGCGGCGATCATGCCGGGCAGGTCGTCGGGGGTGGTCTCCTGCCGGACGAGCACCACCTTCTCGCCGGCCGCGGCGCGCCGTACGGCCTCGGCGGACGAGAAGACCACCGCGCCGACCGCCGCGCCGGGCGAGGCCGCGATGCCGCGGGCGAGCGGCTCACCGCTCGTCGAGGCATCGAAGCGCGGGAACATCAGCCGGGCGAGCCCCTCGCCGTTCACCCGGGCGAGGCCGTCGTCCGCGGTGATGAGCCCCTCGTCGGTCAACGCGGCGGCGATGGCGAACGCGGCCTCCGCGGTGCGCTTGCCCACGCGGGTCTGGAGCATCCACAGCGTGCCGCGCTCGACGGTGAACTCGATGTCGCACAGGTCCCGGTAGTGCCGTTCCAGCGTCTCCATGTGGTCGCGCAGCCGGGCGAACGCGTCCGGGTTCAGGCGGCCCAGTTCGTCGAGGGGGACGGTGTTGCGGATGCCGGCGACGACGTCCTCGCCCTGGGCGTCGGACAGGTAGTCGCCGTACAGGCCGGGGCGTCCGGTGGCCGGGTCGCGGGTGAAGGCGACGCCGCTGCCGGAGTCGGGACCGAGGTTGCCGAACACCATGCGCTGCACGTTGACCGCGGTGCCGAGGTCGTCGGCGATGTGCTCGCGCCGCCGGTAGAGGCGGGCGCGTTCGCCGTTCCAGGACGCGAAGACGGCCAGGACCGCGCGGCGCAGCTGCTCGGCGGGGGACTGCGGGAAGTCCTCGCCGGTCTCCCGGCGGATGATCCCCTTGTACGTCTCCATCAGCCGGGCGAGGTCGTCGGCGTCCAGGTGGACGTCGTCCGGGACCCCGCGCACGTCCTTGAGGGCGGCGATGGCCCGCTCGAAGTGCGAGGCGTCGACCCCCATGACCGTGCTGCCGAACATCTGGACGAGGCGGCGGTAGGAGTCCCGGGCGAAGCGCTCGCTGCCGGAGACCTTGGCCAGACCGAGGACGGACTCGTCGTTGAGACCGATGTCGAGGATCGTCTCCATCATGCCGGGCATGGAGAACCGGGCGCCGGA
Source organism: Streptomyces sp. NPDC031554 (assembly GCF_055580685.1). Classification (NCBI taxonomy): domain Bacteria; kingdom Bacillati; phylum Actinomycetota; class Actinomycetes; order Kitasatosporales; family Streptomycetaceae; genus Streptomyces; species Streptomyces sp. NPDC031554. Next base: position 206,140 of record NZ_JBVIKX010000010.1, on the reverse strand, counting down.
GCGCACGGACAGCAGCAGTGGATCGTCCGGCCGTCCCAGCCGCCGGCCCGCGGCGGCCTCGACGGCCGACAGGTGCGCGGAGACCTCCTCCCACATGCCGGCGGGCTCGCCGCCGGATTCCAGGAAGGCCCGGCAGGCCTCGGTGGTGATGGTGAATCCGGGGGGCACCGGCAGACCGAGCCGGGTCATCTCCGCCAGGTTCGCTCCCTTGCCGCCGAGCAGGCCGGCCAGGTCACGGCCACCCTCGGTGAAGTCGTACACGTAACGCGCCATGACGCTGTGCTCCTCAGGTGTGGGGCGTGATGCTTCCAGCGTCGGGCCGGGACCCGCCGTGCGCGAGGTGCCGGCGGTCCCGCCCGCGGGGGTCGGTCGGCCCCGGGCCGGATCCGGGGACGCACAGGGCCACGAGGCCCGGTGTCCGGGCTGTTCGGCCCGGGGGCCGGCGGCCCCCGCCCGGTGCAGGCTGGAGGGGTCAACAGGTCCCACGGACCGGGAGGGACGCGTCATGCTTCACGACATCGCCGTAGGGGTCGACGGATCGCCCGCGGGTCTCGCGGCCGCGCACTGGGCGGCCCGGGAGGCCGGACGCCGGGGCACCGGGCTCAGGATCGTGCACGTGTGGCACCCCCATCCGCGCCCCGCGCCGGACGTACCGCTGGACCGCACCGAGCACCAGTGGGCCGAACAGGTGCTCCGGGAGGCGGCCGAGGCCGTCCGCGCGGCACATCAGGATCTGCGGATCACCGAACGTCTCGTGTGCGACGCCACGGTGGCCGCCCTGCTCGCCACCGCCGCCGAGACCGACCTGCTGGTCCTCGGGTCGCTGGGCCTGGGCGCCGTGGGGGGGTTCGTGACGGGATCGGTGTCCCAGCGCGTGGTCGCCCGCTCCCCGCGGCCGGTGGTGCTGGTGCGGGCGGGCCGGGGCGAGGCGGGCGAGCACCTGCCGGCCGTGGACGGCATCGCGCCGGAGGAGATCCCCGAGACCCCCTTCCGCCCGGTCGTCCTGGGACTGGACACCGGCCACCCCTGCGACGAGCTCGTCGAGTTCGCCTTCGACGCCGCCCACCGCCGCGGCACCGGCCTGCGCGTGGTGCACGCCTTCCGGGTGCCGAACCGCCCCGCCTTCGACCCGGCGGAGACCGCGGCACCGGCCGCCGGCGCCGGCCCGGCGCCGGGCCCGGAGGCACTGGCGGCCGAGGAGGGCGCGGTGGCCGCCGTGCTGCGCCCCTGGCGGGAGAAGTACCCGACCGTCCGCGTGACGGGGACGGTGCGCGAGGGGCGGGCCGCCGTCGTGCTGGCGCACGCCGCGAAGGACGCCGGGCTCCTCGTGGTGGGCCGCCGTGCGAGCGGCCACCGCCTCGGCGCCCGCACGGGGCCGGTGGCGCACGCCGCCCTGCACCACGCCGGCTGCCCCGTCGCGGTGGTCCCGCACGACTGAACCCGCCCGCGGGCGGTCCCCCGACCGACCGGCCGGAGGACCGCCCGGGGCGCTCCTCCCGCCGTGCCCGTGCGGCCCGGCCGAACGGGACCGCCCCCGACCGATTCCGGCCGACCCGACAGCCCTCCGGCAGTGCGCTCGAGGGGCCCCGGATTGGCCGTCCCCCGCCGTCCCGCGCCGCCTGCCGCGACTCCCGCGGCAGGCGGCGCACGGCTGCCCGCAGCCCGGCCGACCCGCCGCCGCCCCTCACCCGGCCCGGCCGCCGACGCCGGGCCGAGCGGTGACGGGCCGAGCGGTGACGGGCCGAGCGGCGACGGGCGGTGCGGGGCCGCAGTGGGGGCGCCGGGCCGGGCGGTGGCGGGTGGCGCCGGGCCCCGCCCGCGGGGGAGTCCGACGGCATCCGGCCCGGCCGTCCTCCCGCGCTGTCCCGCCCCGCCCCGCGTCTGGTCGCCGCCCGCCGGCCCGCCCCGCCCGACGGCCCGAAAGCCCGGCGGCCCGAAAGCCCGGCGGCACAGGGGCCGAAGGTCCCGGCACGGCGGGGCCGGGCGGGACCCGCGCGTGCACTGACCGGCACTGCCCGCCGCCGGCCGGGACGAGCAGCATCTACAGCGAGACAACGGCTCACCGAGAGGACCCGTGATGACCACGACGATGACAGCCGGCCCCCGGACCGCCGACGCCTGGCGGGAGTTCCGCGGCGGCACCTGGCGCGAACGCATCGACGTGCGCGACTTCATCCAGGCCAACTACACCCCGTACGAGGGCGACGCGTCCTTCCTGACCGGTCCCACCGACCGCACCCGGACCGTCTGGGAGAAGGTCAGCGCGCTGTTCCCCGAGGAGCGGGAGCGCGGCATCCTCGACGTGGACACCGCCACCCCCTCGACGATCACCTCGCACGCCCCCGGCTGGATCGACCGCGACCGCGAGCTGATCGTCGGCCTGCAGACCGACGCCCCGCTCAAGCGCGCGATCATGCCCAACGGCGGCCTGCGCATGGTGCAGAACGGGCTGAAGGCCTACGGCTACGCGTCCGACCCCTTCGTCGACAAGGTCTTCGGGACCTACCGCAAGACCCACAACGACGGTGTCTTCGACGCTTACACCCCCGCGATGAAGGCGGCCCGCAGGGTCGGCATCATCACCGGACTCCCCGACGCGTACGGCCGCGGCCGCATCATCGGCGACTACCGGCGCGTCGCGCTGTACGGCACCGACCGGCTGATCGAGGCCAAGCACGCCGAACGCGCGCTGCTGGACGCCCGGCCGTCGGCCGAACACGTCATCCGGGACCGCGAGGAGCTCGCCGAGCAGATCCGGGCGCTGGCCGAACTGACCCGCATGGCGGCGACCTACGGCTGTGACGTCTCCCGGCCGGCGGCCACCGCCCACGAGGCCGTGCAGTGGCTGTACCTCGGCTACCTGGCGGCGGTGAAGGAGCAGAACGGCGCGGCGATGTCCCTCGGGCGCACCTCCACCTTCCTGGACGTCTACCTCCAGCGCGACCTGGACGAAGGCGTCCTCGACGAGGTACGCGCCCAGGAGCTGATCGACGACTTCGTCATCAAGCTGCGGATCGTCCGGTTCCTGCGCACCCCCGAGTACGACGCCCTGTTCTCCGGCGACCCGACGTGGGTGACGGAGTCGATCGGCGGCATCGGCGAGGACGGCCGTCCCCTGGTCACCCGCACCTCCTTCCGCTTCCTGCAGACCCTGTACAACCTCGGGCCCGCCCCCGAGCCGAACCTGACCGTGCTGTGGTCGCCGGGGCTGCCGGAGGGCTTCAAGAAGTTCTGCGCGCAGGTCTCCATCGACACCAGCGCCGTCCAGTACGAGTCGGACGAGCTGATGCGCCCGCGCACCGGCGACGACACGGCGATCGCCTGCTGCGTCTCCGCGATGGCGGTGGGCAGGCAGATGCAGTTCTTCGGCGCCCGGGTCAACCTCGCCAAGGCACTGCTGTACGCCGTCAACGGCGGCCGGGACGAGATGACCGGCGACCAGATCACCCCCGAGATGCCGCCCCTGACCGGCGAGTACCTGGACTACGAGGAACTGGCCGCGGCCTACGACAAGGTCCTGGACTGGCTGGCGCAGACCTACGTCGACGCGCTCAACGTCATCCACTACATGCACGACAAGTACGCCTACGAGCGCATCGAGATGGCGCTCCACGACCACCCGGTCCACCGCTTCATGGCCTGCGGCATCGCCGGTCTCTCGGTCGCCGCCGACAGCCTGTCCGCCGTGAAGCACGCCCGGGTGCAGGTCGTCCGGGACGCCACCGGGCTGGCCGTGGACTTCCGCACCGAGGGCGAGTTCCCCGCCTACGGCAACAACGACGACCGTGCCGACGCCCTCGCCGTCGACCTGGTGGAGTCGTTCATGGCGAAGGTGCGCAAGCACCCCACCTACCGGGACGCCGAGCACACCCAGTCGGTCCTGACCATCACCTCCAACGTCGTCTACGGCAAGCACACCGGCAACACCCCCGACGGCCGGCGGGCCGGCCAGCCCTTCGCGCCGGGCGCCAACCCGATGAACGGCCGGGACCGGCACGGCGTGGCCGCCTCCGCCCTGTCCGTGGCCAAGCTGCCGTACGAGCAGGCGCGGGACGGCATCTCGCTGACGACGACCATCACCCCCGAGGGGCTGGGGCACGTCCCCGAGGAGCGCGCCGGGCACCTGGTCGGCATCCTCGACGGCTACACGGCCTCCGGCGGCTTCCACATGAACGTCAACGTCCTGGACCGGGCCACGCTGGAGGACGCGATGGCCCACCCCGAGAAGTACCCGGAGCTGACGATCCGGGTCTCCGGATACGCCGTCAACTTCGTCCGCCTGACCCGCGAGCAGCAGCTCGACGTGATCAGCCGCACCTTCCACGGATCGCTGTGAGCACCGCCGTCGGCCCCGTGAAGGGCCGGATCCACTCCTGGGACCTGTCCACCGGCGTGGACGGTCCCGGGACCCGGTTCGTCCTCTTCGTCAGCGGCTGCCCGCTGCGCTGCCTGTACTGCGCCAACCCCGACACCTGGCACATGCGGGACGGGCGGGAGGCGACCGTCGACGAGGTGATGGCGGAGATCGACAAGTACCGGGCGTTCCTCACCGCGGCCGGCGGCGGCGTCACCCTCACCGGCGGGGAGCCCCTGCTCCAGCCCGCCCTGACCGGCGCCGTGCTGCGCCGCTGCAAGGAGGCCGGACTGCACACGGCGCTGGACACCTCCGGCTTCCTGGGCGCCCGGGCGACGGACGAACTGCTCGCCGACGTCGACCTGGTGCTGCTGGACGTCAAGTCCTTCGACGTCCCCACCTACCGCCGGCTGACCGGCGGCGAGGTGGCCCCCACCCTCAACTTCGCCACCCGCCTGGACCGGCTGGGCAAGCGGATGTGGATCCGGTACGTGCTGGTCCCCGGCTGGACCGACGACGCCGAGGCCGTCGACGGGCTGGCCCGCTTCCTGTCCGGCCTCGACAGCGTCGAGCGGGTCGACGTCCTGCCCTTCCACAAGCTCGGGGCGGCCAAGTACGACGCCCTGGGCGTCCCCTTCCCGCTGCGCGACACGCCCGTCCCCGACGCGGCCCTGGTGGACCGGGTCCGCGGCCAGTTCCGCGCGCACGGGCTGACGGCCCACTGACCGGTGCCTGCGCCGGGCCGGCCGGCCCGGCGCAGGCAGGGACCGTCGGGCCCTTATGGGGGACCCTGCCGGGGCCGTTCGACCCTAGTCGGGCAGGGGCCCCCTGCGGCGATCATGTGGCAGCGGCCGGGAGTGCCGCGCCACCCACCGTGCCCGGGGCCCCGCCCCGCCGGTGCCGCGACACGCGCGTGCTTCCCGGTCCCTGAACCACAGGAACAGATGGGGAGGACGCCGTCCGATGGACGAGGCGCAGTTGGACCAGGTGACACACGCGGGAGCCCCCTCGAGGAGCCCCGCGCCCCGCGAGACCGGCCCGGCCGTCCGGGCGGCGGCCCGGCCGGCCCGGCCGTCCTGGGCGGAGTGGCTGACGACCACCGACCACAAGAAGATCGGGACGCTGTACCTGGTCACCGCGTTCGTGTTCTTCGTCGTCGGCGGCGTGATGGCGCTGTTCATGCGCGCCGAACTCGCCCGTCCCGGCCTGCAGATCATGTCGAACGAGCAGTTCAACCAGGCGTTCACGATGCACGGCTCGATCATGCTGCTGATGTTCGCCATGCCGCTGTTCACCGGCTTCGCCAACTGGATCATGCCGCTGCAGATCGGCGCCCCGGACGTGGCCTTCCCCCGGCTGAACATGCTGGCCTACTGGCTGTTCCTGTTCGGGTCGTCGATCGCGGCGTTCGGCTTCCTCACCCCCGGGGGCGCCGCCGACTTCGGGTGGTTCCTGTACGCCCCACTCTCCGACGCCGTCCACTCGCCCGGCGTCGGCTCCGACATGTGGATCATGGGCGTCGCGCTCTCCGGCTTCGGCTCGATCCTGGGCGCGGTCAACTTCATCACCACGATCATCTGCATGCGCGCACCGGGCATGACCATGTTCCGCATGCCGATCTTCACCTGGAACGTGCTGCTGACCGCCGTACTGATCCTGCTGGTGTTCCCGGTGCTGGCGGCGGCGCTGTTCGCCCTGGAGTGCGACCGCAAGTTCGGCAGCCACATCTTCGACGCGGCCAACGGCGGAGCGCTGCTGTGGCAGCACCTGTTCTGGTTCTTCGGCCATCCCGAGGTGTACATCCTGGCGCTGCCGTTCTTCGGGATCGTCTCCGAGGTGATACCGGTCTTCTCCCGCAAGCCGATGTTCGGGTACATGGGCCTGATCGGCGCGACCATCGCCATCGCCGGCCTGTCGGTGACGGTCTGGGCGCACCACATGTACGTCACCGGCGGTGTGCTGCTGCCGTTCTTCTCCTTCATGACGTTCCTGATCGCGGTGCCCACCGGGGTGAAGTTCTTCAACTGGATCGGCACGATGTGGAAGGGCAGCCTCTCCTTCGAGACACCGATGCTGTGGACGACGGGCTTCCTGATCACGTTCGTCTTCGGCGGACTGACCGGCGTCATCCTCGCCTCGCCGCCCATGGACTTCCACCTGTCCGACTCGTACTTCGTGGTGGCGCACTTCCACTACACGGTGTTCGGCACGGTCGTGTACGCCATGTTCGCCGGATTCCACTTCTGGTGGCCGAAGTTCACCGGCAAGATGCTCGACGAGCGCCTCGGCAAGATCACCTTCTGGACCCTCACGACCGGCTTCCACCTCACCTTCCTGGTCCAGCACTGGCTCGGCGCCGAGGGCATGCCGCGCCGCTACGCCGACTACCTCGCCGCCGACGGGTTCACCGCCCTCAACACCCTGTCCACGATCGGCTCGTTCCTGCTGGGCCTGTCGATCCTGCCGTTCTTCTACAACGTGTGGAAGACCGCCAGGTACGGCAAGCCGGTCCAGGTCGACGACCCCTGGGGCTACGGCCGTTCCCTGGAGTGGGCGACCTCCTGCCCGCCGCCGCGCCACAACTTCACCTCGCTCCCGCGGATCCGCTCCGAGTCGCCGGCGTTCGACCTGCACCACCCGGAGATCGCCGAGACCGAAACGGCGGCGTGAGCCGTGGCACAGCCCGTCCTGGCCCTGGGCGCCGCCCTGGTGACCGCCTCCGGCTGCGTCTGGTACCTGCCCGCCCTCGCGGAGGTGCGGGCGGGAGCCGACCGGCCCGACTCCCGCCGCAACGCCGCGGCGGCCTGCCTGAGCGGCTGGACCACGGTCGCGGGCGTGGCCGTACTGCTGCTGGTCGCCCGGACGTGGTGGCCGCCCGCGGCCGCGGCCGGAGCGGGCGCGGCCGTCACGGCCGGTCTGTGGACCCGCGCGGCCGTGCAGCGACGGCGTGAGGTGCGCGAGACCCTGCGCGACTGGGCGACGCTGGGCCAGGGCCCGCCCCGCCCCGGCCGCCGCCACCGCGCCGGCCTCTTCGTCACCCTCCTGTGCGCCGGCCTGGCCGCCGCGTCGGGCTCGGCGGTCCTCATGACGGCCGGCGGCATCGGCTCCGGCCGGACCTGGCCCCTGCTCGCCGCCCCCGCCGGGCTGGCGGGCCTGTTCCTGGCCGTCGCGATCGGCTGGGCGGGGCCGGCCGGCCCCGGTGGACGAGAGCGTCCGAAGCGGCGGCACCGCGGCCGGTGACGCACGAACGGCCCGGGCGGGGGGGGCCCCCGGGGGGGGGGGGGGCCGCCGGGGCGGGGGGGGGGGGGGGGGGGGGGGGGGCGGGCCCGCCCCCCCCCGCCCCCCCCGGGGGGGGGGGGGGGGGCCGGCGCCCCCGCCCCCGGCGCGGGGGGCGCCCCCCCCGCCCCCCCCCGGGGGGCCCCCCCCCCCCCCCCGGCCGCGGGCCCCCCCCCCCCCCCCCCCCCCCCCCCCCCCGGGCCCGTGCCGTGTCCGGGAGGGCACGGCGGCCGGCCGCGCCCCCGGACTCACCGGCGGTGCATGGTCTCCAGCGCGGCGGCCAGCACGTGCGGATCGTGATGGCCCTTGTGGACCTCGGGCGGCCCCGAGGGCAGGCCGAGGAGCCGGGCCACGGCCGTCCACGCGGTGCGCACGGAGTACTCGACGGTGAAGACGACGTCGTCCGGCACCTCCGCGAACTGGCCGATGAAGGCGAGGTTGACCGAGCCGTCCGGCACGACCTCCGGGCGGTCGTGCCGGCGGCGGGCCAGGAACTGGCTGGTGATGTACGGCATGTGGCACGGCACGACGGTGGAGGTCTTCAGGACCCGGTCCCGCACCGCCTCGTCGAACGGCAGGTGGTGCAGCACCTCTTCGAGGATCTCCCGGCCGGAGCACATCGTCATGGGCTTCGGCGTGTGGTTGCCCGCGCGGTCCGGGAACAGGCCGTAGCCCCACCACACCGAGACGCCGTCGGGCTGGTCGCGGTAGACGGGCTGGCGCTGGGCGACGACGGTGAGCAGCCAGTTGGAGCCGGTGAAGGTCATCAGGCCGCCCCGGCCGGTCTCGCGGCCGCTGAACTCCGCGAGTGCGTCCAGGAAGGCGGGGTCCTCGGCGGTGACCGTGAACGACTCCCAGTGGGACTCCTTGACCCGCTTGTCGAAGGCGGCCGGGTTCCCGAAGTCGGTACGGCCGCGGGACAGCCGGTGCCACAGCAGCCAGGAGTCCGAGCGGTGGGGACGCGGGGGCGGCGCGGCGGTGTGGGAGCCGAGGCTGGAGGCGTCGGTCATGGACCCGTTGGTCACCAGGACCAGGTCCTCGGGAGCGACGGCGATCTTCTCGTCCCGTCCGTGCCGGGAGAGGTGGACGGTCTCGACCGTGGTGCTCCGGTGCCCCGGCGCGAGCCCGAGGTCGGTGACGTGACAGCCGGTGTGCACGGTGACGCCCCGCTCGCGCAGCCACGCGCTCAGCGGACGCACGATCGAGTCGTACTGGTTGTAGCGGGTGCGCTGGATGCCCGACATGGAGCCGAGCTCGGGGAAGAGGTGGACGAAGCGCCTGAGGTAGCGGCGGAACTCGATCGCGCTGTGCCAGGGCTGGAAGGCGAACGTGGTGCACCACATGAACCAGAAGTTCGTGGTGAAGAAGTGCTCGCCGAAGCAGTCGCTGATCCGCTTGCCGTCGAAGTGCCCCTCGGGCGCGGCCAGACAGCGCACCAGGTCCAGGCGGTCGCGTTCGGAGAACCCCATCGAGCGCGTGTCGACGATCCGCCCGTCCCCGTCGACCAGCCGCGCGATGTCGTCCCAGGCGAACTCCTCGTGCCCGGAGAGGATCTCCTCCGTGACCGACACCGACGGGTCGTCGAGGGAGGGGATGCCGGACAGCAGGTCGTACGTGCAGCGGTACTCGGCCTCGAACATCCGCCCGCCGCGCATGGTGTAGCCGGCCTCGGGGGTGCCGCCCGCGTCCAGGCTGCCGCCGATGTCGCGCTTCCCCTCGAAGAGGTGGATGTCCGAACCGTCGAACCCGCCCTCGCGGATCAGGAACGCGGCCGCGGCGAGCGCCGCCATCCCGCTGCCCACCAGATACGCCTTGGCCATCGCACACCACTCCTTGTCCCGGTCACCCGGTCGGGGACCCACGGCCACAGCCTCTCCCGCGCCGGCCGGCGCCGTCAGGGGGCCGTTGGTCACCGGTGGGGTCCGAACGGCCCGGCCCGCGCGTTCCGCCGGGCATGCGCGAGGCCCGGCCGGTGGGGGTCACCGGCCGGGCCTCGCGCGCGCCGGGGCCGTACGCCCCGGCGCGTCCCGCCGTCAGGCCGCCGTGCCGGGCAGCCACAGGTCGGGGCCGAAGACCTCGTAGCGGATGCCGCGGGCCGGAACCCCGGCGCGCAGCAGCTGCGCGCGGGCCTCGCGCATGAACGGCAGCGGACCGCACAGGAACACCGTGGAACCGGCGGGCACGTCGACGCCGTCGAGGTCCATCAGGCCTTCGCGGGCGTCGGGTTCCTCCGTACCGGGACGCTCGTACCAGAACACGGCGCGCGCGTTCGGCAGCCGCTCGACGAGCGTGCGGGTGTCGGCGCGCAGGGCGTGGTCGGCGGGGGAGCGGTCGGCGTGCAGGACGAGCACCGGGCGGGTCGAGGCCTGGGCTTCGAGGTGGGCCAGGATGCCGGTCATGGGGGTGCCGCCGATGCCCGCGGAGACCAGTACGACCGGAGCGGTGGCGTCGGCCGGGTCGTCGAGGAAGACGTCGCCGAAGGGCGCGGACAGCGTCAGTTCGTCGCCCTCGCGGACCTGTTCGTGGAGCAGCTGGGAGACCTCGCCGTCCGGCGTCCCGGCGGCGCCGGTGACCCGCTTGACGGTGATCCGCCGCAGGTCGCCGCCCGGGCCGCCGGACAGGCTGTACTGGCGCAGCTGGCGCACGCCGTCGGCCGCCCGGACCCGGACGCTCACGTACTGGCCCGCCCGCGCGCGCGGCGCCGGCCTGCCGTCGGCGGGACGGAGCAGGAAGGACACCACGTCCGCCGTCTCGGCCCGGCGTTCCACGACCGTCCACCGCCGCCACACCTCGCCGGGCGCCACGCCCGCGTCCTGGTACAGGCGGGCCTCCCGGCCGATCAGCGCGCCGGCCATCAGCCAGTACACCTCGTCCCAGGCGGCCGCCACCTCCGCGGTGACGGCGTCGCCGAGGACCTCGGCTATCGCGCCGAAGAGGTACTTGTGCACGATGGTGTACTGGTCGTCGGTGACACCGACGGCGGCGTGCTTGTGGGCGATGCGGTCCAGCAGGGTGTCGGGACGGGTGTCCGGGTCGTCGAGGAGCGCGGTGGCGAAGCCGGCGATCGAACCGGCGAGGGCGCGGCGCTGCGCCCCGCTGGCCTGGTTGCCCCGATTGAACATCCCGTCGAGCAGGTCCGGCCGGTCGCGGAACATCGTGCCGTAGAAGCGCGTGGTGATCTCGTCGAGCGCGCCGGCCACGGCGGGCAGGGTCGCACGGACGACGGCGGCGGATTCTGCGGACAGCATGGGGCCTCCCGGGCAGGGTGACGAGGGGAAGTGCGCCGCGTCGCATCGGGCGGCGTCTCCTGTGTAGCAGGCACCCGGCCGTGTTTCGGCGCTGTTTCACGCCACCGGGCGAAGCAGGGCCGAACGGCCCACCGGTTCGGGACCGTCAGCCCCCGCGGTCCGCTCCGGCGCGGGGCCGACCGGCACCGGGACGCCTCCCGCCCGGCCCTGTCCGGCGCCCCGCGCCGGGACGCGTGCCGGCGGCCTACCGGTCGCGGCACCATCTCCGGTACGCGGCCACGGCCGTCGGCAGGGTGGGGAAGACGCGGTCGCGGCCCACGGTGTCGGTGAGACCGTACGCCGTCAGGTCGTCCAGCAGGTCCTGCTTGACGCGGGCCAGCGCGAAGACGATGCCGCGGTGGGTGAGTTCGCGGCGGAGGGCGTCGAGCGCGTCCAGGGCGGTGATGTCGACCTCCACGTTGGCCTCGGCGTTGAGGACGAACCAGCGGACCGGCTCCGGCTGTTCGTCGACGGCGGCCAGGGCGCGGCGGCGGAAGTTCTCGGCGTTGGCGAAAAAAAGGGGCGAGTCGTAGCGGTAGACCAGCAGCCCGGGGATCGTGCGGGCCTGCGGGTAGTCGTCGACGTCGTGCATGCCCGCGACCCCGGGGACCAGGCCCTGGACGGCGTCGTGCGGGCGGGCCACCCGCAGGAGCAGCTCGGCCACGGACAGACCGACGGCGACCAGCACGCCGTACAGGATGTCCAGGGCGAGGACCCCGGTCAGGCAGCCGAGCGCCAGCAGGAGTTCACGGCGCCGGAAGGACGCCAGGCGCCGGAACCCCGCCAGGTCGATCATGCGCACGGCCGCGTAGACGACGAGCGCGCCGAGGACCATTGTCGGGGTCCTGGACAGCAGCGGGCTCAGGAACAGCAGGACGCAGAGGACACCCGCCCCGGCGACCAGCGAGTACACCTGGCTCCTCGCGCCCGCCGAGGCGGCGAGCGCGGTGCGGCTGGCGCTGCTGCTGACCGGAAAGCCGTGCAGTACGCCGGCGCCCAGGTTGGCGGCCCCGAGGGCGAGGAACTCCTGGTTGGCGTCGAGCCCGGGGCCCTCGTCGTCGCGCCGGGTGTAGGCCCGCGCGGTGAGGATGAAGTCGGTGTAGCCGACCAGGAGGACCCCCAGGGCGGGAAGCACCAGGCGGGGCAGCTCCGTCAGGCTCGGCAGGGCCGGGGTCGGCAGGCCCGAGGGGACGTCGCCGATCACCTGGATGCCGAACCGGTCGTCCGGACCGAAGAGGGCCATCGCCGCCGTCGCGGCCACCACGACGAGCAGGGGACCGGGGACGGCGGGCAGGAGACGGGCCACGGCGAACAGGACCGCGAGCGTCACGACGGCACCCGTCAGCGTGGCCGCGTGCACACCTCCCAGGTGTGTCACGAACGACCACAGCTGGGGGAAGAAGGCGGAACCCGTGGTGCGGACACCGGTCAGCTTCGGCAGCTGGTCCACGATCATGATCAGGGCCACGCCGCCCAGGTATCCGATCAGCACCGGCCGGGACAACAGGTCCGCGACGAAGCCGAACCGCGCCGCCCACGCCAGCACGCACAACAGTCCGACCATCACCGCCAGGGTGGCGGCCAGCGCCGCGTACCGGCCCGGATCCCCCGCGGCGAGCGGCCCGACCACGGTCGCCGTCATCAGCGCGGTCGTCGACTCGGGTCCGACCGACAGCAGGCGGGACGAGCCGAACACGGCGTACAGGACGAGCGCGGGCAGGATGGCCCACAGTCCGGCGACCGGCGACAGACCGGCCACCCCGGCGTAGGCCATCACCTGGGGCACCAGATACGCGGCCACGGTCGCCCCGGCCAGCACGTCGCCCCTCAGCCACGCGCGCCGGTAGCCGCGCAGCGACCGGAGTCCGGGCAGCGGACGACGCCACCCGTGGCCGTCGCGGACGGAGCTCTCGGACATGATCCTCCTCGGGCCGAAGGATCTCACGGACGGCGCGGCTCCCGGCGGGCGAGGGGCGACGGTGCGTGACGGCGCACGGCGGTGCGCGGCGGTGCGCGCCGGCGGCATCCGCGGCCCCGAAGGTCCTTCGGCCCCCGGACCGGGGACCCGCGGTCCCTGCCCCGCCCCCGCTCCCGGCACCACCCTGGGCCCGAACCCCGAACCCCGAACCCCGAACCCCGCGGTGGACAAGGAGCGGACACCATAAACGCATCGCCCGAACGAACCTTCGGAGCACCCGTGGTCGTGGGCGTGGACGGATCCGGGCCGAGCCTGCGCGCCGTCGACTGGGCGGCCGACGAGGCGGTGCTGCGCGGTGTCCCGCTGAGGGTCGTGTACACCTGTCCCTGGGAGCGGTACGAGACCGCCGCGCTCGCCCGGGACATCGGCCGGCCGGCCGCGCCGCCCCTGGCCCAGGACGTCGCCGGCGCCGCCGCGCGGCGGGCCCGCGACCGCCGCCCCGGCCTGCGGGTGAACGCCGAGGTGGTGTTCGAGGAGCCCGGGCACGCCCTCGTGCGCGCGGGACGCGGCGCCTGCGTGCTCGTCGTGGGGACCCGCGGCCGCGGCACCGCCGCCGGACTGCTGCCCGGCTCCGTCGGCCCGGCCGTCGCCGCCCGCGCCGGCTGCCCGGTGGTCGTGCTGCGCGGCAGCCACGACAACCAGGCGGCGCGTCCCGTGCGCGGCCGCGTCGTGGTCGGCGTGGGCGAGCACGCGCGGGACTCGGCTGCCGTGCGGTTCGCCGTCGAGGAGGCCCGGCGCCGCGGCGTGCCGCTGGACGCCGTACGGGCCTGGCGGCGCCCCGCGCACGAGGGCGCCGGCCGCACCCGGCCGGCCGGGGAGCGGGTGGGCGGCGGCCTGGCGGCGGCCCTGCGGGACGTCCCCGCCGACGTCGACGTGCGCCCGCGCGCCGTCGAGGGCCGCGTCCGCCGGGTCCTGCTCGACGCCTCGCACGCGGCCGACCTGCTGGTGGTCGGGGTCACCCGGCACGAGGACCGCCCCGGGCTCCGGCCCGGCCGGGTCGCCCTCACCGCGCTGCGCCGCTCCGCCTGCCCGGTGGCGTTCGTGCCGCATTCCCGGCCCGACCGCCACCGGCTCGTCTAGAGGGTCGCCGCGTGATCGGGGACGTACGTCTGCAGGTCGCGCGGTGAGCGTTCGTAGCCGGTCGACGACGGCCTGGAGGGCAGTTCGAGCACCGTCGGCGGCACCTCGTGGTACGGCACGGAGTCCAGGAGATGGGCGATCATGTTCAGCCGCGCCCGGCGCTTGTCGTCGCTCTCCACCACGAACCACGGCGCCTCGGCGATGTCGGTGTGCACCATCATCTCGTCCTTGGCCCTGGAGTACGCCTCCCAGTGGGTGATCGACTCCAGGTCCATGGGGGACAGCTTCCAGCGGCGCAGGGGATCCTCCAGCCGCCTCCGGAAACGCTCCTGCTGCTCGGTGTCGCTCACCGAGAACCAGTACTTGCGCAGCAGGATGCCGTCCTCGACCAGCATCCGCTCGAAGATCGGGCACTGCCGCAGGAACAGCTGGTGCTCCTCCTTGGTGCAGAAGCCCATCACGTGCTCGACACCGGCCCGGTTGTACCAGGAACGGTCGAGGAGGACGATCTCCCCGGCGGCCGGCAGATGCTCCACGTACCGCTGGAAGTACCACTGGGTCCGCTCGCGCTCGGTCGGCTTCGGCAGCGCCGCGATCCGCGCCACGCGGGGATTGAGGTGTTCGGCGACCCGCTTGATGGTGCCGCCCTTGCCCGCCGCGTCCCGGCCCTCGAAGACCACGACCAGCCGGGCGCCCTCGGCCCGCACCCACTCCTGGAGTTTCACCAGCTCCGTCTGCAGGCGCAGCAGCTCCCGCTCGTACGCCACGCGGGGCACCTTCGCCGTCTTCTTGTCGCTCATGCCGCCTCCCTCGCCCGATGTCCTGCGTCGACGCCCCAACGTAGTCGCCCGCTCCCCCGTCCGAGGAGCGGGACACCGCACCGGCCGGCCGTGCGAGGACGCGGCGTTCTCCGTTCCGGCCGGGACCCGTGGCCTCGCGGCCGGGAACCCGGCCGACGCAGGGCGGAAGGACGTGACCCCTGGACCGGGCGAAGGACGGGCCGCTCCGCGCACTCCCCGCATCCCCGCGACGGCTTCCGCGCACCCGGGCGGCACGACTGTCCGCGGCTGACGGCCCGGGCGTCCGCCGGCCGCGTCGTCCGCACCCCACGGTCCCCGCCCACCATGCCGCCGGTCGGCTTCGCCCCGGACCGCGACGGCGCCGTCCCGCCGCGCACCTCGGCGGCCTCGGAGCCGGCCCGCGCGATCGACGGCGCGGTGGTGGCCTTCGAGACCGACGAGGTCGACGTGGTCCGGCACTCCGGCTGGAGCGTCGTCGTCACCGGGCGGGCCACGACGGTCACCGGGCCGGCCCGCACCGGTCCCGGCTCCCGGGTGCCCGCGCCGGGAGAGGTCCTCGTGCGCATCGAACCCGAACCGGTCACCGGGCGGGAGTTCGTCGCAGGCCGCTCCCCGTACGGGCTGCGCTTCACGGCCCGAACGCCGTTCCGATCCCGAACAGCTGGGCGCACAGGGGACGTTCGGCCCATGGTCCAGGGTCCTGCAGCCCCTCTCGGGGGAGTTGACGGCGCGGGACATTGAAGGTGCAACGAGAGCCCACCGCAACCGGTGTCTCCCACTCCTCGAAAGGGATGAGCATCATGGCACTCCACGACCACTCGCACCGGCACCTGGCATTCCGTCTCCCCTCCCTGGGCCGGACCTCCACGGCGCCCGCCTCCGCCGGTGAGGCGACCGCCGCGGCCACCGCGACGCGGGCGTACGTGTTCGCCGGGCTCCGCCTGCTGACCGGGTTCGTCTTCCTGTGGGCCTTCCTCGACAAGACCTTCGGCTTCGGCTACGCCACCGGCTCCGGCAAGGGATGGATCGACGGCGGCTCACCCACCAAGGGATTCCTCGGCTCCGTCGCCGTGGGCCCGATGGAGTCCACCTTCCACGACTGGGCCGGCGCGGCCTGGGCGGACTGGCTGTTCATGCTCGGCCTCCTCGGCATCGGCGTCGCCCTGATCGCGGGCATCGGACTGCGGCTCGCCGCGGTCGCCGGGACCGTGATGATGGCGTTCATGTGGGTCGCGGAATGGCCGCCGGCCAAGCATCTCTCCGACGGGACGGTGAGCATGTCGACGAACCCGTTCGCCGACTACCACCTCGTCTACGCACTGGTCCTCGTCGCCCTCGCGGCCGCGGGCGCCGGAGCCACCTGGGGCCTGGGCAGGGCCTGGGCGCGGCTCCCCTTCGTCAGCCGCAACCGCTGGCTCCTGTGAGGACCCGCGTGGCCCACGGACCGGAAGCACCTCCGCCCCCGGCGGCGGTGCTTCCGGTCGTTCGTGTCCCGGCCCGGTCGTTCGTGTCCCGGCCCGGGCGGACGGGGTCCGGAACGAGGCGATCCGGGACACCGGGACGAGTGGGGCCGGTCGGCCCTGGCTCTTCGGCCCGGTATCGAGCAGGATCTACTGGGACAATGGCCGGCGGCACCCGTTCGGGCGAGCCCCGGCCGGAATGCGGACGATGCACGACGACGGAACAAGGAGTTTCTGATGGCGGACGGCGAGCAGCCCGGAGCCGACAACCCGATCCGGGTCTTCCTGCTGGACGATCACGAGGTGGTTCGGCGCGGGGTGCACGACCTGCTCGACGACGAGCCGGACATCACCGTGGTCGGCGAGGCCGCCACCGCCGAACAGGCCCTGGTGCGTGTGCCCGCGCTGCGCCCCCAGGTCGCCGTGCTCGACGTGCGCCTCCCGGACGGCGACGGTGTGTCCGTGTGCCGGGAGCTGCGCTCCCAGATGCCGGAACTGACCTGCCTGATGCTCACCTCGTTCGACGACGAGGAGGCACTGCTGGACTCGATCATGGCGGGCGCCTCCGGTTACGTGCTGAAGCAGATCCAGGGCTCCGACCTCGTGTCGGCCGTGCGCACGGTGGCCGCCGGCCAGTCCCTGCTCGACCCCAGCGCCACCGCCAAGCTGATGGCCCGCCTGCGCCAGGGCCAGGAGCCGGAGCCCGAGCCCGACGCCCTGCCGGGCCTGACCGAGCGGGAGCGGGAGATCCTGGCCCTCATCGGCGAGGGCCTGACCAACCGTCAGATCGGCCAGCGGCTGTACCTGGCGGAGAAGACGGTGAAGAACCACATCTCCCGGCTGCTGGCCAAGCTCGGTGTCGAGCGCCGGATCCAGGCCGCCGTGATCGCCACCCAGGCCCAGGACCGGCTCAGGCGAGAAGGTCACTGAAACCGCCGCCGGGCGGGCCGTGGGGCGGGGACGCCTCCCGGCCCGCCCGTTCGTGTTTCCGCCCCGCGGCGGCCTCGCCCCGCGGCGGCCTCGCCCCGCGGCCCTCCCGCCCCCTCCTCCCGGCCGTGTCCCGGTGTCTCGCCGTCCGTGGCCGCCGGACGGGGCGGGAGGGCCGACCGGCCCCGGCCGGGGGACCATCGGGGCGTTGCGGGCCCCGTTCCGCGTGTGGTGTGTGGTGGGTAGGGGGAAAGAACACCGACGGTGCGCCGGAACGCACACGGCCCCGCCGGCCGGGGTACCCGGCGGACGGGACCGGTGACCCGGCGCCGTGCGAGGAGGAAGCCATGGCCGAGCGACCGCTCGACGCGACCACGGTGAGCGCGCTGGTGGCCGAGGCCGCCACGGCACCGTCCATGCACAACGCGCAGCCCTGGAGGTTCCGCTGGCTGAGCGGCGAGCGCGTCCTGCTGCTGCGGGCCGACCCCGAGCGGGCGATGCCCCGCTCCGACCCCGACAACCGGGCGCTGTACATCGGGTGCGGTGCCGCCCTGTTCAACCTGCGGGTCGCCGCGGCCCACGCGGACCTCGTGCCCCGTACGACGCTGCTGCCCGAGCCGGACGACCCGCTGCTGCTCGCCGCCGTCCACCTGACCGACGCGGCCGGGGCGGCGGACGCCGGGGAGCTGGCGCGGCTGCACCCGGCGGTCCGGCAGCGGCACACCAGCCGCCACCCCTTCGCCGAGAAGGAGATCCCCGAGGACGTCCGGGCCGCGTTGCGGGACGCCGCCGCGCGGGAGGGGGCAGGGCTGGACTTCCCCGGCCCGTGGCACGTCGAGACCGTGCTCGACCTGGTGCGCGACGCCGAGAGCCGCGACGTCCTCGACCCGCACGTCAACGAGGACCTGGTGCGCTGGACACGGCTCGGAGCCGAGGCGGACACCGCCGTCGACGGTGTCCCCGAGTACGCGTTCGGGCCGCGCAGGCGGGACGGCAGGGCTCCCGTACGCGACTTCTCGGGCCGCCGGCAGGTGGCCGACCGCGGCACCACCGAATTCGAGCGCGCCCCGCTGCTCGCCCTGCTGAGCACCCCGGGGGACGGTCCCGCCGACTGGCTGCGGGGCGGCCAGGCCATGGAACGCGTCCTGCTGGAGGCCACCCTGGCGGACCTGGCCACCTCCCTGACCTCCCACGCCCTGGAGGACCGCACCTTGCGTCTGCTGACCCGGGACCCGGGATCGGGCGCCGGCAGCGTGCAGATGGTGCTGCGCCTCGGCTACGGCCCGCGGGGCCCGGCCACCCCCCGCCGCCCGGTCCGGGACGTGCTGGATCTCGCGTGAGCGGGACCGGCTGACCGGCCGGCCGCGACGCCGGCAGGAGCGGGTGCCGGCCCGGCGCGGTGGTCGTACGAACCGGTGCGGCCGGTCGTGGCGGTCGGGTGGGCGCGCGTGGGCAGGCCGCGGGAGGCGCCCCGGGTCCGGACGGCTCCGGGGCGGGCAAGCGGGAAAGCGGGCAGGCGGGAAAGCGGGCAGGCGGGAAAGCGGGTGAAGCCGGCTTCCGGGACCCGTCCCTGTCCTCTTCTCGCGCCGGGGTGCGGCCGCGCCGGTCCCGGACGACTCGGACGCCCCGGACGACCACGGGCGGCGCGCGGGTGTGCCCGGCCGGTTCCCGGCCGGCGGCGGAGACGGAGTCCACCCCTTCGGAGGCGGTCGTCGCGGTGCGGGAGGCGGCCGAGGGGCCGTCCTTCGGCACGGGCGGTCCCTCGGCCGGGCCGGCGATCACGGCGACGGCCGTGCGGGGCCCTTCTCCGATCGGGGACGGGGTCACCTTCCCTCCCGGCCGGGCCCGTCACAGCAGGCTGCTCCAGTACGGCCAGAAGCGGGTGAGGACGAGCAGCACGATCACCCCGTACCAGGCGCCCAGGAGCATCCCGTGCGTGTCCCGCAGGACCGCCCGCACCCCCGGGGGAACGCGGACGATCCCGCTTTCCAGGCAGTACAGGGCGGTGTACCAGAACAGGGCGATGGTCACGACCCAGACGACGGCGCAGTAGGGGCAGAGCTTGTCGAGCGTGTACAGCGACTGGCCGATCAGCCAGTGGACGAACACCACCCCCACCAGCGCTCCGGCGGTCAGCGCGAGCCACAGCCGGCGGTGCAGGCGTGCTCCCCAGAGCACGGCGGCACCCAGGGCGGTCACCGCGGCGAACGCGCCCAGTCCCAGCAGCATGTTGGGGAACCCGAACAGGCTGCCCTGAGGGCTGGACATGACGCTGCCGCAGCTCACCACGGGACTGATGTTGCAGGGCGGCCGGTAGGCCGGGTCGCGCAGCAGCCGCCAGTCGTCCACGGTGAGTTGGAAGGAGGCCAGCCAGCCGACGGCCCCGGTGAGCGTCATCACCCATCCCGTGCGGCGGCCCGCCCCCACCGCGGACGGGCGCCGGACGGCGGCCCCGTCCGCGGTGCCGGGGCCGCCGGTGCCGGGGCCGCCGGTGCCGGGGCCGCCGGGGACGGGCGCGCGGTCGTGGCTCACGCGGCCCGCCGGGAGCCCGCGGGCCGGACACGGCCGCCCGCCTCCGGCCCCGGAGCCGGTGCCGGCGCGGTGCGCCGCCGGTAGACCAGGTACGGGCGGGCGAGGTACCCGACCGGCGCGCTCCACACGTGGACGAGCCGGGTGAACGGCCAGGCCGCGAAGAGCAGGAAAGCGGACAGGGCGTGCAGCTGGAACAGCAGCGGGGCCCCGGCGATCGCCTCCGGCTCCGGCCGCAGGACGAACAGGCCGCGGAACCAGACGGAGACGGTCGCGCGGTAGTCGTAGCCGGCGCCGAAGACGTTGTGCGCGGCCGTGGCCGTGATGCCCAGCAGGACGGTCGCGGACAGCAGCGGGAAGAGGACCTTGTCGCTGCGGTCGGTGCCCAGGCGGATCTGCCGGGTGAGGAGCCGGCGGGCGCACAGCATGCCCAGCCCGGTCACCATGGCGACGCCCGCCACCGAACCCGCCCAGACGGCCGTGGTGTGGTAGGCGTGTTCGGTGATGCCGACGGCCTCGGTCCACGCGTCGGGGACGGCGAGCCCCACCACGTGCCCGGCGATGACCATGAAGGCGCCGAGGTGGAACAGCGGACTGCCCCAGCGCAGCCAGCGGTGTTCGAGGAGCTGGCTGGTGCGCGAGGTCCAGCCGAACTGGTCCTGGCGGTACCGCCAGACGTGCCCGGCCACGAACACGGCGAGGCACACGTAGGGCACGGCGACCCACAGCAGGAGATCGGCACCGCTCGCCGGGGCGGCGGCCGAGGGGGACAGCGCGGCGTTCATCGGGGGCCTTCCGTACGGCTGGTCGGGAGGGGCGGCACACGGGTCGGCGCGGCGGGCGCGGGCGGCACGAAGGTGCCGGGAGGGGCGAACTCCCCGTCGCCGTAGGTGCCGTAGGGGTCGAGGCCGACCTCCTCGTTCGGCGGGCCCTCGGCGACGAGCCGGGCCACCGCCGCGCGGTCCGCCTCGGTGGGCGGCGGCAGCAGGGTGAGCAGCGCGGCCAGGACGTGCCGGTAGGGCGATCCGGCGTCGGTCAGGGCCCGGTGGATCAGCTCCAGGCCGCGGCGGTGCTGGCGCAGCGGCGCCTCGCCGCCGCCGGGCCCGGCCAGGGCGGCGAACTCCAGCACGACGGGCAGGTGGTCGGGCAGCTCGCCGCCGTCGGTGTCCCAGCCCGCGGCCTTGTACCGCTGGTTCAGGGTGAGCAGCGCCATGCCCCGGCGGCGGGTGTCGCCGTGCAGGTAGTACGTCAGGTAGAGGCTGCTCTTGCGGCGCAGGTCGAACATCTCGACGTAGTGCCGCTCCAGCTCCTCCGGCTCCCGGTGGGCGAACCAGGCGACGAAGTCGGCCAGGTGCCCGGCGGCGGGGGTGGCCGGCAGCGCGTCGACGGCGGCCGTCAGCGCGGGCCGGGCCGCGACGAGTTCGGCGTCCGGGTACTGCAGCAGCAGGGAGCACACCCGCAGCAGCAGGGCGCGCGCCTCGGCCTCTTCGGGGGTGAGCCGGGCCGGGCGGCGCACGGCCGCCCGGACACGGGTGCGCACCAGGGCGGGAATCGTCGAGGGCAGCGGACTCATGCGGGGTCTCCCGTGGACTTGCGGCGCAGGGTGGGGATGCCGAGCATCACCCGTCGGCCACCGGCGTCGGCCGGTTCGCCGGACGACTCGACCGGGCAGCGGTTCTCCGTCGCGCTCAGCGCGGCCGCGTCCTCCTTGTGCGCGGCGGGCACGACGTAGCGGTCGGAGTACTTGGCCACGGCGAGCAGCCGGTGCATGTCCTCGGCCTCGCGGACGGTGAGGCCGACGGCCTTCAGCACGGCCTCGTCGCCCTCCTCGCCGAGGGAGCGCCCGCGCATGTACGAGCGCAGTGCGGTCAGTTTCATCAGCACCCCGGCGACGACGTCGGCGTCGCCGGCGGCGAACAGCTCCGCCAGGTACTCCAGCGGGATGCGCAGCCGGGTGACGGCGGCGAACACGTGGTCCGGGTCGTCCTGGTTCCCGCCCGCCGCGCCCACGGCGTCCAGGACGGGGGAGAGCGGCGGGACGTACCAGACCATGGGCAGCGTGCGGTACTCCGGGTGCAGCGGGAGGGCCACCTTGTACCGCGCGACCAGGTCGTGCACGGGGGAGCGGCGGGCGGCGTCCAGCCAGTCCTCCGGGATGCCCGACTCCCGTGCCGCGGCGGCCACTTCGGGGTCGCGCGGGTCGAGGAAGACGCCACGCTGGGCGTCCAGCAGGTCCTTCTCGTCCGGGGTCGCGGCGGCCTCGCCCACCCGGTCGGCGTCGTACAGCAGCAGGCCGAGGTAGCGCAGCCGGCCGACGCAGGTCTCGGAGCAGACGGTGGGCTGGCCGGCCTCGATGCGCGGGAAGCAGAAGGTGCACTTCTCGGCCTTGCCGGTGGCGTGGTTGACGTACACCTTCTTGTACGGGCAGGCCGTCACGCACATCCGCCAGCCGCGGCACTTGTCCTGGTCGACCAGGACGATGCCGTCCTCGACCCGCTTGTACATCGCGCCGGACGGACAGGCCGACACGCAGGCCGGGTTGAGGCAGTGCTCGCACAGCCGGGGCAGGTGGAAGAGGAAGGTCTGCTCGAACTCGAACCTGACCTTCTCGGCCCACTCCCCGGTGAGGTTGGGGTCGGCGCCGGCGTTCTCGGCCGCGCCGCCGAGGCCGTCCTCCCAGTTGGCCCCCCAGGTGATGGCGGTGGGCTTGCCGGTGAGGACCGAACGGGGGCGGGCGACCGGCATGTCGGGCCCGGCCGGGGCGCTGATCAGGTTGTCGTAGTCGTAGGTGACCGGCTCGTAGTAGTCCTCGATGGACGGCAGGTCGGGGTTGGAGAACAGCGACAGCAGGCGCTTCAGCCGCCCGCCGGAGCGCAGGACGAGACGTCCGCGCTTGTCGAGCGTCCAGCCGCCCTTCCAGTGCTCCTGGTCCTCGTAGCGCCGCGGGTAGCCGACGCCGGGCTTGGTCTCGACGTTGTTGAACCAGGCGTACTCGACTCCGGTGCGGTTGGTCCACGTCTGCTTGCAGGTGACCGAGCAGGTGTGGCAGCCGATGCACTTGTCGAGGTTCATCACCATCGCGATCTGGGCCATGACGCGCATGTCAGTACTCCACTTGCTGGCTGCGGCGGCGGATGACGGTGACCTCGTCGCGCTGGTTGCCGGTCGGGCCGTAGTAGTTGAAGGCGTAGGTGAACTGTGCGTAGCCGCCCGCGAGATGGGTCGGCTTGAGCAGCAGGCGGGTCAGCGAGTTGTGCATGCCGCCGCGCTTGCCGCTGACCTCGGTCTTCGGCACGTTCACGTTGCGGTCCTGGGCGTGGTACATGTACACGGTTCCCTCCGGCATCCGGTGGGTGACCACGGCCCGGCAGGCGACGACGCCGTTGCGGTTGTACGCCTCGATCCACTCGTTGTCCTTGACGCCGATCCTCTCGGCGTCCTCCAGCGACATCCAGATGACCGGGCCGCCGCGGGACAGGTCGAGCATGTACTTGTTGTCCTGGTAGTTCGAGTGGATGGACCACTTCGAGTGCGGGGTCAGGTAGCGGACCGTGACCTCGGCGCGGCCGTCCTCGTGCAGGTGCTCGTCGCCGTAGTGCCGCGGGGTGTTCAACGGCGGCCGGTACACGGGAAGCTGCTCGCCGAGTTCGGCCATCCAGTCGTGCTGGACGAAGAAGTGCTGCCGGCCGGTGAGCGTGTGCCAGGGCTTCTTGTGCTCGGTGTTGATGACGAACGGGGAGTAGCGGCGCCCGCCGGTCTCCGAGCCCGACCACTCGTAGGAGGTCATCACCGCGCGCGGCTGGGTGCGGGTGTCGGCGAAGGTGATCCGCTCCGCCTCCCGCTCCGAGGCCAGCTCCACCAGGCCCTCGCTGCCGGTCTGCCGTTCCAGCTCGCGGAAGCCCTCGGTGGCCAGCCGGCCGTTGGTGGTGCCGGACAGCGCGAGGATCGCCTCGCACATGTCGGAGGCGGTGGCCAGCGAGGGCCGCCCGGCGGCGACACCGTCGCGGACGGTCCCGCAGCGTCGCCGCAGCTCGTCGATCTCCTGGTCCGGGTGGACGGTGACGCCCTTGGTGGTGGTGCCCAGGGTGTCCAGCAGGGGCCCGACGGCGCGCATCTTCTGCGCGGTGGCGGCGTAGTCCCGCTCGACGACGACCAGCTTGGGCATGGTCCGCCCGGGAACCGGCTCGCACTCGCCGGCCTTCCAGTCCCGTACCACCCCGCCCGGCTGGGCGAGTTCGTCCGGGGTGTCGTGCAGCAGCGGTACGGCGAGGACGTCGGTGCGGGTGCCGAGGTGCTCGGCGGCCAGGTCGCTGAACCGGTCGGCGATGGTCAGGAACGTGTCGTAGTCGGTGCGGGCCTGCCAGGGCGGGGAGATGGCCGGGGTGAAGGCGTGCACGAAGGGGTGCATGTCCGTGCTGGACAGGTCGTCCTTCTCGTACCAGGTGGCGGCCGGCAGGACGACGTCGGAGAGCAGGCCGGTGGACGTCATCCGGAAGTCCATGGTGACCAGCAGGTCGAGCTTGCCCTCGGGGGCCTCGTCGCGCCACACCACCTCCTCGGGCCGGCCCTCGGGCGGGGTCTCCTCGGAGCGCACCGCCGCGTCGGTGCCCAGCAGATGGCGCAGGAAGTACTCGTTGCCCTTGCCGGAGGAGCCGAGCAGGTTGGCCCGCCACACGGTCAGCACCCGTGGGAAGTTGGCCGGGTCGTCGGGGTCCTCGACGGCGAACCGCAGCCGCCCGGACTTCAGTTCGTCGACGATGTGCTCGGCGACCGGCCGGCCCGCGGCGGCCGCCTCGTCGGTCAGGTCCAGCGGGTTGCGGTCGAAGCCGGGGTGACCGGGCGTCCAGCCCAGCCGCACGGCCTGCGCGAGGGTGTCCGCGAACCCCTTGCCCTTGAACCGGCCCTCGCCCAGCGGCGAGGCCAGCTCGTCCGGCCCGAAGGCCTCGTAGCGCCACTGGTCGGAGTTCAGGTACCAGTACGACGTGCCCGCCATGTGCCGGGTGGGGCGCTGCCAGTCGAAGGCGAACGCGAGGTGCTGCAGGCCGGTGACCGGACGGACCTTCTCCTGGCCGACGTAGTGCGCCCAGCCGCCGCCGTTGACGCCCTGGCAGCCGGTCATCGTCGTCAGTGCGAGGAAGGCCCGGTAGATGGTGTCGGAGTGGAACCAGTGGTTGGTGCCGGCACCGAGGGCGATCATGGAACGGCCCCCGGTGCGCTCGGCGTTGCGGGCGAACTCGCGGGCGATGCGCGCCGCCTGCGCGGCGGGGACCGAGGTGACCGTCTCCTGCCAGGCGGGCGTGTACGGCTCGGCCGCGTCGTCGTACGAGGCGGGCCAGGTGCCCGGCAGGCCGGGGCGCGCGACGCCGTACTGCGCCAGCATCAGGTCGAAGACCGTGGTGACCAGGCGCCCGCCGATCCGCCGCACGGGCACCCCGCGGACCATCACCGAGCCGCCCTCGGTGCCACCCTCGTCGAAGCGGGGCAGCGCCACGGCCGCGGTGTCCTGCGCGCCCTCGAACAGACTCAGCTCGGGCACGGTGTCGCCCAGGTCGAGGTTCCAGCTGCCCTGCCCGGCCTCGCCCCAGCGGAAGCCGAGCGAGCCGTTCGGCACGACCGGGTCACCGGTGGCCGAGTCGAGGAGGACGGTCTTGGACCCGGCGTTCTCCGTGTCGTGTCCGAGGTCGGCCGCGGTCAGGAACCCGTCCGGGACGAGCCCGCGCTCGTGCTCGCGCAGGGTCACCAGGAACGGGGCGTCGGTGAACGTGCGCAGGTAGTCCCGGAAGTAGGGCACTTCGCGGTCGACCAGGAACTCGCGCAGGATCACGTGGCCCATCGCCATCGCCAGCGCCCCGTCCGTGCCCGGGTGCGGGGCGAGCCACTCGTCGGCGTGCTTGACGTTGTCGGCGTAGTCGGGGCTGACCG
Organism: Streptomyces sp. NPDC031554; assembly: GCF_055580685.1. Lineage (NCBI taxonomy): Bacteria > Bacillati > Actinomycetota > Actinomycetes > Kitasatosporales > Streptomycetaceae > Streptomyces > Streptomyces sp. NPDC031554. The sequence continues at coordinate 180,527 of NZ_JBVIKX010000010.1, read as the reverse complement.
CGACGACCTTGGTGCCGTTGTAGCGGGTCTCGGTCAGGAAGTGCGCGTCGGGCGTACGGGTGACGGGGATGTTGGAGCCCCACATGATCAGGTAGCCGGCGTTCCACCAGTCCGCCGCCTCGGGGACGTCGGTCTGGTCGCCGAAGACCTGCGGCGAGGCGATCGGCAGGTCGGCGTACCAGTCGTAGAAGGACAGCAGGGTCCCGCCGATCAGCGAGTGGTACCGGGCGCCCGCCGCGAACGACGCCATCGACATCGCCGGGATGGGGGAGAATCCCGCGACCCGGTCGGGGCCGTACCGCTTGACGGTGTGCACCTGCGCCGCGGCGACCAGCTCGCTCACCTCGTCCCAGTCCGCGCGCACCAGGCCGCCCTTGCCGCGGGCCCGCTTGTAGGCGCGGGCCTTCGCCGGGTCGGAGGTGATCTCCGCCCAGGCCGCCACGGGGTCGCCGAGGCGCCGTCTCGCCTCGCGCCACAGCTTCAGCAGCGCGCCGCGGACATAGGGGTACCGGACCCGGCTGGGCGAGTACGTGTACCAGGAGAAGGACGCCCCGCGCGGACAGCCGCGCGGCTCGTACTCGGGGCAGTCCGTACCGATCGAGGGGTAGTCGGTGGCCTGGTGCTCCCAGGTGATGATCCCGTCCTTGACGTACACCATCCACGAGCAGGAACCGGTGCAGTTGACCCCGTGCGTGGAGCGCACCACCTTGTCGTGCGCCCAGCGGTCGCGGTAGAAGCCCTCCCAGGCCGGGTCCCCCTCACCGAACACGGCGCGCCCGTCGGCCGACACCTCGCGGCGGGTGAGCAGTCTGCGGGCGGCCAGCGGCCAACCCTCACCGGTGCGCGGCGCCTGACGCCGCGCGCTCTGATCGTTCTCCATGGCCGGAACGCTAGGGGGCGCGCACTCCGGCGCACCTGGGGCTTGCGGTCCCTGTCGCACGCCCTTCCGGCCCCATCCCGCCGTCCGTACCAGGGCCGAACGGCCCTGGCGGGGGGACCCGGTCGGCCGGGGAGCGGGTGGGCCCCGAGGTGCATGCTGGACACCGATCGAACCGCGCAGGCCCCTCCGGACGACCGCGTTCCGCGCCTGCCGGGCGGCCGCATCCCCCGTCCCCGGCCGCCGCGGGCACGACGCGCACGGAGCGCGGCCCGGTTCGGTCGTGCGTCCGGCCGCCCTCCGCGGCCGGACGCGGCGTCGTCCCCGGTGCCCGCACGCCCGAAGGCGCGCACACCAGTGCACCCGAAGTCCCGTGCACCCGAAGTCCCGTGCACCCGAAGTCCCGTACACCCCGACTCCTCATACGCCTGAAGCCCCCGTACACCCGAACCGGCCGTCCGGCCCTGTCCACGCCTGCCGGAGAGGGCCGGACGGCCCCGGTGGAGAAGACCATCGGCCGCCGCGCCGGTCACCGTCGCCGGTGGATGCTGGCGGCGACCGATCCGGAGGTACACCGTGCACGACCACGTCGACCGCCCTCGAGGCCGAGCCCATCGATGCCACCCGCGGTGGGAGCCGCGCACGGTACGGCCCGGTCACCGTCCGGCCGCCCGCCTCGTCTGCCCTGACTCCAGGGCGGCCGGACACAGCCCCAGGGCGCTGGGCAGGGCCGTGCGATGACCGACCCCGCCCAGCCCGGCCCCACCGGTGCCGGCGCCGACCGCACCGGCCCCGCCCGGCCCGGCGTCGCCCACGCCGGTCCCGCCCCCGCCCACCCCGCCCACGCCATCCGGCACCAGCGGCACGACGTGGGGGAGCGGCCCTTCATCGTCATCTGGGAGTCCACCCGGGCCTGCCCGCTGGCCTGCCTGCACTGCCGGGCCGAGGCCGTGCCCGACCGTGATCCGCGCGAGCTGGACACCGCCGCCGCCAAGGACCTGCTCGGCCAGGTGGCCGCCTTCGGGCAGCCCGCCCCCCTGTTCGTGATCACCGGCGGCGACCCCTTCCAGCGCCCGGACCTGAACGAACTCGTCGCCCACGGACGCGAGATCGGCGTCCGGGTCGCGGTGTCCCCGTCCGGCACCCCGACGCTCACCGCGCAGCGGCTGCGGGACCTGCACACGGCCGGAGCGGTCGGCCTCTCCCTGAGCCTGGACGGCTCCACCGCCGAGGTCCACGACACCTTCCGCGGGGTGCCCGGAGTGTTCCGCTGGACCCTGGACGCCTGGGACACCGCCCGCGCCCTCGGCATGAAGGTGCAGATCAACACCACGGTCGCCCGCCACAACCTGCACGACCTGCCCGACGTCGTCCGCCTCGTCGCCGAGCACGGCGCGATGCTGTGGAGCGCCTTCCTCCTGGTCCCCACCGGCCGCGGCCGCGGCCTGGGCACGCTCACCCCGGACGAGGTGGAGGACGTCCTCAACTTCGTTCACGACGTGGGCCTGACCGTGCCGGCCAAGACCACCGAGGCCCACCACTTCCGTCGCGTCGCCCTGCAGCGCCAGGTCCTGGCCGCCGCCGGCGACGACCACGTGGCCGTGCTCGGACTCGGGCCGCTCTACCGGGAGTTGCGCGACCGTGCCGCCGAACTGGGCCTGGACGCCGGGGCACGCCGGGCACGGCGCCCGCCGCTCGACGTCAACGCGGGCCGCGGATTCGTGTTCGTGTCCCACACCGGCACCGTGCACCCCAGCGGATTCCTGCCGCTGGGCGCCGGAAGCGTCCGCGAGACACCGCTGACGGAGATCTACCGCGCCTCGGAGCTGTTCACCGGCCTGCGCGACCCCGACCGGCTGGGCGGCCGGTGCGGCGCGTGCGAGTTCCGCCGGGTCTGCGGCGGCTCGCGGTCCAGGGCCTACGGCCTCACCGGCGATCCGTACGCCGAGGAGCCGTGGTGCGGCTACGTACCGGGCTCCTTCCCCCGCTGGCGGGAACTGGCCGCGCTGCTGTCCGGCGCGGACGCGCGGCAGGGACGGTCCCGTCGCCGCGCGGACGCCGACGCGCCGCGGCGGGACGGCGGCACGGGCACGACCGGGCACCGGGGAGAGGCATGACCACCGTCGTCCGCGGACCCTCCCCGGCCGGCGACGCGAACGGAACCGGCAGGTACCCGAGCCGGTTCCGGGCGTCCGGGGTGAAGGCCCGCCACCTGCGCGCCCACGTCCTGGTCGTGGTGTGGCTGGGCCTCGCCCTGGCGGCGGCCGCAGCGCAGGAGTCGCTGCCGGTGGCCCGCTGGCTGGCCGTCCACATGTTCCTGCTCGGCGCCGTCACCACCGCCGTTCTGGTCTGGAGCGAGCACTTCGCCGTCGCCCTGCTGCACGCGAAGGTCCCCGACGAGCGCTGGAGCACCGCCCGGCTGGTCACGGCCGAGCTCGCCGTGGCCGGCCTCCTCGCCGGGGTGTGGGCCGCCCGGCCGCTGCTGACCGCCGTCGCCGCCGTGGCCCTGGTCGCCGCCGCCACCGCGCACCTGGTCGTGCTGGTCCGCCTCGGCCGGGGCGCGCTCGGCGGACGGCTCGAGCCGATCGTCTCCTACTACCGGGCGGCCACGGCCGCCCTGGTCGCGGGCACCGTCCTCGGCGCGCTGCTGGCCACCGGCGGGGCCGGTGGGCCCGACCGGTACGCCGGGCTGCGCCTGGCGCACCTGCACGTCACGCTGCTCGGCTGGATCGGGCTGTCCGTCCTCGGCACGCTGTTCATGCTGTGGCCCACCGTGCTGGGGGTGCGGATGAAGGACCGCACCACGAAGGTCTCCCGGTGGGTGCTGCGGCTCACCGGCGGCGGACTGGCCGTGGCGGTCACCGCCCTGGCGCTCGGCCGGCGCTGGCCGGCCGTGGCGGGCCTCGCCCTCTACCTGGCGGGAGTGGCCCTCGCCGCCCACCTGCTCGCCCGCACCGTGCGCCGCAGCCGGCCCGTCTCCGCGGCGGCGGCCTGGACGCTGGCCGCCGCCACCTGCTGGCTGGCGGTCGCGGTGGCGGCGGACCTCGCCCGGCTGGCCACCGCGCCGCTCGCCGCGGCGCGGACCGCGATCGACGCCCTGCTCCCCGTCCTGCTCGTCGGCTTCGTCGCCCAGGTCCTGATCGGCGCGCTCACCTACCTGCTGCCCGTCGTCCTCAGCACCGGTCCGCGGGACCGCGCAGCTCTACGGGTGCCGCTCGAACGGGGCTGGCTGCCCAGGGCGGTGGCGCTCAACACCGGTGTCGCGCTGGCGGCCCTCCCGCTGCCCGGCCCGGCGCCGACGGCGGGCCTGCTGCTGGCGGCGGTGTCCGGAGGCGCGTTCCTCGCCCTGGTCGTGCCGGTGCTCGTCCGCGGCGGCAAGGGGCTGCCGTCGGACGCGGGCGGCGGGTCGCGGCGCCCGGCACTGTGGGGCACCGCCGCGGGCGTCGTACTGACCGTGCTGGCGGTACTGGTGGCCAACGGCGGAGGAGACCCGGCCGGCGGGACGAACGCCGCCGGGACGACGGGGGCGGGCGACGGCACCACCCGCACGGTCGCCGTCACCCTGGCCGACATGCGCATCCGGCCGGCCCGCGTCGAGGTCGCGGCGGGCACCTCGCTGCGGCTGGAGGTCACCAACGACGACGCCCAGCGCCACGACCTCGAGGTCGAGGACGGCCCCGCCACCCCGATGCTCGCCGAGGGCGACACCCGCGTCCTCGACCTCGGGCCGGTCACCCGCGACCGCCGGGCCTGGTGCACCCTGCCGGGCCACCGGGCGGCCGGGATGACCATGGACATCGTCGTGAAGGACGGCACGGCGACGGACACCGCCGACGGCCACCAGGGCCACGCCCCGGCCGCCGCCCCCGGTGACGACGGCGCCCTCGATCTCACCGCCGACCACTCCGCCGGCCGGCGGCCGCGCGACGCGGTCCTGGCGCCCGTGCCCGGCGGGACCGTCCACCGGGTCGAACTGCACGCCGCGCACACCACCGTCGAGGTGGCACCGGGCGTGAAGCAGCAGATGTGGACCTTCGGCGGCACCGCCCCCGGCCCCACCCTGCGCGGCAGGGTCGGCGACGTCTTCGAGGTCACCCTCGTCAACGACGACGCGGGCATGGGGCACGGCATCGACTTCCACGCCGGCTCCCTCGCCCCCGACCGGCCCATGCGCACGCTCGAGCCCGGCGGACGCCTCCTCTACCGCTTCCGCGCCGAGCACGCCGGGGCCTGGCTGTACCACTGCAGCACCGCGCCGATGCTCCAGCACCTGGGCAACGGCATGTACGGCGCCGTCGTCATCGACCCGCCCGGCCTCGCGGAGGTGGACCACGAGTACGTGCTGGTCTCCTCCGAGCTGTACCTCGGCACCCCCGGCAGCACCGCCCAGGTGGCCAAGATGCGGCGGAACACACCGGACGCCTGGGTGTTCAACGGCATGGCGGACCAGTACGCGAAGCAGCCCCTGAGGCTGCGGGCCGGTGACCGGGCCCGCTTCTGGGTGGTCGCCGCCGGACCCTCCGACGGCGTCGCCTTCCACATCGTCGGCACCGTGTTCGACACCGTCTACAAGGAGGGCGCGTACCTCCTCGAACCGGGCGGGGCGGGCGGCGCGCAGGTGCTGGACCTGGCCGCCGCGCAGGGCGGCTTCGTGGAGACGACGTTCCCGGAGGCCGGCCACTACCCCTTCGTCGACCACGACATGCGCCACGCCGAAGCCGGGGCCCACGGCATGGTGGAGGTGAGCGGCTGATGGACACCGTCGGCCTGTGGTCCCTCGTGCGGTTCGCGCACGTGGCCGGCGCCGCCCTGTGGGTCGGGGGCCAGCTGGCCCTCTCCCTGGTGGTCCTGCCGCTCGCCCGCCACCTCCTCGCCCCGGACGCCAAGGAACGCTTCACCGCCGCGGCGGGCCGCCGGTTCGGGCTCCTGACCGGGGCCGTGTTCCTGCCCGTGCAGGTGGGCACGGGCTGGGCCATGGCCTGGCACCGTGGCGTCACCTGGGCGTCCCTCGCCGAACCCGGCTACGGCCGGACCCTGGCGACCAAGCTCGCCCTCTTCGTCGTGGTGATGCTCGCCGCGGCGGGACACGGCGTCGCCCACGCACGGGGCCGTGCCGACCTGGCCCGTGCCCTGGCGGTCGTCTCCCTCGTCTGCTCGCTCGGCGTGGTCCTGCTCGCCACGGCCCTGCCCGCCACCTGAGCGGCGGTCATGGCGGGAGGAGAGCCACGGACGGAGAACCACGGACGGAGCACCACGGACGGAGCACCACGGACGGAGAACCACGGATGCCGCCGTACGTCCTCGGACGCCGCGGGCCTCCGAGGACGTACGGCCCCCGGAACGGGACCGGTCAACCCTCCCGCGGACCGGGCACCGCGACGCAGGCTCGGGTGTACAGAGGAAAGCGTGGTGAAGGAGCCGTGATGCAGACCAGGGAAGTCGACGCCACAGCCGTTCAGGCCCTGTTGGCCGCGGCGGTGGCCGCGCCCTCGATCCACAACACGCAGCCCTGGCGGTTCGGCCTGGACCCGCGGAGCCGGTCGATCGAGGTCCGGGTGGACCGGCGCAGGCGACTGCCGAGGGCCGACCTCGACCTGCGCGCCCTGCACCTGTCGGTGGGCGCGGCCGTCCTCAACCTCCGGGTGGCCGCCGCGCACCTGGGCTGGGACCCCCTCGTCCGGCTGCTGCCCGCGGCGGACGACCCCGACCTGCTGGCCACGGTGCGGCTGGCGGAGCACCGCGCGGACCCGCCGCCGCCCCTGCTCGACCTGTACGACGCGGTCGAGCGGCGCCACACGAGCCGGATGCCGTTCACCGGACGCCCGGTGCCGGAACCGATCGTGACCGAGATGATCGGCTCCGCCCGCGCCGAGGGCGCGCACCTGGAGGTGCCCGACATCCTGGGGACCCGCCGCCTGCTGCGCCTGACCCAGGCGGCCGAGATGCGCAACGCCGATCACCGCGACCGGGTGGCCGAGGCGCGCGGCTGGATCACCGCTCCGGGCACGGACGCTTCCTACGGCATTCCGGCCACGGCGCTGGGGCCGCTGGACGCCTCCGGGCGGATGCCGGTGCGGGACTTCACCGGGGCGCTGCCCGCCCCCTGGCTGCCCGCCCTGCGGTTCGAGCGCCACGCCCAGGTGGCGCTGCTGTGGACGCCCCGGGACCGGCGGGAGGACTGGGTGCGGGCGGGCCAGGCCCTGGAGCGCGTGCTGCTCACGGCGACCCGGCACGGGCTGCGCACGTCGATGCTGCACCAGGCGATGGAGTGGCCGGACCTGCGGGCCGCGATCGCCGGCCCGCGGCGGCGGTGCTGCCCGCAGCTGCTGATCCGCTTCGGGTACGGCCCCGAGGGCGGCCGCACCCCCCGCGCCGGCACGCCGCACCCCTGACCCCGCGGCACCGGACGAGGGGTCGCGGCCCCTCGCCCGGGGACTTCCCGCGCCGGACGCGCGACGAGGGCCGGGCCGACGGTACGCGACCGTCGGCCCGGCCCTCGCGTTCAGCCCGTCCGGGGGTCCGGCGGGCCGCCCGTCACAGGGCGGCGCACATCCCCTTGAGCTCCCGTCCGCTGATCACCTCGGAGTCGATCCGGACGAACACCCCGTCGCTCAGCGGCATCCAGGAGACCGGGCCGGACCGCGACAGCCGTTCGTGCTCGGCGGGATCGGTCACCACGGCGGCCCGTCCCGTGACGACGACACTCCAGCCGGACTGGGTCGCCGCGTCGAACTCGTCGGCCTCGAAGGCGATCACGACGCCGTCGATGGCGCGGACGAGGTCGGAGTCCGGCGCGGTGCGCAGCAGCACGGAGTGGTCGGCGTCCAGGGAGAAGTTGATGGGCAGGACCGCGGGCAGCGCCTGCCGTGTGTAGACCACGCGGCCGACCGGGACCTCGGAGAGCAGGCGCAGGCACTCCTGCCGGTCGAGTGCGCGAAAGGCGTCGTTCTGGGACATCTGCCCATCGTCCCCGCGACCGTGGTGCGGGGGGTAGGGCCGACCGGCCCTTTCCCCGCACCGTCCGGGCCGCCGGACCCGGCCGTCGTTCCGGCGGAGCGGTGCGGGCACGTCAGGGGGGAGGCATACGAGGCCGGCCGGCCCGGAAGGTGAGGGCCGTCCGTCCCCCGGCAGGGACCCTCGGCCCATGCCTCCGGCGCGTCCCGGCGCGCACAGTGGCCGTGGGATTCCGTTTCCCGGGCAAGAGGCCCGCGGGACGTGCGTGATTCCCGGTGGCCGAGCGCCACCACGAAGAGGGAAGGGACGGACGACATGGTCCAGCCGTCGAAGTCGAAGAGCGACAGCCCGGCGCCACAGGCGCCGGTGTCCGGCCGGGCGTGGCTGATGCTGGCGCTGTCCACCGTGGGGTTCGCGGTGAATTTCTGGGCCTGGGCGCTGCTCAGCCCTCTCGGCCCGCGGTTCAAGGACAGCCTCGACCTGTCGTCCTTCGAGCAGTCGCTGCTGGTGGCGGTCCCCGTCGTGGTCGGATCGCTGGGCCGCATCCCGGTCGGTGCCCTGACCGACCGGTTCGGCGGACGGGTCATGTTCCCGATCGTCTCCGCGGTCACCATCGTGCCCGTCCTCTACCTCGGCCTGGCCGGCCACTCCTCCCTCCCGGCGCTCCTGATCGGCGGGTTCTTCCTCGGCATCGGCGGCACCGCCTTCGCCGTCGGCGTGCCGCTCGTCAACGCCTGGTTCCCGCCCGAGCGGCGGGGACTCGCCATCGGCGTCTTCGGCGCCGGCATGGGCGGCACCGCCGTCAGCGCCCTCACCACGGTCAAGCTGGTCGACGCGCACGGCATGTCCACCCCGTTCCTGATCACCGCCGGGGTGCTGGCCCTGTACGCCACGGCCGCCGCGCTGCTGCTGCGTGACGCGCCCGGCCGCAGCGTGCCGACCGAGCCGCTGGCCCGCAGGCTGGCCGCCACCGTCCGGCTGCCCATCACCTGGCAGGCGTCGGCGCTGTACGCGGTCGGGTTCGGCGGGTACGTCGCCTTCTCCGTCTACCTGCCCACCTACCTCAAGACCGGCTACGGGCTCACCCAGGCCGACGCCGCCAACCGGATGGCCGGGTTCGTGCTGCTGGCGGTGGCGATGCGGCCGGTCGGCGGCTGGCTGTCGGACCGCATGGGCCCGGTCCGGGTCCTGGCCGGTTCGCTGGCGGTGGTGGTGGCCGGTGCGGTGACCCAGTCGTTCACCCCGCCCCTGGCGCCGGTGGGCACCGCCGCCTTCCTGGCCATGGGCGCCGCGCTCGGCGCGGCCAGCGGCGCCACCTTCGCCCTGGTGGCCCTCCTCACCCCGGCCGGCCAGGTCGGCTCCGTCACCGGCGTCGTCGGCGCCGCGGGCGGCCTGGGCGGATTCCTGCCGCCGCTGGTGATGGGCTCGCTGTACGGCGCGTACGGCACCTACGCGGCCGGTCTCGCCCTGCTCGCCGTCGTGGCCGCCGCGGCGCTGGCCTACACCCTCACCGGGGTCCGGGCGGCCGCGGGCGGCGGCGAACGGAAGCGGAGCACCGGCCACCGCCGCGGCCACCGCCCCGCGGGCACCACCGTCTGAGGGCGGCCGGACCGGAAGCGACGGGCCGACGGGCCCACGGGCCGAAGAACGACGAAGAACCACGGGCCGGGAGACCACGGGCCGGGAACCACGGAGAAGACCGATGTGCGAGTACTGCGGCTGCCAGGCCCTGGAGACCATCGACGAACTCACCCAGGAGCACGAGGAGGTCCTGCGACTGATCAGTCACCTCCGCCCGGCCCACCGCAGCGGTGAGACGACCCGGATGGCGCGGACCGCCCGGGAGATCGCACGGGTGCTCGGCCCGCACACCCTGGTCGAGGAGGGAGGCCTGTTCCCGGCGCTCGCCGGGGACTTCCCCGAGCAGATCGCCGCCCTGGAGGCCGAGCACCGCGTCGTCGAGTCGGTCCTGGCCGAGGCCGCCCACGGCGCGACCCCCGCGGACCCGGCCTGGCCGGACCGGCTGATGGACGCGATGGCCGTGCTGCGCGACCACATCCTCAAGGAACAGGACGGCGTCTTCCCGGCCGCCCTCGCCAACCTGAGCACCGAGGAATGGGAGGCGGTGGAGGCCGCCCGGACCAGGGCGGGCAGCCCCCTGTCCCGGCCGGCCGCCTGACGGTCCCGCCGCGCCGTCGCCGGCGGGGCGGCACCTCCCCGCGGCCCTGTGCTCCCGCCCCGAACGGGCGGGAGCACAGGGCCACCACCGCACGGAGCCGCGCCCTCCCCTTCCGCACACGGTCCTCACCGTGACGCGTGGTGTTCGTGGCGTGGTGTTGACCTCCCGGGGGACCGCCCTCGTAGAGTCGGCAACGGCCGGAACCGATCACGATTCGAACGGACGCCACGGTGTCCGGGGCGGAGTGGCGCGGTGAGCGAGGAGACCAGCCGGGAGCGGCGGCGGGCGGGCACGGACGGTGATCTGGCGGAGGCACTGGTGCGCAGCCGCCGGTTCTTCACCAGGGCGGAGGTCTCCGACGACCTGCGCACCCTGCACAGGAAGGGCGGCTGGCAGGCCGACGCGTTCTACCGGGACCGCTGGTCGCACGACAAGGTGGTGCGTTCCACCCACGGGGTGAACTGCACCGGCTCGTGCTCGTGGAAGGTGTACGTCAAGGACGGCATCATCACCTGGGAGGCCCAGCAGACCGACTACCCGTCGGTGGGCCCCGACCGCCCCGAGTACGAGCCGCGCGGCTGCCCGCGCGGGGCGGCCTTCTCCTGGTACACCTACTCGCCCACCCGGGTGCGCTACCCGTACGTACGCGGCGTGCTGCTGCGGATGTACCGCGAGGCCAGGGCCCGCCTCGGCGACCCGGTGGCGGCCTGGGCGGACATCGTCACCGACCCGGCGAAGGCCCGCGCCTACAAGCGGGCCCGCGGCAAGGGCGGCCTGGTGCGGGCGAGCTGGGACGAGGCGGTGGAGATGGTCGCCGCCGCGCACGTGCACACGATCAAGGCCCACGGCCCCGACCGGCTCGCCGGCTTCTCGCCGATCCCGGCGATGTCGATGGTCTCGCACGCCGCCGGCGCCCGCTTCTACTCGCTGCTCGGCGGCGCCATGCTGTCGTTCTACGACTGGTACGCGGACCTGCCGGTGGCCTCGCCGCAGGTCTTCGGCGACCAGACCGACGTCCCGGAGTCGGGGGACTGGTGGGACGCCGGCTACCTGATCATGTGGGGGTCCAACCTGCCGGTGACCCGCACCCCGGACGCCCACTGGATGGCCGAGGCCCGCTACCGCGGCCAGAAGGTCGTCGCGGTCTCCCCGGACTACGCGGACAACGTGAAGTTCGCCGACGAGTGGCTGCCCGCCCAGCCGGGCACCGACGGCGCGCTGGCGATGGCCATGGGCCACGTCGTCCTCAAGGAGTTCTTCGTCGACCGGGAGACGGAGTACTTCACCTCCTACGTCAAGCGGTACACCGACCTGCCGTTCCTGGTCACCCTCGACGAGGCCGACGGTGAACCGGGCACCTGCACCCCCGGCAAGTTCCTCACCGCCGCCGACCTCGGCGGGGCGGCGGCCACCGCGGAGCACGCCGAGTTCCGCACGGTGCTGCTGGACGCCGCCACCGGGCTGCCGGTGGTCCCCAACGGCACGCTCGGCGACCGCTACGGCGAGGCCGGTGCCGGGAAGTGGAACCTCGACCTCGGCGACACCGACCCGCTGCTGTCCGCCGAGGGCGGCGGCGAGCCCCCGGTCGCGGTCGGCCTGCCGCGCTTCGACGCCCCCGACGGCGGCGCGGGACGGCTGCTGCGCGGCGTACCGGTGCGCCGGGTGGCCGGACGCCTGGTCACCACGGTGTACGACCTGCTGCTGGCGCAGTACGGCGTCGCGCGCGAGGGCCTGCCCGGCCGGTGGCCGTCCTCGTACGAGGACGCGGCCGAGCCGTACACCCCGGCCTGGCAGGCGGCGATCACCGGGGTGGACGCGGAGCGGGCGGCGCGCATCGCGCGCGAGTTCGCCGCGAACGCCGAGGAGTCCCGCGGCCGTTCGATGATCATCATGGGGGCGGGCACCAACCACTGGTTCCACTCCGACACCATCTACCGCGCCTTCCTGACCCTGACGACGCTGACCGGCTGCCAGGGCGTCAACGGCGGCGGCTGGGCCCACTACGTCGGCCAGGAGAAGGTCCGCCCGATCACCGGCTACTCGGCGATCGCGACCGCCGCCGACTGGAACCGGCCGGCCCGGCTGATGATCCAGACCGCCTACTGGTACCTGCACGCCGACCAGTTCCGCTACGACCCGTTCTCCGCCGACACCCTCGCGGCGGCCGGTCCGGGCACGGGCGGCCCGTTCGCCGGGAGGACCACGGCGGACGTCATCGCGCAGTCGGCGCGGATGGGCTGGATGCCGTCGTACCCGACCTTCGACCGCAATCCCCTCGACCTGGCCGACGAGGCCGGCGCCGCGGGCCGTCCGGTCGCCGAGCACGTCGTGGACGAACTGAAGGCGGGACGGCTCCGGTTCGCCGGCGAGGACCCGGACGCGCCGGAGAACTTCCCACGGGTGCTGACCGTCTGGCGGGCCAACCTGCTGGGCTCCTCGGCCAAGGGCAACGAGTACTTCCTCAAGCACCTGCTCGGCACCGACCACGCGGTCCGGGCGACCGAGGCGTCGCCGGACGCCCGGCCACGGGACGTGGTGTGGCGCGAGGACGCCCCGGAGGGCAAGCTCGACCTGCTGCTCACCCTGGACTTCCGCATGACCAGCACGACCGTCTTCTCCGACGTCGTCCTGCCCGCCGCCACCTGGTACGAGAAGCACGACCTGTCCAGCACGGACATGCACCCCTTCGTGCACGCCTTCAACCCGGCGATCGCCCCGCCCTGGCAGACCCGCACCGACTGGGACGCCTTCCACACCCTGGCCAGGGAGTTCAGCCGGCAGGCGGCCGACCACCTCGGCGTCCGCACGGACGTCGTCGCCGCGCCCCTGCTGCACGACACCCCGGACGAGATGGCCACCCCGCACGGCAGGGTGCTCGACTGGAAGGCCGGCGAGTGCGAACCGGTCCCCGGCCGCACCATGCCGAGACTGGTGACCGTGGAGCGCGACTACGCCGCCGTCGCCGACAGGATGGCCGCCCTCGGCCCCCTCCTGGACACCCTGGGCGCCACCACCAAGGGCATCACCTTCAAGGTCGACCGCGAACTGGATTACCTGCGCCACAAGAACGGCACCGTGCGCGGCGGCGCGGCCGACGGGCGGCCCTCGATCGCCCGCGACACGCACGCCTGCGAGGCGATCCTCGCCCTGTCCGGCACCACCAACGGCCACCTCGCCACCCAGGGCTTCCACACCCTCGAGGCCCGCACCGGCACGCGGCTGGCGGACCTGGCCGCCGAGCACGAGGGCAAGCGGATCACCTTCGCCGACACCCAGGCCGCCCCGGTCCCCGTCATCACCTCACCCGAGTGGTCCGGCTCGGAGACCGGCGGGCGCCGCTACTCCCCGTTCACCGTCAACGTCGAGCGCCTCAAACCCTGGCACACCCTCACCGGTCGCCAGCACTTCTACCTCGACCACGACTGGATGACCGCACTCGGCGAGCAACTACCGGTGTACCGGCCACCGTTGAACATGCATGCGCTCTTCGGCGAGCCCCGCGTCGGGGAGACGGGCGAACTCGGCGTGACCGTGCGCTACCTGACCCCGCACAACAAGTGGTCCATCCACTCCGAGTACCAGGACAACCTGTTCATGCTCTCGCTGTCCCGGGGCGGCCCGACGATCTGGATGAGCACGCAGGACGCGGCCAAAGTCGGGGTGCAGGACAACGACTGGGTGGAGGCGGTCAACCGCAACGGTGTGGTCGCCGCCCGCGCGGTCGTCTCGCACCGCATGCCCGAGGGCACCGTCTACATGCACCACGCCCAGGACCGCCTCATCGACGTGCCCCGCACCGAGACCACCGGCCGGCGCGGCGGCATCCACAACTCCCTGACCCGTCTGCTGATCAAACCCAGCCACCTCATCGGCGGCTACGCCCAGCTCTCCTACGCCTTCAACTACCTCGGTCCGACCGGCAACCAGCGCGACGAGGTCACCGTCATCCGTCGCCGCACGAACCAGGAGGTGACGTACTGATGCCCCGCGGCGAAGCCGCCATCGGACGTGTCATGGCACAGATGGCGATGGTGATGAACCTCGACAAGTGCATCGGCTGCCACACCTGCTCGGTCACCTGCAAGCAGGCGTGGACCAACCGCTCCGGCGTCGAGTACGTGTGGTTCAACAACGTCGAGACCCGGCCCGGCCAGGGCTACCCCCGCCGGTACGAGGACCAGGACACCTGGAAGGGCGGCTGGGAGGTCAACAAGAAGGGCCACCTCGCGCTGAAGGCCGGCGGCCGGTTCAAGAAGCTGATCCAGATCTTCTCCAACCCCGTACTGCCGTCCCTCGACGACTACTACGAACCCTGGACCTACGACTACGAGACCCTCACCAACGCCCCGCTGCAGGAGCACACCCCGGTCGCCCGCCCCAAGTCCCTGATCACCGGCAAGGACATGAAGATCTCCTGGTCGGCGAACTGGGACGACGACCTCGGCGGCTCGGCGGCGACCAGCGAGAAGGACGTGCTGCTGAACGAGGTCTCGGAGAAGATCAAGTTCGAGTTCGAGCAGACCTTCATGTTCTACCTGCCCAGGATCTGCGAGCACTGCCTCAACCCGTCCTGCGCGGCCTCCTGCCCCTCCGGCGCCATCTACAAGCGGGAGGAGGACGGCATCGTCCTGGTCGACCAGGACCGCTGCCGCGGCTGGCGGATGTGCGTCACGGGCTGCCCCTACAAGAAGGTCTACTTCAACCACCGCACCGGCAAGGCGGAGAAGTGCACCTTCTGCTTCCCCCGCGTCGAGGTCGGCCTGCCCACCGTCTGCTCCGAAACCTGCGTCGGCCGGCTGCGCTACATCGGCCTCGTCCTCTACGACGCCGACCGCGTCCTGGAAGCAGCCTCCACCCCCGACGAGAAGGGCCTGTACGAGGCCCAGCGGAAGGTCTTCCTCGACCCCGACGACCCGGACGTCGTCGCCGCGGCCGAGCGCGCGGGCATCCCCCGCGACTGGATCGAAGCGGCCCGGCGCTCCCCGATCCATGCCCTGATCAACACGTTCAAGGTGGCCCTGCCGCTGCACCCGGAGTACCGGACGATGCCGATGGTCTGGTACATCCCGCCGCTGTCCCCGGTGGTCGACGCCGTCCGTGACACCGGCTCCGACGCCGAGGACCACCAGAGTCTCTTCGCGGCCGTCGAGTCCTTGCGCATCCCCGTCGACTACCTCGCCCAGCTGTTCACCGCGGGCGACCCGCAGCCGGTGGACGCGGTCCTGCGTCGCCTGGCGGCCATGCGCTCCTACATGCGCGACATCAACCTCGGCCGCGAGCCGAACGACGCCATCCCCGAGGCCGTCGGTATGACCGGGGAGGAGGTGTACGACATGTACCGGCTGCTGGCCCTGGCGAAATACGACGAGCGCTACGTCATCCCCCCGGCCCACGCCGAACAGGCCCACAAACTCGAGGAACTGGCCACCGAGTGCAGCCTGGACTACGAGGGCGGCCCCGGCATGGGAGGCTCCGGCCCCTTCGGTGAGACCTCCGGCGGCGCCGCCCCGATCGCGGTGGAGAACTTCCACGCCCTGCGCGGCCGGCAGACCGCCGACACCCCCGCGGCGCCCACCGACAAGGCGAGGCGGGTCAACCTCCTCGACTGGGACGGCAGGAGCTCCCCGCCCGGCCTTTTCCCGGACAGACGAACCGCAGGCACCGGCACCGGCGCCGTCGACGGGGACGACCACGGCGGCGAGGTGGAGCCGAAACCATGAAGAGGAAGACCGCACGCGCACCCCGCACGCAGCCCTGGCACCCCCTCGCCTGGCAGACCCAGTCCCTGCTGCTCGCCTACCCCGACGACCAGCTCCGCCCCCGCCTCGACCTGGCGCACCGGGCCGCCGCCGCACTGCCCCCCGAGGTCCGCGACCCCCTGGCCCGCTTCACCCGGCACGCCGGGCGCACCCCCGCCGACGAACTGGCGGCGGCCTACGTGGAGACCTTCGACCACCGCAAACGCTGCTGCCCGTACCTGACGTACTACGCCCACGGCGACACCCGCAAGCGCGGTCTCGCACTGCTGCGGCTGAAGCAGGCCTACGCCGCGGCCGGCTGGCGCCTCGCCGACGACGAACTGCCCGACCACCTCGCCGTCGTCCTCGAGTTCGCCGCCGGCGCCCCGGACGCCGGCGCCACACTGCTCACCGGACACCGCGCCGGTCTGGAACTGCTGCGGCTGGCCCTGGCCGATGAGGGATCACCCTGGGCGGACGTCCTGGCCTCCGTGTCGGCCACCCTGCCCCCGCCGGCCGGCGACGACCGCGAGGCCGTCCTGCGCCTCGCCGCCCAGGGCCCGCCCGAGGAGCAGGTGGGCCTCGACCCGTACGCCTCCCCGGTGTTCCTGCCGGACCCCGTCGTAGGAGGACCCCGATGACCGCCTCGGCACACCGCACCGCCCTCGCGGCCGGGGCCGGCACCGGCGACATCCTGCTGTGGGTCGCCCTGCCGTACGTCGTGCTGGCGGTGTTCGTCCTCGGCCACGTCTGGCGCTACCGCTACGACAAGTTCGGCTGGACGACCCGCTCCTCCCAGCTGTACGAACGGCGCCTGCTGCGCATCGGCAGCCCGCTGTTCCACTTCGGCGTCCTCGTCGTCCTGATCGGCCACATCGGCGGCCTGGTCGTCCCCGAGAGCTGGACCGACGCCGCGGGCATCAGCGAGCACACCTACCACGTGTCCGCCGTCGTGCTCGGCACCCTCGCGGGCGTCGCCACCGTGGGCGGACTCGCCATCCTGGTCTACCGGCGCCGTACCGTCGGGCCGGTGTTCTCGGCCACCACCCGCAACGACAAGGCCATGTACCTCTCCCTGACCCTGACCATCGGTCTGGGACTCGCCGCGACCGTGGCCGCCAACCTCGTCGGCGGCGGCTACGACTACCGCGAGACCATCTCCCCCTGGTTCCGGTCGGTCTTCTCCCTCCGGCCCGACCCGGACCTGATGGCCCACACCCCGATCCTGTTCCGGCTGCACGCCGTCAGCGCGCTCCTGCTGTTCGCGTTCTGGCCCTTCACCCGGCTCGTCCACATGCTCACCGCACCGCTGGGCTACCTGACCCGGCCCTACATCGTCTACCGCAGCCGCGACGAGGGCCGCCTCGGCGCCCGCACCCCGCGCCGCGGCTGGGAACGCACCGGGTCCTGAGCGACGGGCCGGCCCGCCGCTCAGACCTCCGCCCGCGGGGGAGGGGGCACCGTCCGCTCCACGACGGTGCCCCTCGGCCGGTCCGGCGTGGGCGTGCGGGTGCCTTCGAGGCCGGCGGCGCGGGTTCTCCAGGCCGTGGCGGCGGGCGACGCGGCCGGGCCGATGCCGCGTCCGTCCGCCCGGACCCCGCCGCCGGACGGTCCCGGAAGGGGGCGACGGCATCGTGACGTCCGCCGCTTCCCGGCCGCCGGTCCGTCAGCGCGTCCACGTCTCCGGGCCGCCACCGCGCCACTCGACCCCCTCCGACTGCCGCACCCACGCGTCGTCGACGTCGTCCAGGCCGGCCAGAAGCAGGAACTCGACGATGTCCAGCACCCCGTACGCCAGCCCGACGAAACGCTCGTCGACGCGGACGCGCCGCCCGCCGTCCTCGGCGGGCGGGTAGATCACGATGGGCCGTGTGCCGTTCATACGGCCAGCCTGCCGCCGGAACGGCAGGGGCGCGCGGTGGGATGCGCCGGCCGCGCGGCCTCAGCCGGTGCCGCTCGGGCCGTGCCAGTCCAGGCACATGACGCTGGCGTCGTCCCGCGGACGGCCGTGGCAGGCGTCCTTCACCGCCTCCGTCAGCGCCTGGACCGTCTGTCTGGGATGCAGACGGCGGGTCCGGCGCAGCAGCGCGGGCAGGTCCACCGCCGCCGCCTCCCGGTCCTGCATGCCGTCGGTGAGCAGGACCAGCCGGTCACCGGGGCGCAGGTCGAGCGTCTGGACGCGGTAGGGGATCGGTGAGGGGACGCCGAAGGGCAGGTTGACGGCGAGGCGGACCTCCTCCACGACGCCGTCGCGCAGGCGCAGGGGCCAGGGGTGGCCGGCGTTGACCAATTCCACCCGCTCCCGCACGAGATCGACGCAGAACACCTGCCCGGTCGCCATGGTGCCCCGTCCGTGGGACAGCAGCGCCCGGTGGGCCTGACGCGCCTGCTCGCCGACATTGCATCCCGCGCGGCGGGCGCCGCGCAGGGCACCGAGCAGGAGGGTGGCCAGCAGGGCGGAGTCCACGTCGTGGCCCATGGCGTCGGTCAGCGACAGGTGCAGGGTGTCGCGGTCGAGGCTGTAGTCGTAGGTGTCCCCGCCGATGTCGTCCGCGGGCACGAGCGCGCAGGCGAGGGTGAACTGCGGTGCCTCGCAGCAGGAGGAGGAGGGCAGGAGCTGGTGCTGGATCTCCGCGGCGAGCGTCAGGGGCCTGGTGCGCTGGCCCCACTGGTAGGCGTCCGTGAAGCGGCGGTCGGTGACGATGATGTACGCGAGGGCGTGGGCGGCCTCCGTCACGTGCCGCAGCACCTCCCCGTCGGTGTGGGGGAGCGTCATCTCGAGGACGCCGATGCAGTCGCCGCGGTTGGTGACCGGCGCGAGGACCCGCTGCCGGCCCTCGGCGTCCCGCTCCTGGTGCAACCGCTGCTCGTGGAGGACCAGTTGGTAGACGCTTCCCTGCACGGGGATGCGCACGGGGCTGGTCCCCCCGGCTTCGGCGTCGTCGGCAGCGGTGAGCCGCACCAGTTCCTGGCCCACGAAGTCCAGGAACAGGAAGGACACGGAGACGGCTCCGAAGCGCTTCTGCAGGTTGCGCGCGACGACGTCGACGGAATCCATCGGCGCGGCGTCCTCGGCGGCCGCCAGGACTTCTCCCAGCGCGAACTCATCGGCCATGACTACCTCCTGGCTGGTCGCCCTACGTCTTTCCGCAACCGGTCGAGACATCCCTGGCCGATTCGCGGCATCGCCGGCACGGATGATCCACCGGCGCCGGGCGTGGCCTCGCGCTCCCCGTGCGCGGACACGGCTGTGCCCCCGGACCCGGGGGCACAGCCGAGGACTCAGGCGCGGGGGTCGCCCACGGGGGCGTCGTTCAGTCCGCCCTCCTGCGCGCGCCGGACCGGCTCTCCTGGCTCCGGCCCTGGCCACGGGCCTGCTGGAAGGCCTCGGCGACCGTCTCCGCGGCACCGGACAGGGCGCCCTTCGTCTTGCCCCGGGCGCCGGACTCCATCATCTTCCCGGTGAGCTCCGTGAGGCCCGCCGGCTTACGCGGTCCGGACTCGAGGTCGAGACGGTTGCACGCCTCGGCGAACCGCAGGTACGTGTCGACGCTGGCGACCACGATCCGGATGTCGATCTTGAGTATCTCGATGCCCACGAGGGAGACCCGTATGAAGGCGTCGATCACCAGCCCGCGGTCGAGGATGAGTTCCAGCACGTCGTAGAGCCCGCTGGAACCTCCGCCGCCACCTTGTCGAGCAGCTGTCGTCATCACCCAACCCCTTGCCGGATCCGTGTGTGCCGCCCCGGCCGCCGGCAGCCGGGAACGACGCGTTCGCGGACGGCGGCGGTGAAGCGGAGTCGTGGGGTACGGGTTGCCGCTGCCGACGGCGGACAAACGTGTGCGACGACGCGCCACCGCCCCGGGCACGGCCCCGCCGTCCGCCTGCCGGGAAAGGGAACCCCGGGCCGGCGGCCCGCCGCCGGGGTGCGGGCCGCCGGCCGCCGTCAGCCCTCGCGGTCCGTCGCGGTGAGCTCGGCGAGGGCGGCGTCGAGGCGCCGCCCGGCCTCCTCGGCGACCGGACGGAGGGCGTCACCGCCGGTCAGGGTCACCATCGTGTCCGGGTCGAGGGCCTGTACGGCGGTGCGGTCGCCGTCACGGCGGACGACGACGTTGCAGGGCAGGAGCAGACCCACGGTGCGGTCGGTGTCCAGGGCGCGCTGGGCGAGGGAGGGGTTGCAGGCGCCGAGGATGAGGTAGTCCTCCATGCCCTCGGCGGCGGGGCCGAGCTTGGCCTTGAGGGTGGCGGTGACGTCGATCTCGGTGAGGACGCCGAAGCCCTGGGCGGCGAGGGCGTCGCGGGTGCGGGCGACGGCGGTGGCGAAGTCGGTGTCGAGGTGGACGGTGCGGTCGTAGCGCATGGCGGTGGCCCTTCCCGTGGTTCGCCCGGCAGCGGACGGCGTCCGGTGCGGGCGAGGTGGCTGGAGGTGTGTCTCCCGGGACTCTCCCGGTCTTCAAAAATACCCCCCGGGGTACTCGTGCTACGGTCGTACGTATACCCCCCGGGGTAATTTTCCACTGGAAGGGAGCAGCGTGTGTTCTTCGTCGACACGATCGAGGTCCAAGGTCTCGGCAACCGGAGCTATCTCGCCGGCGGCGAGCGGACGGCGGTGGCCGTCGACCCGCCGCGCGACGTCGACCGGGTGATCGCGGCGGCCGTGCGGCGCGGCGTGCGGATCTCCCACGTCGTCGAGACGCACGTGCACAACGACTACGTGACCGGTGGCCCGGAGCTGGCCCGGATCACCGGGGCTGCCTACCACGTCCCCGCCGGGGCCCGGGTCTCCTTCGCGCGGGTGCCGGTGCGCGACGGCGACCGCACCGAGGTCGACGCCGGCCTGACCCTGCGCGCGCTGGCCACGCCCGGCCACACTCCGCACCACACCTCCTACGCGCTGGAGGAGGACGGCACGGCGGTTGCGGTGTTCACCGGCGGTTCGCTGCTGATCGGCACCGTCGGCCGTCCCGACCTCGTCGAGCCCCGGCTGACCGAGCACCTCGCGCGTGCGCAGCACGCCTCCGTGCGCAGGCTGGCCGCCGAACTCCCGGAGGAGACGGCGGTGCTCCCCACCCACGGGTTCGGCAGCTTCTGCTCCTCCTCGCAGGCGGAGGGCGGCGCCACCACCACCATCGGCAAGGAGAAGGCGTCCAACGAGGCCCTCGTCCGGGACGTCGACACCTTCGTCGCCGACCTGCTGGCCGGCCTGGACGACGTCCCCGCCTACTACGCGCACATGGGCCCGGCCAACGCCGCCGGCCCGGCCCCCGTCGACCTCACCCCGCCCGCCGTGGCCGACGCCGAGGAGATCGCCGCCCGGCTGGCCGCGGGGGAGTGGGTGGTCGACCTGCGTAACCGCGTCGCCTTCGCCGCCGGACACGTCTCCGGCTCGTTCAACTTCGAGGCCGACGGTCAGCTCGCCACCTATCTGGCCTGGCTGATCCCGTGGGGCAGGCCGGTCACCCTGCTCGCCGAGTCGCCCGCCCAGCTCGCCTCGGCCCAGCGCGAGCTGGTCCGGGTGGGCATCGACAGGCCGGCCGCCGCCGCCACCGGCGGGCCCGCCCGGTGGGTGCGCGAGGGCGAGGCGCCGGTCTCCTTCCCGCGGGCGGACTTCGCCGGCCTCGCCGGCCGGCACCCGGCGGAGGGAGTCGTCGTCCTCGACGTCCGGCGCGGCGCGGAGCGGGCGGCCGGGTACGTCGAGGGCTCGGTCCACATCCCCGTCCACACCCTGCACCGCCGCCTGGCGGAGGTCCCCGACGGCGAGGTGTGGGTGCACTGCGCGGGCGGCGCGCGGGCCGCGATCGCCGCCTCCCTGCTGCACGCCGCCGGCCGGGACGTCGTCGCCGTGGACGACTCCTTCGACGCCGCCGCGGCGGCGGGACTCACCATCCGCACCCCCTGACGGCACCGGGCGCCGCACCGGCCCCGCCGACCGTCCGCACCGACACGGGAAACAGGAGCGAGGAACCACATGAGCATCTTCCGACGGGACCAGGGGGGCCCTGGCCGGGTGACCGCGCGGGAGGCGGCCGCACGCACCGGCCACGGCGTCGCCGACGCCGACGGCGCGGGCGGCGACAGCGTGCACGAGGCCGTCCTGCTGGACGTGCGCGAGCCGTACGAGTGGCAGTCGGGGCACGCGCCGCGCGCCCTGCACCTGCCCCTGTCCGCGCTGGCCGCGGGGGCGGCGCTGCCCGCTCACGCGCAGGCGCGGCCCCTGGTCGTGATCTGCCGTTCCGGCCACCGCTCCCGGCGGGCCACCGAACTGCTGGCGGCCCGCGGCGCGACGGCCGTGGACGTGATCGGCGGGATGCGCTCCTGGGCCGAAGAGGGGCTGCCCGTGGTGGACACCGGCGGCCGCGACGGCACCGTCGCGTGAGCGCGGTCGTCCTCGCCCTCGCCGCCGGTGCCGTGATCGGTGTGGCACTGGGCGCGCTCGGGGGCGGCGGGAGTGTGCTCGCCGTCCCCGCCCTGATCTACCTGCTCGGCTTCAGTCCGGTCGCGGCCACCACCGCCGGCCTGGTCATCGTCACCCTGACCTCGGCCACCGCGCTGCTCTCGCACGCCCGCGACGGTCGGGTGCGCTGGCGTACGGGGCTGCTGTTCGCGGCGGCCGGGATCGGCCCGGCGATGCTGGGCGGCGCGCTCGCAGCCCGGGTGCCGTCCGCCGTGCTGACGGCGGCCTTCGCCCTCGTCGCGGCGGCGGCGGCCCTGCGCATGGTGCGGCCCGCGCCGGCCGCCGCGGTCGCGGTGCCGGTCCGCCAGACGCGCGCCGCGGGAGTCGGTGCCGGGCTCGGCGCGGTCACCGGCGTCCTCGGTGTCGGCGGCGGCTTCCTCGCCGTACCGGCACTGGTGGGCGTGGTCGGGATGCGGATGCGCAACGCGGTGGGCACCAGCCTGCTGGTCATCACCGTCAACTCCGTGGCGGCGCTGGCGACGCGCGCGGGCACCGTCCGGGAGCTGGACTGGGCGGTCGTCGGACCGTTCGTCGGGGCCGCGATCCTCGGCGCGTGGGATGCGAAACGGCTGGCCGCGAAGGTCACCGGCGACACGCTCCAGCGGATCTTCGCCGGGGCGCTGCTGGCCGTGGCGGCCTTCATGCTGATCGACGCGCTGCTGTGACGACCGCCGTGAGGCCGTCGTGAGGCCGCGGTGACGGCCGCCGCGGCGCGCTGCGCGACGACACCCCGGCGATCGCGCCCCTTCCCGACCGACACTTCTCCGTAAATACCCCCTGGGGTATCCTGTACTCCGGTTCCCCCGTACCGACCCGCAAGGACCACCTCTGCCATGAGCACCCCCTCCGCCCCCTCCGCCCTCCGCACCGACGAGGCCCGCACCCGGCTGCACGAGTTCACCGTCATCGACGTGCGCACGCCCGCCGAGTACGCCTCCGGCCACCTGCCCGGCGCGGTGAACATCCCCCTCGACCACATCCGGCGCGCGCTGCCGGAGATCCGGCACGCAGCCGGGCGCGGCGACGTCCTCGTGGTGTGCGCCTCCGGCGTCCGCTCCGAGAACGCCCGCAAGCTCCTGGCCGAGCAGGGCGTCGACACCGCCACCCTGGTCGGCGGCACCAGCGCCTGGACCGCCGACGGGCACGACCTGCAGACACCGGCCGCGTGCGACACGCGGGCGAGCTGGAGCATGGAACGCCAGGTCCGCCTCACCGCCGGCAGCCTGGTCCTGCTCGGTCTCCTCCTCGGCGTGCTCGTGCACCCGGCCCTCCTGCTCGTCTCCGCCGGCATCGCGGGCGGCCTGGTCTTCTCCGCCCTGACGAACACCTGCGGCATGGCGGTCGTACTCGGCAAGCTGCCCCACAACCGCCCGCGCGCGGCCGACCTGGACGCGGCGCTCGCCGCTCTGCGCGGCCGCTGAGACCCGTGCCGCCCGCGGGGAGCGGGGCCGTCGGCGGGCGGCCCGGCCGGCCGACGGCCGTACGCCCACGTGGGCCCTGTGGTGCGGGCCGCGTCGCGGAGCGATGCTGGAAGGGGATCCGCAGGGAGAGGGCACGGTCATGCACGCACATGTCGGAGACCGGCTGATCGTCGAGAGCCCGGCCACGGGCGTCGTCCGGCGCGACGGCGAGGTCGTCGGCCTCCACCACCCGGACGGGACCCCGCCGTACGACGTGCGGTGGTCGGACACGGGCGACGTCACGCTCGTCTTCCCCGGGCCGGACGCCCACATCCATCACCCCGGCCACGACGAGGCGCCGGGCGCACCGGTGCCGGGAGGCGCGGACGAGCGGGCCGGGAGCGGCGGGACGGCCGCCGACCCCGGCGACGTGGGCCGCAGGGTGGCCCAGGCACGCCGGCAACGGGGCCTCGGCCTGGCGGAGACGGCCCACCGGGCCCGTATCTCACCGGCCTACCTCGACTACCTGGAGACGCACCCGGCCGATCCCGGCGTCGGGACCCTCATCCGTCTGGCCGACGCGCTGGGAACCACGCTCCTCGAACTCCAGGGCGGCGGCCGGGAACGGCCCCCCGGACAGGGGCAGGCGCTCCACCACCCCCGTCTGCGGGACCTCGGGGAAGAGGAGTGCCGGGCCCTGCTGTCGACCCACGGGGTGGGACGGATCTCGCTGACCACACCGCACGGCCCCGCCGTGTTCCCCGTCAACTACGAGGTGGCCGACGCGGCGATCGTCTTCCGCACGGCGCCCGACGCCGCCCCCGCCGCGGCCGTCGGCCAGCAGGTGGCCTTCGAGGCCGACCACGTCGACGAGGCCATGAGCCAGGGCTGGAGCGTCCTGGCGGTCGGACCCGCGCGGGCCGTCACCGACCCCGCCGAGGCGCGCCGGCTCGACGAACGGGCACACACCGACCCCTGGGCCGGAGGAGGACGCACGCTGTGGGTGGCCGTCACCGTCGAACGGCTGACAGGACGCCGCATCACCCCCGCCGAGGACGCCTGAACACCCGCGGCGACAGACGGCCCGGAGCCTCCGGTGGCCCGGGACCTTTCGGCCCTCCCGCGAGGACCGTCCGCCCCGAACGACTCCGCGCCCGAACGGGGAGGCGGGACGCGGGACGGGGCCGCCGGTCACGACGGCCCCGTCCCGGGTTCAGCCGGCCGCGTCCTCTCCCCGGGGGACGACGACGACCGGGCAGGCGGCGTGCTGGGCGCAGCGCTGGCCCACCGATCCCAGCATCGCCCGGGCGAAGCCGCCCCGGCCCCGGCGGCCGACGACGAGGAGTTCGGCTCCCTCGGAGGCCTGGATCAGCGCCTCCGAGGGGTCTCCCTCGACGAGATGCTCCCTCAGCCGCGCCGGACGCTCCCCGGGGAAGACCGAACGCAGCTCCGCCGCGAAGCGCTCCCGCGCCTGCTGCAGGTCGAAGTCGGGATCGATCGCCGGTCCGCTCCAGCCCGCTGAGGACGGCGTGTCCCAGACGTGGACCGCCTCCACGACACCGCCGACGGTCCGTGCGTACCGCTCCGCCCACCGCAGCGCCGCGTACGACGTCGGAGATCCGTCCACACCCACGACCACCCGTGGTACCGGCTCGGATTGCATGGTCACCTCGC
Organism: Streptomyces sp. NPDC031554; assembly: GCF_055580685.1. Taxonomy (NCBI): domain Bacteria; kingdom Bacillati; phylum Actinomycetota; class Actinomycetes; order Kitasatosporales; family Streptomycetaceae; genus Streptomyces; species Streptomyces sp. NPDC031554. The sequence goes on along the minus strand of NZ_JBVIKX010000010.1, from coordinate 155,248 downwards.
TCAGTCGCCCTCGTCCACGCGTACCCGCGTACGCGTATCCACGCTGCCGGGTCGCGCGCCACCGCGCCAGCCGGGGAGCCGTCCGGAGCCACGGGCGGGACGTGCGGGACGGGCGGCGGACGGATGAGCCGACGGACGCGTGCACGGGTCCGCCGTCGGGCCGTCACCGGATCCGCGACCGCGTCCTGTGGCTTGCCGGAGGGCCGCCCTCGCCGTGCAGACGCTCGTCGTCCGTCTGCTCCGGGCGTGGCGTCCACCGTGCTCCGGGTGTGGCGTCCACCGTGTTCCGCGGGGAACCGGAGCCGTGCGGCGCACGGCCGCCGCTGTCCGGACCCGTGGTGCCGTGAGGGTGCCGGGCGTCCTGAGCACGGCCCGTGCGGGCCGCACGGGCCGTGCGGCAGGGACCATCGGCACCACCGCCGGCCCGTGCGGCCACTGCCCCGACGGGCCGCGGCGGACGAGCATGGACCACGGAACGCATCATCCGCGGCGAGCTCCCGAGGAGCACAGCGATGTCCGGGACCACGGCGATGTCCAGGACCACGGCGAGGGGAGGGCCCGGGCCGGCCGGCCCGGGCCCGGCCCCGGACCGGCCGCACCCCGCCGAGGCCGTACCCGTCGCCACTTTGGAGGACCGAAGCCATGCGCATAGTCGTCGCCCTCGGCGGCAACGCCCTGCTGCGCCGCGGTGAACGCCCCGACGCCGCCGTCCGGCAGTCGAACGCCGACCGGGTCGCCGTCGCCCTGGCCGCGCTCGCCCGCGAACACGAACTCGTCCTCACCCACGGCGACGACCCCCGGACCGGCCTGTCCGCCGTGGACGGCGCCGCCGACCCCGACCCCCACGACCCCTGTCCCCTGGGGCTGCTCGGGGCCCGGACCCAGGGCATGATCGGCTCCCTGCTGGCCACCGGCCTGCACGGCGTCCTGCCGGGCCGCCGCGTCGTCGCCCTGGTCACCCACACCCTCGTCAGGGCCGAGGACCCGGCCTTCGACCGGCCCACCGAGTTCGTGGGCCGGTCCTACTCCCACGACACGGCCCGCGCCCTGGCCCGCAAGCACGGCTGGCACGTCGCCCCGGACGCCACCGGCTGGCGCCGTGTCGTGCCCTCGCCGTCACCGGAACGGATCCTGGAGACCGACACCGTCCACGAACTGCTCAACGGCGGCGCCCTGGTGGTCTGCGCCGGCGGCGGAGGCGTTCCGGTCGTCGCGGACCGGGACACCGGCGCGCTGACCGGCGTGGAGGCGGTCGTCGACAAGGACCTCGCGGCCGCCTCCCTCGCCGAGGGACTGAAGGCCGACTTCCTGCTCGTCCTCACCGACGTCCCCTGCGTCTACGACGACTACGGCACCCCCGCGCAGCAGCCCCTCCTCGACGCCACCCCCGCGGAGCTGCGCCGCAAGGGGTTCCCGGGCGGCTCCATGGGGCCGAAGACCGAGGCGGCCGCCCGGTTCGTCGAGCGCACCGGGGGACTGGCCGCCATCGGCGCCCTGGACGCGGCGTACGAGATCGTGCACGGCTGCTCGGGCACCCTCGTCCGCCCGGAACTGGTGACCGGCTGACGCCCGACCGCGGCGGAACACCGGAGGAACGGAACCGGGACGGCGTCCAGTTCACCCACCACGCCTTCCAGGACCCCCCAGCGGCACGGGAGTTCCAGGACAGCGACCGCCCGGCCTCTCCCGGACGGTCCTCGCCCGCGGCGGGCCGGCGCGGTGCCGTCCACCGGCCGGCGCGGGCGGTCAGGAGCCCTCGGGGCCCTCGTCCCGGATCTGCTGGGCGACGTCACGCAGCTTGACGTTGTGGTGCTGGGAGAACCGGCGCAGCACGTCGAAGGCGTCGGCCTCGCTCAGCTTGTGGCGCTCCCGGAGCATGCCCATGGCCTCACCGATGGCGTGCCGGGCCTCCATGGCGTGCTCCAGCTGGTCGACGGTGCGGGCACCGGACAGGGCGACGGCGGCGTGCGAGGCGAGCAGCCAGCCGGCGGTCTCCACCTCCTCGTGGAAGGCCCCGGGGAGACGGGCGTACATGTTCAGCGCGCCGAAGTCCTCGTCGTCGGTGTAGAGCAGGACCCCGGTCATGCTGCCCACACCCAGTTCCCGGGCCTCCGCGGCGAACCGCCGCCAGGCCGGCCGGGGCCGGCTCAGGTCGGCGATCCGGTACACGCGCTCGCCGTCCGTGCGGCGGGCGAGATCGAAACAGGGGCCCTCGCCCAGCCGGCCCTGCAGGCGGTCGCACTCCTGGACCATGTCGCCGCAGGCAGCCAGGGTCACGGCCCGGCCCTTGCGGACCGCGAGGATCCCCGCCGCGTCGCAGCCGTCCACCAGTTTCACGGCCGACGCGGCGATCTCGTCCAGGGTCGCCTGGACGGAGTCCTGGGCCAGCAGATCACGCGCGAGCACGGCCATCTGCTCGGCGTACTCACGCCACTCCACCGTCACCACCCGCCTCCGTCGCCGGTTCGACCACCCTAACGGCACGACGGCGGACCGGTGCCGCGGACGGCGACCGGTGGAGCGGCCCGGGGGCGACGGCCCCGGCGGAGCGAGACCCCGTCCCCGTCCGCCGTCGGCCTTCCCTAAGGTGGGAGGCCGACAGCCGCTACCGAGGAGTGCACGTGGAGATCGTTGCGTACGGAGTCCTGGCGGACGAGCAGCCGTTGCTGCAGGCGGAGTTCGAGCGGGTGCTCGCCGACCGCCACGACCTGCGCTGTCTGGGGCTCTTCCTGAACCGGGACACTGTCCCGACCGCGGCCGGGCACGAGATCGTCCTCAGCAGCGTCAACGACACGCTGGACGCCGAGGTGCTGCGCGCCCTGGCCGCCGGCGGCACCCGGATGATCGCCCAACGGGCCACCGGCTACAACAACATCGACCTGGCCGTGGCGCGCGAGCTGGGGATCACCGTGGCCCGGGTGTCGTACTACTCGCCCTACTCCGTGGCCGAGTTCGCCTGGACGCTGGCCCTGGCGGTCAACCGCCGGATCGTGCGCGCCGCGCACCGCACCCGTGAGTTCGACTTCCGGCTCGACGGCCTGATGGGCCGTGACCTGCGCGGCCGGACGGCCGGGGTGGTGGGCACCGGCAAGATCGGTGCCGCGTTCGCGAGCATCGCCCATGGATTCGGCATGCGCCTGCTGGGCTGGGACATCGCCGAGAACCCCGACTGCCTGGCCCTCGGCATGGAGTACGTGGAGCGCGAGCGGCTGTTCGCCGAGGCGGACCTGGTGAGCCTGCACGTGCCGCTGCTGCCCGACACCCACCACCTCCTCGACGCGAAGGCCCTGGGCCTGATGAAGAGCGACGCCATCCTGGTCAACTCCAGCCGCGGCGGCCTCGTCGACACGGACGCCCTGCTGGAGACGTTGCGCGCCGGACGGCTGAGCGGGGTCGGGCTGGACGTGTACGAGGAGGAGGCCGGGGTGTTCTTCCTGGACAAGTCGCTGGAGGTGATGACGGACGAACGCCTCGCCAGGCTGATGACGTTCAGCAACGTCCTGATCACCTCGCACCAGGCGTACTTCACCGAGGACGCCGTCGGCCAGATCGCCCGGACCACGGTCGCCAACGTCGCCGACCACCTGGCCGGCCGCACCAGCGACAACGTCCTCGTCCCGCCGCCCGCCGGCTGACACCCGCCCGCGTCGCGCCGGTGACGCGGGCGACGAGGGGGCACACGCTCGGGGAGCACCGCGGCCGCCGCACGCCGTGCTCCCCGAGCGTGCCCGTGCCTTCTCGCACGGGGGTGACGTGCGGAGTCTCCCGCACCGGGGACTCCGGCGGATCGAGGTCCCGGTCCTCGTCGCCCACGGCACCGACGACCGGATCGTGCCCCCACGACGACTCGGCCCCGCTGCCGGCCGAGCCGCTGGGCGACGGCCGGCTCGAGAGCTCCGAGGGGCTGCCGCACGGCATGCCGGCCCCCACCCCGAGGTCCTCGACCCCGGCCTGCCGGCCTTCGTCGAGGAGTGGCGGCGTACCGCTCCGGCAGCGGCGCCCGGCCCTGGCCGGCGGGCGAGGTACGCGGGCCGGGCGCGGACGGACCGGCGGGGGCGGGCCGGGGCTACCCGGACGCGGGGGAGGTCCGGTGCGCGCTCCCGGGGGCGTCCGTGTCGAGCGTCACGTGCACGGTCTTGCCGCCCAGGGCGGGGACGACCGTGACGGAGTCGCCGAGGAGGGCGACGAGGGCCAGCCCGAAGCCGCCCCTCTCCCCGGGCACGCTCCGCCGCTCGGGGAGGTCCTCGCTCTCGTCGGCGACGCCGATGTCCAGCAGCGTTCCCCGCAGGGTGAGCGTCAGCACGCACGGACCGCGCGTGTGGTGGACGGCGTTGGTGACCAGTTCGGAGACGATGAGCACCGCGTCGGTCGCGCGGTGCGTCCCGCCTGCCTCGGCGGCGAGCCACCGGGTGGCGTAGCGGCGCGCGGTACGGGGGGCGTGCGGATCACAGGGGAGGAGGACGGTGAGGCGTCGCACGGCGGCCGCCGTCGATGGGGTGATGGTCATGACCGCTTCCCTCGGGGGGTCCGGCCGGTACATGTTCGGTGCCGGCGTTCCGCCGGTGTCGTGGTGCCGCGGTGTCGGCGGACATGCGCTGTCCCCGTGCCGTCGGCAGCCCTGGGGGAGGAGTCGGCGCCCCGGGCGGGCGCCCGCCGCCCGGGCGGCGCGGTGATCGCGGTAACCGCTCGCCGCCCGGGCGGGGGCCCGGCGGCAGGGCGGTGCGCGCCCGGCCGTCATGGCGGCCGGACGCGCACCGGCGCCCCGTCGCCGCACGGCCGCCCGGCGGCAGGGGAAGCCGGGCGGCCCGGGGTGCGGTGTCACTCGGCACGGCCGACGCGACCGGTCAGGGCGGGGCCGGCCGCCGTGTCGGCATGGCCTTCGGGGAGACCCGCGGCGGCGGTGACGGCACGCCGGCGCGCGAGGGACTCCCGGGCCGCCTCGCGCGGGTGACGGCGGCGCCAGTAGGGGTTGTCGTGGGACAGCTTGCTGGAGACGCGGCCGTACATGCCGAAGGTCAGGATGACCAGGCCCATGATGAAGCTGAACATCACGTTGGTCATGCCGAAGCCGAGGACGTTGGCGGGCCTGTCCAGGATGAAGACGTGGACGAAGCCGCTGATCAGGAAGAGCGTGCCCACGGTCATGTTGAGCGTGGAGGCGAAGTTGCCGCCGACGACGCCGCCCGTGACGAGGGCGAGGCCGACGACGACGGAGACGAGGCTGAGGACGCCGTTGGTGGTCAGACCGGCGAGGCCCTGGCCGTCGGTGTCGAACGGGCTGAGCCGGTCCGCGAAGCCCAGCACGCCGAAGACGAGCAGGACCACGCCGCAGGACGCGGCTCCGTAGCGGTACACCCTGGCGAGCCTGTGGTCGAGGGGAAGCTCGTCGCTGAGCCTCATGGCGTTTCCTTTCCGGCCGGGAAGACGGTTGACCGCCGGGCTGCTGTGCCCCGCACCGCTCCCTCTCGACCCGTATTCGGGACATAGCGTGCGAAAGGTTGCAGCGGGGTGGGGAAAGGAGGGAACGGTGCCTGCCGGGGGTCCTACGCGTCACCCTCGCCCGCGAGCGGATCGTGTCCCCAGTTCATGAGCGAGTGGCGCCAGCGTGAATCGCGTACGTCCCCGGACGGACGCTGCGCCAGGTGGCGGCGGACGTAGCCGACGACCTTGCGCATGTGCCGGTAGTCGGCGTCCGACAGGTCGTCCTTACGGGTCCTGAGGATGTCGAGGATGCGGCGGCCGGAGGAGTGCCCGGTGGATTCGCCGCCGTCCTCGTGCTGCCCGGCGCCGCGGGACTCCTCCGTCCCCAGCCACTTCTCCAGCTCCGACGGCTCGATGTTGACCAGTTCGTGGAACTCGTGCCACGTCCGCTCCCGCTCCTCGTCCACGGCGCCTCACTTCCCGCGCTTCTTGAGGGCGGACGGCTTGTGGACGGCGGAGCGCCCGGACTTGTCGCTGCGCACCTCGTACTGCGGCTCCTCGGGCGAGGCGTCCACGGTGCGCCCCGCGGCCTCCGTCCGCTCGGTGAGCTTCTTCTCGACCCGTCCCGTCGTCTCACCGCCGTGGCTGCTCCAAGCCACCTTGTCGCCCTTGCGCGGGTTCTCGTCCCCGTTGCCGTCGTCGGCCATGGCTGTGCCTCCCGGTGTCGTGGCACGGTCCCGGAGGTCTCCTGCCGGGGCCGCGGTCCGTGCCTCCACCCTGGAGGGCGGACCGGCGGGCCGCATCCCGGCGTCCGTCCCCGGACCGCTCGCCGGGCCGGACCGCTCGCCCGGCCGGCGGAGCCGCCGGCAGCCGGGACGAGGCCGCCCTCCTCGCCTCCAGGACGGACCGGCCGCCCTCCGGGAGGTCGGCCGTCCGCGGTTCGACGACGACGGCACCATGCGGTCCGCCGGTGGCGACGGACCCCAGCCACCCCGGCCGGGGTCGGTCGCCGTGGCCGGGGTGGCTGGGGTCCGTCCGGGACGGGCACCACCGTGGAACCCGGGGGCGGCTCGCGGCGCCCCGCCTCCTCCCCGGCCGTCGTGATGACGGTCACCGCCCGACCGGACCCGCACGGACCGGGCCCGCCGGCACCGGCGGGTCCTCGCGCGAGCGCGCGCCCCGCGAAGTCGCCGAGGAAATACCGGCGTCGTGACATAGACACCGGGGTGGTCCGCCGTCTGAGACATGGAGCCGATCACCGATCGGACGGATCACCGGAGGACACATGAGGACGAAGAGGTTCGCCGTGGCGGGAGTCGCCGCACTGGTCCTGGCGGGCGGGGCCGGCACGGCCCTCGCCGTCGGCGGCCCGGCACCGGCCGCCGCGGACGCCGGAGACCGGCACGCCGGGTCGGGCCGGGAAGCGGCCGGCGCGCAGATGCCCGGACGGGCCCCCGCCGCGCCGGCCGGACCGCGCGTGGTGCGGCCGTACGAGCCGGTGGAGATAGGCCAGGGCGCGAAGATGGGGCTGCTGCCCGAGGGCAGGCAGAACTACGTGGTGGCCTGGGACGACTACGAGGCGGCCGTCGAGCGGGCCAAGAGCCTCGTCGGCGACGCCGTCCGCCCCGACAGCATCAGCGGCGGAGTGGGCGTCGACGGCGACGACGTGCTGTTCACCGGAGCCTTCCGCACGCACACGGTGCCCGCGCGCATCACCCTGCGCGTCGGCACGGGTGCCGAGGTGGACGCCGGCATGCTGACGCTGCCCGGCAGGCCGGGCTGGGGCACGTACTACTACGACGCCGCCGGGACGGGCAGCCCGCGGGGGACGGTCGTGGTGACCGCCCACGCCGCCGACGGCTCGGTCCTCGCGCGCCTGGCCTACGACCCTTCGCCCGCGGGCCGCTGACGACGGCCTCGCCCACGCGGTGGTGAGATCACCCCGTCGTGTCCCTCGGCCGTGAGGGGCACGACGGGGTGCCGGCGGCCGCGCGGGCGGCAGAACACGAGGACTCGATTGAAGACGAGCACGGAGGCGGACTTCCGGGCGTTCGTGGTCAGCCGCTGGCCCCGCATGCTCCGTACCGCCCACCTCCTGACGGGGCATCACCAGGACGCGGAGGACCTGGTCCAGGCCGCCCTCGCCAAGGCCTACGTGAAGTGGGAACGCGTACGGCGCACGGACGACCCGGACGCCTACGTATGGCGCATCATGATCAACGCCAACACGGACCGGTTGCGGCGCATCAAGGTCCGCGAATGGCTGACCACCCGTTTTCCGGAGCGCACCGCCCCGGACGACCACGAGGCCTTCGCCGAGCGGAGCGTGGTACTGGACGCGCTCGCCCGCCTGCCGGCCAGACAGCGGGCCGTGGTCGTGCTGCGCTACCTGGAGGACCGCAGCGAGAGCGAGGTGGCACGGCTGCTCGGCACCGGCGTCGGCACGGTGCGCAGCCACACGGCCCGCGCCCTGAGAAGACTCCGCGAGCAGGTGGGGACGAACGAACCGGCCGCCCTCGGGGCGGACGGCGGCGCACGAGGGGGACAGCGGTGACCGACGACCTGCGACTGGGCGCACTCCTGCGCCACGAGGCGGACGCGTTCCCCACCGGTCCGGCTCCCGTCGACGAGGTGCTGCGCGCGGGCCGCGTCGCGCGTCGCCGCCGCACCGCGGCCGTCGCGGCCGTCGCGGTGGGCGCGGTGACCGCGACGGTGGTCGTTCTCGGCCTGACCGGTCCGGCCCGGACCGCGACCGGTCTCCCGCCGGCCACGGCGCCGCCGGCCACGGGTTCGCCCCGCCCGGTGCCCTCCGCGGCACCCCAGGGGCCCCGGACCGTGGCCCCGTACGAGGCCGTGGACATCGGGCACGGCCACCGCATGGCCCTGCTCCCGGACGGCCGGCAGAACTACGTCGTGGGCACGGGAGACATCAGTGCGCAGGTCGAGCGGGCCAAGAGCGTCGTCGGCGACAACCTCCGCCCCGACAGCCTCAGTTCGGGCAGCAGCGTCGAGGGAGCCGACGTCCTGTACTCCGGGGCGTTCCGCGCGGGGACCCCGCCGTCCGCGATCGAGCTCCGCCTCGACTCAGGACGCCGCCACACCGCCACGGTGCTGACCCTGCGGGGCCGTCCGCAGTGGGGGGCGTACGCCGTCCTCGGCGACGCCTCGGCGGCGGACACCGGCTACACGGTCACCGCCTACGCGCGGGACGGCGGTGTGCTGATCCAGCAGCACTTCGACGCCGCCGCCCCGTAGCCGGGCGGCCGCGGGGCGGCGACCTCCGCAGGACCGGACGGGACGCGGGCCACGCCGGTCGCGCAGGCCGGTGTCCCGCCCGGTGCGGACGGCTCCCCGCCTGGACGGCTCCCCGCGCGGAGCCGTCCGGGCGGGACGCGTCACACGACGGGGGCCGGTTCCGGCCTGCCGTCGTCCGTGGCGGGCAGCTCACAAGGTCCACCGCGACGCCGAGCACCCCTCCCGGCTCGTCCTGCCCTTCACCGAGGCGGCGCCGGCCCCCGGTCCGTCCGCCCGAGCGGGCGGCCGCGGGCCGGCCTGCCGCGCCACCCGACGGGCGGCGCGGTACCCCGGCTCCGCGGCCGTCCGCCGCGGCGCCGGGGGCTCACTTGGTCGCGCCCCGCGCGAACCCGTTGTAGAGGTAGCGCTGGAGGAAGAGGAACACGAGCAGGGTCGGCGCGATCACCAGGATCGTGCCGGCCGAGATGTTCTCCCAGTGCGCGCCGAAGGGGCCCTTGAAGCGGAACAACGCGGTGGAGACGGTGCCCAGGTCCTCCGACGGCATGTAGAGGAAGGGAATGTAGAAGTCGTTGTAGACGGTGATCCCCTTGATGATCACCACCGTGGCGATCGCCGGCTTGAGCAGCGGCAGGATGATCTTCCAGTAGATGGTCAGGGAGTTCGCCCCGTCCAGGCGCGCCGCCTCGTCGAGGGAGACCGGGATGCCCCGGATGAACTGCAGGAAGACGTAGACCGAGACGATGTCCGTCCCCATGTAGAGCAGGACGGGCGCCCACAGGCTGTTGAACAGGCCGAAGCTGTTGACCACCTGGAAGGTGGCGACCTGGGTGGTGACCCCGGGCACCAGGGTGGCGATCAGGAACAGCGCCATGACCGGCTTCTTCGCGCGGAAGGCGAAGCGGTCGACGGCGTAGGCCGTCATCGACCCGACGAGGACCGTCCCGGTCAGCGAGAAGAACAGGATGAACGCGGTGTTCGCGAAGGCGGACAGCATGTGGCCGTCGGTGAAGGCCGTCGCGTAGTTGCCGAAGTTGAGCCAGTCGCGCGGCGGTGTCAGCGCGCCGCCGTCGGCGACCTCCTTCGACGTCTTCAGCGAGGTCAGGAAGACGACGACGAGCGGGACCAGCACGATCAGCGACGCGACGACCAGCGACAGGTAGGTCAGCGCCGGACCGATCCGGCGACGGCGTGCGGCGGGCAGGGACGTGGTCATACGAGGTCCACCTTCTCGTCGGGCACCAGGCGGCGCTGGATCCAGGTGACCAGCAGGACGATCAGGAGCAGGACGACGGCGGCGGCGGACGCCAGGCCCGTCTTGTTGAACTGGAAGGCGAGCTTGACCGTCTGGATGACGAAGGTCGAGGTGCCGGTCGCGCCGCCGGTCATGATGTACGGGATCTCGAAGACCGACAGCGACCCCGAGACGGCCAGGACGACGCTGAGGCTGACGACCGGCCGGATGCCCGGGGCGATGATGTGGCGGAACTGCTGCCACCGCGAGGCCCCGTCCAGCTGGGCCGCCTCGTACAGTTCGGCCGGGATCGACTGGATCGCGCCCAGGAACAGCACGAAGTTGAGCCCGGTGAAGCGCCAGACGGACACCCCGGCCAGCGAGGTGTTCGCCGACGCGGGGTCCCCGAGCCACGCGTGGTCGGAGCCGGCGCCGAAGAAGGACAGCACCGAGTCCAGCGTGCCGCCGTCCTGGAAGAAGTAGAGGAAGACGAAGCCGATGGCCACGCCGTTGACGAGGTAGGGGAAGAACAGGATGCCCTTGAACAGGTTCCGCAGACGCAGGTCGAAACTGAGGACGGTCGCGAAGTACAGGGCGATCACGATCTGCGCGGCGGAGGCCGCGAGGTAGTAGAAGCTGACGAAGAACACCCGGAACAGTTCGGGCCGGGTGAAGATCTGCCGGTAGTTGTCGAGGCCGGTGAAGTCGCGGTCCGGGCTGACGCCGTCCCAGTCGGTGAAGCTGTAGAAGACCATGTTTCCCACGGGCACGTAGGTGAACGTGATCAGCAGGGCCAGCGGGGCGGCGAGGAAGAACCACGGGGTGAGGCGGCGCAGCAGCGGGGGGCCGCCGCGGGGCGACGGGCGGCGTGGCCGGCCGGGGGGTGGGGTGGCGGCGCGCGGCACTCCCGCGGGTGCCGTCTCGGTCGTCTCGGGCATGTCGGGCCTTTCGTCGTCCACCGGTCGGTCGGTCCGCGGTGGTCGGCCGGCCCCGTCCGTCCGTCGGTCCGGGGGCGGGGCCGGTCACGGCCGGGGAGGGGGAGGGGACGGCCGGGGTCAGGAGCCGACGGTCCCGGCCGCCTCGTTCCACCGCTTGTCGAGGTCCGCGAAGAAGTCCTCCAGGTCGCCCTTCTGCGCGCCGCGGGCGAGGTCGACCAGTTTCTGCCGGTAGTCCGGCTTGTTGAGGCCGATCTCGGCCGCGTTGTCGATCGCGTTCACCTCGCCGGTCCTGGCCTCGGAGCGCTCCAGGAAGGTGACATCGTTGTCAACGAAGTCCTCCAGTGTGCTGGGCATCGGGTCGGACTTCAGCGCGGAGACGGCCCCCTCCTTGGCGGCGAAGCCGGACTTCTCCGCGAACCAGTCGATCCAGGCCCGTGCGGCGGCCTTGTGCTCGGAGTGGGTGTTGACCGCCTGCTGGTAGTCGGAGCCGAGCACGGCGCAGTACGTGCCGTCCTTCTGCGCGGGGAAGGGCATGAAGCCGATGTCGTCGGGGTCGGTGCCGGCCTGCCGGGCGGCGTCGCGCATCTGGGTGATGGCCCAGGACCCCAGCTGCATGGTGGCGATCTCGCCCTTGGCGATCATGCCCTTGGACGCCTCCCAGTTGGTGGTGCTGGGGTCCTTCTCCGACAGGCCGGACTCGACGACGTCGTGGAGGAGCGAGTCGATCGTGCGCAGTTCGCCGCCCTTCCTCCAGGGCGACACCGGACCGGCGAGCCTGTCGTTGGCCCGGGCGTCGCAGGTGACCGAGCCGATGGCGTTGCTCCACGCGGTCAGCGGCCAGCCGTCCTTGAAGTTCGTGTAGTACGGCACCGCGTCCGTCCTGGACCTGATCGCCTTCAGGTCGTCGACGAACTCCCGCGGTGTGGTGGGCCAGGCGGTGACGCCCGCCTTCCGCCACACGGCCTTGTTGTAGAGGAAGCCGTTCGCGGTCCCGAAGGTGCTGATGCCGTAGACCGTGCCGTCGACGTCGGCCCTGTCGCTGAAGCGGTACTTGCCGCCCAGCTCCGCGCTGCTGCCCAGCGGGGCGAAGAACTTCGGGTAGTCGTTCTTGGCGATGGCGGCCGGGATCATCAGGACGTCGCCGTAGTCCTCGGTGTTCATCCGGATCTTGACCTCCCCCTCGTAGTCGGTGAGGGCCTCGAACTTCACCTTCACCTTGGGGTGGGTCTTCCGGAACTCGGCGGCGTACTTGTCCATCGTCCCGTTCTGGACGAGATCGGTGCGGTGCGTCAGCACCTTGACGGTGCCCGAGGCGTCGGCGGGATCGGCGGGTGCCTTCGCCGCCTCGCCGGAGGCCGTGCTCTGACCGCTGCAGCCGGCGACGGTCAGGACCGCGGCGGCCAGAAACGCTCCCGTGAGCGACTTCTTCGTGCCCATGTGCCCAGCTCCTTCAGGATTGCGGCTCAACTCTGCGGGTGGGATGTGGGCACTATGGCAGTCACCGATTAACCGGTAAAGCTGAGAATTCCCGCACGATACGCAATCGTTACCCTGGGTGGCGAAAAACCGATCCTGACGTGCGGCGGGTCACCAGAGGTGATCATGGAACGAACTAGACCGGTTTATGGACAGCGGTTGATCAGCGGGTTAGGTTGTCGGCCGTTGTCCCTCCACCGGAGTCCGATTCAGGCGATGGGAGCCGCACATGAAGGACGTCACCCAGCTCACGGAGGGCTGGAGCCTGCGCCACGGACGGGACCTGCTGGAGGCCACGGTGCCCGGCTGCGTCCACACCGATCTGCTGGCCGCCGGCGTCATCCCCGACCCGTTCACCGGACTCAACGAGACGGAGGTCGCCTGGGTCGGCCGTCGCGCCTGGAGCTACGTCCGCGATCTCTCCCACGACAGCGCACACGAGCGCACCGACCTGGTCTTCGACGGACTCGACACGGCCGCGCACCTCACCCTCGACGGCCGTCCGGTCGGCACGACCCGCAACATGCACCGCCGCCACCGCTTCGACGTCACCGGCCGCACCGGTGCGCTGGAGGTCCGCTTCACCTCCGCCTACGACGAGGCCGCGGCCGTCCGCGCCGTCACCGGGGAGCGGCCCAACGTGTACCCGGAGCCGTCCCAGTACATCCGCAAGATGGCCTGCAGCTTCGGCTGGGACTGGGGCCCCACGCTGGTGACCGCGGGCATCTGGCGGCCGGTGCGGCTGGAGCACTGGTCCACCGCCCGCATCGCCGCGGTGCGCCCGCTCGTCACCGTGGACGAGGGCACCGGCCGGGTGGAGGTGCGGCTCGAGGTGGAACGCACCGCGCGGGGCCGGGGCCGCGCGCTGCGCGCCGAGGCCCGGCTGGCCGGTGCGCGCGCCGAGGCCGTCCTGACCGGCGACGAGGCGGTCCTGCGCCTGGAGGTGCCCGGCCCGCGCCTGTGGTGGCCCCGCGGACACGGCGAACAGCCCCTGTACGACCTCCACCTCGCCCTGAGCGACGACGAGGGCGCTCCGCTGGACGCCTGGCACCGCCGGATCGGCTTCCGCACGGTCGGACTCGACCGCTCGGCCGACGAGCACGGCACCGGTTTCACCCTCGTCGTCAACGGCGTGCGGATCTTCGCCCGCGGCGTCAACTGGATCCCGGACGACGCCTTCCCCTCCCGGGTCACCCCGGAGCGCTACCGGACCCGGCTCGCCCAGGCCGCCGGGGCCAACGTCGACCTGGTGCGGGTCTGGGGCGGCGGCATCTACGAGGACGACGCCTTCTACGACGTCTGCGACGAGCTGGGCCTGATGGTCTGGCAGGACTTCCTCTTCGCCTGTGCCGCCTACCCGGAGGAACAGCCGCTGCGCGGCGAGGTGGAGGCCGAGGCGCGCGACAACGTTGTCCGGCTCATGCCCCACCCCTCCCTGGTCCTGTGGAACGGCAACAACGAGAACCTGTGGGGCTTTCGCGACTGGGACTGGGAGGGCGCGCTGGCCGGCGACTCCTGGGGGGAGGGCTACTACCTCGGTCTGCTGCCCCGCGTCGTGGCCGAACTCGACCCGACCCGCCCCTACACCGCCGGCAGCCCCTGGTCCGGCTCCTGGGACCACCACCCCAACGACCCCGCCCACGGCACCCACCACTCCTGGGAGGTGTGGAACCGTCAGGACTACGCCGAGTACCGGGCGAGCGTCCCCCGCTTCGTCGCGGAGTTCGGCTGGCAGGCACCGCCCGCGCGGGCCACTCTGCGACGCGCCCTGCCCGGCGAGCGGCTCGCCCCCGACTCCCCGGGCATGCTCCACCACCAGAAGGCGGAGGACGGCAACGGCAAGCTCGACCGCGGCGTCGCCCGCCACTTCCCGCCGCCCGGGGACGACTTCGACCGCTGGCACTATCTGACCCAGCTCGTGCAGGCCCGGGCGGTCGCGGAGGGCATCGAACACTGGCGCTCGCACTGGCCCGTCTGCGCGGGCACGATCGTCTGGCAGCTCAACGACTGCTGGCCCGTCACCTCCTGGGCGGCCGTCGACAGCGACGGCCGCCCCAAGCCCCTCTACCACGAGCTGCGCCGGGTCTACGCCGACCGGCTCCTGACCCTGCGGCCCGGCACCGGAGGACCGGTGCTCGCCGCGGTCAACCAGGCCGCCGAGCCGTGGCCGACGACGGTGACGCTGCGCCGGTGGCGGGCGGACGGAACCCTGCTCCACGAGAGCGTCCTCGACGTGAGCGTCGAGCCCCGCTCGGTGCTCCGGCTCCCGGTGCCCCGCGACCTCGTCCCGGACGCGCGGTCGGCGGACGAGTTCCTGGTCGCCGACGAGGGGACGCCGCCCCGCCCGGGCGGCGGCGGGGACGGAGCGGGGGAAGGGCTGCGCGCGCTGCACTTCCCGGTCGCCGACAAGGACTTCGCCCACCCGCGGCCCGTCTACGACGTCGTCGTGGAACCCGTTCCCGGACAGCGGGATAGAGTCGACGTCGTGGTGAGCGCCCGTACCCTCGTCCGAGACCTCCTGCTCCAGGCCGACCGGCTCGGTCCGGCCGCCGTCGGTGACCGGGGCCCGCAGACCCTGCTGCCCGGCGAACGCGTACGGATCCGGGTCACCGGCTGCGACGGCGCCGACGTGGGGGACGTCCGGGCCGCCCTGTACTGCGTGGACGTGACGTGAGCAGTCCGACGGAACGGGTCACCATCAAGGACGTCGCCGCCCGGGCCGGGGTGTCCAAGGGCGCGGTGTCGCTGGCGTTCAACCACAAGCCCGGGGTCTCCGCGGCCACCCGCGAGCGGATCTTCGAGGCGGCCCGGGAACTGGGCTGGGCCCCCAGCGCCACGGCGCGCAGCCTGTCCGGCCGGCGGGTGGACGTCGTCGGGCTCGCGCTGTGCCGGCCCGCCCGGCTGCTCGGCCTCGAACCGTTCTACATGGAGTTCATCTCCGGCATCGAGAGCGTCCTGGCGGAGCGGTCGTGCTCGCTGCTGCTGCGGCTGGTGCGCGACCTCGACGAGGAGGTCGCCGTGTACAAGGCGTGGTGGAGCGGCCGGATGATCGCCGGGGCGATCCTGGTGGACCTGCGTGAGGACGATCCCCGGCTGCCCGCGCTCCAGGGCGCCGGGCTGCCCGCCGTGGCCGTCGGCCACCCCTCCCTGACCGGCCCGTTCCCGGCGGTGTGGACCGACGACGCCTCCGCGGTCGGCGAGGCCGTCCGCTACCTGGCGGCGCTCGGCCACCGCAGGATCGCCCGCGTCGGCGGCCCCGCCGACCTCGGCCACAGCGCCATCCGCACGCGGGCGTTCGCGTCGACCATGCGGGAGCTGGGGCTGGAGGAGGGCCGGCAGATCGCCACGGGCTTCGAGGAGGAGGAGGGCGCCCGCGCCACCCGCTCGCTGCTCCTCGCCGCCGACCGGCCCACCGCCATCGTCTACGACAACGACATCATGGCGGTCGCGGGCGCGGGCGTCGCCGCCGAGATGGGCTTCACCGTCCCCGACGACCTGTCGCTGGTGGCCTGGGACGACTCCCAGCTGTGCCGCATCACCCATCCGACGCTGTCGGCGATGAGCCACGACGTGCACCACTTCGGGGCGGAGGTGGCGCGGGTCCTGTTCGACGTGGTCGACGGGGCGCGGACCGGTCCGCACCGGGCGCCGACGCCCACGCTGACACCACGCGGCTCCACCGCCCGGGCGCCCAGAGCCGGTGGATAGGCCGACGCACGCGCACGGGGCCGCGCCGCCGGGGAGGCGAACCCGCGCCGCCGGGCGACCGCGAGGCTTCCCCGCGGGGTGACCGCACGGCCCCGCGGGGTGACCGCACGGCCCCGTGGCGTGGCCGCCGTCCCGGAGACCGCTCCGCTCGATGGGCAAGTGACGGCTCGCCCGTGCCGGGGGTGTGGCCGACGACGTCTTCCGGGCTCTGGCCGACCCCACCCGCCGTGTCATCCTCGACGAGCTCACCGAGAGGTCCGGGCAGACCCTGTCCGAGATCTGCCCGCGACCGACCACGAAGCACGGGCCGGGCATCTCGCGCCAGGGCGTCTCCCCGCACCTCGCCGTGCTGGAGGCCGCCGGACTCGTCGAGACCCGGCGTGAGGGCCGCCACACGTTCCACGACCTCGACACGGCGCCGCTGCGGCGGATCGCCGAGCGCCGGCTCGTGCCCGACCCCCAGGACCGCAGGAGAGCACCCCGTGAAGA
Source organism: Streptomyces sp. NPDC031554 (assembly GCF_055580685.1). NCBI lineage: Bacteria > Bacillati > Actinomycetota > Actinomycetes > Kitasatosporales > Streptomycetaceae > Streptomyces > Streptomyces sp. NPDC031554. The sequence goes on along the minus strand of NZ_JBVIKX010000010.1, from coordinate 138,730 downwards.
TCCATCCGGCCAGCGTCTTCGTCGACGACCAGGCCGAGGCGGAGCACTTCTGCACCGAGATCCTCGGTTTCGTGAAGAAGCACGACGTCCCACTGGGCGGGGGCGCCCGGCGGCTGACCGTCGTCTCGCCGCACGAACCGGGCGGCACCGAACTTCTCCTGGAACCGGCCGGGCATCCGGCCGTCAAGCCCTACCGCGACGCACTCGTCGGCGACGGCGTCCCGCTCGCCCGGTTCGCCGTCGACGACGTGCCGGCGGAGTACGAGCGTCTGCGCGGTCCCGGCGTCCGCTTCACCCGGGAGCCGCTGGAGACGGGCCCCGTCACCACGGCCGTCTTCGACGACACCTGCGGGAACCTGATCCGGATCGCGACCGAGCCGCGACAGGCGGCCGGCTCCCGCGCGGGGCCCGTCCGCCGGGGTGCCACCGCGTCCGGCCCGCCCGCGTCGCGACGGACAAGTCGTCGCGGCGGACAAGTCGTCGCGACGGGGAGGAATGAGAGACCGGTCCGTGGGTACACGCGTACAGCGGCAGGGAGACGCGGCACAGCCTGGGGAGGTCGGTGCCGCACTCCCTGTCCGGTGTGCCGGGACTCATGCGGGGACCCGCGCACGCGTACGGCGAGGGACGTGCCGCCCGGCCGCGCGGTGCGGTCCGGGCCGCCGCACACCGCCGACGCGGGGATGCCGGGCCCGCCGTCGTGAGGTTCGCACCGTGTGAGGGCGGGTACGGCGCAGGCGGCCGGAAGGGGCCCCGACACGGTGAAGCCGCCCGTGGGACGCTCGGCCGAGCCGACGCCCGGCGGTCCGCGCGGGTTCCGTCCGACGAGGGGTGTACGGCATGGTTGAGCGGATCGCGGCGGCGTCGCTGCTGGAGCTGATGCAGATCAGCCACACCATCACCCTGGAGCAGCTTCCGGGACTGATCGCCGGGCACGCCGCCATGACCGGCATCCACGGGGCGGCCGTCTTCGTCGTGGACCTCCGGGAGACCGTGCTGCGCGAACTCACCGGCAAGGGACCGGGAGCCGGTGACGGCGGCCAGGAGTTCAGCGTCGAGGGCAGCCTGCCCGGGCAGGCCTACCAGCGCGTGGACCTGCTCGCCGAGCGGGGCAGGACGGACGACGGCCAGGGCCGGTGGCGGTGGTGGGTGGCGGTCACCGACGGCGTGGAGCGCATGGGCGTGCTGCGGGCCGACACGGACACCGACGACGAGGCGATGCGCCAGGCGTTGCGCGATCTGGCGTCGACGACGGCCCTGCTGCTGCTCAGCAAGCGCTCTTTCAGCGACTCCTACGCCCGCCTGGTCCGCACCGAGCCCATGAACGTGGCGGCGGAGATGCAGTGGAACCTCACCCCGCCGCCCGCCTTCGCCGGCCATGACGCGACCGTGGGCGCGGTGATGGAGCCCGCCTACCAGGTCGGCGGGGACGCCTTCGACTACGCCGTGGCCGCGAACACCCTCCACCTGAGCGTCTTCGACGCCATGGGCCACGACACCACGGCCGGGATCACGGCCAACGTGGCCGTGGCCGCCTGCCGCAACGCCCGCCGCCAGGGTGCCTCGCTGATCGGGACCGGCGAGCAGGTGGAGGCCACCTTGGTCGAGCAGTTCGGCACCAGCCGCTACGCCACCGGCGTCCTGGCCGACCTCGATCTCGTGACCGGCCGGCTGACGTGGATCAACCGTGGCCACCCCCTGCCGATCCTGCTGCGCGGCAATCGCTGGATCAGCGAGCTGGCCTGCCCGCCGGCCGGTCCGATGGGCGCCGACCTCGGCCTGCCGGTGACCATGTCCAGCGAGCAACTGGAGCCCGGCGACCGTCTGCTGATGTACACCGACGGCATCGTCGAGGCCCGCGACCCCCACGGCGAACAGTTCGGACGGGAGCGGTTCATCGACTTCGTCCACCGTCACCACTCCGGCGAGCACACCCTGCACGAGACCCTGCGCCGGCTGATGGCCGCCGTGCTGAACCATCACGACGGAAAGCTGGAGGACGACGCCACCGTCCTGATGACCGAATGGCGCGGCGGCCACCAGCGGGAACTGACTCCGTGAACCGCGCCGCGGAGCCGGGAACACTGAAGTCGCCGGGCGGGGGTAGTCGATCCCGGCAGGATTCCCTCACACGAAAGTGATGTCTCTTCCATGGCCGAAACCCGGGACGTCGTCGAACTCATCCTCCAGGACCACCGCAGGATGGAGGACCTCTTCCGTCTGATGCGCAGCGTCGAGGCCGACCGGGCCGCCGCCCTGGGCGAGTTCGCCGAGCTGCTGATCGCCCACGCGCGGGCCGAGGAGGCGGAGGTGTATCCCGCCCTCAAGCGCTACAAGAAGATCGACGACGACGAGGTCGAGCACGGCGAGGAGGAGCACGAGGAGGGCAACAAGGCGCTCCTCGAGCTCATGGAGGTCGAGCGGGTCGGCTCCGAGGAGTGGGACGAGAAGCTGGAGGCGCTGGTGGAGGCGGTCACCCACCACGCCGACGAGGAGGAGCGGACGATCCTCAACGGCGCCCGCGAGAACGTCGCCGCGGAGCGCCGGGAGGAGCTGGGGGAGGCCTTCCTGGCGGAGCGCGAGCGTCAGCTGAAGGCGGGCTGCGGCACGCTGGAGAACGTGCGCGCGCTCGTCGGCTCCTGACCGCCTCCGCGCCGCGGTGCCACCGGGCCGGGGCCGGGTCCCCGGCCCGGTGAGGAACGCGGGAGGCACGCGGGACCGGCGGCCGCGGAGGCCGTCGGGCCGCGCCGTCGTCATCAGGTGCGGCGTGCCGCCCACACCGTGCGCTCGGTGCGCACGGCCAGGTCGTCGCGGCGCAGGACGCCTGTGGGGGCTGTCGTCGTCGAGCAGTCGGTCGAGGACGGCCGGATCCGCGGCCGCCGGCGCGGATCCGACGCCGTCGCGCATGCGGCGCAGGCTGCCGCGGGCGTAGCGGCCCGCCGCCCCGCTCCCGGACGGGCCGACGGCGAGGGAGAGGGTGTGTTCGCCCTCGATGGTGAAACCGGCTCCCGTCAGCTCGGCCGCCCAGTCGGCGCCCCGGTGGGAGACGTGCTCCGCGTGGCGCCGGGCGAGTGCGGCGTGGCAGCGTTCCTCGAGGCCCGGGGCGTCCGCGGGCAGGAACCGGGGGAAACCGGCCGGCTCGACGACGACGAACAGCCCGTCCGGAGAGAACAGTTCACGGACCCGGCGCAGCGTGCGGCCGGGATCGGCCAGGTGGTGCAGGGAGGCCGACGCCCACACCAGGTCCGCCGTGCCGAGGTCCGGCCACCGCGCGGCGTCGAGGTCGGCGTGAACGACGCGGAGGCGTCCGGCGACGCCGGCCGCTGCCGCCCTCTCCCGCAGCCGGCGCAGGTGCGCGGCGGAGGAGCCGACGGCCGTCACCTCGGCCTCCGGGAAGCGGCCGGGCAGGGCGAGGGTGCCCGCCCCGGTGCCGCAGCCCAGGTCCACGACGCTGCGGGTCCCGGTCCGGTCGTGACGGGCAACCTGCCGTGCCCCCGTACGGGTGATCCGGAGCGAAGGGCCTGGCGAGCGCCTCGTCCTGCGGCGAGACCCCGGGCCGCCGGCCGCGCGGGGCACCGTCGAGCGCGGCGCGCGAGGGCCTGCCGGGGCGGGGCCCGGGACGCCCGACGGGCGTCCCGGCGCCGACGGCCGGGTCCGGCCCGGCCGGCCGCTCCCGGCCCTGGAGCGAGCTCCGGAGCGGGCGTTCGCCGACCTCTCGAACAGCCCGTGCCGTCACAGCCCTTTACGAGTCTGTCATGTACCGGTAATTTCCCGTCGCAAGAACTTGCAGCAAGATTCCGGCTGTCTTTTCATTCGGGTCGATCCCCGGGCGCCGGACCTCGCGGCACGTCACATCGGCGACGGCCGGCACCGGTGCCCCCGCACCCGCGCCACCCCGGTGCCCCCGCACCCGCCCCACCGGCCCCACCGCCGCCGAACTCCACGGCCTCGCCGCCGTGGCCCCCGCCTGGAGACCCGTATGCCCCTTGTGAAACGCATCCCGCGCAGGCTGCTCAGACCGTTTGCGGCAGCCACGGCCCCGGCAGCCGTCCTCGGCCTGCTCACGGCGCTTCCCGCCGACGTCGACCTCGCCCCGCGGCCGACGGCCGCCTCGGCGAGCACCGCGACCGTCTTCTACTACACGAAGACCAGGAACTGGGCGGCGTACCACCTGCACTACGCGCCGGACGGCGGTTCCTGGACCGGCGTCCCCGGCGTGCGGATGGAGGCCGCCTGCACCGACTGGGTCAAGAAGACCGTCGACCTCGGCACCGCCGGGGGCCTCCGGGCCACGTTCACCGACGGATCCGGCACCTGGGACAACAACGTCGGCAAGAACTACGCCCTGGGCACGGGTGACATCACCGTCAAGGACGGCGTCGTCGCCCACTCCGACCCGTGCGCGGGAGCCGGCGGCCCGGACCCGACGCCCACCCCGACACCGGGAGAGGGCGCCAAGGCCCTGGTCTACTTCTCCACCGAGGCCCTGGGCTGGACGACCGCCAACATCCACTACCGGCCCGCGGGCGGTTCCTGGACGACCGTGCCCGGCGTCGGGATGCAGCCCGCGTGCACGGGCTGGTGGAAGCACGAGGTCGACCTCGGGACGGCCGCCTCGCTGAAGGCCGCGTTCAACAACGGCAACGGCGTCTGGGACAACAACCGCGGCGCCGACTACACGATCGGCACCGGCCTGTCCACGGTCGAGAACAACACCGTCACCGGCGACGCGGCCGACCCCTGCGCCGCCGAGGTGCCCGACACCGAGGCGCCGAGCGTCCCGACGAAGGTCACCGCCAAGGCCGACGGCGTGTCCGTCGTCCTGACCTGGGAGCCGTCCACCGACGACAGGGCGGTCACCCGGTACCAGGTGACGCGCACCGGCGGCACCAAGGGCACGCTCGTCACCGACGTGGGCTCCACCGTCCTCTCCGACGCGAACCTGGAGGAGCGGACCACGTACACCTACACGGTCAAGGCCGCGGACGCGGCGGGGAACGTCTCCGCCGCCTCCGCCGCGGCGAGTGCCACCACGGGCGAGAAGCCCCCGGCCGCCACCCCCGGCAAGCCGCTCGGCACCGATCCGCGCAAGGACCCGATCTACTTCGTCCTGACCGCCCGCTTCAACGACGGCGACAGCTCCAACAACCGCGGGGGCAGCCAGCACGTGAAGTCCGGCAACGCCGCCAACGACGACCCGATGTTCCGCGGCGACTTCAAGGGCCTCATCCAGAAGCTCGACTACATCAAGGGCCTCGGCTTCTCGGCCGTCTGGGTCACCCCCGTCGTCCTCAACCGCTCGGACTACGACTACCACGGCTACCACGGCTACGACTTCTACCGGGTCGACCCGCGTCTGGAGTCCGCCGGCGCCTCCTACCAGGACCTGATCAACACCGCCCACGCCAAGGGCATGAAGATCTACCAGGACGTCGTCTACAACCACTCCTCCCGCTGGGGCGCCAAGGGCCTGTTCACCCCGAAGACGTACGGCGTCCGCGACGGCCAGTGGAGCTGGTTCTACGACGAGCCGAACTCCTCCTTCGAGTACGACGGCCTCACCGTGGAGCCGAAGTCCGGGAAGTCCTACTACAACGGCGACCTGTGGTCGACGGCCGAGCCGGCCGGCAACACCTGCCTCGACTGGGGCAAGCCCACCGGCGGCAAGAGCGCCGAGGGCTACACCCTCTACAACTGCCAGTGGCCCTCACCGACCTCCGGCATGTTCCCCAAGGCGCTCTACCACCAGTGCTGGATCGGCAACTGGGAAGGTGAGGACTCCCGTTCCTGCTGGCTCCACGAGGACCTCGCCGATCTCGACACCGAGAACGCGACCGTCCAGAACTACCTGATCGGCGCGTACGACAAGTACATCGACATGGGCGTCGACGGCTTCCGCGTCGACACGGCCGTACACATCCCGCGCACCACCTGGAACCGCCGCTTCCTGCCCGCCATACAGGAGCGCGTCACCCGGCAGCACGGCGCCGGGGCCGCGAAGAACTTCTTCGTCTTCGGCGAGGTCGCCGCCTTCGTCAACGACAAGTGGAACCGCGGCTCGGTCAACCACTCCGCGCAGTTCTACACCTGGAAGGAACGCGAGGAGTACGACGCCGACGACGCCGAGGCCGCGCTGGAGATGTACGACCACGAACAGCGGATCGGCCCGGCCGGCCAGCCCACCAGCACCAACGCCTTCCTCCAGGGCAACAGTTACCACACCCCCGACCACAGCAGGTTCTCCGGCATGAACGTCATCGACATGCGCATGCACATGAACTTCGGGGACGCGCAGAACGCCTTCGGCAACGGCAAGGACTCCGACGACAGCTACAACGACGCCACGTACAACGTCGTCTACGTCGACAGCCACGACTACGGCCCCAACAAGTCCGGTGAGCGCTACGCGGGCGGCACCGACGCCTGGGCCGAGAACATGTCGCTGATGTGGACCTTCCGCGGCATCCCCACCCTCTACTACGGCTCCGAGATCGAGTTCCAGAAGGGCAGGAAGATCGACTGCGGGCCCACCTGCCCGCTGGCGACCACCGGCCGCGCCTACTACGGCGACCACCTGCGGGGCGACGTCAGCGCGTCGGAGTTCGGCAAGGTCGACTCCGCCACCGGTGAGGTCGCGAGCACCCTCGCCCAGCCGCTCGTCGGGCACGTCCAGCGGCTCAACCAGATCCGCCGCGCGATCCCCGCGCTGCAGACGGGCCAGTACTCCACCGAGGGCATCAGCGGTGGGATGGCCTTCAAGCGCCGCTACACCGACGGCGCCACGGACAGCTTCGCGCTGGTCACCGTCACCGGCGGCGCCACCTACACCGGCATCCCCGACGGCACCTACCGGGACGCCGTGACCGGCGACACCCAGGTCGTCACCGGCGGAAAGCTCACCGTCGGCGCCCCCGGCAAGGGCAACCTGCGCGTCTACGTCCTCAACGGCCCCGGAAAGATCGGCACGGCGGGCGCCTATCTGAAGTGACCCGCCGCCCGAGGCGACCCACCGCCTGAAGCGACCCGCCGCCGCGCGGGTGACGAGCGGGTGCACCCGGCCGGTCCTGACGGCCGGGTGCACCCTTCCGCGCGGGGCGCGCCCTCACGGGGCCAGCGAGAAGTAGTTCTCCTCCTCCTGCGTGAAGTGCAGGCGCAGGACGGTGTTCAGCCCGTACAGGCTGGAGCGCAGGTCGTCCAGCTGCCCGGGGGTGAGGCCGCCGTCGGCGTGCGCCAGGCGCAGATGGGTGGCGATGCGGCGGGAGAGGCGTTCGATCTCGGCGTGGGCGCGGCTCATGGTGGCGGTGGCCTCGGGGCCGCCGAGGGTGGGGGCCAGGGCGGGGTAGAGCTGGTGTTCCTCGGCGTACTCGTGGGGCAGCAGCCGTTCGACGAGCAGCCGGTGGGTCTCCTCGACGGTGGCCAGGGCCTTGGGGCCGGGGCCGTCGGAGAGCTGGTCGGCGGCGTCGCGCACGGCCTCGAGGACGTCCTGGAGGTCGTCGTGCTCCGCCGCGAAGCGGTGGACGAGCGCCTCGGCGGCCGGTGTCAGGGCGGGGCGCGCGGACGGCCCGACGCGCAGGGCCCGCAGGGCGTTGAGGATCACCGCGACGTCGATGCCCTCCTGGAGCAGCGCGCCCGCGGCGGGCGGCAGGAAGCCGAACGCGGCCACCGCCATGGCGGCGAGCGACATCAGCATGCCGCCCAGCGCGCTCTGCACGGCGATGCGCCGGGCGCGTACGGCGATGGAGACGGCGTCGGCCAGACGGTCGACGCGGTCGGAGGTCAGGACGATGTCGGCCGCCTCGGAGGAGGCGGTGGAGCCGCGGGCCCCCATGGCCACGCCGATGTCGGCCGCGGCCAGGGCGGGCGCGTCGTTGACGCCGTCGCCGACCATCACGGTGACCGCGCGGTCGCGTTCGGCGCGCACGACGGCGACCTTGCCGGCCGGGCTGAGCCCGGCACGCACGTCGTCGAGGCCGAGGACGGCGGCGACCTCCTGGGCGGGTTCGGCGCGGTCGCCGGTGAGCATCAGCAGCCGTTCGATGCCCGCCGCGCGCAGGTGGCGCAGGGTGCGGGGCGCGTCGGGCCGGACCGGGTCGCGCAGGAGGACGGCGCCGGCCGGCCGTCGACGGTCAGCCAGGCGACGGCCGCGCCGTCGAGGAGGGCACGGTTGTCGACGGCGCGGGCCCACGCGGGCTCCAGGTCCGCGGCGTCGAGACGGCCGATGGAGACCCGGTGGCCCTCGACCGTGCCCGAGGCGCCGCGTCCGGGCTCCTCGCCGACGTCCGCCGGGACCGACAGTTCCAGCTTGCGTTCCCGGGCCGTGTCGACGATGGCGTGGGCCAGGACGTGCGGCGAGTACTGGTCGAGGGACGCGGCCAGGCGGAGCACCTCCGCGGGCCTGCGGCCGGGCGCGGCGATCACGTCCAGGACACGGGGGCGGCCGCCGGTGAGGGTGCCGGTCTTGTCCAGCATCAGGGTGCGGGCGCGGCCGAGGTTCTCCAGGGCGCCGCCGTCGCGGACGACCACGCCGAGGCGGGAGGCGCGGGAGAGACCGGAGACGATCGCGACCGGCGCGGCCAGCAGCAGCGGGCACGGGGTGGCGACCACCAGCACCGCGACCGCCCGTACGGCGGATCCGCTGATCAGCCAGGCGAGTCCCGCCACCACCAGGGACAGCGGGAGGAACCAGGCCGCGTAACGGTCGGCGAGCCGCACCACGGGCGCGGACTCCGCGCCGGCCTGCCGGGCCAGGCGCACGATGCCCGCGTAGGTGCTGTCCTGCTCGGTCGCGGTCGCCCGCAGCTCGAAGGCGCCGCCCGCGTTGACCACACCGCTGCGGACCGCCTCGCCCCGCGGCCGTTCGACCTGGAGGGGCTCACCGGTGAGCACCGACTCGTCGAGGACGGCGGCGGCGCTCTCCACCCTGCCGTCCACGGGGACCACCTCGCCGGGACCCACGACGAGCAGGTCGCCGGCACCGACCTCGGCCAGCGGCACCGTGTCGACCCCGGCGTCCGTCCGACGGCGCGCCGATCGCGGCGCGTGCTCCAGCAGGGCCCGCAGGTCGTGCGAGGCGCGCCGCCGGGCGGCCGCCTCCAGGGTGCGGCCGGTCGCGAGCATCAGCGCGATCAGGGCCCCGGCCAGGTACTCGCCCACGGCCAGGGTGCCGCCCAGGGCCAGCACCGCGATCAGGTCGACGCCGGCGCGCCCGTGCCGCAGCGCGGTCACCACCCACCCCACCGCGGGCACCACGGCGGACACCGTGCCCACGGCCCAGAACAGGTCGGCGAGACCGGCGGCGCCGGCGAGCCGGGCGATGCCGCCGGCCGTCAGCGCCGCCGCCGTGACGGCCAGGAGCCCCGCCTCCCACCGGGGGGAGAGGACGGTGTCCGTCAGGCGGCGCGGCCGCCCGGCGGGGGTGGGAGTGGGGGAGTCGTCCATGGCACACCTCGTCCGGCTGTCGCGACCGCCGCCTCCGGTTCTGTCCCTTCCATCACACCGCGCCGCCCGGCGTTCCTCCAAGGGCCGTACGGCCCTGCCTCCCCGGGGCCGTACGGCGCGGCCGGGTCGCCCCTTCCGCTCCCGCCGCGCCCGTGCCGGGAGCGTGCCTCGGGAAGGGGGCCGGTCCTTGCGCCTCCATGCGTCACCCTCCAGAATGGTGACATGATGCATGCTTTCCCCGGAGGTGCCCCCGCGCTCGACTTCGCGGGAACGCTGCGCTATCGGCACCGCTCCGAGCCCCGTGAAGACCTGTCCTCGCCCGAAAGCCTCGGCGTGTGGTTCCGCGAGAGCGGGATCGCGGAGCACGAGATCCCTTGCGAGGCCACGGATCTGCGGACGGCCCTGACGCTCCGCGAGGCCGTCCACCGGCTGATCCTGGCGAAGATGGCCGGTGCCGCCTACGGCCACGACGCGCTGGCGCTGGTGAACGCGTACGCCCGCCGGCCCACCCCCGTCCCCCGCCTCGACGCGACGGGGCGTCACGTCGAGGCCTCCCTCGAGCAGGCCCTCGCCGCCGTCGCCCGGGACGCCGTCGCGGTGCTCGGCGGGCCGGACGCCGCGCTGCTCAAGGAGTGCGGCAACCCCGAGTGCTCGCAGGTCTACCTCGACCGGTCCCGGGGCGCGCGGCGGGAATGGTGCGCCATGGACCCGTGCGGCAACAGGATCAAGGCCGCGGCCTATCGTGCCCGCAAGCGGACGAACACGCGGCGGACGGCCTGAGGCCCCCGCCGGGGCCGCCCCGACGGACGCGGTCCCCGTGCCGGCGCGTGAGGACTGCCGCAGACCGCCGGCATGCCCGAGGACGAGACACCACGCACCCCCGCGGACCTGCTGCTGCGGGTGATCGACAACCTGGCGCGGTTCCACCGGGAGCACGAGGAGTACCACGCCCAGGCGCCGCTGCGGCAGGCCGGAGAGCTCCAGGCGCGCTCCCGGGCCCTGAAGTCGCCGGCCGACCGGTGGAGCGAGGCCGAGGCCGGTGAGCGGACGTCGGCGATCGGATGCGCCGGCGCCGAGGACCTGAACGCCCCGAATCTCGTGGCGGAGTCGGGATCCTCTTCATGGAAGGGGAGGGCGAGCCCGCTGAACTGCGCAGGCTGAGGAGGGAGGTCGGCACGGTCGCCGACGACACCGAACAGAGCGGCGCCTGGCCGGCCCGGGCGATGGAGCAGGCGTGGGAGATCGCGGGATACCTGGCCGCCCACCCGGCGCCGGCCGACCTGCTGGGGGAGCGGCACCGGATCATCGCCGACGACTGGCAGTCGGCGGGCCTGCGGACCCTGGTCGCGCGGCTGCTGCGCCGCGCCCTCGACCTGCTGGCCCGGGTCGACCTCTCCCCGGCGGCGCTCAGGGCCGACCTGGCAGGGGAGCGCGACGCTCCCCGCCACCTCTACGCGGCTTCCGAACTGCTCGACCGGGCGGCCGGCCTGATGGCGGAATCGGCGGTGCTCGTGCACGGCAACGAGCGGCGCCGGCGCGTGTTCCGCGCCCGGGTCCGCGAACTGCGATCCGGGCAGGGATGACCCGCGGCACGGATGACCCGCGGCACGGAGCGGCCGTGACGCGGGAGGTGCGGGAGGTGTTGGAGGGCGGGCGGCGCCGGAGGACGGCGCCCGCCCCTCGGCGCGGCGGTCAGACCCGCTCCCCGGCGGCAGGCGTCTCCGGGCCGCCCATGTCCAGGCGGAACGGCGGATAGACGTCCGTCATCAGCGCGGCATAGGCGCAGACGCGCAGGACCCACCGGTTGAGGCCGATGATCAGGTCGAACAGGTCCTTCGGATACTTCTCGGTGAAGGCCAGGATCACGACCGCGACGAGCGTGAGCACGCCGATCAGCCCGCTGGACCACCAGTCGAGGTGTGCGCCGCCGACGAGGAAACCGACGACCAGGTAGTGCGGGATCGCCAGCAGCCACCACTTCACCAGCACCAGGCCGCGGGAGAGCCGTTCGGGGTAGGCGATGTCCAGCCGGGCCGGGTAGTCCGGTTCCTCGCCCAGGCTGAACGGGGGGTACCGGTCGGTGCCCAGCGCGTCGTACGCGTAGAAGGCCACCCGCCAGCTCCAGCGCAGGACGCCCAGGTTGAAGTCGAACAGGGCGCGGGGATAGCGCTCGGTGAACAGGACGGCGAAGAACGCGATCACGGTCACCACGAAGAAGGCGATCCACAGGAAGAAGAGCACCACGTAGTGGGGCACGGCGAGGATCCACTTCACGAGCCACATCCATCGCGACAACGGCGCGTCGACCCGCGCGTCCACCCGGACCGGGCGGTCCGGGAATCCGGCCAGGTGTGTCATGGCGATCAGCTCCTTCGCTCCGGTGGATCGCCGGATTGGGCACATGACAAGCCTGGCCGCTTCCCCGTGACGCCGCGAGGGCAGTCCGGCCCCGCCCGGGGCCCGTCGGCCCCGCGTCCGCCGCCCGCGACACCCCGCGTCCGCCGTCCCCCCACGCGTACCCGTCGCCGTCCGGGCCGGCACGGCCGGCTCCCGGTGGTCCCGGGCCGCGGCCCCCCTCGGCGGTCCGACGGCCGACCGCCGCCGGTCGCGGCGGTGGACGCCCTCGGCACCGCGCGCCGGCGACCCCGCCCTCGCCCACGGGGGCCCCGGGACGGCCACCGGACCCGGCCCCGTGCCGGCCGGCCGCTCCGCCGGACCCGGCTCCCCTCCGGCACCCCGTGACGCCTCCGGCGGGAGGCGCCCCGGACGGCCCCGGACGGCCCGTCCGGCGGCCGGACCTTTCCCCGGTCCCGATCGGGAGAAGACCCGGCGCGGACGGCACCGTTCCGGCTCTTTCCCCCTCTGTCCAGTCGGCCGGATCCGCCCTGCCCGGCGAGCACCCGGCCGTACACCGACCCAGGGGGGAAGAGGACCATGACCACACCACACCGCACACCGGGACGCCTGCGACGGCTCACCGCCGCCGCGGCCGCGCTGACGGCGCTCGCGGCCGCCGTGACGGGAACGGCGGCCCAGGCGGCGGCCTCGCCGAAGACACCCGGGAGGCCGCCCGTGCCGTCCCTGACCTGGACCGACTGCCAGGGCGGCTTCGAGTGCGCGAACGCCGACGTCCCGCTCGACTACCGGGACCCGCACGGCAGGACCGTCACCCTCGCGGTGATCCGCAAGCCGGCCGCCGACCCGGCGAACCGCAAGGGCACGCTCTTCCTGCAGCCCGGGGGACCCGGCAACTCCGGCGTGGACTTCGTGCGCAACAACCACGCGGACCTGCCGGCCGCACTCCGCGACTCGTTCGACGTCTTCGGCTACGACGTCCGCGGCGTCGGCCGCAGTTCACCGCTGACCTGCTTCGACGACGCGCGCTACACGCGGGCCGTCACGGAGGCGAAGGGCGTGCCCGGCCCGGACGCCTACGGGCCGGCGCTGCGTCAGGCGGCCGAGTTCGACCAGGCCTGCGTGGACAACGCGGGCGAACTGCTGCCCCACATCGGCACCGCCTACGTCGCCCGCGACATCGACCTGCTGCGCGAGGCGCTCGGGGAAGAGCGACTCACCTACTACGGCCGGTCGTTCGGGTCCTACATCGGAACCGTCTACGCCGCCCTGTTCCCGAAGCGGGTACGGGCCCTGGCCCTCGACGGCGCGTACGACCCGGTGCACTACGCCGACCGCCCGTACCTCTCCGACCGGTCGCAGTACCTGGCGCTGGACGGCGCGATGAGCCGCTTCCTGGACTGGTGCGCCGCCGACCGGGCCACCTGCGGGTTCGGCGACGGCGACCCGCGCGCCGCGTTCGAGAAGCTGAAGGCCGACCTGGACGCCGACCCGGTCCCGACCGCGAACGGCGGCCTGGCGAACGGCTACACGCTGGTCTACCGGCTGATGTTCAACATCAACGAGGGCAAGGTCATCTGGCCCGCGTTCGGCGAGGCACTGCGTAAGGCCCAGCTGCGCGACAACACGTCCTTCCTGCTGCGGCCGCCGTCCCCGGCCAGCTTCGACTTCCTGGGCCCGAACGTGGCCGTCGAGTGCGTCGACCGCGACTACCCGCACGACCCGCGCCTGCTGGAGCGGAACGTCACGGCCTACGCGAAGGCGGCGCCCCTGCTCGGCCCGGCGATGGCGTACGGCCCTCCCACGTACGACCACCAGCACGCCACCGCCTGCGCCCAGTGGCCCGGCGAGCACGTCAGCCGCTACGACGGCTCCTACCGGGCGAAGGGCTCGGCGCCGATCCTCGTCCTCGGCACCACGGGCGACCCGGACACCCCCTACCAGGACGCGGTGGCGCTGTCGCGGCGGCTGGACAACGCCTCGCTGCTCACCTTCGAGGCCGAGGGGCACACCGCGTTCGGCCGCAGCGCCTGCGCGACGGACGCGGTCGTCGGCTACCTGGTGGACCTGAAGGTCCCTGCCCCGGGCGCCACCTGCGCGGACGAGACGCAGCCGCCGTCCTCCACGCCGAAGGCGGCCCCGCCCGGCACGACGCTCGGTGAACTCCGCGACGGCGTCGACGAGCGCGTCGAACGCATCGGTACCGCCGGCTGACGGTCCCCGGCCCCCGCCGCCGGCCCCCGTACCGCAACCGGACAGGGGCCGGGGGCGGCCGTACCGGCGGCCCCCGGCACCGTCAACTGCCCCGCGCGGGCGCGGCGGACCTCCGGCACCCGCTCATCGGCGTCGTGCCCCTGAGCGGTGCCGCCCGTCAGTCACGGAAGCCCCCGTCGTCGCCGGCCCCGGTCAGCAGGCGCCACCTCACCCGGACGCCCGTCTCGCCGGGGGCCTCCGGCCCGTCCGGCACCCGCACCCGCTCGACCTCGGTGAAGCCCAGACGGCGGGCGATCGCGCCGCTCGCGGGGTTGGCCTCGTCGTGGTGGATCTCGATGCGGTCGATGCCCGGCAGCTGCCGTCCCGCCCTGACGAGGGCGGCCGCGGCCATGGTGGCCAGCCCCTGCCCCGTCCAGGCGTGGTGGAGCCAGTACCCGATGTCCAGACCGCCGGGGCCGATCCGGCGGTGCAGTCCGCAGCTGCCGACCACCGCTCCGCCCGAGGTGATCGCGTAGTTGTACGCCTGCCCCGAGGCCCACTGCTCCTCGGACCAGGCCAGGAAGCCTTCTCCCTGTCTCCGGTCGTGGGTGGCCGCGAAAGGCATCCACGGCAGCAGGTGATCACGCGACTCGGTGATCGCCCGATCCAGGCTCTCGATGTCGTCGACACGCCATCGGCGCAGTTCGACCCGGTCCAGGCGAAGCACATCGGCAGGCTGTTCCATGACGGGAATGCTGCCCCGGCCCCCACCGGATCGACAACGTGATCACGGACACCGCATCCGCGACCCCGCACGGCCTCCGCCCCCGGGCCGCCGTCCCCGTCCCGTAATCTCGGTGCGGGGGCCGTCTTCTGCCGCGCGTGCCCCGCAGCGAGGAGGCGAGGGTGTTCGGAAGGCGCATGCCGTTGCTCGCGGGCGTCGCGATCCTGGCCCTGGTCTGCGTGGCACTCGTCGGCCGCGGTGCACCGGACGACGACCTCTCCGGCAGGGCACTGCCCGCCGACGCCGCCCGGGACGTCGTACCGAACCGGGTCATGACGTGGAACCTCTGCAACCCCTGCGACACGGACAACGCCGACCGGGCGCTGCAGATCGCCACGTACGCGCCCCAGGTCGTCGCGGTGCAGGAGGCGTGCGCCCGTGACGTCGAGAGGATCCGCGACCGTCTGGAGAACCGCTACGGGCTGGTCTACCACGTCGAGTACGGGACGGTCCTGCGCAACTGGGGCCGCTGCGGCGGCATGCCCTGGAGTCCCGGAGCCTACGGCCAGGCACTGCTCTCGGCGGCCCCGATGACCGACCGCGTCGTCGCGGAGTACCCCGACGGCGGATCCGAGGACCGCGGGTACATGGCCGTCACCACCACGGTCGGCGGCCGGTCCGTCCGGGTCTTCAACACCCACTTCGCCGAACGGCGCCAGGAAACGGTCCGGGCGGAGCAGGCCGCGGTGCTCGCCGAGGAGGTCGCCCGCCACGACCGCGCGATCGTCCTCGGCGACTTCAACGCGGTGCCGGACGCTCCCGAACTCGCCCCGATGTGGGCACTGGCCGCGGACGCGGACCCGCGGTGCCGTCCCGCGTCCACCGGAAGCTGCGCGCCGACCACCGACTGGCACAGCAAGTTCGACTACGTCTTCCTGCGCGGCATCACCCCGCTCGCCCACCGCGTACGACCCACCCCGTACTCGGACCACCACGTCTTCCAGGCCGACCTGGGCCCGGTCTGAGACCGGGCGGCTCCTCCACGGCCGCCGCGGCCGCGCGCGGCGGGGGAGCGGTCCGGCGCCGCCGTGGATTTCGCGTCAGATTGGCGGAGGACCGTTTCCGGCCGGTCGCCGTGAGGTTCCGTACCGCTCTCCGTTATCTCCCGTCCGGCGGGGTACGACCGGCCCGCGGGACGGTCCGCCGCCGTGGCCAGGGAGCCGAGGACGGCGACGGGCACGCGCCGGTGCGTCGTCCGGACCTCCCGGCGCCGGTCCCCGTCCGTGGCCGGAGAACGTCTCCGCCGTTTTCACCGGCGCGTGCAGCGGTTTCGCGCGCCCCTCCGCGCGCCGGAAGCGGCGAATTGCATCCGATACCCCGTCCTGGTGCTGCTGTGCGGTGTTCTCCCGGAACGAAACAGGGCACATGGCCCTGGTGCGCGAGCAGCACGGCCGTTCGTCCGACGAAACAGCAGCTGACAGGGGTGGGGGAGATGGTCCGTATCCGCGTGGTGCACGACGAGGAATTACTGCGCTCGGCATTGGTGGAACTGCTGAGATCCGACGACACGCTGGAGGTCTCGGCCATGTCCCCCCACGCCGACGCCGACGCCGGGGACGACGGGACGCTGCCGACGGACGTGTGCGTCGTGGACGGCGAGTGCCTGCAGGGGCCGGGGGAGGGGCACGACGCGCCGTTCCGGGCGCGGTGCGGGGAGCCTCTCGTCGTCCTGACGACACCCAGACGGCCGGGCGTCCTGCGCAGGGCGTTCGACGCCGGCGCACTCGGTCTGGTCGACAAGAACGCCCCGGCCGAGCGGCTGATCACGGCGGTGCACACCGTGGCCAAGGGGGAGCGCTTCCTCGACGCGGCCCTCACCGTGGCCCTGCTCGAAGGCGCGGTCATGCCCCTGACCGCCCGTGAGCTGAGCGTGCTCTCCCTGGCGGCGGAGGGGGCGCCGATGGCCGAGATAGCGGCCCGTCTGCATCTGTCCCGGGGGACCGTCCGCAACTACATGGCGACGGCGATCCGCAAGGTCGGCGCCCGCAACCGGGTCGACGCGATACGCATAGTCCAGGACGCCGGCTGGACCTGAGGAACCGCGCGGCGCCGCGCCCTCCCCCGGCGTCCCGCGTTCAGCCCTCCCGGTGGGGACCGCCGTTCCAGTGGCCCGTCAGGTCGCGGTAGAGAGCCGAACGGGCCAGCACCTCCTCGTGGCTGCCGCACACCGTCTCCGCGCCGTCCAGCACCAGCACCCGGTCGGCGCGGACGGCCGACGACAGGCGGTGCGCCACCACCAGCAGCGTCCCCGGCCGCCGGGCGAGGGCCTCCTCGGCCCGGGCCTCGGACGCGGGGTCCAGATGGCAGGTCGCCTCGTCGAGCAGCAGCAGCGGCGCGGGCGACAGGTACGCGCGCGCCAGCGCGACCGACTGCCGTTCGGCAGGGGAGAGTTCACCGGGCAGCACGGCGCCGTCGAGCCCGCCCAGACGGTCGACCAGCTGCCCCAGACCGAGGGCCCGGACGGCCGCGTCGAGTTCGGTCCGGCGCGCGTCCGGACGCAGATAGGCGAGGTTGTCGGCCACGGTGCCGGAGAAGACGTACGCCTCCTGGGGCACCAGCGTGCGCAAGGGGGCGAGTTCGGGGGCGGCGCGCCCGGTCACCGGGTGTCCGGCGACCCGCACCTCCCCGTCGCCGGGCGCGAGCGTCCCGGCGACCAGGCGGGTGAGCGTCGACTTGCCGATGCCGCTCGGTCCGACGACGGCGAGGTGCTCACCCGGTGCGACGCGCAGGTCCAGCGAGTCGAGCACCGGCTCGGCGCGGACGCCGTAGGACAGGGTCACGGACCGCAGTTCCACCGCGGGGGTCCGCGAGCGCGCGTGACGGCGGTGACCGCCGGGGGCCGCGGCGGCGGCACCGGCGGCGGCCGGGGGCGGCTGTGCCGGGCGGGCCGGCCCGGGCTCTCCCGCCGGGGCCGGGCCGGGCCCCGGGAGCCCGGCCCGGCCCCCGGGAAGGACGCCGGGCGGCGGACGGTCCGCGGCAACCGGCGACGGCACGGGACCGGTGATCCGGTCCAGGACGACCAGCAGCCGGGAACCCGCCGCGCCGAGCGCGGTCATCAGGGTGTGCAGGGCGGGCAGCAGCGACTGGACGAGGTAGGTGAACGCGCCCAGCAGCGCGCCCGCCGTCACCCCCCGACCGCGCAGCCACGGCACCGCCAGCAGCAGGGCCAGGACGGGCAGATGACCCGCGACGCCGAGTGCCGCCGTGCGCACCGCCGCCCAGCCGGCCAGGACACGGGACGCGGCGGCGGCCTCCGCGACCAGGTCCGCGCCGCGCCGTGCCGCCTCGGGGCCGGTCCCGCAGGCCGTCAGGTCGCGCAGCGCCGTCCGGGCGCGGGCCGCCCGGTCGCCCAGCGCCTCGTCGGCCGCCAGGGCGCGCCGCTGGGCCGCCGCCATGGGCCGCAGCGTGGCCAGGAACAGGGCCAGGCCGCCGGCCAGCGGCGGCAGGACCACCACGAGCAGGGCCGGGTGCAGGGACAGCAGTCCGAGCAGCGCTCCGGCTGCGGTGAAGAGGAACGAGCGCAGGGTGAGGACCAGACCGGCGAAGCTGTCCCGGGCGATCTCGACCTGGTTCGTCAGCCGGGAGACGGCCGCCCGGTCCGTCCCGCCGGGCGTCGACCGGGCCCGGTCCATGGCCCGGTCGACGGCACGCCGGACCAGACCGTCGCGCAGCGGCTCCGTGAGCCCGGCCAGCTGGGCGAAGACGCCCCGCACCACCGGGGCGGCGAACAGCACGGCGACGAGGGCGACCGCGAGCCACAGCAGACCCCTGCGGGTGTCTCCGGCGAGGAAACCCCGGTCGACGGAGTGGGCGACGCAGTAGCCCACCAGGAAGGCCTGCCCCGCCTCCGCCAGTGACCAGAGCGCGAGCCGCACGAGGACCCCTGTGCGGCGGGCGAGGAAGCGACGGGCCGGCGGCGCGATCCGGCGCAGGGCCCCCGCCCCGTCGTCCGCGTGGGGCGCGAGGTCGCCGGAACCGCTCACGGCCGGGCCTCCTCGGGTTCGGGCAGCCGCGCGGCCCTCGTCACGGACCCCGGGGCGGACCCCGCTCCGGGCGCCGGGGCCGCACCGCCGCCGGTGCCGTCGCCACCGCCCTGACCGCCGCCGGCGTCGCCGGCGCGGTCCGTGCCGCCGATGCCGAAGACCGCCCGGTAGTCGGCCTCGCGCCACAGGTCGCGGTGCGGGGCGACCGCCCGCACCTCCCCGTCCTCCAGCCAGATCACCAGGTCCGCCCGCCCGGCGACCGACGGGCGGTGCGCGACGACCAGCCGGGTCCCGGGCCGCGGCGACCGGCGCAGCGCCCGGTCCACCTCGTGCTCCGTGGCAGTGTCCAGGCTGGACGTCGCGTCGTCCATGATCAGCAGTCGTCCGGCGTGCGCGAACGCCCTTGCCAGACCGAGCCGTTGGTGCTCACCGCCCGACAACGGCGCGGCGGACAGCGGGGTGTCGTAACCGTGGGGCAGCCGGCGTGCGAAGCCGTCGGCGCCGGCGTCCCGGGCGGCCTGCCGCACCTGCTCGCGGGAGACGGGGCGCGGCCCGGCGGCGACCGCTTCGGCGACCGTCCCCTCTCCCAGCACCGGACGCTCGAAGGCGTAGGAGACCTCGGTGCGCAGCGCCTCGCGGCTCAGCAGGTCGAGGCGGACGCCGTCCAGCAGCACCTGTCCCTCGTCGGGGTCCATCAGCCGCCCCGCCACGGCCGCCAGTACGGACTTCCCCGCCCCGCCGCGGCCGACCACCGCGGCGGTGGTGCCGCCCGGGATCCGCACGCCGTCCGCGCGCAGCACCTGTCTGCCGTCGCGCACCACGCGCACACCGCGCAGTTCGAGGGCGCCCCGGCCGTCCGGCGGCAGGACGCCCGTCCCGTGGACCAGTGGGGGCAGCCGTTCCAGTTCCAGGGTCCGCTCCCGCGCCCGGCGGCCCCGTACGACCGCGCCCAGCAGGGACGCGGCACCGCCGATGCCCGCCGTCAGCTGCGCGTACCGGGAGGCGGCGAGCAGGCCGCCCACGCTCAGGGCGCCCGACGCGAGGCGCAGGCCCCCGACGGCCGTGGCGGCCAGGACCAGCAGCGGCACCAGGACGCCGCTCCTGCCCAGCGCCCGTCCGTGCAGCGCCCACATGTGCCGGCCCAGGGCCGCGAGTTCCCCCAACGGCGCGAGCACCCGCGCGCGTTCACGGGCGCCGGTGCCAGCGGCGGCGATCGTCGCCGTGCCCTCCAGCGCCTCCAGCAGCCGGGAGGCGATCTGTGACTGGGCGCGCTGGTAGGCGGCCACCGACGCACCGGTGTCACGGGCGAACGCCCGCAGCACCAGCGCCAGGGCGGGCAGCCCGGCCAGTACGCACGCCGCCACCCAGACGTCGACGACGACCAGCGCGGCGAGCGCGCCCACCGGGGTGACCAGCGAGGCCAGCAGCGCCGCGCGGGCCGCCGGGGCACCGCCGGCGTCGGCGGCGTTGAGGGTCAGACGGGTGCCGACGTCCCCCGGGGCCAGGCTCCGCGCGCGGTCCGGTACGGCGCCCAGCAGCCCGGCGAAGGCGCGCGAACGGATGTGGGCCGTCCAGCCGGCGGTGCAGCGGCCGGTGAACAGCGAGGTGAGGCTGTCCAGCAGCACCTCGCCGACGAGCAGCGCGGCGCTGAGCGCCGGCCAGTACCCCGCGTCACCGTCGCGCAGCAGGAGATCGAGGGTGCGGCCGAGCACGAAGGGCTGGGCCACCGCCGCCACCGCCGCGCCGACGGAGGAGAGCAGCACCAGCAGCGCGGGCGTACGCCCCGGTCCGCCGCCGCTTCCGTCACCCGTCGGGGGCACCCGCCGTGCTCGTGGCCCGGTCGTCTCCACCACCGCGCGAACCCCTTCCCCTGCGCCCCTTGCCGGTCCTTTCCCCGCCGGTCCGTTCCCCACCGGTCTGTCGCGTGCCGGTCTGTCGCGTGCCGGGACGCCGGTCGCGCACGCGGCGGGGCGCGTGGCACCGGTGTCCGTACGCGCGGACACCGGTGCCCCGGGCGAGAGCCCGGGGCACCGGTGCCGAGCGGCGTCGCTCACCGCGTCGCCGCGGCGGCCGACTCGGGCGTCAGTTACAGGTCGTGACGCTCAGGCTGCTGTCGCCGCAGAGCAGCAGGCTCGCGCGGCTGCCGGTCTCGACGTCCCCCATGGCCTCTTCCTTCGGGGTCTCCATCGACTGCAGGTCGAACAGGTTCATGAAATCTTCCCTTCGTGTGGCAACGGGTTCTGCTCTTTCATCACGACCTCGGGTGAGGCCGAGTCAGTGGCCGCCGGCCGGGGGGACGGCGGCGGGAGGAACGGCAGGGCGGCGGGCGTGTCGCCGTGGACGGAGGCGACGGCCAGCAGGCATCCGGCGGTTCCGGTGGACAGGTCCATGGACAGGCGCATCATCTGCTCGCCGGGAAAGGCGAGATGACCGCGGTAGGACATGGCGTGCCAGGTCAGCGCGTCGAGCTGGCGGCGCAGGGCCTCGGGCCCGGTGCCGGGAGCCGCGCCGGCGGCGGTGCCGGCGGTCGCGGCGGCGGTGCGGCCGAGGTACAGCACCATCCCGGCCACGCCCCGGTAGAGGCCCGGCTGGGCGTAGAACATCGCCTGGGCCGCGGCCACGATCTCGTTCCTCGCCCGGGCGAACTCCTCGTCGTCCCGGTGCGCCAGGTAGTCGTCGAGCACCATGCCGATGCCCACACTGCCCGCGCCGAGGTACGGCATGGTGCGCCACCCCTCGTCGACCTGCAGCGCACCGCCCGCGCCCCGCACGCAACGCGCCAGGTCCCGGCGCAGCGCGTCGCGCGCGAGGTCGAGCAGCGCGCAGTCGCCGGTGCGTTCGTACAGCCGCAGGAAGAGCAGCGCAGCGCCCGTCGCACCGTGCAGCAGGCCCGCGCGCGGCCGGGCGGGGTTCCCGCTCCCGGCCGGCGCGCCGCGAACGGCCAGGTCGGCGCAGCGCAGGGCCGCCGCGTGCGGTGCGGCCTCGCCGGTGGCGGCGGCCAGCGAGTCCAGGGCGAGGCCCAGTCCGGCGGTGCCGCTGTGCAGGTCCGGGGCCAGATGGTCGAAGGGCTGGTCGAGGAGCAGCTCGGTGAGGTCGAGGGCGCGGTCGCGATGGCCGAGACGCTCCAGCGTCCAGGCGATCCCGGCGAGCCCGTCGTGGAAACCGAGCGGCATGCCCGACGGCGGTTGCTTGGTCCGCTCCAGCAGCCACTGCTCCCCGTCCTCGCTGCGGGGCGCGCCGCTCTCGGCGAGGGCGTACAGCACGCCCGCCGCGCCGTGGCCGAAGGCCAGCCCGCCGCCCGCCGTGGCGAACTGCGCGATGTCGCCGGGGAAGAGCCGGTCCGTGCGGGACGGCGTCGCGGACGCGTGGATCGCCGCGGCCATGGACTCCCGGCTGCGCGGCCAGTCGCCCGGCCGGACCGGCACGAACGGCCCGGCCGCGGGCCGCACCGAGGGCGCGCCGGCGGCGTCGGCGGTGATCTCCTCGACCGCCGCGTCCAGGAAGGTGCGGTCCACCGGGAACTGCTCCGCGACCACGTCGGCGAGATGTGCCGCCTTGCGCCGGTCCAGCGCGAGCAGACTGGTGAGCGGCAGGAACAGCGCCAGCCGCAGACACGCCAGCGCGTACCGGTCCACGGCCGTGCCCCGCCGGTCGGAGGGTGCCACGAACGCCGGGTTGGCGACGGTCTGCCGACCGGGTTCGCCCACCTGGTGCGCCGCCTCGAAGTCCAGCAGGGCGACGCTGCCGTCCTCCCGGAGCATGATGTTGAACAGGTGCAGGTCGTTGAAGACCACGCCCCGGGCGTGGACGTCCTCGACGGCCCGCTCCACCCGGGCGTGGACGTCGAGCGCCCAGGCGGTGTACTCGGCCAGCCGCTCCGCGCCGGGGTCGGCCTCGATGAGCGGGTGCCGGCGGGCGAAGAACGTGTTGAGCGGCTTGCCGTCGATGTGTTCCAGCACGAGGAAGTGGTGTTCCCCGACGGTGAGGTGGTCGAGCACCTCGGGCGTGCACTCCAGGCCCGACAGGCTTTCCAGCGCCCGGCGTTCGCGGTGCAGTCGGGTCACGGCGTCGGCGCCGTCGGCCGCCAGTCCGGCGTGCGGACGGGCCTCCTTCAGGACGACCCGTTCACCGCTGCGGGTGTCACGCGCCAGGTAGACGCCGCCGCCGTTGGAGAAGTGCAGCGCCGACTCGATGGTGTAGGGCAGGTCGGCGACGGTCACCGCGGAACGGGCGTCCAGGTGCGGGCGCAGGAAGGCGGGCGGACTCACCCACTCCGGCACCCGGAAGACGGGACCGCGCAGGTCGGGCACCAGCTCCCCGTCGGGACCGGTCACCGCCGGCCGCAGCTCGCCGTTCGCGTCGTAGCAGTTGCGCCGGGTGAAGCCGCCGTAGCGGACGTGCACGGGACCGTCGCCGAGCCGCAGGTCGCTCAGGATGTGCGGCCCGGCCTCGCCGGCCAGCAGGGCCGACAGCTCGCCCGCGAGCTGTTCGAACCGTGCCTCGTCGGCCGGGTACACGGTGATGAACTTCCCGCTGCCGGCCCGGTCCGCGTACTTGGCGTTGCGCTGGTGCAGCAGGTAGCGGCTGGGGACGAACTTGAAGGCCGTGCCGCCGGCCACGCAGTGCCGCCACACGCGGTCCAGCACGGACTCGGCGTTGTCGAGGCAGGCGGAGACGTGGATCTTCCAGCCCTGGTCGGGCAGGTCCGCGTCCACCGGGCGCAGCGCCAGCCAGTCCCCGCTCTCGTTGCGCTGCCATCCCGCGGGGACGGGCGCCGAGGCCGCGGCGTACCGGGAGCGTCCGGAGCCGGTACGGGGGGCCGTGCGGTACGGAGCGTCGTAGAAGTACGGATCCGCGTCGCAGTACACGGCGTAGCCCTTGTTCACGCCTTCTCCCTCCCACCGATCGCTGACGGGCAAGACGCTGTCATGTCGCGTGGGAGCCCGCACAGTTGCCGCTGTCATCAATCCGACGTGCGGAACGCACGGGTAACTTCGACGGCGTGGAGGGGAGGACGTGCCGGCGGCGTGGTGCCGGTGCCGGGTGTCAGTCGTCGTCGCCGTCGCCCGTGGCGGTCCGGGAGAAGCCGTTCTGCCAGGCGGCCTTCGCCCCCGAGTCGCCGATCCGGTACACGTCCACCACGGCGCCCGCGGCGACCCCGACGGACAGCACCACCGCCACCGCGCGGACCACCAGCGCGGACCGCGCGGAGGCGGAGCGGATCCGCCCCCCGCCGGGAGCGGCCTGCGCCGCGGCCGGGCCGCGGTTCGTCCACCAGACCGCCGTCGCCAGCAGGAACAGGCCCGCGGCCCAGGGGAGGAGACCGTCACCGAGTTCGGCGTGCCGGCGCACCAGGGGGTTGCCGTCGACGTGCTCCTCCAGCCACTCGCCGGCCTCCGTGGCGACGGGCACGCTCGCCAGCGTCACCAGGGCCAGCACCGGCAGCGCGATCCCCATGCGCCGGGCGGCACCCGGCCATGCCGCACCTGCCACGACGGCCAGTGCGCTCAGGGGGACCAGCACGATGACGAAGTGCACGACCAGGACGTGCGCCGGCAGGCCGTTCACGAGGGACAGGCTCAGGCTCATCGGGTGTTCCTCCGGAAGGCGACGACGAGGGGCCGGCGCGGGCACGGCTGCGCGTACCGGCCGACGGGGCGCGTCAGCCTCGCACAGGAATCTCTCAACTTCCTCTGAGGACCAGGCCCGTCCGGAACCGGCGAACCCGCGTCCCGGCATCCGCACGGTGATCGCGGAACCGCGCGGCACGCCGTGATCACCCCGGTCGTCGCCTCCGTGCCCGCCGGCGCCGGCCCCGGCGTGCTCGGCGGCGACCCCGCCCCGCCACCGCGGCCGTCCGCCCCGCGCCGGCCCTCTGCCGGCGGGAGGAGTTACGGTGCTGCCGGGCCGCGACGACCGGAGGGGGCCGACATGCCACTGACGCGGGACGAAGCCGTGGCGCGGTTGGCTCACGGGCGCTCGCCCGGGCGGCGCTCCGCCGCCCGGCGCCTGCGCCGGCTCGCCGATCCCGCCGCGGGGCCGTCGCTGCTGGAGGCCCTGCGACGTGAGGCCGACGACCCCCGCACCTGGGAGACGCAGTACGAGATGGTCATGGCCCTCGGTGCGTGCGGCCACCGCCCCGCACTCGGTTTCCTGCGCGAACTCGCCCGGCGCCCGTACGAGGCCACCATGGTGTACGTCGCCCTCGGCGACGCCGTCGTCCGGCTGAGCACCCCCGAGGACACCGCCGGCGCCCTGCGGTGGTGCCTGGACAGCGGTACCCCGCTGCTCGCCGACGGCGCCCTGCGCGCCGTCGCCGCGCAGCGTCTGTGCCCGGACCCGGCCACGGTCGACCACGTCCTCGACTTCCTCGCCCCCCTGGACCCCCACGACGGACTCCGGTTCTGGGCCGCGGCCGCCGCGGTGGAGTGGCCAGGCCCCCGGGTCGGGGAGTTCCTCCGCGCGTGCGCGGCCGGACCCCGGGCCGACGTGGCCGAGGCGGCTGCCGCGTCCCTGCGGGGCGAGCACCCGGCCCGTTCCCCGGCGTAGGGGGCGCTACCGCGGAGCGTCGCACCGGCCGTCGTCACGACCGGGCCGGTTCGTAGCATGTGCGGGTCGTGTCCGTTCGTGTGAGGAGCCCCTGTGCAGCGCGCCGTCCTGCCGCCGACCCCGACCGCGCGGCGGCTGACCGTGGAGCGGTTCGGCCGCCTCGAGGACGGTGCGCGACTGTCGGCGCTGGTGTGGCGGGCGGGCCCGGGATGGCGGATGGTCAGCAGCGCCGTCCTCGGCGGGGGAGTGGGAGAACGGCTCTGGGTCCTCAACGCCCAGGTCCCTCACGGTTACCGGCGCCTGGACCCGGCCGAGCACCTGAGGGAGGTCGCCGCCGCTGCCGGTCTGACCGGTGAGGGCGTGGGCCTGATGACGGCGGCCGACGTCACGGACCACGCCCGCGCCGACGACGGCGGCGTCGAGGCCGTCGTCACCGCCGGCATCGAGGTGCGCGGGTGGGCCGCCGCACCGGCCGGCCCACCCGGTGCGAACGAGCCCTTCGAGCCCGGCACGATCAATGTCGTCGTGAGCGTTCCCGTGGCCCTGAGCGACGCCGCGCTGGTCAACGCCGTCGCCACCGCGACCGAGGCCAAGGTGCAGGCCCTGGTGGAGGCCGGTCACGACTGTTCCGGCACGCCGACCGACGCCGTCTGCGTCGCCGCCCGGCTCCCGGGGCCGGGCGAGGAGGCGCACGCCTTCGCGGGACCGCGGTCGCTGTGGGGCGCACGCCTCGCACGGGCCGTGCACCGTGCCGTCCTCGCCGCGCTGCCCCGGCCCGTCGCCGCGCCCGCCGGAACCCGCGACCCGCGACCCGTGACGGCGCCGTCGCACGCGCCGTGACCGGAGGAGACGCGTCCGACGGACAGGACAGGACAGGGCAGGACAGGGCGGTACGGGGGTGGTACGGGGCCTGCCCCGTCCCGGACCCGCCGGGGCGTGGCCACGGTTTCGGTGACCGCGCGACGGCGGGTTCGAGGCGGCGGGCGCGAGGCGGCGGGCACGAGCCCGGTACCACCGCCGGGCGCCCTCCGGGGGCAATCGAGGCCGCACAGAGTCCGTTTGGGCTCGGAGGGGAGTGAACTGCCGGAGCCGTGCCGACGGATCGCGTCCGTCCGTACCGGGAAACGGCGGACGCGCGGCGCCGACGCGGACGGCGGGACGGCCTCGGCTCCCGTCCGGTCACCGGCCGTGCGAGGCCGGGACGCAGGGGCGGGCGCTCGCCCGACGTCAAGAACTCGCCGTGGCGACACGCTCGCAGGAAGGCGACCCCCTCGCGGGCAAACGGGGTAGCTCCGCGTGCACGGCGCCGACACAGGTTCGAGTCTGAGGTCATGAACATCCGCCCCTGGGTCATCGTCGAGCCGCCGGACAGCCGAGGCCTTCGCCGCGTCACCATCGGCGGCGAGAGGGCCGGCAGTGCCTGGTCACCGGCCGAACTGCGCGCGATGCTGGCCCGTCGCGGCTACCCCGAGGACATGGACCTGGACGATCCGGCATCCGTGTGCTGGCGCGGGGGCGGCAGCGGGACCTGGCCCGACCGGCCCTGGAGAAGGCGTCTCACCCTGTCCCTCATGGTCGCCGGCCTGCTCGTCTCCATGGTCTTCAACGCGGTCGTCGGATGGCCGGACGCCTCGGGGGCCCTGACTTTCGCGCAACGGATCACCGGCCTCCTGTTCGTCCTCTCGGGCGTGGTGCTGGGAATCGCGGCGGTCGCGGCACTCGACCACTGGGGACGCCGGCAGTTCAAGGCCTCCGGAGCGCTCGTCCTGCTGGGAGCGGTCATCGTGCTGGCCACCGACGGCCTCCTGTTCCTCCTCTGGTTCGAGGAACAGGAGTACACGCGCTACATGCTCGTCTACGGGCCCGCCCTGTGCTGGTCCGTATGGGCACTGTGTCTTCTCGTGCGCGAAAAATCATGGAAAGGGATACCGCAGCCGAAGAAATTCGCGGCCGGAGTGGCGGCCACGGTGCTGCTGACGGCTGTCAGCCTCGCGTACTCGACCATGTACCAGCCCGCGGCCGCCCCCATGCACTTCACCCTGAAGGCGGAGTTCGGGAAGGCATGGAAGGACGACAACGTCGATTTCGTGCACGTTCCGCTGACGCTCTACATGAAGAACACCGGGGGAATTCCGGTGTACATCATCAATGACATCTACACGGTCCGCGGAAGAACCGCCCTGTACTCCCACGGGGAGGAGGACCTGCTGCTGGAGTGGATGGAGAGCGTGGGGAAGCCGGGGACGCGCGACGGAGAGGCCGAACTCTTCGTCGACCAGTTCAAATACTCCACCATCAGCAGCGGGAGATTCTACGAATCCGGAAACTCGCTCGACGTCGGGCAGGAGTACACGATGAAGCGCGTTTTCCAGATTCCCGGAGAAGCCTGGTACGACACGGTGGACGTGGAACTGCAGATCTCGTACATGAGGAGGGACCGGGGGCGGCTCGATGTGGAGGAATTCAGACTGCCTCACGATTCGTGGAAGGAAGCCGAGGGGCGCTACTACTGCAGACCCCTGGAATGCGGTGGGCAACTCGTCCATCGGGGGAGGGTGCGGCACAACAACAACCTCATCAACGTGACGCGCAAACCCCGCTATGTGACCGCCGTCTGGTCGCCGGGAGGGCGGTTCGTCTCCTCGATCTCCTCCTTTCCCTTCAACTACTACGGGGTGGCCGACTACCGGGAGGAGAGGAGGGAGCTGGAGAGGTACGGAGCCGCGACGGCCCGGACCGACTCGGAGGTCTCCGCGGCCGAACTGCTGAGATCCGCCGGGGTGTGACCGGTCAGCCGCCGGCACCGATGAGCCAGGGCCCCACCGTGACCTGGAAATCCTTGTCGAGGTATTCGGCGGTCTGCTCGCAGTACGCGGCAGAGCCTCCCAGGCTCCCGAACAGCCTGTCGTGCGGTACGAGCTCGGCGAGTGCGGTGATGAGCGGCGCGACCTCGAACGGGCCGTGCGTGCGCTCGTCGTTCCGCAGCTGGGCGAGGACGTCGAGCGTGTCGTCGCTCTCCTCCCGCGCCTTCCAGAAGTCCTTGACCCCTTCCTCCTCCCACTGGGGAGGAACCAGCTCCTTCAGTCCTCGCATGAGGGCCGATTCGGGAGTGGACTCGAAGATGGCGCTGGTGCAGAAGGCGGCGGCCTTGCCGAGCGCCTCCTTCGGGCGCTTCTGGGCGACGGCGGACCGCTCCTGCTGGTCCTTCATGCGGGACGTCTTCCGGTCCAGTTCCTTCGCGGCGCCGGACCGGTCCCCCTGGGACGTCCGGGGGTCGCTGATCTTCCTCAGCAACGCGCTGACCTGCTGTGTGATCTTCGCGAGTCGTTCTCTTTCCTCAGGAGGCGTCCTCCGGTCGTGCATGATGTCCGAAGAGGAGCCCACCAGTACCAGGGTGTCCTCGGGCGCCTGCTCCGGGCCCGGGCTCTCGGGTGGGTTCCGGCCGGTGTCCACCGAGCCGGCCGGCGAACCGTCCTGGCGCCTCTTCACGACGTAGGTCGTGTCTTTCACGATCAGGATCGCCTTCTCCCGCACGATCTGCGGTGTCCGGGGATCGCAGATCACGTCCAGCAGGGAGGTGGTCCGTTTGACCACCAGGATGAGCATGGACCGCTTCTCGGCCGGTACCCGCGAATCGTCGACGGCATCGAGCGTCGACGTCACCTGCGCCACGATCGCGGTCAGCTCCTCCCGCAGTTCGGGAGGCGTTCGGCTGTCGTCGATGGCCGCCAGCGCCGTCGACAGGTTCTCCGCGCTCTCGACGATCCCCTGCCTGTCCTGCGGTGCCGTCTTCGGATCCTCGGCCGAGTCGACGAGGGTGATGAGGGTCTCCACCGTCGGGAGGAGGGCTTCGGGGGCCTGTTCCTTCTGCTCGGTCAGTGTCGTCGTCGTTTCCTCGATCGCCGCCTGCTGCTCCGGTGGTGGTTCGGGCGTCCCTCCGTCCGTGCCGTCGTCCGTGCCGCCGTCCGTCCCCCCGTCCGTGTCGCCGGGGCTTGACGGCTCCGAGGGGTCGGGCGTCCCGTCCGGCGGGGAGGAGGGGGACGTCCCGGGGTCCGACGGGCCGTCCGGTTCGGACGACGGCGCGGACCCGGGGGGTGAGGAGGGGGGCGTCGCCGGTTCCGTCGGATCACCCGGTTCGGACGGAGGGGACGGAGGAGCCGTGGTCGGAGCCTGTACGCCGGCACCGAACCCGTCGGGACTCCCGGCGTTCCCCGCGGCTGTGGTGAGACCCGCCGACAACGCGAGCGCCACGACCAGAACGGATGCGTCGGCCGCGTGGAAGACATGTCGCCGAGAAATTCTGGCCATGACGGTCCCGATACGCTTGGCGCGGTGCTGTTCCGTCCGTTGCGGATTCTTCCTGCCGACGGCGGCTCCGGGAAACGCGGAGCCGGAGGAACACAGAGTCGATGCATGTCCACTCTTCACCCGTCCGGCGCGTTCCGCAACGGGGGACACGGGGCCGCGGTGCCACCGGTTCCGGGGTGCCGGGCCGGCCGGGTGGGCGGGGGATCCGGGTGTGACGGCAGACAGCGCCTCGTGGTCCCCGCCCTGCCGCCGGAAGACCGCACGCCCTCGCCCGCGGGGCGGTACCGGCACGCCGCGCCCACGCCCGGCACTCCGGGAACTTTGCTGAAGTGATCCTCAGAAAGCCTGCCTGCCAGCGCTTTTCCGGAATTGCACACGACTTGCATCGGGCGC
Organism: Streptomyces sp. NPDC031554; assembly: GCF_055580685.1. NCBI lineage: Bacteria > Bacillati > Actinomycetota > Actinomycetes > Kitasatosporales > Streptomycetaceae > Streptomyces > Streptomyces sp. NPDC031554. The sequence continues at coordinate 108,727 of NZ_JBVIKX010000010.1, read as the reverse complement.
ATGGTGGAAGTAAGGCGACTGTGACCGACCGGCGGGCGCATGCCTCGACCAGCGGTCTCCATCCTCTCGGGGAGGCGTGATGGTTGCCCTGCCCCCTGTCCCCCGTGCGCTTCGGGAAGCGCGACGACGACGCCAGGACCGTCCGGTCGGCGCTCACCGCCGTCGGGGCAGGCACGGCCGCGGGCGCCACCGGCTTCTTCGGCGAGCCGACGCGGGCGGCCTGCGCGCGATGGCAGCGCATGCCCGGACCGAGGGACTCGGACGCCGATGGTCTTCCCGGCCGTTCCTCCCCGGCCGGACGCGGAGCCGGAGCCGGATTCGCCGTGGACCGCCGCCGTCCCGCTGCCCTCGCCAAGAGTTCCGTGCGCTTCTCGACGAACACGGGCGTGGCGGTCGGCGAGATCACCGCCCGCGGCTTCGCCGAGCAGGCGTGCGACCTCACCGGCGCGCCGAGGAGTCGGGCCACGGGGGTCGACGGCGGCGCGAACCTGCCGGCCCTCGTCTCCCGGGAGTCGTCCCACAACCCGAACGCGGTGAACCCACCGACGTGAACGCGACAGGTCCGGTCCGGTCCGACGGCGCGAAGCTCGACCGCTCACGCGGCTACGCCCTGGTGGTTCCCGGGACGTTCGCCGAGAACCACCGGGCGGGCACGTCCGACCGGATCCACGAGCCGGTGGCGAACATCGCCTCGGCGATCCACCACATCCGGCGCCGGTACGGTGACATCTCGCTTGTCCAGCAAGCCAGTCCGCACCGTGATCCGGCTCCTTACCGCAAGGGAGAGGGCCATGCCCGCCTTGGCGCCGTTCCCAGGAACGCAGTTCTTCCACAAGGGACAACGCAGTCCGGTGATCGCCTCGATGGGCAGACGCCTGGTCAAGGAAGGGTGCGGCAAATACCGGACGGGTCCCGGCCCCGAGTGGACGGACGCCGACCGGCAGTCGTACGCGGCCTGGCAGCACAAGATGGGATTCGAGGGGGCCGAGGCCGACGGCATCCCGGGCAGGAACTCCTGGGACCGGCTTCGCGTCCCGGAGCCGTCGCCCGTCACCGGGGGCCGCGTCGCGTCCCCCGTCCCGAAACACCACGTCACGACCGCCTACCGGCTGAAGGGGCCGCGTTGGAGCCTCGGTTACCACACCGGCGCGGATTACGCCGCTCCGGAGGGCACCCCCTGTGTCGCCGTGCTCCGGGGCACCGTGGTCCGTCACGGGAAGGACCACAGTTTCGGCAACTTCCTCGTGCTGCGGGCCGGCAAGTTCGACTACTGGTACTGCCACCTCTCCCGGCTGACCGTGCAGGGGGGTGCGGTCACGGCCGGCCAGAAGGTCGGCGAGGTCGGCTCCACGGGGAACGCCACCGGCGCCCACCTCCACTTCGAGAAGCGTCCGGCCGGCGGCGGTTTCGGAACCGACGTGAACCCCACCACCTGGTAGCCGTCGGAGGCGGGGAGTCCTGTCCGGCGGGCGCCGGCGAAGCCGCCGGAAGGCCCAGGGACGTGCGCGGGGACGTACGCGTCCGGGCCACCGGTGCGCGGAGCCCGTCCGACGCGGTGCATCCGTACGAGGGGATTGCGTTATGGCTTCCGACAGCCGTCCTCCCACCGGGCCGACACCCTGGCGGGAGGTGCGCGGACATCATCGCGAGGGCCTTCCCGGCAGTGGCGGCGGTCCCGGACGTCCCGGTGACGGGGGTCGCCTGGAGTGGTCCGGGGGATGGGGGCGCCGGGGCCGCGGCGGAGGAGGGGACCACCCTGACCACCCCTGGGACCGGGACCACCCCTGGGACCGGGACCACCCCGGAGACGGGGACCGCCCGGACCGTCCCGGCGGCGGGGGTCCTCCCGACCGTCCCGGCGGCGACGGCGCGGTGGGACCGTTCAGGGTCGTGCGCCCGGCGGACATGCTCGTGGCCGACATAGCCCTGGTCAATCTCCGGTGGGACGGCAGTCGCCTGGTCCGGCGGGAGCCGGCCGCCCCCACGCTGGTCCTGATCGGGCTGCCGCCGCAACACGTCCTGGAGGAGGTCGCCCCGCCGCTGGACACCGTCGCCGCCCCTCCCGGCCCCATGAAGGCGTTCACCTCCGGCGCGTCCCGGCTGGTCTTCTCGGTGCCGCCCGAGGTGGACGGTCTGGAACTGACCCTGGAGTCCCTGCTCGACTGGGGGCGGCTGGTCCCGATGACCGTGCCGGTTCCCCAGCCGGGCACCACCTCCACCGAACTCCCGGGAAGCGTCCTGGAGTTCCCCGCCCGGCTTCTCCTCACCTACGACGAACCCGTCGACTGGGTGTGCCCGCCGGAGCCCCACGGCGCGGACGGCCGCACCGGGTTGTGGCACGCCCGGCTGAGCGGGGAGCGGGGCGGCGAAGCACTCCTGCGGGCCTTCGCCCGGATCGAGGACCGGCCCCCCGTCGCCCCCCGGGTGCCGCTGAGCGCGGCCGAACTGGAGGCCCTGGTCACCCTCACCTGCCGGGAAAAACTGTTCGACACCGACAACGCGGCCATCGTGCTGCCCAGCGCCCCCCTGCGCGCCGAGCAGTTCATCGTGACGCCCCTGGGTGCCTCCGCCCACCTCCACGGCGCCTGGGACGACCTCACGGAGAAGGCCGCCGCGCAGTTGGACGCGATCCGCAGGAATCGCCCGGACCTCGTGGCGTACGACCACATCACCGGTCTGGGACGTGATCAGTTCGTCAGGGTCGTCACCCGCGGCTTCCTCTCCACCGGCCACCCGGCTCTGCTGGTGACCGAGTACAAGCGGCTGTTCGCCGCCGACCGCGACGGTGGCGTCACGGCCTACCTGCAGCGGGAGGACCGCATCCTCCCGCGCGTCCCGCAGGTGCACTACGCGGAAGGCACGGGTTTCCCCCATCAGGGACGGGAGATGCCCTTCCGCGCGCTGCGGATCACCGACCGGGTCACCCCGCCGATCAAGCCCGTCTGGCCCCCGAAAGCCCCCGGCCAGGATCAGCCGCAGGCCGTGGAGGCGTTCTGGGTGGAGCTCCAGGACGGCTCACGCGACCACGAGTTCACCGTGATCGGCACGGATCACGAGGGACGCGACGTCAGCTTCACCACACCCCTGGTCTTCGTACCCGCCTCACGGGCCGGCCAGTTCGAGCAGTTGCGGGACCTCTACAAGCCGGATGGAACGAACTCGGACAGGAACCGGCTGAAGCGGACGCTGGGCGGTCAGGTGATGGCCATGGCGCAGCCGCCCGCAGGCGCCCCCGGCAGCACCAGCCACGCGGTCGGCACCCTCCTCTTCGAGATGACCCGCAGGTCCGACGGGGGCGAACACCCCCTGGCCGGGACGCTCGTCGTGTCCGGCGCCGAGGTGAACGTCCCCGCCCTCGAACCGTTCACCCCGGACGCGGGCCCCGTCCCGGTGCACTTCGACACCGTCTACCTGGACCGCGGCCCGGCGGCGCACCCCGCGCGCGCGTACCTCGACCTGGACGCCGCGGTCGACCTCGCCTTCGCGGCGGAGCAGTCCGGCGGCGTCGCCCGGCCGAACGCCGCGGTCAAGGTGATCACCAGTCAGGCGGGCGTCCTCCCCGACATGTTCAGGACCGACGGCACGGGAGCCGTCGGCGCGGCCCCCATGGCCGACATCAGGCAGGCCTTCGGAGCGGCGAAACTGCTCGGCTTCATCGACCTGGGCGAACTGGTGGGGGACATCGCCGGCCGGGACCTCGACCGGCTCGGGCACCTCGGGGACGACGACATCCAGGCCGTCCTCGACGACGTCGACGGCAGGCTTCCCGCCCCGGTGCTGCGCGTCCGCGACCTCGCGGACGGGGCCGGCAAGGAACTGCGCCACGTGTGGAAGACGGATCTGAGACCACCGGATCGCGGACCGCAGGACAAGCCGCCCCTCCTGGACGTGGACGGCACGGTGCTCACCCTGGACGCACGCACGACGACCTCGAAGGAAGCGGGCCGGACGACCTCGGTGGAGGGCCGGCTGCGCCACATCGCCCTGAACGTCGCCGGGGTCGCCCGGGTGGAGATCGCCGAGCTGGTCTTCAAAGCCGTTCCGGGCAGCAAGCCGGACGTGACGGCCTCCGGACTGGAACTGAAGTTCGACGGCGATCTGGAGTTCATCAACACGCTGCGCAGTGCCCTGCCGGCGGACGCCTTCGGCTCCGGCGCGTTCGTGGACGTCCAGCCGTCCGGCATCCGCACCGGTTACACGCTCGCCCTCCCGACCGTCGCCGTCGGTGTCTTCTCCCTGGCGAACGTCTCCCTGACAGCCGAACTGACCATTCCCTTCGAGCCGACGAAGGCCGTCTCCCTGCGCTTCTCCGTCTCCGAGCGGCAGCGCCCCTTCAACGTGACCGTCTCCCTGTTCGGCGGCGGCGGTTACTTCTCCCTGCTGGTCGACGCGGAGGAGGGGATCAGGGAGGCCGAGGGCGCCATCGAGTTCGGCGGCAGCGCGGCGCTCGACCTGGGGGTCGCGAGCGGCGGGGTGACGGTGATGGCCGGAGTCCGCTTCGAGCTCAGGGACGAAGCCGTCAAGGTGGGCGGCTACCTGCGGTGCAACGGCTTCCTCAGCGTGCTGGGCATCGTCACCGTGTCCGTCGAGTTCTACCTGGAGCTCACCTACGAGAAGAGCGACGGCCGGTCGACGGTCCGGGGGAGGGGCACCCTCACGGTGAGCGTCAAGATCGCGTTCTTCAGCAAGTCCGTGACCCTCAGCCTCGAACGGAGCTTCTCCGGCGCACCGGGCGATCCCACCTTCGTCGACTGCTTCGACAAGGACACCCACTGGGAGGAGTACTGCCTCGGCTTCGACGGCGACTCGTAGGAACCTGTGGACCCGGTGGTGGGTGATCATGAAGTTCGAACAGAGAGTGCTGTGGACGGTGCTCCCGGCGGGCCTGTCGCGGGACGGGACGAGGGCCAAGGTGTCCGTCTTCGTCAGCCCCCGCCTGGGAGTGCCCGACCAGGACCCGGCGGCGCGGCCCGACGGGGAACCCGAACGCGGCACGCTGGACTCCTTCGACGACTTCCGTTCCTGGCCGGAGAGGATCAGGGACGCGACGTTCGAGTTCGGCCCGGGCGACGGCGTCTCCCCCTCCTTCACCGGACCGGTCCGGGCGTCCGGTCCCCCTCCCGACACCACACGGTGGAACAAGCTCTTCGGCGGTGACATCCCGGTGGAGCCCTACGTCTTCGAGGGCATGGCCGGCCGGGCCGCGGCGATGCGCACCTACTCGGCGAAGCGGGTGAGCGAAGCGACCCGCACGGCTTACGGCACGGCGGCCAGGAGGTCTCCCGAACGGCCCCCCGACATGCGCTCCATGATGCGGCAGATGATGGGTTCCGAGAGCGCGGTCGCGGACCCGGAACGTTCCGACACGGCTGCCACCATGCGCCGGGGCCTCGACGAGGTGACCGAGTTCCACCGGTCCGCGGCCGGCGATGAGCCGGCACCCTCCGAAAGCGCGCCACCACCGAAGAAGCCCGATCCCGACTTCCACCAGATGCTCACCTCGCTCGGCGACCACCCCGAGCTGCTGCGCATGCTCGGGCTGGTCCTGGACTTCGACCTGCCCGTCGAGAAGATCCCGCCCTCCGCGGGCGAGCGGTTCCTGTGCGTGATCCCGCACTGGGAGTCCGCACTGGGGCCGGACTCGGTCGACGTGCCCCCGCGCACGCGCTACGTCCTGCTGCCCGACCGCAAGCTGTTCGTCGCCGCGCCCCGGAGGTTCGAGACCGACCCGCTGGCCTCTCCCGCACTCGGCCTGGTCGCACTGCCCGAGGACGACTTCTCCCTCGAACAGGCCGACATCGACAGCGCCGCACTGAAACTGGCCGACCTCGCCCGCGAAGGGGCCGGCGCACCGGAGCCGGCCGAGTCGCCGCAGACCAGAGGGCTGGCCCCGGTCCGGACACAGGGACTGTCCCTGGTCAGGGACGATCGCCGAGGGGTTCTCCGGACCGACTTCGAGACGGCGGACCGGCACGAGGACGCGGCCGCCACCGCCGTACGGGCCAGGCGGCCACTCGGAGAGGACGGGCAGGTTCCGGACCGGCCGGACTCGCCCGCCATGCCGCAACTGTGCGCGGAGGACCTGGTCCGCGGCCACCGGATGGACGTCTGGGACGACACCCGGGCCCGCTGGTACTCGTTGCACGCGCGCACGGTGGCCTACCGCTCCCCGGGCGAGGAGGAACCGTTCCTGACGGCTTCCGACGAAGGCTTCTTCCTGGCCAACCTGGTGTCCTCGCCCGCCGACGCCGACAGTGACGTCGTGTACGTACCCGAGCGGATCATGACGTGGGAGGGCTGGTCGCTGTCCGCGCCCCGCCCCGGCCGGGTCCTGGGCATCGGCGAGGGGGCGCCCGACGAGGTCGTCGAACCCGCCGGCGAGGCGCAGACCCGGCTTCCGCTGCGCATCGACGTCACGGTGCGGCAGGGCTCGCTGCCCCGCCTGAGGTTCGGCCGCGGATACCGGGTCCGACTGCGCACCGTCGACCTGGCGGGCAACGGCCCGAACCTGGACGAGGCCGACGCCCTGGTCGGCCGGGACGGCAGCGGCGACCTGGTCCTGCCGGGGGACGGGCCGCTGGTCTTCCGCCGGTTCGAGTCCGTCCCGGCTCCCGCCGTGGTGCCCCGGTCACCGCTGCACGAGGGAACCTCGGTGTCCCGGCTGGTCATCCGCAGCACCCCGGGCAGCGCACCCGGCCCGGCCGCCGACGGCGCGGTCCCCGGCACCGGGACGCGAGTCGTCGTCCTGGCCGAGGTGCGGCCGGAACGGACCAACGACGACGTACGGGTCGTCCAGGAGGCCCTGATCGCCCTGGGCCACCCCGTCCCCGCGGGGGCGACCGGCCACTTCGGCCCTCAGACCCGCGAGGCGTACGCCGCCGAACAACGCGACCAGGGCATCGGCGGCCCGGCCGCCGACGGCGTTCCCGACTGCGCGTCCCTGACCGAACTCGGCCGCAAGGGCGGCTTCGCCGTCGACTGCGTCACCGTCCCCGGCACGGGAGGCGGGGACGCCCGGCAGGAGGAACCGGCCCGCACCGCCGAACAGCACGCCGCCCACCTCAACGGCCTGCCCGAGGTCACGACGGGGAACCGCCCTCCCTACGCAGGTGTCGACGAGCGACATCTGGCGGCGCCCAAGGCCTCACTGCACTGCGTCGAACGGCACGGACTGCTCGACGGGGCCATCGGCGCGCAGGACCGGGCGGCCAGGGAGGCCGGCTACGCGCTGGCGTCCCGCGAGAGCGGCTCGCTGAGCGATCCGGCCCGGCCGGGGGCGGAAGTGGAACCGGTCCGCTCGCCCGCCGCCGACCCCGAGCACCCGGTGGCGACCGTCCGGTACCCGGGCGAGCAGGTCGAACTGCCGTATCTGCGCGAGCCCCTGTCCACCGGGGCCGTGCTGCTGGACCTGCCGGGGACGCGGGCGGGCGAGCCGTTCGAGGTCCCGTGGGGCGGCAGTGCCTGGCACCTGCCCCGTTCGTTCCGGCTGAGGCTCGCGGAAGGAGACGCACCGCCTCGCTTCGACGAGGCGTCACGGGTGCTGACGGTCTTCCTGCCCCCGGCCGAAGTGGCCACCGTACGGGTGTCCTCCGCGATGCGGTTCGACGAGGGACTCATGGGGCTGGCCTCCTGGTGCCGTGAACTGCCCGGCCGGCGAGCGCGACCCGAGGCCCCGCCGGAGGACGCGGAGGCGACGGCGCGGCAGGACGAGGAGGAGCGCGGCCGCACGGCCACCGCCCTGAGTCTGGCCGCCGCCGGCCGCCACTGGATGTTCACCCCTTCCCAGACCCTCACGCTCGTGCACGCGGTCCAGAGGCCACTGCGACGCCCCGTCCTCGACCTGCGGCCCCCGGCGCCCCGTCCTTCGGACGCCACCGCCGAGCACCTCGCCGGGACGATCGCGCTGGACCGGAACAGCACCGGCCGGATCGAACTCGTCGCGCACTGGACGGAGGTCTCCGACGAAGGCGGGGAAGGGCGCACCGAACGCCCCCTGACCACCACGGTCTTCGACCTGCTGACAGCGAGACTGCTGCCCCCGGACGATCCCGCGTCGAGCCCGTCGGCCGTCCTCGAGGACGGCACCCTGACCTTCGACACCGAAGCCGCCGGGGACCCTGACAAGGCGGAACCGGGGAAGCACGAGTTCGGCGACACCAAGCACCGGGTGGTGTTCTACCACCCGGTGGCCGGAACCCGGTTCGGTGACTGCTTCCCGCCCGAACTCGCCGAGAACGACCCGAACGCGCTGACGGTGCGGGGCGCGCCCGTGCGGCACTCCGTGCCCAGCAGCGCCCGGCCCACCGCGCCCCGGCTGCTGTACTGCGTACCCACCCTGTCTCTCGAGACCGTCGAGAGCCCGCCCGGCACCGTCGTCAGGCGCCGCCGCGGCGGCGGCATCCGGGTGTTCCTGGAACGTGGTTGGTTCTCCTCCGGGGACGGCGAACTCCTCGGCGTGGTGCTCGGCCAGGCACCGCCCGCCGGCACACCCGTGGGCGCCTTCCCGGAGGTCACCCTGATGGGCCGCGACCCGGTGCACCGCTCCGCCCGGGTCGTCGCCCCGACCCCGGCCACGTTCACCAACGCGGTACGGCGGGCCGAGCAGGTCGCCCCGGCGACACCCGCCGGTTCGCGCACCGTCACCGTCGTGGGCTTCGCCCCGCGGTTCGACCCGGAGGGGAACCGCTGGTTCTGCGACGTGGACCTCGACACCGGGACGACCTGCATGCCGTTCGTCCGGCTGGCCCTGGTCCGCTTCCAACCGGACTCGATCCCGGGAGCCGAGATCTCGCCCGTCGTGGTCACCGATCTGGTGAGGACCCTGCCCGACCGCGAACTGCGGGTGAAGCTGGACGAGGTGCCGACCGTCAGCGTCACCGGCCCCTCGTACGACCCGACCGACTCGCCGCCGCCGTCGATCACCGCCACGGTGCAACGCCGGAGCGACGCCGTCGCCGACGAGGATCTCGCCTGGACGACGCTCGACGGCACGACCGTGACGCTGACCTCGATCGACGCGGTTTCCACCAGGACCCCCTCCTACATCGGCCAGGTCCCCCTGCCTTCGGACGTGCCGCGTGACCGGCTGCGCCTGCTGGTCATGGAGACCGACGGCATACCGCCCGACGCCGCCGCCCCGCCCGCCACGCCGGGGCCGGTGGTGTACTGCGACACCGTCCCCCTGGGCGCGGACCCCCACCGTCGTGGTGACGGCGACCGCGACCAAGGCGGAGACGACCGCGACCGGGACGACCGCGACGGAGACGACCGCGACGGAGACGACCGCGACCGGGACGGCCGCGGCCGGGACGACCACGGCAGGTGGGACCACCGCTGGGGTGGTGATCGCCACGGGCGCTGATCGGGCGAACGGCGTCGTGCCCCGTCTCGGGACGCGCGAGAACCGCCATTCCCTCAGGGGGTGGTCACCCGGGAAGGAGCTGGCCGTGAGCATCTGTTTCACACCCGGCGAGGTGTACGGAGACTCTCCCGACAGCGTGAAGCGCAGGATGTCCTCGCTGTTCGGAGACGTGGCGGAAATCATCGTCAAGAAGCACTACTGCAAGGAAAAGGGGGGCTGTCAGGAATTCCTCAAGCCGGGCACGCTCCAGACCGATTTCTTCGACGTCGGCATGGGATTCCACCGATGTGATCACCTTCTCGCGTACCTCCACGTGCACAACCCCTTCCTCACCGCGGACGTGCGCGCCCGGTGTCTGGCCCGCAAGGAACCGGGCGATCCGCATTTTCCGGTACCGGACGTCATCACCACCGAGCCGGGAAGGCGGGAGTTCTACGAGATCAAACCGGACTCGGCCGACGGTCTCGCCAAAGCGGTCAAGAAGGTCCAGTGGTTCGAGGACGAGGTGTGCGCCCCGAACGGGCTCGTCTACGGCAGGGGCACCGTCTTCAGCGGTGCCGTGGACGAAGTGGTCTGGAACGGGACCTGGTTCGGTGTTCCCGTCAAGGTGCGTTTCACGACCGAGATGCCGCGCAACGGAATCGTGGTGTACAAGCTCTGCCTGGACAGGGCTCTCGGAGAGTTGCTGGAGAAACTCCTCGTCAAAGCTGTCGTCGCGGCCTTGGTCTACCTCCTCCTGACCACCGCGCCCGTCGTCGTTCCCGCTTTCGCGGTCCTCCTCGCCTCGGCGGCCGAACCACCGCTTCGGCAACCGGTGGGGAGCGGTGGAACCAACTCGAAACCGGACGTCGCCTACGCGCAGCTCATGCTGAACGACTGGCGGGGACGGAACGGCGTTTCCCCCCTCCTCGACGTCGACGGTTCGGTGGGTCCCCGGACCATCGGCGCGATCACGTTCTTCCAGCAGCGGGTGACGGGGATCGTCGACGGCCGGTTCGACCTGGGCGGCCCGGGAGTCGGTGCGCTCGAGTCCGGCCACTTCGACTCGCTCACCTCGCAGGCGAGCGTCACCTCCTCCATGGAACAGCGTGAGTTCGAGCAGGAGGAGGAGGCTCCGCTGCTGGAGAGCCTTGCCGAAGCAGGGCGGGACCACCTGTCCTCGGTGTACCGAACGGCCGGGGCACTGGCCGGTTGACCATCGCGCCGGGCCGACCGGAAACACCGGGCATCACTCCCGGGCGGCGCCGACGTCGCCGTTGACCGTGGTCAGGGTCATGGTGCGGTCGTCCTGTGTGCCGTCGGTGGGGAGGGTCACCGACGGCCGGCCGTTGTCGGTGGCCGCCGTGACGCGGTAGCGGGGCGCGTCGTGCGGCACCACGACGCGGACCGAACCGTTGGTGGTGGCCGCCGCGACGCCGGTCGGCGAGGTGGCGCAGTGGAGCACCACGTCGCCGTTGACCGTCTCCGCGCGCAGCGTCGTGGCCCGCAGGGCGTCCGCGCGCACCGAACCGTTCCGGGTCGCCAGCCGGACCGCCGCCTCTTCCTCTCCTCCCGCGCCCTCACCGTTCCCGGAACCGGTCACCGTCACGTCACCGTTGACGGTCGTCAGGTCCAGGGCGGCGTCGACGCCCGCCACGTCGATGCCGGCGTCACGGGCGGTGACGGTGACGGACGTGCCGGCGGGGACGTCGACCTCGGGCATGCGCGGGCACGAACCCTTCGCCTCGGGCGGCCGGGCGCACGACAGGTCCACGACCCAGGTGTCGTCGCGGTGCGTCCAGCGGTGCCCGACGCCCCGCTCGACGACGACGCGGTCACCGTCCGCGGGCCGCAGACGCACCCCGTTGTCCGTGGTGATCACCAGGTGCGCACCGGGGCCGGTGACCGGCCACCCTCCGGCCGTCCGGGCGTCGCCGCGCCCGTCGTGTCCCGCGCCGCCGCACCCCGCCACGAGGGGGAGGGCCGCCAGCGCCACGGCCAGGCGCCGCGCGTACGTCGTCGTCATCGCCACCGCATCCATGCCGGGTCGCCTTCCCCCTCTCGCGGCGGTCAGACCCGGGCGCGTGCCGGCACCGTCGACCGGGCTTCCCCACAAGGGAATTGACGCTCCGTCAGTTCGTTGCCGCCGTCCGCCGCCTCGTGACCCCGCCTCAACCGCGGGGGAGGGCGACGGTGTACGTGTGGGTGCCGGGGCGGGCGAGAACGGGTTCGCTCCCGGGCAGCCGGACCTTGGCCGTCGTGCCGGGGGGAACGGTCACGGCCACGGTGAACTCCTCTCCGCGCCGCCGCCACCGGCAGGCGAGGGGCCCGTGCAGCGAGTCGTGCCGCGCCGAGGCCCAGGTGAGGCCGCCGCCGGGCCGGGGCCGTCGGCCCCGGGCCGCGGCGTCATGCCGGGCGGACGAGGCGGTTCTCGTGGGCGAAGACCACGGCCTGTATCCGGTCGCGGAGTCCGAGCTTGTGCAGGATGCGCCCCAGATGGGACTTCACGGTCGCCTCGGCGAGGTACAGGCCGGCCGCGATCTCGGCGTTGGACAGGCCGCGGCCCACCTGGACGAGCACCTCGCGCTCACGGGCGCTGAGCCGGCTCAGCCGCTCGTCGGGTCCGGCGCCGCCGCCGTCGGGGAGGTGCGGGCGGAGGTCCTCCAGCAGGCGGCGGGTGATCCGCGGGGAGAGCACCGCGTCGCCCGCGGCCACGCCGCGTATCGCGGCGAGCAGTTCCTCGGGCCTGGTGTTCTTCGGCAGGAAGCCCGACGCTCCGGCGTCGAGTCCGGCGAAGGCGTACTCGTCCAGGTCGAAGGTGGTGAGGATCAGCACTCTGCTCCGCGGGGAGGTCCGGACGACCTGCCGGGTCGCCTCGATCCCGTCGGTCCCGGGCATCCGGACGTCCATGAGGACGACGTCGGGGCGCAGTTCCCGGGCGAGGCGCACGGCCTGGACGCCGTCCGCGGCCTCACCGACCGGCACCATGTCGGGCTGGACCTCCAGGACCGTGCTGAAGGCCATGCGCAGCAGCGCCTCGTCGTCGGCGATGAGGACGCGGATCGTCATGCGGACGCCGCCCCGTCGCCGAGGAAGAGGCGGGTACGGACTCCCCAGCCGCCGCCCGGGAGCGGTCCGGCCCGCAACGTCCCCCCGTAGGCGGCCGAGCGCTCGCGCATGCCGGCGATGCCGTGGCCGGACGGTGCGGTGCCGGGCGCCGGCGGGCAGGGGCCGCTGTCGGTGACGTCCACGGTGACGGTCTCGGCCGAGCACCCTATCCGGACCTCCGCGCGGGTGCCTGAGGGCGTGTGCCTGAGGGCGTTGGTCAAGGCCTCCTGCACCAGGCGGTAGACGGTCAGCTGCGCGGTGGCGGACATGTGGGTGTGGCCGCCCCGGACCTCGACGCGGGTCGGCAGCCCGGCCGCGCACATCTGGTCGGCGAGGGACTCCAGCTGCGCGATGCCGGGCAGCGGGTGGCGCTCCGCGTCCGGTTCGTCGGTCCGCAGGACGCCCAACGAGCGCCGCATGTCGGTCAGGGCCTGCCGGCCCGTCTCGGAGATCTGGAGCATCGCGGTGGTGGCCCTCTCCGGCGACCGGTGCTGCGCGTAGACGGCGGCGTCGGTGAGCGCGACCATGACGGACAGGTTGTGGGTGACGATGTCGTGCATCTCCCGGGTGATACGGGTCCTCTCCTCGGCGACGGCCAGTCGCGCCTGCTGGTCCTGCTGGTGTTCCAGGCGCGCGGCCCGTTCCTCCAGGGCCGCCAGGCAGGCGCGACTGGTGCGCGCGTTCACCCCCAGGACGGCGGCGGCGACGACCGTTGCGCTCACCGCGACGAAGGGGGCCAGGAACGCGCCTTCGGTCGCCCAGCGCAGGCAGGCCAGCAGGGCCCCGGCCTCCACGACGGCACCGGCGACGAGCGTGCCGAGCCAGCCCGAGTTCGCGGCCGCCGTGTGGAGGGCCACCAGCAGGGCGACGTCCGCCGGCAGCGGGACGTCCGCCAGCCACTGGACGAAGGCCGCGGCCGCCACGGCGCCGAACACCGTGAGCGGGGCCCTGCGCCGCCACACCAGGGGCAGCGTGAGGGCGGCGGTGAGGGCCAGGGCCACCGGGAGCTCTCGCGGCGGGCGGGTGGTCACGATGTTGAGCAGGAGCAGCGCCGGCAACAGCGAGTCCCCCACCACGGGCGGCAGCCGGCGGCTCCGGCGCCGGGCGGCTCCCACCGGTCGCACCGCTCGCGGGGAGGCCGGGCCGGCGTGGTCCGCCGGCCGTGCGGCCGTCCTCGTCCGCCGTACGCGGTCCCGGTGGCGCACCGGGTGGGCATCGCCGGGTCCTGCGGCCGCCTCGGTCATCACACGTCCCTGTCGGTTCGGCATCGTGGCGGCCCCGGCCGGGCCACCGCCGCGTGCGGCCGGAACCGGGTCGGACACGAGGAGCCGGCCCCCTCGCGCGCACCGGCGTGCACCGCGGTCCTGTCACGGTAGGCCGTGGGTCCGCGCAGCACATGAGCCCACCGTCTGAGGGCACCGCGCCGAGGTACGACCGCAGGAGGAGTCCCTCCACCGCCCACGGTCGCAGGGCGGCCGTGCACCCGCCGTGCCCGACTGCGACCCCGGTCGCACGGGCGAGAGGCCCGGATGCGACTCCGGTCGTACAGGGCCCCTGCCCCGGATGCGACTCCGGTCGTGCACGAGGGCGATCCGGGACCGATGTGGCACCGCGTGCCCCGCCCCGAGGATGGCCGGGTGACCGAGATCATCGCGGGACCGTCCATGTCCCCTCCGGAACTGCTCCTCCTGTCGGCCGCCGTCGCGCTGGTGGTGGCGCGCTGGCTTCCCCCCGCCGTCCGACCGCACGTCACGATCGCGGCGGGGGCGGTTCTCGCGCTGTCCGCGATCGTGCTGGGCGCGGTGGGGATCCGCTGGCAGATGCTGCCGGTACTGGCGGGTGCCGCCGTCGCGTCGCCGTTCGCCCTGTCCCCCCTGCTGCGACGCCGTGCCGGCCGGCCGGCACGGCGGGCCCGATGGTGGCTGGCGTTGCCGGGGACGGTGGCCTGCGCCGGCCTGATCGCCACGGGACCGGTGGCCGCCTGGGCCTTTCCGGTACCCGTGTTCCCCGAGCCGTCGGGCCGTTTCGCGGTCGGCACCCGCGTGGTGCAGTGGACCGACCCACGCCGCCCCGAGAGCTTCACCGCCGATCCGCACGACCGGCGCACGGTCGTGGTCCAGCTCTGGTATCCCGCGCGGAAGAGCCCCGCGGGCGCGCAGCGGGCCCGGTACCTCGGACGCACGGAGCACGAGGCGCGCACCGTTTCCGGTGCTCTCGCCCGCGAGGTCGGCCTGCCCGGCTTCCTGGTCGACGGCCTCCCGCGTGCCCGCACCCGTTCGGTCTTCGACGCCCCGGTGGCCGGTGGGGGCGGACGGTTCCCGGTCGTGCTGTTCTCTCCGGGGTCGAGCGGAGTGCGTACCCAGAACACCGCCTGGGCGGAGGAACTGGCCAGCCACGGCTATGTGGTCGCCGCCCTCGACCACCCCTACGACTCCGCGGCCGTCGTCCTCGCCGACGGCCGGACGATCCGCTCCGAGATCGCCTCCACCGGAGACCGGGACGAGGACGCCGAGCTGGCGGTCGGCTGGACGGCTGTCCGGGCCGACGACCTCAGCTTCGTCCTCACCCGGCTGGACCGCCTGGACCGGGGCGAGACCGCCGACCCGCTGACCGGACGCCTGGACACCGGCCGGGCCGCGGTCACCGGTCACTCCATGGGCGGGGCCGCCGCCCTGCGGGCGGCCCGGCAGGACCGCCGGTTCGCCGCCGTCGTCGATCTGGACGGCTATCCCCACGGCCCCGCCTCCCCCTCCCTCCACCGGCCGACGCTCGCGCTCACCCAGGCCCTCACCTCCGCCACCGACCCGCGTTACCTGCCCCGCCTCACCGAGGCCCTCAGGTCCAGCACCGCGACCGGCTACCGGCTCACCGTCCCCGGCGCCGCGCACCTCACCTTCACGGACGGCCCTCTGTACCTGCCGCCCGTGCCCTCGGCGGTCGGTTCCCTCGGCCGCACCGGGAGCCCGCGCGTCGTCGCCGCGGCCACGCTCGCCTTCCTGGACAGCGTCCTGCGGCACCGACCCGGTGACCTGGAAGAAGTCCTATCGGCCTACGGCGACCTCGGCGTCCACCGCCCGGACGGCAGCCCCTGAACGGCAGCCCCGTGCCGCCCGCCGGGCCGCCCGCCCTCCCGCGCCCGGCCGTGGGCCGCGGCGACGGCCCCGGTCTCAGCCGGAGTGCGTCGTACCGGCGAGGACCTGCTCGCGGAGAATGTCCGCGTGGCCGCAGTGCTGGGCCAGTTCGCGCAGCGTGTGCAGGTAGACCCACCGCAGCGGCAGCGGGCCCCGGCGGTTGCCCGGCACGAGGTCGTCCAGGCCCAGGTCCGCGGTCGCCCGGCGGGACGCCGCGCAGGCCTGCCGGTGGGCGTGCTGGACCGAGGCGACCGTGTCGTCCTCGTGGAGTTCGAACGACTCGTCGGGGGAGTCGGGAATGCCGATCTCGGCACGTGACCGGCAGCTGACGGCCTCGTCGAACCAGACCTTCTCGACGAACGTGGCGTGCTTGACCAGGCCCAGCAGCGTGGTCCTGGACGGGACCAGCGACCTGCGCGCCTGTTCCTCGGTCAGTCCGTTCAGACTGTCGTGCAGCGCCGATCGATGCTCGTCGAGGAACGTCTCGAACTGCTCGCGCAGGGGTGCCTGGAAGACGTCGGGCCGCACTGACGGCTGGGAGATCATGACCGCAACGATAATGCGGCGGGTCCCGAAGGGGGTGCGGTTCCGCACGCCCGACCGCCGCACCCGGAGCGGAACCGGCCACCGGCCCGCGCGCCCGGTCCCCAAGCGTTCGCGGCGCGGGCCGCATCCGGCGGGCCCGCGACGGCCGAAGGGGGAGTGGTGGGGAACGCCGGCGAAGGAGGGACGGCATGACGAGGTGGACACCGCTTCCCGACGGCGGTCGGCCGGAGGGACGCGGCTGCGCCCACATCGGGACGCTGGAGCGGGAGCACGCCCCGCGCAGTGAGGTGTGTCTGCGGTGCGCGGCCCTCGGACACGACTGGGTCGGCCTGCGGGTGTGCCTCACCTGCGGCCACGTCGGCTGCTGCGACAGCTCGCGCCACGGCCATGCCACCGCTCACTTCGAGTCCAGTGGACACCCGTTGATACGGGGCGTCGGAGGCGGCGACGAATGGGCCTGGTGCTTCGTCGACGAGGTCTACCTCCGGCCGCGGCACGCGACCCGGCGGGAGCGCCGGACGTGATCTAGGGGTCCCCCCGGCCGACGGTGGTGATGCGGGTGACGGCCTCCAGGGTGAGGGCGCGGTCGTGGGGTTCCCGGGCCAGGGCACGGTGCAGGATCAGGCCCTCGATGAGGGCGTCCAGCTGGCGGGCCGTACCGGGGTCGAAGTGCTTCTCCAGGTGGGTGCGGCTGCCCGCCATCCACTCCTGGGTGAGTTCCCGGTAGGCCGGACGGCGTGCGGCGAGGGTGTAGAGCTCCTGGGCGAGGACGAGGTCGCGCGGACTTTCCTCGGACAGCGCGTGGACGAGGTCGGTCACCGCCGCCCTGGCCTGGTCGCGGTCGGCCGGAGGCGCCAGATACGCGTCGAACAGCGCCACGACGTGGTCGGAGAAGTGCCGGAACGCCTCGCGGAGCAGCTCGTCCATGCCGCTGAAGTGATAGGTCATCGACCCCAGGGGGACACCGGCACGTGCGGCGATCTTCCGGTGGGAGACACCCGCGACACCCTCGTCGGCGATGAGGTCGAGGGCGGCGGCCAGGATGCGCGCGCGGCGCAGGGGGTCGACGTGTCCGGTGGCCATGGCGGCGGACTCACAGGTTCCGCACCGGCCGGGCCGGATTGCCGACCGCCACCACGTTCGCGGGCAGGTCCTTGGTGACGACGGCGCCCGCGCCGACGACGGAGTTGTCACCGATGGTCACGCCGGGCAGGACGATGACGCCGCCGCCGAGCCAGACGTTGTCGCCGATGGTGATCGGCCGCGCCGCCTCCAGCTTGTCCCGCCGGGGCTGCGGCTCCAGGGGGTGCGTGGGGGTGAGCAGTTGGACGTTGGGGCCGATCTGGCAGTCCTCGCCGATGGTGATGTCCGCGACGTCCAGCGCGGTCAGGTTGTAGTTGACGAAGGTGCGCGCGCCGATCGTGATGTTGCTGCCGTAGTCGACGTGGAGCGGCGGCCGCACGTGCGCCTCTTCGCCCAGGGTGCCGAGGAGTTCGGCGAGCAGCGGCCGGGCGGCGTCGGCGTCCTCGGCGTAGGCGGCCTGGTAGCGGGTGGCCAGGCGTACGGCCTGCTGCTGGCGGCGCGCGATCTCCGGGTCGTCGGCGATGTAGAGGTCGCCCGCGAGCATGCGCTCGAGGTTGCTGCGGGGGTCGTCCGCGAAGTGGTCCGTCGTCATGCGTACGATCGTACACTCGCAGTGTACGAACGTACGCTACGGCTCGGAGGGCCGGGACGGCCCGCTGCCGTGGACGTCGCGGACGGTGTCGGCCGGCCGGGGCCGTGCCCCTCCGGCGGACCCCGCCGAGCTGAGCATCCGGACCGCCGTGCCCAGTCCGGCCGGACACGTCAGACCGGGCTCGGCCGGCCTGCTCCAGCCGGGCCCGCAGAGCATGACCAGGCTCTGTGTGCGGGCGCCGCGCACCCCCCAGCGCGTCGCCGCGATGTGGCGGGCCAGCGGAAGGCTCGCCGTGGACCGCGACTGCGACCAGAGGGCCACCGCCACGGGGCCCACGCGCTGCACCGCGGCCACGACCGTTTCGCTGGGCACGGCGGCGCCCAGCACCAGGGCGGGAACGCCCCGTTCGGCCAGGGCCGCGCTGAGCGCCTCGATCGGCAGCGTGTGCTGCTCGCCGGGCAGGCAGGCGAGCAGCACGGGCGGCGTGCCGTGCGGAGCGTGCCGCAGGGTCGAGGTGACGTAGACGTGCCGCAGCGTGGCCGAGATGTGCCAGGACAGCAGGTGCTCGACCTCGATGTAGCGGTCGCCCGAGGATTCCCACCGGCGGCCGACCGCCCGGAGCGAGGGAACCATGACCTTCTCCCAGGCGCCGACCAGCCCGTAGGTGCCGACGGCGTCGGTGAGGCGTTCCTGGACGGCCGCGGCGTCCAGGCGCACCGCGGCGCGCGCGAGCCCCACGCACGCCTGCCGGGGATGCCCGGACGGCGCTCCGCCCTCGTGGTGCGCCGCGGGAGGGGCCGGCACGGCGGCCGGCCGCTCCGTCTCCCGCGGCGGGTCCGCCGCGGGAGACGCGGGGAGGGCGGTCCCGAGCGGTGCTCCGGCGGACGGACCCTGTCTCGCGATCCGCGCGGCCTCCGCCGGGGGGACGCCGCTCGCGGTCAGCCGGCACATCTCCTGGACCGTGGCGACGTCCTCCGGCGTCCAGCGGCGGTGCCTGCCCTCGTCGCGCACGGCCGGTCCGAGGCCGTACCGCCGGTCCCAGCTGCGCAGGGTGGTGGGCGAGACCCCGAGCCTGCGCGCCAGGAGACCGGTGGTGATCCCGGCGTCGGGCGCCTGCGCGGCCCCCCGCGCGTCGGGGCCCATCACCGGTTCCGCGCGGTCGCGCGGCACGGCACCGCGCGCTCGGGGACGTCGTGGCCGGACGGCGAGGACACGGGGGACGGCAACGGGCACCTGCCTCGTCTCGGTTGCTTCGGAATCCCGCCACCTCGGGGGACCTGCACGTTCTTCGCCGGAAGGGCCGCTCGCGGATGCACCGCCGTCCCCGGCGTGCATTGCCCGGCGTGATCGTGGAACAAGGGCCCCACGACTTCGAGGAAGGACCCCATGACTTCACTCACGGAACAGCACGACGCGGCCGACTTCTACGACTTCGGGGCCGCCCTGAGCGAGGACGAGCGCGAAGTGCTCCTCAGGACGAGGGCGTTCATGCGCGACGAGGTCCAGCCGCTGGTGGCCGACCAGTGGGCCGAGGGCTCCTTCCCCAGGGAGCTGATCGCCCGTTTCCGCGAGAGCGGACTGGTCGGCCTGCCCTACGCGGGGTACGGCGACGACCGCCCCGCCGCCAGCCATCTGCTGACCGGGATGATGGCGATGGAGATGAGCCGGGTCGACGCCTCGGTCGCCACCTTCTTCGGAGTCCACAACGGGCTCGCCATGCACGCCATCCACACCGGGGGCGACCAGGCCCAGCGCGACCGCTGGCTGCCCGGCATGGCGAGGATGGACACCGTCGGGGCGTTCGCCCTCACGGAACCGCTCGACGGCTCCGACATCGCGGCCGGCATGCACACCACCGCCCGGCGCGAGGGCGACGACTGGGTGCTCGACGGCGCCAAGCGCTGGATCGGCAACGCCACCTTCGCCGACCACATCGTCGTCTGGGCCCGCGACGTCGACGACGACCAGGTCAAGGGGTTCGTCGTGGACGGCGGCACACCCGGACTCAAGGTCGAGAAGATCGCCCACAAGACGTCGCTGCGCATCGTGGAGAACGCCGACGTCACCCTCGAGGGCGTCCGCGTCCCGGAGTCCGACCGGCTGCAGAACGCGTCCTCCTTCCGCGACGTCGCCGAGACCCTGCGCGCCACGCGCAGCGGCGTCGCCTGGCAGGCCCTCGGCGTCATGATCGGCGCCTACGAACTCGCCCTGCGCTACGCCACCGAGCGGCAGCAGTTCGGCCGTCCGCTCGCGGGTTTCCAGCTCGTCCAGGACCTCCTGGTCAAGAGCCTCGGCAACATCACCTCGAGCTGGGGCATGCTGCTCCAGCTGGCCCGGCTCCAGGACGCGGGGGTGTTCCGCGACGAGCACTCGTCGCTGGCGAAGGCGCACGTCACCGCCCGGATGCGTGAAGTGGTGGCCTGGGCCCGGGAGATGTTCGGGGGGAACGGCATCGTCCTGGAGTACGACGTCGCGCGCTTCTTCGCGGACGCGGAGGCCATCTACTCCTTCGAGGGCACCAGGGAGATGAACACGCTGATCGTGGGCAAGGCCATCACCGGGCAGAGCGCCTTCGTCTGATGCGGACGGCCCGGCACCGGCGATCGTCGCCGCATGAACCCCGCGCGGGCACGGGCGCGGTCACGGGTGCCGTGCTCCGGGGCGCCGCCGCGGGCGCCCCGGGCGGCCGGAGGCCCGGACGGGACGAGGGTGGCCGAAAAGAACCGAAAAGTCTATATTCCTACGTACCCCTGCCGGGTCCCGCGGCGCTTCGGACGCCGGGGACAGGAATGCCCGAGAACGGGCGGCCAGACGACCGGCGGAGGATCCCATGTTGTCTTCACCCTGCGGCACCGCCCGTGCCGTGCTCCACGGCGGCACCCGCCGTGCGGCGGCCGGGACGGCGGAAGGCCTGTGAACTGGCGCGATTCGGCGGCCTGCCGCGACGAGGACCCCGAACTCTTCTTCCCCGTCCGCGAGGACGGCCTGTGGCGGCGACAGATCGAGCAGGCCCGCTCGGTGTGCCGCCGCTGTCCCGTGGCGGGGGCCTGCGGCGCGTGGGCGTTGCGCAACGCGGAGTCCGACGGGATGTGGGGCGGGATGACCCCGGGGGAACGCCGCGCGCTGCGGCTCGGGCGGGTCGCCCGGAACAGCCCTGCCTGAAATGGGCGCGTCCTCCCCTCGCAGGCCCCGGCCCGGGGCGGGGGGAGCGGCCCGCCGGGGGTGCCCGCCTCCTCGGCGCCGACGGCGCCGCACCGATCCGATGCAGAGACGATGCAAGTTGCCGCACAGAGATACGACTCCGCATCCTGGACGAGTCGAATCGCTTCCTGCGACCGGCCGCGAGGGGTCTTGTGCTCCGCGCGGCCGCGCAGTGGCCCGGGCCCTCCGAGCCGGAACCGATCCCTCCCGTACGAGGAGCAATCGCCATGACTGCACGGCAGGCCATCGAACCGACCTCCCGGCCGGCGCCGCTACGGGCCCCCTCGGAGGAGTCGTCGGCCGACGAGGAGATCGTCTCGCGCTTCATGGCGGGTGACGAGGCCGGCGTGGCCGCCGTCTACCAGCGGTGGGGGCCACTGGTCTACACCCTGGCGCGACGCTCCCTCGGGGACGCCCGCGAGGCCGAGGACGTCACCCAGGTCGTCTTCCTCGCGGCCTGGCGGGGGCGTGCCGGGTTCGCCCCGGAGCGCGGCACCCTGGCCGCCTGGCTCACCGGGATCACCCGTCGCAAGATCGCGGACGCGCTGTCCGCCAGGACCCGGCGGACCGAACTCGGCGCGGCGGCCCAGTCGTTGCTGCCCGGCACGGAGTCGGAGCCCGACGCCCAGCCGGACGCCGTGATCGACCGGGTGATCATCGGTCACGAACTGGCCAGGCTCCCCGCCCCGCAGCGCCGCGTCCTCGGCCTGACGTTCTACGACGACCTGACGCAGAAGCAGATCGCCGAGGTGACCGGCTGGCCGCTGGGCACCGTCAAGAGCCACGCCCGCCGGGGCCTGCACCGGCTCGGCCGCTGCCTGCGGGAGAGCGGGACGTTCCACCACCTCGCGTGAACGAGGCATGGACCCGCGTGAACGATGCACGGACGATGCGACATCCGTGACCGTCCGCTCCCCGCCGCCGGGCCCCTCCTCGCCACGGGACCCGCGCCCGTCGGCGGGGAGCGGACGGTCAGCCGGCGAACGGGCCGCGGACGAGGCTGTCGCCGGAGTGGTCGGGTCTGCCGTTGTAGGGCTGGACGGACACGTCGACCACGGAGTACTCGTCGAGGTCGATGTTGTCGGGGACGGGCAGCGCGGCACGGCCGTCGGGGCCCAGGACGCCCATGGAGACCAGTTTGGTGTGCGTGCGGTCCATGAGCCAGACCTCGAAGTAGCCGGACGTCCGGGGGAGACCCTCGACCGTGACGTCGAGAGTGCGGTGCCCGCCGCCGTCGCTGAGCCGGGCGTAGCCGGCCGAGTCGGCCCGCAGGGAGTCCAGCCGCTCGGGGGCGGCCGAGGGGGCGCTCGTGGACCTCTCCTGCGTCGTCCACCAGGTGACGGCGCTCCCCGCGGCCGCGCCGAGGAGCGCGGCGCACGCGGCCAGGGCCACGGCGGAGCGCCCCGGCCGGCGGAGCCTCGCCCGCGCCGCGGTCCACGCCGTCGTCCGCGCTCCCGGCCGTGTCGCGGTCCGCGCCGCCGTCCGTGTCACGGGACGGCTCGCGGGACGGCCCGCGTCCGGGGCGGTCACACCCCCGCCTTCCGCGCTCCCCCCGTCCCCCGGCGACCCTGCCTCCTCCGCACCCCCCGCTTCCTGCGCACCCCCCGGCAGGCGGGCGCGGGACGAGTCCGCCTCGGTGTCGTGACCGTGCGGGACGGCGATGCCGAGTTCGGCGGCGATGGAGTCCCACAGGCCGGCCGGCGGCTGGAGCAGGTCGTGCTCGTCCACCGAGGACGCCCTGGCGCTCGCGACCACGTGGCGCAGGGACCGGAGCTCCCGCGCGCAACGGCCGCACTCGAGCAGGTGCTCGGCGGTGGGAGGGGACGGCTCCTCCCCGATCGCGATCAGCGCCAGCGTTTCGTCATCCGTGTGCTCCACCGTCCACCTCCAATCGGTTCTTCATCCGCATCAGTCCGCGCCGGGTGTGGCTCTTGACGGTGCCGAGCGGGAGACCGGTCCGCTCGGCGATCTGTGCCTGGGTGAGATCTTCGTAGAACGCCATTCTGAGCACCGTCTGCTGCTGTTCGGGAAGCCTGTCCAACTCGTTCGTCAGCAGGATGTGGTCCAGTACGGAGTCGGCCGGGCCCGCGGGCCGTCCGGGCGGGGCCGACGCCGCCGCCGAGGTGATCGCCTCCACGTCCCGCAGGTGCCGGGAGCGTCTGGTGAGGGCGTCGGCGACCTTCTTGTGGGCGATGCCCATGATCCACGTCTTGAGGGACCCGCGCCCGGCGTCGTACCCCTTGCGGCCCTGCCAGGCCCCCACGAAGACCTGCTGGGTGACGTCCTTCGCCTCCTCGGCGTCTCCCAGCCTGCGTGTCGCCACCGTGAACACCAGCGCACCCCACCTTCGGTATGCCTCACCGAGGCACGACTCCTCACCGGCCGCGAAGCCGTCTCCCAGGCGGGCGTCGGACAGGGACGCCGCGGCCGCCGCACCGGCGGCCAGGACCTCGGACCCGCCCCATCGTGACGTCACTTCGGTGCCTCCACCGCGGTGACCACCAGATTGTTCTGGTACCCGCCGCGGTCGGGGAGGTAGGGGCCCGCGCAGGTGATGAGGGTGAGGACGGCCGGGCCGTCCCTGCGGAACGCGTCCGACGAGGGCAGGTCCCGCTTGCCGACGGTACGACGCGTGGTGACGCGGTACGCGGTCCGCTCGTCGTCCGCGCTCGTGACGAGCACCTCGTCGCCCGGTCCGACGTCGTTCAGGGCGTCGAGGACGCCCAGGCCGCGCCCCTCGGAGTCGACGTGGCCGACCACGACGGCGGAGCCCCGCGGGGAGCCCGGCGCGGGGGAGTAGCGGTACCAGCCGACGCGGCCGGGATCCTCCGGCACCTCGACCTGACCGTCTCCCGTGACTCCCACCGGATCGACCGGAGCGCGGACGCCGAGCCGGGGCAGGGCCAGGGACGTCGGCTCGGCGACCGGCCCGGTGGCCGGGGCGGGAGCGCCGGACGCCCGCCCGCCGGCGGCCGTCGCGGCGACCGGGTCCCGTGCCGGGCCGGTCGTCGCGGTGCCGGTGACCGGTGTCGCACCGAAGTCGTCGGCGGCGGGGGCCCGGTCTCCCGGCCAGGAGCCGGCGAGCAGGACGGCGGAGACGACGAGCCCCGCCGGCGCGCACACCAGCCCGATGAGGACGGGCCGCCGTGACGACCGCTTGCCCATGGAGAAGTCCTCCCTGCACGAGGATTGCGGGGTGCCGCCCGGCGGCGGCACCCGTTGTGGTGACGAGGGCTGTGTCCGGCGCGCCTATCGGGCCGCGGAGCGCAGCCTGACCAGCAGCCCGGCCGCCGCCAGCGCGGAGACGGCGCCCAGGGACAGGGCGCCGAGCGGCAGACCCTCGTTGTGCGCGGCGGCCTGACCGCTCCCGCCGGCCGGGACGCCGCCCGGGGCGGAGTGCATGCCTGTCAGCGTCTGGGTCTTGAGCGCCAGGTTCTTGTCCTGGGCGCTGCCCCAGGCGTAGACGACGGTGCTGGTCCCCTCGGCCAGGTTCAGCTCGGCCGGTCCGATCGCCACCGTGTCGGTGCCGGCCAGGACCACGTCGGCGGACACGGTGCCGGCCGGGACCTCGCCCTCGGCCTCCTCGGGGTTCTCCAGACCCTTGAACACCGGAGTCCCGCCGGCCCGGACGTCGACCGCGGGGGCGGCCGCGACATGGCGGACGGTCAGCCGGGCCTGGCCGGCCGGCACCTTGGAGGTGTCGTTGACGAACGCGTCCAGCGCGGGCGCGCCGTCGGCGGTCAGGTGGGCGACCAGGGTGGCGTTCGCGCCGGCGGGCACGTCGACCGTCTTCTCGACGGCCGGAGTGCCGTCCGGCCCCTCGCCGTCCTTGAAGATCTTGACGTCGTAGGAGCCGGCGTCCAGCTTCATCGGATCGGTGAGCGTTCCGGGCTTGAAGTCGGGGATCAGCTCCTTGTCCCCGGCGTAGACGTCGACTGTCAGGCCGGGTACCGCGTGGAGCACGGACACGGTGGCCTGGTCGCCCGCGGCCTGCGGCTGGGCGAGTGCGGGAGCGGCGGCGGACAGGGTGACGACGGCGCCGACGGCGAGGGCGGCACCTGCAACACGTGCGGTCATGGCGGCTCTTCCCTTCGTTCGAGTTCGTCTCGAATCTGTGAGGACGCATTCCGCCGCCCGTGGCGCCCCGGTTTCACTTCCCGCCGTTTTTCTTCCGCCCCGGATCCGGGGCGGGGAGAGCACCCCCGCCCGTCGGCAGCCGGTGCCGACGGGCGGGACGTGAGGGGTCCGTACGTCTCGGCCCGGCCGCGGCCGGGATCTTCCACCGGCATCGGGATCAGGGGCGCGGGCGTCCCCGTCCGGGAGGCCGGCGGACGCGGACAGTTGCCATTTGACAACTATAGCCATGAGGCAAGAGAGTGGAACGGGACGCGGGCAGGAGGGATCCGGGGATGTTCCAGTGGGCGGGGACCGCTCCGCTCGCTGTCGACCGGTGCCGGGCGGGTGGCGCGACCGACGTCGCGGTGGGTCGCTCAGGCGGTCCGGGTGTCGACGTCCTGGGTGTCGTCGTGTATCTGCACCGCCGCCGCGTCGCAGAACGCCTCGAGCCCCAGCAGCAGCGCGGTGCGGTGCGCGGGGGACATCTGGTCGAGCACCGCCCGCAGCACCTTCTCCCTGCGCGCCCGCAGATCGGAGAGGAACGCGGTGCCCCGGCCGCTGAGGTACAGGCGCACTTCGCGCCTGTCGCTCGGGCTCACCGTCCGCTCCACGAAGCCGGCCGCCTGGAGGCGGTCGCACAGCCTGCTGGCCGACGGCGGCGTGGAGGCGAGACCGTCGGCGAGGGTGCGCAGGTTGATGCCCTCGTGATGCTCCAGAATGAGCAGGACGCGCAGTTGCGACGCCGACACGGGTGCCGTCGAGGCCCTGCCCCACAGGACTTCCAGCAGCTCCGCAGCCGTGGAGGTCACGCGCGCGACCCCGTCTGGCTCTGGGTGGGGGCGGAAGGAAGTCACAGTCACGCTCTCGTAGGCACCGGGACAGCCGTCAGCGTACTAGGCGATCGAGCCGGCCAGAGAGGGAACCGCCACGGGCACGGCTGTGCCACGGTGGGTACCCGTCAGGTGGGCGAGGCCCGCTCCATCCGACAAAGATTGGTGTACTTCTCCACGTGAAGAGATTCGTGACCGCGGAGCGCGCTCTGCGCGCGGCGGCACCGGACAAGCTGCTCGAGGCGGTCCGGCGCGTTCTCACCGAGCACTACGCGGCGGAATCCGTCGAACTCTTCATGGCCGACTACGGCCTGACCGTGCTGCAACCGGTGTCCGGGCCGTCGCAGGGCCAGGAGTCGGTACCGGTGCACCACGGTCCGGCCGGCCGTGCCTTCGGGGCCCAGGAGGCCTTCGTCGAGGGGGTCCCGGACGGCATGGTGTGCGTGCACCTGCCCGTCACGGTCAGGGGGGACCGCCTCGGTGTCCTGTCGGTGACCCTGCCGGGCGGCGATCACGCGCGCGACAGCCTCCGGGAACTGGCGGAGATCGCGGAGGTCCTCGGGCACGAGGTGGTCGTGGCGGAACGGGACACGGACCTCTACCTCCAGGCGCGGCGCAAGGACCGGCTGACCCTGGCCGCGGAGATGCAGTGGCAGTTGCTGCCGGGCCGTTCCTGCGCCCGCCCGGAGTTCGAGCTGGGAGCCCAGCTGGAGCCCGCGTACGCGATCTTCGGCGACAACTTCGACTGGTCGTCGACCGCCGACCGGCTGATGCTCTACCTCTCCAACGGCATGGGCGAGGGCATAGAGGCCTCCTTGCTGACGAACCTGGCCGTCAACGCGCTGCGCAACGCCCGACGGGCGGGCCTCTCGCTCGCCGACCAGGCGGCACTCGCCGACCAGGCGGTCTACGCCCACTACCGGGGACACCGCTATCTCTCCGTCCTCATGTTCGAATTCGATCTCGTGGGCGGACGGGTCCAGGTGGTGGACGCCGGCTCCCCGCAGATGCTGCGCCTGCGCAACGGCAAGGTGGAACGGGTCACCTTCGAGGCCCAGTTGCCGCTCGGCATGTTCGAGGAGACGGACTACGTGCCCCAGGAGTTCGAGGTCGAGCCGGGCGACCGTCTCGTCTTCGTCAGCGACGGGGTCTACGCGGTCGCCTCCCCGGGCGGCGAGACCTACGGCGACGCCGCGCTGGCCCGGGCCATCCTGTCCACCCGGCTGCTCCCCGCCGCCGAGGTGCCGCGGGCCGTCCTGCGCGAACTGACGGGCCACCGGGGCGACGCGATCCCGAGTGACGACGCCCTGGTGGTCTGCCTCGACTGGCGCGGCCGACAGCCGTGAGGGCCGCTGGGCGCCTTCGCCCGACGCGGACGACGAGGCGTTGTCCGCGCCTCGTCCCGCCCGCCGGTCTTCGTCGCACGGCACGTATCGGCTGATCGTCCTCTCGCGTCGGACGCCGGCCCGATCCGGGAGCGGCGACAGGTGCGGCGGGCCGCGCCCGAACGCGGGTTCGCCCTGGTGCCCCGGCCGAGCCGCTCACCGCGGCCGGCGAGCCGGCCCGCGACACCCTGGTCCACGGCGGCGGCGGACGGAGGGAGATCGCCACCGTGGACCGCGGGGCGTTCCGCGGTCTCCGGCTGACCTCCGTCGGCACGGGGCCGGGCATCGACGACCTCGACCGGGCCACGACCGACGGCTGCACCTCCCGAGGCGGCCTCGGCCCGGGACCGAACGGGGCCGGACCGCTGGTGCAGGAGTTCGCCGTCGACAGCCGGCCGGGCCACGGCGGCACCGTCACCGTCAGCGCCCGGGTCTCCGGGCCGCCCTCGCCCCGGCCCGCTTCGGGACGACCCGACGGGGCGAGAGCGGCCGCACGGGCCGGCGCGACGCGCGACACGACGCCCGCGGCCGTCGAGCCGGCCTCCTGCGGGACGGCCGGCGGAGCGCCGCCCCGGCCCTTCGGACCACGGACGGACGGGCCGCGCCCGAGCGGTCGCCTCCGAGCGGCTCTGCCGGAGCGGCCGGGTCGAACCGTCGTTCCCGAGCACCGTCGCCCCCGAGCACCGTCGTTCGTCCGGAAGCGCCCGGGCAGGGGGACCACGGGGATAACGTGGGGAGATCGAGGGGGCAGGGGAAAGGGTGGACGCCTTGAACACTTCGGAACCGGTCCCGTCGGCGGAGAGCCGGCTGCGGGCCGCCCCGCCCCACGCGCTGGTCGCCACGGCCCGAGGTCTGCTCGCCGACCGCGTCGGCGCCGAGCAGGTGACCCTCCTCCTGGCCGACTACGGGCTGAGCGTTCTCCAGCCGGTCACCGACCTGCCGCACACCGGCGATCCCGTCCCCGCCCACGAGGGCCCCGTCGGACGGGCCTTCCTCAGCCAGGCCCCGGTCGTCGAGGTCACCGACGACCCGGCCCCCGCCCACCTCGTCCATCTGCCCATGACCATGCGCGGTGACCGGCTCGGCATCCTGTCCGTCCGTCTGCCCCACGGCACGGCGGACCCCGCGACGGTGCTCCAGCTCACCGACTTCGCCACCGCGCTGGCCCACGAGGTCGCCGCCGCCGACCGGGACACCGACCTCTACCTCCAGGCCCGCCGCACCCGGCGTCTCACCCTCGCCGCCGAGATGCAGTGGCAGCTTCTTCCCGGCCGGGGCTGCGCCCGCCAGGAGTACGTCATCGGAGCCCACCTGGAGCCCGCCTACAGCGTCGGCGGCGACAACTTCGACTGGTCGACCGGCGCCGACCACCTCGTCCTCAGCGTCACCGACGGCATGGGCCAGGGCATCGACGCCTCGCTGCTCACGAGCCTCACCGTCGGGGCCCTGCGCAACGCGCGCCGGGCCGGGATCGGCCTCGCCGACCAGGCCTGCCTCGCCGACCAGGCACTCTTCGCCCAGTACCGCGGCAAGATGTACTCCTCGACCCTGCTGCTGCGGTTCGATCTGGACTCCGGCCTCGTGCACGCCGTCGACGCCGGCTCGCCGCAGCTCTACCGCCAGCGCGGCGACACGACCGAGCGGGTCGAACTGGAGGCGCAGCTGCCGCTGGGCATGCTCGAGGAGACCCCCTACGAGGAGCAGACCTTCACGGTGGAACCCGGCGACCGGCTCATCGTGCTGAGCACCGGCGTGCACGGCGCCCGCGACGCCGAAGGCGGATCGTTCGGGGACCGCGCGCTACGGCAGATCCTCGGTGCCACACGACGGGAGTCCCCGCACGAGGCGGCGCGGGCCATGGTCTCCGGCCTGATCGAGCACTTCGGCAGCAGGGCCCTCGCGGCCGACGCCGCGGTCGTCTGCCTGGACTGGCACGGCCGTACGGAGGAGACGGCGCGGCGGACACCACCGGCGCCCCGGCCTCCCTCACCCGGAGCCGGGAGACCGTGACGGTCCGGTTCTCCCCGTCCTGAGGAACCCCATCAGCCCACGGCGCAACGCGTCCCTGTCGACGGGGTCCATCACCCCCAGAGCGACGGCGAGAGCCTGGGCACGCCGCCCGGCGACCTCCCCGAGCACCTCCTGGCCGGCCGCGGTCAGCATCAGCTGGACCTCACGGCGTCTGCGCGGATGGAACGAGCGGTCGAGCAGGCCGGCCGCCTCGAGACGGTCGCACAGCCGGCTGGCCGTGGGCAGCCCGATGTCCAGACACTCCGCCAGGGCCGTGAGATTGAGGCCCGGCGAGTCCTGCAGCGCGCGCAGCGCCCGCAACTGGTGAGGTGACAGCCGCAGCGTCGCGTCGTGCGCGGCGGCGGACCACAGACTCGTCAGGTTCTCCACGGCATCGGCGATCTCGAGGGCCATCCCCTCCGGCCCGTCGGGGGGTCCGTCGGTGTGATCCTCGCCGGGACCGTCGAGATGCGTCACTGATCAGTCGCTTTCGGTAAGCCTGAGGCACTGTGAACACCCATGCTCATTCAAACGCAGTACCCGAGGAACCGAGGAGCAAGCGACCGCTGATGTGTGCGATCGCAGACGAATGTGTGTGCATATGCCAAGAGCGTGTGCGGCTCCTGGCCGGCGCGCGACGGCGGCGCCTCGCCCGGCCTGCGGCGGCGGCAGCTCGCCCGGCCTGCGTTCCGCCGCGTCCGGGCGGCGGCCGACCGTTCGCCCCGGCGTCCGGAGGTCGTCCGCCCGTGGCTCCAGGGGTAGTCTCGGAGTGGCTCCCCGGCCCGGACGCCAGGCCGCCCGGGTGGCGCGCCCCGGAGTTCGCGCGTGAACGAAGTGTGAAGGTTCGCGGCTCTCGGGCAGGTGCGGAAAGTGCGGCAGCCCCTGTGTTTCCGGGGTGTTCGCGGGGCGAGGGGGCGCGGCGTCGCGCCGATCCGGGGACTCATGGTTGCACCAGACACCCACCTGCGCGATTGTTGTTCTCCGACAACTGTCTTCTTCGCCGAGTGAGGTGAGGGTCCACGCGCAGGGGCCCCGCGGCATGACTTCCTTCCCGGACGCCCCCAGCACCGGTGGCGCCAGCGCGCTGAGCGCTGCCACCGCCCCCCATCCCGTCATCGTCCTGGCCCCGGACGGACACGTCGTGGAACTCAACGGCGCCGCCTCCGACCTCCTGCCCGCGGCCCGGACCGGGCGGAACCTGTCCTCGCCCCCCTGGCTGGCCGCCACCGACGGCCTTCTCCGTCCGGAACCCGTCAGCGGCACGGTGGACGACCGCTTCTTCTCCGCCCACCCGTCCGCCCTGCCCGACGGCAACACCGCGTGGTGGTTCGTGGACGAGACCGCCCACCGGTCGGTGGTCGAGGAACTGGAGGCGGAGCGCGGACGCACCCGGTTCCTCACCGAGGCCTCCAGCGCTCTGCTCGCCTCGCTGAACGTGAGCCGCTGCATGGAGGTCACCGCCCGCCTGGCCACCGAGCACCTGGCGGACGCCGCGCTGGTCGTCGCCCCCACCGTCGCCAAGAAGCTGCCCCTGGTCGTCTGCGACCACAGGGGCGAGGTGACCCACGTCACGGCCGCCGGGGCGCCGGACACCGTGCCGGGCCTGGCCGAGGCGCTGCGCGGCTTCCCGCCGGTGCCCTCACGGTGGATAGACCCCGCCGCGGCACCGCAGTGGCTCGTCCCCGAGGGATTCGGCGAGGTGGGTTCGCTGGTCATCACGCCGCTTCCGGGCCACGGTGTGCCGGCTGGCGCGCTGGTCCTGCTGCGCCGTAGTCACAAGGCCGCCTTCACCGACGCGGAGGAGGCGCTCGCCGGGCTGTTCGCCGCCCGGGCCGGCGCGGCGATGTCGGCCGCCCGTCTCTACGCGGAGCAGAACTCGATCTCCGACACGCTCATGCGGGAACTCCTGCCGCCCACCCTGCGGCAGATCCAGGGCGTCGAGTTCGCCGGGGGCTACCGGCCCAGCAAGGACTCCGAGCGCGTGGGCGGCGACTTCTACGACGTCCACCCGCCGACCGACGACTCCCCCGAGACGCTCGCCGTGCTCGGGGACGTGGCCGGCAAGGGCCTGGAGGCCGCCGTGCTCACCGGGAAGATCCGCAACACGCTGCACGCCCTGCTGCCCATGGCCGACGACCACGACAAGATGCTGCGCCTGCTGAACAACGCCATGCGCAACAGCCACCACACCCGCTTCGCCACCCTGGTGCTGGCGTCCGTACGCCGCGAGAAGGGCGACGTGGTGCTGCGCCTGACCTCGGCCGGCCATCCCACACCGCTGATCGTGCGCGGCGACGGAACGGTCGAGGAGGCCGACACCCGGGGGACCCTGATCGGCGTCATGCCGGCCATCACCTCCCGGACCGCGAGCGTCAGACTCGCCCCGGGGGAGACGTGCCTGATGTTCACCGACGGCGTCACCGAAGCCAGGGGCGGCCCCCTCGGCGACACCATGTTCGGCGAGCAGCGCCTGCGGCGTGCCGCCCGGGAGTGCGCCGGCATGCCCGCCGAGGCCGTCGTCGAGCGCATCCAGATGGTCGCCTCCCAGTGGATCGGCGGCGGACGCCACGACGACATCGCCCTCATGGCCATCACCGCCCCACGTGGCACCCACCTCAGTGCCGTGGACGGGACGACCCGGGGCAGGTACACCGCATGACCGGCCACCTCACCGACACCCACCAGGGCTCGCGCCCGCCCGGCGTCGACGCCGGCCGCACCTCACCCCACGACGGCGAGCAGGCCCCCCGCTGGGCGGACGGGCTCTGGGCGGCCGTCCGGGCGGGGGACGAGTACGCGGCCGTCGACGTCGTCACCGAAGCCCTGCGCGCCGGACTGGAGCCCGAG
This sequence comes from Streptomyces sp. NPDC031554, assembly GCF_055580685.1. NCBI lineage: Bacteria > Bacillati > Actinomycetota > Actinomycetes > Kitasatosporales > Streptomycetaceae > Streptomyces > Streptomyces sp. NPDC031554. Next base: position 76,538 of record NZ_JBVIKX010000010.1, on the reverse strand, counting down.
GCGGTCCTGCTGGACGTCATCGGGTCCGTCCAGCGCAAGGTCGGCGGGGAGTGGGCGGCCGGCCGCATGAGCGTGGCGGACGAGCACGTCGCCACCGCCATCAACGAGCGGGTCATCGCCGTCCTGCCCATCGTCCGGCCCTCCGCGCCCGGCTGTCGCGTCACCGTCGCCTGCGTGGACCAGGAATGGCACGCGCTGCCCGCCCGCCTGGTGGCGGAGACGCTGCGGCTCCGCGGCTGCCGGGTGGACTACCTCGGCGCGCAGGTGCCCACCGCCCATCTGATCGGCCACGTCCACCGCACCGGACCGGACGCGGTGTGCCTGTCCAGTTCCCTGCCCACGCGGCTGCCCCTCGCCCACACGGCGATCACCGCCGTCCAGGCCACTGGTACCCCGGTCATGGCCGGCGGTCTCGCCTTCGGTGCCGACGGCCGGTACGCCCGTCTGCTGGGCGCCGACGCGTGGGAGCCCGACGCGCGGGCCGCCGCCGACCGGCTCACCTCCGGTCTCCTGGCCCGGCCGGCGGCCGCCCACCAGGCGATCGACGACCTGCCGCACCTGGGCGACCAGGAGTACACGATGGTGGCGGGCGCCTCCACCCGCCTGGTCCGCGAGATCTTCCACTCCCTCGAACAGCGTTTTCCTCCCATGAGTGCCTACACCGAGGCGCAGCGGGAACGGACAGCGGAGGACCTCGCCCACATCGTCGACTTCCTGACCGCCGCCCTGTACGTCGACGCCCCTGAGATCTTCACCGATTTCCTGACCTGGACGGCCGACCTCCTCACCGCCCGGGGCGTGCCCGCGCGCTCCCTCGTGCCCGGCCTGGACCTGCTGGAGGAGCAACTGCGCGACTTCCCCCGCGCCCGCCGTTTCATCGATGCCGGACGAGCCGCGCTCGCACCCTGTCCCTGACCCCGAGACGCTGGACGAATTCTGTGACTACCTCGCCCGACGCGGACCCCGTGGAGACCCCGTCCCCGAGCGGCCGCCGCACCGTACGCCTGGCCCTCGAGGGGGACCTGGACTACGACACCAGCGGCGACGTGCTCCACCAGGTGAGACTGGCTCTCCTGGACGGTGAGGACGTCGAGGATCTGCGCCTGGACTGCCGGGGCCTGGAGACGGTCGACTCCATGGGGCTGGCGACCCTGCTGCAGATCCACCGTTCCGCCCGTCAGGACGGCCTCCGTTTCCACCTGGACAACATAGGACCGGCACTGCGGCGCCTGTTGGAGATCACCGGCACCTACGACTATCTGACCACCTCCCCGGAGGACGGCCGGCCGGGCGACGGCCGGCCCCGCGCGACCTGACGTGACGACCCGACCCGCATGACGACCGTGCCGCCGGGCACGCGCGATGCCGGTTCCCCACCCCTTGACGCCATCATTGGTCTGATCGACTGATCGAGGCCGAAGAGGCGGGTGCGGCAAGAGCGGTCGCCGGAGGAGCCGTTGGCGAACCGGACGCTGGTGGACGGCGACTGGGACCTGGTGGCGGACGAGAGCGGAGCGACCCGGTTCGGCTTCAGCCTGTTGCCGAAGTCCTTCGAACGGGAAGGCCGGTTCCCCGATGTGCTGGAAGAGGTCCCGCCGGTCGCGGTGGAGTACGTCGCCGATCCGGTGGAGGTCCCGGCCACCGACTTCGGGAAGTACACGCCGGCGCCGCGAGATCCACGGCGGGCTCGAGGCCGTCGAGAATACGGGGAAGCGATGAAGGGCGATCCCGCCGACCCCCGGGCGAACGAGACCGTGTCGGCGGACGTTCGGCCCGGGGGCCCTCGGTTTCAAAGCCGCTGTCCTGGCCGGATGGCGGCCGGTGCGGTCAGACGCCGCTGGTGTCGGTCGGTGTCGCCTCGCCGAGCATGGCGAGGGTCAGCACGTTGCCGGAGATGCCCCAGCCGCCGTCGGCGACCTCTTCGACCAACACCATGGTGTTGTTGCGGGCGCGCTCGCCGTAGATCTCGACGTACAGCTCGGTGGTGCGGGTGACGATCTCCTCCTTCTGCTTCGGGGTGAGGGTCTTCTCGGGGACCTTGAAGTTCGCGAAAGGCATGGCTGGTTGTTCCTTCTCTCAATGGGTGTTACAGGGAGCTGCCCGCGGTGAGCAGGCTGTCCAGTCCGATGCGGCGGAAGAAGTCGGCGCGGAGGCGGTCGGCGACCGCGGAGACGATTTCGCTGCCGTCTCGGCCGGGGTCTATGTGAGTGCGCAGAGGTCGAGTGCCATGCCTCATCGCGACCAGTCGCGCGACGGCTTCAGCGACTTCGGTCACGTCGGCGTCCGAAGGGATGAGCGCGGCCGGGCGCTTGCCCAGATCGCCCATGAGGGACCGGTGCCGCTGGTCGTAGGCTTCCGCACGGGTGATGTCGGCGGGGGCGCCTGCGTTGGCGAAGTGGTTGGTGCCGGTGGTGAACGCGCCGGGCACTACGATCGCGCTGTCGATGCCGAACGGGAGCACCTCGGCGGCGTAGCTGACGGCCAGGGAGTCCATCGCGGCCTTGGCGGCGAAGTACGGGGCCAGGAACGGGGGCAGCCGCCGCGGGTGCTGGAACTGCCGATCCACACCAGCAGCCCTGAGCCCTGCTCACGCAACTTCGGCAGGGCGGCGCGGTTGACGCGCTGGGCGCCCAGGACATTCACGTCGTACAGCTCCGCGAACTGCTCGGCGGTGAACGCCTCGGCGGCGCCCAGGACCATGTGCCCGGCGTTGTGCACGACCACGGCCAGCCGGCCGTGCTCGGCGAGGATCCGGTCGACTGCGGCGTCGGCGGAGTCCTGGGAGGTGACGTCCAGTTCGACGGCGTGCACGTCGACCTGGTGGTCGGTGCTGTAGCGCGTCAGGTCGGCCGCTGCGGCCGCGTTGCGGGTCGCGATCTGGCGGATGCCCGCGTACACGGTGTGCCCGGCGAGGGCCAGCGCACGCACGGACAGTGCCCCGATGCCGCTGGAGGCCCCGGTGACGAGGACGACCTTCCCTGTTTCGTCGTTCCTGATGGCAGGGCCTTTCGTCGATCGGTGGGGGTGGCCGCGGGCGGTTCAGACGATTCCGCCGTTGGCGCGGATGACCTGTCCGTTGATCCAGTGGCCGGCCGGGGAGGCCAGGAAGGCGACGACCTCGCCGATGTCGGCCGGGGTACCGAGGCGCTCCAGCGGGGGCTGGGCGGCCAGGCGGGCGATGGTCTCCTCGTCCTTGCCGTCCAGGAACAGCGCGGTGGCCGTGGGGCCGGGCGCGACGGTGTTGGCGGTGACGTCCCGGCCCCGCAGCTCCCGGGCCAGGATCAGCGTCAGCGCCTCGACCGCGCCCTTGCCGGCGGCGTACGCGCCGTAGCCCGGGAAGGCCAGCCCCACCACGGACGTGGAGAACGTCACGATCGCGCCGCCGGGGCGCACACGACGGGCGGCCTGCTGGACGACGACGAACGTGCCGCGGACGTTGGTGCGGTGCAGGTCGTCCAGCACGGCCAGGTCCAGCTCGGCGATCGGAGCCAGGTGTATCCGCCCGGCCGCGTGCACGACGACGTCGACGCCGCCGAACTCTCCTTCGGCCACGTCGAACAAGGCCGCGACCGCGTGTTCGTCGGCGACGTCCGCACGTACTGCGATCGCCCGGCCGCCGTCGGCGACGACCTCCTTCGCGGCGGCTTCGGCCTCGTCCCGGTTACCGGCATAGCCGACCACGACGGCGTACCCGTCGGCGGCCAGCCGGCCGACGGTCCGGCGGCCGATGCCGCGCGAGCCGCCGGTGACGATCGCGACACGGGGGGAGGCGGAGGGCCGGGCCGAGGAAGCGGTCCCGTCGGGGGAAGGGGGGATGGGCATAGCTGACTCCTGTGGTGGAGGGGGGGCGGGCCGCGGCCTTGCCGTCGCCCTGCTGCGTCCTCCACGATCCGCCGGTCCCCCGTCCCCAACCAGGGCTGTGTCCACCCAGGGGACGCCACCCCCTGGCTGTGCTCTGGCCGACGAGCGACCATGGAGGGGTGAACCTTCCAGAACTCGGTGCCTTCCTCAGGACACGTCGCGACCGCATCCGCCCCGCCGAGGTCGGCCTGCCCCAAGGCCCGCGCCGGCGCGTCCCCGGCCTGCGCCGCGAGGAAGTCGCGCAGCTGGCAGGGTTGTCGGCCGACTACTACACCGAGTTGGAACGCGGCAGCGCAAAGAACGGCGTGCAGCCCTCGGCCCAGACCCTGGCCGCCCTCGCCCGAGCCCTGCGCCTGAACGGCGATGAGCGCGACCACCTGTTCCACCTGGCCGAACGGCCGGTCCCCCCGTCGGTACGCGGGTCGTCGGCACACGTGCAGCCCGCGCTTCTCGGACTCCTGGACCGGCTGTCCAGCACCCCCGCGCGCGTCATCACCGACCTGCACGAAACCCTGGTGGAAAACGACCTGGCCCTGGCCCTGCTGGGCAAGTCCCCGGCGCACCGCGGCCCGGCGGCGAGCTTCGTGTACCGCTGGTTCACCGACCCGCGGGCACGCGAGATCTACCCGCCCGAGGACCACCCGCACCACTCCCGGGTCTTCGTGGCCGACCTCCAAGCAGCGGCCGCCCGGCGCGGCCGGGACGCGGAGGTCACCAAGATGGTCGCCGCGCTGCGCCGCCGCAGCCAGGAGTTCGCAGCTCTCTGGGACACCCACGACGTCGCGGTGCGCCGCATGGACCACAAGAGGATCGTCCACCCCATGCTCGGCGTCATCGAACTCGACTGCTACAACCTCCTCAGCGAGGACGGACGGCAACGCCTGCTGTGGTTCACCGCCCCGCCCGGAAGCCCGGGAGCCGAGCAGCTGGAACTGCTGTCTGTCGTGGGGATCCAGGAGCTGAGCGTCACGGAGGGCATGGCACCGGAGAGGTCGTCCGCGGCGGAATCCGGATCGCAGCGCTGACCCGCGCCGCAGAGGGAGGAGGACCGCTTTCACGAGTCGTCGCAAACGGCTGGATGCCTGAAACACCCTCATGAAACGGTCAGTGGTCGTGAACGACGACCACAAGCGCGTGGAATCGTACGACTGCCCGATGCCAACCCGCGCCGCCCCCGCGGGCTCCCGTGCTGGACCGGCAAGGGCAAGGTGGCCGTCCAGTACCGCACCGCCCGCTTCCGCCCTGTGCCCCAGCTCGCCAAGGCGCTCGACGTGCCGACCCCGGCCGTACGCAAGCCGGGGCCGGTGGGGCCGAGCCGCCCCGGCCGGTGAACGCCGGCACCGAACCGGTCGGGCACGTCCGCCTCGGCCGCGCACGGGCCTCGACCGCCCGGCCACGGCGGCGAGTACGTGATCACGCCGCTGCTTTGCGGCTGGTGTCCGAGTAGGACACCGGGGCCTTTCCCCCGGGACGGACGAGTGATCGGAAGCCTTCCTTCCGGTGCGGGTGGGGCGTCATCATGCTCGGATGCGGCGAATATCGAAACCATGGCGTTGGCCCGTGGGGGGACTGGTCCTCGCGGGTGCGGGCGCCCTCGTCGTGCCGATCGGCGGGATGCTGTGGCTGCACCTGCTCGTGGCGCTGTGCGCCTTCACGGTGCTCGCCGGACTGGCGCACCGTGAGGTCCCGTTCCCGGTGGCCCTGGCGCAGTTGCGTCTGGGCGGCGACGATCCGGCCGTGCTGCGCGCCCGCGTCCTGTCGGCGGTGGTGTGCCTGCCACGGGGCCGGGCCGATCTCGCACTGCCCCGCCTGCGGTCCGTCCTCCCGGACCTGACCCGTGTGCTGGGACCGGACCACCCCGACACCCTGTCGACCCGGCTGCTGGGCCTGCAGGTGCGCGGTGAGGCGGGCGACCTGCCCGGCCGCCTCACCGAGATGCGCAAGCTCATCGACGACATCACACCGGTCCTCGGCCCCGGTCACCCCGACACCCTGGCCGCCCGCCACTGCCTCGCCGAGTGGCTCGGTCAGGACGGCCGCGCCGACGAGGCCGAAGCGGCGTACGAGGACGTCATCGCCACCGGCACCGAGCATCTCGGCGCCGACCACAACCTCGTCCTGATCGCCCGCAGTTCCCTCACCATCCTGCGCTACGACCGCACGAGCCCCGACAACGGCGCGGCCGTCGACGACATGACCGCGATCGTCGCCGCCATGGAACGGGCCCTCGGCCCCGCCGACCCGACCGCGGCCTCCACCCGGCGACTCCTCACACGGTGGCAGAGCACGCGGTCGGGCAGCGGCGCGTAGCGGCGGTCACCGGGCGAGGTGCGGCGCGCCGCGGGGCGGTCACGCCCGGCCCGTCCCGTAGAAGCGCACGTAGTCGACCGTCATCGTCGCGGGGGACGGCGTCGAAGGGCCGGGCGGGCCGGGCCAGTCGCCGCCCACGGCGACGTTGAGCAGCAGGTGCATGTCCTGTTCGAAGACCCAGTCGTCCGGCGTGGGCAGTTCCGACGGGGTCAGGGTGAAGTACGGCTCTCCGTCGACGGACCAGGTGATGCGGCGGGGCTGCTTGTCGACGGCGTACGTGTGGAACGCCTGCGAGGCGTCGGCCGGAAGGGCGGTGGAGCCGCCGATCCCGTCCTCATTGAAGTAGGTCGGCCCGTGCGCGGTGCCGTACACCGTCCGCGGTTCCCCGCCGACCACCTCGCAGATGTCGATCTCACCCTGGCCGGGCCATTCGACGCCGTTGTCGCCCAGCATCCAGATCGCCGGCAGCAGCCCCGTCCCGGTGGGCAGCTTCGCGCGGATCTCCGCACGTCCGTGGGTGAGCGCGACCTTTTTCTCCGTCGTCAGGCGGGCCGACGTCCAGGTACAGAACTCCTGTGTGTAGCAGGGAAGTCCGGACCCCGCGGGGGCCGGCCGCGCCGAGATCGAGAGGTGCCCCGAGCCGTCGAGCGCGGAGTTGGCCGCGTCGTCCGTGTAGTACTGCAGTTCGTTGTTGCCCCACCCCTCGGCGTCCCGGTTCCCGATCTCGGTGTTCCACGACCGCTCCGACGGACGGGTACCCGCCGCTCCGTCGAACTCGGCCTGCCAGAAGGGCTCTTCCCGGGCCGTCGAGGGGCGCTCGTCCGGAGCGGAACCGCATCCTGACAGCAGCCCGCCCAGCGCCAGCACCAGGGCCAGTGCCGGGCGGGTCCTTCGCTTCATCGAGTCGCTCCTGAAGGGTCGGGCGGAGGAGGCGGGCACGGCTCGTCCCCTCGTCCGCGAGGGGGCCGAAGGGGCCCGGACCAGGGCTGTGCGCCGTGCCCGAACCCTATGCGACGGCTGCCTCGCGGAACGCGGCGGGCGCCCCGGACGACGGCGCGGTTCGTCCTCCTCGTCCGGGGCGCCGCCCCGGTGCCCGGGGAGAGGTCCCGAGGTGCCGGGGGAGAGGCCCCGACGGCTCGAAGCCCGCCGGCCGGGTCCCGCGCGGGCCGGCCGTTCCGCGCCGTTGCCGACCGTTCCGGGCCGTTCGCGCAAGGTGAAGCACGTCACCGTCCGTTCACGTTGGCCCCTCCCCGTCCGACGGGTAGGTTCCGCGATCACGGGGGAGGACGTTTCCACCGCCCCGAGCGCAGATTTCCCCTCCACACCCTCTTCTGACGAGAGATACAGGACATGTCTGCTCAAGAACGCTCACAGCATCCTCCCCGGCGCGTCGGCGTAGTGGCCGAGTCCGTCCCCGGGGAGACACGGATCGCGGCGACCCCGGCAACGGTGCGCACGCTGCTGGGGCTCGGCTACGAGGTCGTCGTCGAGTCCGGGGCCGGTGAGGCCTCCGGCTTCGGCGACCAGGCGTACGCCGACGCCGGCGCGGGCATCGGCGAGGCCTGGGACGCGGACGTCGTCCTCAAGGTGAACGCCCCCTCCGACACGGAGGTCCGCCGGTTGCGCAGAGGGGCCACCGTGGTCGCCCTGCTGGCCCCGGCGCAGAACCCCGAGCTGCTCCGCGCGCTCGCCGACGCCGGGGTGACCGCCCTGGCGCTGGACGCGGTGCCGCGCATCTCGCGGGCCCAGTCGATGGACGTCCTGTCCTCGATGGCCAACATCGCCGGTTACCGCGCGGTCGTCGAGGCCGCGCACGCCTTCGGCCGGTTCTTCACCGGCCAGGTCACCGCGGCGGGCAAGGTGCCCCCGGCGAAGGTGCTGGTGGCCGGCGCCGGCGTGGCCGGACTCGCGGCGATCGGCGCCGCCTCCAGCCTCGGCGCGATCGTGCGCGCCACCGACCCGCGGCCGGAGGTCACCGACCAGGTGAAGTCGCTGGGCGGTGAGTACCTGCCGGTGCGAGCCGCCCAGGAGGCGAGCACCGACGGCTACGCCAAGGCCACCTCCGCCGACTACGACCGCGCCGCCGCCGAGCTCTACCGCGAGCAGGCAGCGGACGTGGACATCGTGATCACCACCGCCCTGATCCCCGGCCGGCCGGCACCGCGCCTGCTGACGGCCGGCGACGTGGCCGTGATGAAGCCCGGCAGCGTCATCGTCGACATGGCGGCGGCGATGGGCGGCAACGTCGAGGGCACCGTGCCGGGGCGGACGGTGGTGACCGACAACGGCGTCACCATCATCGGCTACACCGACCTGGCCTCCCGCCTCCCGGCCCAGGCCTCGCAGATGTTCGGCACCAACCTGGCGAACCTGATGAAGCTGCTCACCCCCGGCAAGGACGGGCAGCTGGTCGTCGACTTCGACGACGTCGTGCAGCGGGCGGTGACCGTGGTGCGCGCCGGCGACGTCACCTGGCCGCCGCCGCCCGTCGCGGTCTCGGCCGCGCCCGCCGCGCAGCCCGCGGCCGCACCCCCGGCGCCCGGACCGAAGCGGTCGACGCCGACGCCCGCGTGGCGCTTCGGCCTGATCGGGCTCGGGATGCTCGCGATGTTCCTGCTGGTGGCCTTCGCCCCCGCACAACTCGCCGAGAACTTCACCGTGTTCGCACTGGCGGTGGTCATCGGCCACTACGTCATCGGCAAGGTGCACCACGCGCTGCACACCCCGCTGATGTCGGTGACCAACGCGATCTCCGGGATCGTCGTCATCGGCGCCCTGCTGCAGATCGGGCACGAGGGCCGGATCGTCACCACGCTGTCCTTCGTGGCGATCCTGCTGACGAGCGTCAACATCTTCGGAGGGTTCGCCGTCACCCGCCGCATGCTCTCCATGTTCTCGAAAGGCTGAGCCGAGATGACATCCCTGACGGCCTCACACGCCGCCGACCTGGTCGCCGCCCTGCTGTTCATCCTCAGCCTGGCCGGCCTCTCCCAGCACCGCACCTCCCGCGCGGGCGTCGTCTACGGCATCGCCGGCATGGCCCTCGCCCTGGTCGCCACCGTGGTCGTGGCGGCGCAGAGCATCACCGCCGGAGCGGTCGCGCTGATCGTGCTGGCGACGGCGCTCGGCGCGGCGGCCGGCCTGTGGCGGGCCCGCCGCGTCGAGATGACGCAGATGCCCGAACTGATCGCCGTCCTGCACAGCTTCGTCGGCCTCGCCGCGGTGCTGGTGGGCTGGAACAGCTACCTGGAGGTGGAGTCCCACGGCGCGGCGCAGACCAGGGTCGGCGCCGACCTGCTGGGCATCCACCACGCCGAGGTGCTCATCGGGGTCTTCATCGGCGCGGTCACGTTCACCGGCTCGATCGTCGCCTTCCTCAAGCTCTCGGCGCGCATCAGGTCCAGCCCTTTGATGCTGCCGGGCAAGAACGCGCTGAACATCGGCGCGCTCGTGGCGTTCGCCGGGCTGACCGTCTGGTTCACGATCAGCCCGAACCTGCCCCTGATGATCGCGGTGACCGTGCTGGCGCTGGTGCTCGGCTGGCACCTGGTCGCCTCGATCGGCGGCGGCGACATGCCGGTCGTCGTCTCCATGCTGAACAGCTACTCGGGCTGGGCGGCGGCCGCGGCGGGTTTCCTGCTCGACAACAACCTGCTCATCGTCACGGGCGCGCTGGTGGGGTCCTCCGGCGCCTACCTGTCGTACATCATGTGCAAGGCGATGAACCGGTCGTTCCTCTCCGTCATCGCGGGCGGCTTCGGCATCGAGGCGCCCTCGGGAGGCGAGGAGGACCACGGCGAGCACCGCGAGATGCGGGCCGCGGAGGCGGCCGGGCTGCTGGCGCAGGCCCGCTCGGTGATCATCACGCCCGGATACGGCATGGCCGTCGCGCAGGCCCAGCACCCGGTCGCGGAGCTGACGAAGCGGCTGCGCGAGCGGGGCGTCGAGGTCCGCTTCGGCGTCCACCCCGTCGCCGGACGCCTGCCCGGTCACATGAACGTGCTGCTCGCCGAGGCGAAGGTGCCCTACGACATCGTCCTGGAGATGGACGAGATCAACGACGACTTCACCGACACCTCGGTCGTCCTGGTCATCGGCGCCAACGACACCGTCAACCCCTCCGCCACCGAGGACCCGGCCAGCCCGATCGCGGGCATGCCGGTGCTGCGGGTCTGGGAGGCCGAGCAGGTCATCGTCTTCAAACGCTCCATGGCCTCCGGCTACGCGGGCGTGCAGAACCCCCTCTTCTTCCGCGAGAACAGCGGCATGCTCTTCGGCGACGCCAGACAGAGCGTGGAGGAGATCCTGCAGGCGCTCGGCACCGACGGCCGGCACGACGCGCCCCCGGCCGCGCGCCAGGCGACGGCGGCCGGCCACTGACGGAGCGCCCTGTGCCGGGACGCGCCCGACGGGACGCCGGCGACCGGCCGACGGCCGTCCGGACCTCGCACGGGTCCGGACGGGCGTCGGCCCTTTGCCACCCGGGGCGTGCCGCTCCTCCCGCCCGGGCTCGGCCTCCGCGGGCTCCCGCGGAATTCTCCGCCGACCGCCGACCGCCGACCGTGGCTCCGCCCCGGCGATCCGGCGCGGACCTTCATGCGCGGGGCAGCTCCACCAGGCTGTTCCACAAGGTGGACGGCGTCGCGAAGGTCTCCATGACCAGCATCTCGTCCGGCAGTTCCACCGAGAACCTGTCCTCGAGCTCCGCCACCAGACTGAGCAAGGTCAGCGAATCGAGGCCCAGTTCCGTCAGGCTCGCGTGCGCGTCGACGGGGGTCCCCTCGTCGAGGAACGGCAGTGACTGCCGGAGTGCGGCCTCGAAGTCGCTGTAGGAAAGGTCGTTCACGGGCTGCTCCTCGATGACGGGCCTGCGGGCGACGGCTGCGCTCCCGTGAGGATCATGCCAGCCCGCGGGCGCCTTCGCCCTCCCCGGCCTGAGGACCGGCGCCCCCGCTCCTGCCGTGCCGACGGGGCGCCGCGGGGCGGGATGCCGCTCAGGGCACCGCGGGCCGTTCCCCGCGCGCGCGGTCCGCGGACCGCGCGCCGGAGGGAGCGAGGGAGTCCCGTACCTTCGCGTTCCATTCCTTCTCGAGGGCCGCCGTCTCGGTGATGAGGTCCGCGATGCGCCGCACCGCGGCGGTTCCCTTCCGGAAGCGCAGGAAGAAGTAGTTCCGGGTCATTTCCCAACGCCTGGCGAGAGCCTCCGCGTCGGCGGCCCGATCGTGCAGGGACGGCAGCGCGCAGCTGTCGGCGGCGGCCCGCAGGAAGCGCGCGTTCAGGGCGCGCTGGCTGGCCAGTTCACCGAACCAGGCGCTGACCTCGATCATTCCCACAGGGCTGAGCGAGGTGAAGGCGTCCGGGACGGTGCGCAGTTCGTCGGCGCACGCGAGCACCAGGTCCGTGCCGGCGCGGGAGTTCGTGCTCCGGGCGACGGCGGAGCGGAACCGCTCCTGGCGCGCCCGAGCCGTCGACGCCTCCTGGCGCTGTCCGGGGTCCGGCCCGCCGGCTCTGAGCACCACGGTGCGGTTGCGCCAGTCGGGGTCGCCCCTGCGTGCTTCTCCGAGCGCGTCCGACGACATGGCGGTGAACAGGACGTCGCTGTCCATGAAGCCGTCGAAGAGGGAGCCCTGATAGCGGTCGACGATCCGCAACGAACCGCTCTCCTGGCCGACTTCACCGTCCCCGGGGTGGATCACGATCCGGTGCGAGTGGTGCTGCTGCCGGTGGAAGGAGCTGTGGGGGACGTGGAAGGTGTCCACCCAGGCGATCACCGGGTTCCCGTCCAGCAGTTGGGCCCGGATGTACTCCTCGGCCCGTACCGGACCGTCGTGCCGGACATGGTCGGCGACCAGGCCGTGCCACTCGTGCAGGATCTCCTCGGGTGTCCGGCGGTGGATCCCGAGCCGTTCCACGGGCCATTCGGCGTCGACGCCGTCCGCCCTGCGGTGGTACCCCCAGTGCTCTCCCAGAACGCTCGGATCGTGGCCGAGCCAGGCCGCCGTGATGCCGAAGGTCGCCGAAATGCAGTCGAGTGCCTGGAATTCGGGGTTCGATACGCCCTGCCGCTCCAAGAGCTCCGCTCCTTCACTGTTCCTCGCCGGCCGCGGTTTCCGGCCGTTCCGACGTGGTCGCCCGCCGTCCTCTTGACGGAGGGTGTCCGCGAGCCCCGGGGCACCCCGGATGTTACGCTGCGCCGCGCCGGGAGTCAGCGGACCGGCCCCGCCGACCTGCCGCTCCGGCCGCGCGGACCGGCACCCACCTACCTGAAAGGAGACGGGGGCGAGCGACCAGCGACCCCCCGGTTCCCCATGACCGACTCCAGCACTTCTGCCACCGAGGACATCAACGTCGACGACCTGTGCTCGTACGCAGTCGACGTCTGGGTGAGCGACCACAGCATCCTGACCGACGAACAGCGCATCCTCCAGGTCCTGCGCACCGCCGCGGAGAAGGGGAACGCCACGGTGCTCGGCGAGTCCTCGCACGTCTTCCCCAACGGCGCCGTCACCGCCATCCTCCTGCTCTCCGCCTCGCACCTGAGCATCCACACCTGGCCGGAATACAGCCTGGCCAACATCGACCTGCTCGCCTACGGCCGCCTGAACGGCGAACGGATGATGCAGAGCGTCGAGTCGGCCCTCTCGCCCACGAGGATCAACGTGACGCGCATGCTGCGCGCGGTGCACTGACCCGCACCGCTCACAGCCACCCCGAGAGCGACCCGAGGAACGCGTCGAAGTCGTCCCGGTGGATCGCGTGCGTGGCGTCCGGCACGGTCCGCACCTCGAACCCGCGCCGGGTCAGCTCCGCCCGCATCCCGGCGCTCACCAGCGTGCTCGGCTCCGCGGCCTGGACGAGGGAACGCGCCAACGGCCTCTCCGGAGTGTGATCGGCGGCACGGTACGCGGAGAGGGCGAGCGCCGACCTCTCGTCCCAGGCCTCCAGGGCCGCCAGTTCGGCCGCGACCCGGCTCTCCCCCCACTGCGGGCGCAGACTCCTGATCAGCATCTGGGGCGCGCGTTTGAAGAGCGCGAAGACGGCCGGATCGAGGGTGCCGTCCGGGCCCCCCAGCCGCCAGGCCGGCTCCGAGTAGACGACACGCTCCGGCTCCAGTTCCGGCACCGCGAGCGCCAGGGCCAGTGCCCCGAGCGAATGGCCCAGCGCCAGCTCGGGACCGTGGGGCAGCGTCTCCAGCAGGTCCTGGGCGAAGAGGTGCGGCGCGTACGCCCCCCGGCCGCTGTTCCCGTGCCCGCGCAGGTCGACGGCGAGGACGCGGTACCCGCGCCCGGTGAGGACCGGGACCAGCTCCTGCCAGGTGCGGTGGTCGGCCATGAGACCGTGGACGAGGACGGCGACCCGGTCACCGGTGCCCCACTGCCGTGTGTGCAGTCGCATGCCGCGACGCCTCACCCGGCCGCGGCGGCTTCCGCCGCCGCCGTGGACGCCAGCTCCCCGAACGCCCCGGCGGACTCCGGCAGCACCCAGAGGCGTTCCGCCCACCCGGGCGTGCCCAGCCGCCGGCCGTGGCGGACGATCCGTTTCGAGACCGCCTCCAGCACCTGGAGCCGGTAGGGCCACAGCGCCTCCTGCTTGGTGCGCACGGCCGCCTCCGACGCCGGGACCAGCAGCGGGGCCGGCGCGGCCGCTCCCGGGCCGACGCCGAGCCGGCCGGCCTCGGCCGCGGCGTCCGCGAACAGCGAGTACGGCATGTCCTCGTAGAACGCGACCCGTTCGGGCTCCAGCGTCTTGCGCGCGATCAGCTCCAGCGCGGCCTGCCGGGTGAGGACGTGGTCGACGTGCCCGCCCACGGCCAGCGGCACGAGCACCGGCTGACCGCCCGCCACCTCGGCGGCCAGTTCGGTCAGGATGCGCTCGAACAGCTCCGGCTCCGTCGCGCGGGCCGTGTCCACGGCGTGCGGCTCGAGGAAGTACCCCTCCTGCCAGGCGGCCCGGTCGGCGGCGTCCACCTGCCCGAGCACGGTCAGTTCCACGCCGAGCACCCCGCACGCCACCCGCTCCTCCTCCAGCAGCAGACGCGAGGCCAGCTCGGGACGGCTCCGGTAGTAGGGGCGGCGCGTCCAGGTCTCCTGCGAGAACACGTCCACCACCCGGCCGCCGAACCGGGCGAGCAGCGCGCCCAGGGCCAGTTCCGCGTCGTCCGGGTGAGGGGAGAGGACGGTCAGGGCACGTGACGGTCGCGTGCGGGGTGACGGAACGGCGACCACCAGGCCCGCCGCGTGCCAGTCGGCGATCAACTCCCGCTCGGGGGAAGGCCAGGAGCGGTACGGCCGGGTACCGTCGCACGCGAACCACAGCTTCGCGGCCGACTCGGGGAAGACCGCCGGGTCGACCGGCTCGCCCAGGAACCGCACCTCGTCACCGTCGAACTCGGCGTGCGGCAGCCGGATCGGACGGTCTTCCCCCGTGAGTGGGCCGGTCGTGCGCCTGGTCAGGGGAGCGGGGGAGGGACGCTCTGGCATGCGCAGGAGTGTAGACCAAGGGCCGATCATGGAACTATGGGAAGGAGAAAGGCAGCAGGAGCACGCGACAGGTCTGTGATCCACTCTGCGGTCGGCACGTGACGAGAGGCTCGAACAGTATGTACGTACTCACCCGGGGACTTGCCGCGCCGGAAGCCGCCCGCCTGCGGGAGGCCTGCGAGCGCACCGGACTGCCGTTGAAGGAGCCCGAGGCGCAGGACCCGCGGGGAACGGCCGAGCACGTCAGGGACGACCTCCTCGTCGCCTTCGTGGCCGCCGAGGCGGACGGCTCGGCCCCGCTCGAGGTGCGCGAGATCACCCGGGACGGCGCGTACGCCGTCCTCGTGCAGCCGGCACCGTCCGCCAGGGGCACGCTGGCGGCGGTCCGTTCGGGCGCCGGCTTCGTCATGGCCGCGCCGCTCGGCGTGGAGCGCCTCGTGTCGTTCCTGACCTACCTGCGGGACGTCGCCGCCCCCGCGTCCGCCCAGGTCCTCGACCTGGACGAGTCCGGCGTCCTCACCACGCCGTCCGCGTCCGTGCGGTTGACCGGGGCCGAGGCCGGAGCCCTGCGCGCGCTCGCCGAACGCCGGGCCGTCATCGTCTCCCGGCCCGACCTGCTGCGGCTGACCGGCGAGGACCCGAGGGACGTGATCGAGGCGTTGAGGGCCCGGTTCCGGGAGGTCGGCTCGGGCGCCCAGATCCTCAAGGTGCCGCACATGGGGTTCCGGCTCGTCGGGGAAGTGCGGCTGAAGGCCACCGCGTGACGGCGCGGGACCGTCCGCCCCGCCCCGTCCACGTGTGGTGGGCACGCCTGGCCGACGCGCACCCGGCTCTGGTGGAACTGCTCGACCCCGTGGAGCGCGGCCGTTACGCGGCCACGGCCGATCACGACAACCGGCGCCGTTTCCTGGCCGGTTGCGCGGTCAGCCGGGTGGTGCTCGGCGAACTGCTCGGTCTGCCGCCCGCCGACGTGCCCCTGCGCCGTGTGTGCCCGCGCTGCGGCGGACCGCACGGCAAGGTCACGCTCGACGTCCCGGCCGGTGACGCCCACGCGGGCGTCCGCTTCTCCGTCTCGCACAGCGGTGAGGTGATCGGGCTCGCCGTCTGCCACGGCGCGGACGTCGGACTCGACGTCGAGGACGGCAGGGGCACGGACGTGGAGAAGGTCGCCCCCCGTGTCCTGGCCGACCGGGAACTGGCCGCCCTGCGCGCCCGCCCGCCCGCCGAGAGGTCCGCGGCCTTCCTGCGCTACTGGACGCGCAAGGAGTCCGTGCTGAAGGCGATCGGCGTCGGCCTGCGCGTTCCGCTGCGACGGCTGGAGGTCTCGGATCCCGAACTGCCCCCGGCCGTGCTGAGCTGGCCCGAACAGATGGACACCGACCATGAAGTGCGTATGGCGGATACGGTGGTCGGCGCGACGCATTCCGCGTCGGTCTCGGTGACGGGAACGGCTGAAGTGACACTCGCGGGACACGACACCTCGGCGATGCTCCGGGCGTGGCGGTAACTCCTCTATTCGCATCGACTGCTTCACAGACCACGGGGAAGGGTTAGGGTCAGATGTCGGACGTCGTGCTGTTGACTCCACGTGAGATAGCCACGGGAGCACTCAGCCTGAACAACCAGAACGTGACCGTCACCGACGAGGAATACGTCCAACTCGACCCGGCGTTGCGTATTTTCTACGAAAAGGTCCGGGAGAACCTGGGTCTGGCGTGCATCACCGGCTACCTGCGCAATGCCGGACACTCCGTCACGTCGCTGAATCTGCACGGCCGTACGCCCAGCGACGAGGCCATCATCGACCTCATCCGCCGGGAGCGCCCCCGCTTCGTCGGCATCAGCATCATGTACGACCTGCACATCATCGATGCCATCCGGCTCATCCGGTGCGCGCGGACCGCCGACCCCGACGTCTTCATCGCCATCGGCGGGGCCTTCTGCACCTACAACGCGAAACTCATCGCCGAGCAGGTGCCCGAGGCCGACTGCGTCACCTTCGGCGAGGGCGAGCTGACGGTCGTCGGCATCATGGACCGGCTGACCGCGGGGACGGACTGGCGGGAGACGCCCGGGCTGTTCTACCGCGACGGCGACCGGGTGCGCAGCAGCGGCATGCCGGTGCTGCCCGACCTCGCCCACCTCGTCTGGCCGGCCCGCGACGTGCTGCAGTACCACAAGGCGGCGGGCATCGCGACGCCGGTGGCCTCCACGTTCACCAGCCGTGGCTGCCACGCCAAGTGCACCTTCTGCTACGCGCCCCGCCAGCCCGGAGTGGTCGACGGCTTCTGGCGGATGCGGCCGCCCGGTGACGTCGTCGACGAGATCGAGTACCTGCAGCGGGAGTTCGGCACCCGTTTCATCTGGTTCAACGACGACAACTTCGGCGGGGCCTTCGGCGACGGCTTCGCGCACGCGGTCGAGTTCGCCGAGACGGTCCTCCGCCGCGGCCTGAAGTTCCAGTTCCACTGCGAGTTCCGGGTCGACTCCGGACTGATCGACCACGAGGCCCTCGACCTGCTGCACCGGGCGGGACTGTCGTCCGCGCTGCTGGGCATCGAGTCCGGGTCCCCCGGCATGCTGCGGCGCTTCAAGAAGGGCACCACGGTGGCCTACAACCTGGACGCGGCCCGCATGTTCAAACGCAAGGGCCTGGGCCTGGACCCGGGCTGGATCATGATCGAGCCGAAGACCACCATCGACGAGCTCTGGGAGAACCTCGAGTTCATCGTGGCGGCGCGGATCCACGAGGCCGACAACCCGTTCTTCCTGATCAACCGCGCGATCGCGCTGCGCGGCACGGAGATGTACGACAAGATCGAGGAACCGCTCCCGCTCGCCGACATCGAGGGCCTGGAGGGCGACGCCTACGAGATCCTGCGCACGGCCCGCCGCGACTACCGGGTGCCGGACCCGCGCGTCGAGGCCCTGTGGAGCGCCTGGAGCGAGGTCGGCGAGGAGATCAGCGACCGCAAGGAGAACGTCCTGCCCTTCATCGCCCAGAAGATCGCCCTGGGCGCCCGCCGGCTGCGGGGCACGGAGCACAACCCGCGCGCCTTCCTCAGCCGGCTGCGGGCCTGGCGCAACGGGCTGCCGGAGCTGTTCCTCGCCTTCATGAACCACGGACTCGTCCTCGCCGAGACCGACCCGCCGGACCTCGTCACGAGGCTCACCGCCGACCTCAGGGACCTGGTGGCCGAGTACGACGCCGAGCACCTCGGCGAGTCCTTCCAGGACTTCGGCGAGCGCGTGGAGCGCGTGTGCGGTGCCGAGGCCCTCCTCGCGGCGGGAGCGGGCCGATGACCCTGCGATACGGAGTGGTCGGCTGCGGCCGCGTCTTCCAGCGCTACCACCTCCCCGTCGTCACCGGCCACGAGGACTACACCCTCGTGGCCGTCTGCGACACCGACGTCGACAGCGCGCGCTCGGTGCTCGGCGAGGCGGCCGACGGCGTCCTGGTCACCACCGGACTGGAGGAGTTCCTCACGGTCGGCAGGCCGGACGTGGTGGCGGTGTGCACCCCCAACGACGCGCACACCGAGCCCGTCCTGGCGGCACTCGCGGCCGGAGCGCACGTGCTGTGCGAGAAGCCGCTGGCCGCCGACCTGTCCGAGGCGCGCCGGCTGGCCGGGGCGGCGGGCGCCGACCGGCTCGCGGTCAACCTGCCCTACCGCTTCCACGAGTTGCTGCCGGCGTTCCACAAGGCGCTGCCCGAGGGGCCCTGCGAGATCACCCTGACCTTCACCACGGCCGGCCAGCGGCTGTGGCGGCCGGTGACGAACTGGTACGGCGACGCGGCGCGGGCCGGCGGCGGGGCGCTGGTCGACCTCGGCGCGCACGCCCTGGACCTGCTGGTCACCGTCTTCGGCCGGCCCCGCCCGGTCTCCTGCCGGGTGGACGCCGCCGGCGTGGAGGAGCGGGTGGTCGCCGGTCTGGAGTTCCCGGCCGGTCACGCCGAGCTGCGCATCGACCGCCGCAGCCGGGTCATGGGCCTCACCCTGGAGGCCACCGGCGCCGGCGGCGAGAGCGCCGTGCTGGATCTGAGGCGCGGCGAGGTGCGCAGCGCCGCGGGCACGGTCACGGCCGCGGACCGCCGGCCCGAGCTGGCGGCGATCCGCGGCTTCCTCGACACGGTGGCGGGCCGGGCCCGCGGCCTCACGGTCGCCCCGGCCCAGGCCCTGGAGGTGCAGGAGCTCATCACGGCGCTGTACGCCGCCGCCGAGTGCGATCAGGAGCTGACGCTCTGAGCGACGTCCTGCCCGGTTGCGGGAGCGGGGGAGACGACCGGCCGGAACGTCTCCTTCAGCTCCCTCAGCCGGGCGCGTGAACGCTCCCCCGAGTACAGGTGCGTCGCGCCGATCTCCTCCTCCGTGATCCGGTCCAGGAAGAAGAGGTTGATGACGTCCGACGGCGTGGCGCAGGTCTTGCAGAAGCCGAACCGCGGCCGGTCGTGCATGAACAGGTCGTAGTGCTGGTGCGAGCCGTACTGGTCGAGCAGCAGCTTCCGGTCCTGCGCCAGGTTGCCCATCGGCTTGACCCAGGCGTGCGGGCACGCGGAGACGTCGCCCTGGCCGAAGAGCTGGGCCATCGTCGCCGTGACGAAACAGCCCAGGGTGCGCACGTTCGTCTGGAGCTGCTCGGCCATGTGCTCGACGTAGGCGCGCGGCGGCAGCACGTCCGCGAACTCGTCGTAGCGCTCCACCAGCGGCATCAGGTGCTTTCCGGGCGGCGGTCCCATGCGCTCGGCGGTGTCGCCGCGCACGGGGAAGAAGTACAGGGTGGTGCTGCCCGCCACCTCGTCGCGCAGGTACCGGGCGAACTCCAGCTGGCCCGCGTAGTTGGCGTCGGTGAGCACCGACTGGATGTCGATGCGCAGCCCGGCTTCGGCCGCCGCGTGCAGAGCGCGCATGATGACGTCGTGCAGCTTCGCCTGCTTCGGGGGCAGCCGGTGCCGGTTCAGCTCCAGCGTGTGCCCGTCCAGGGAGATGTTCAGCTGGACGTTGCCCATCGCGGCGAGGGCCTCGATGCGCCGCTCGTTGAGGAACACGCCGTTGGTGATCACCTGGACGGTCTCGTAGCGGCGGCTCGCCTCCTGGACGAACTCGGTGGAGCCCTTCAGCCAGAAGAACTCACCGCCGGAGAGCCGGAGAATGGGCGCGTCCACGTGCTCGTGGTACATGTCCAGTATCTCGTGCCAGTCCTGCCGGCGGTCGGTGGTGAGCCGCAGCCGTGCGTCGGGCACGTTCATGAGGAGGTTGTACTCCTCGGTGAGGCAGTAGGAACAACGCATTTGGCAAAGCTGTTCCTCGATCACCATGTCGTTCATCAGGAACGGGAGTCGACCGCCTTCCGCCGCCGAAGCGGTAAGAGCGGCACGAAACTTTTCCTTAAGGCGCATGAAAGTCCCCGTTGTGCTGTCGGCTTGAGATCGGCGGCCAGGTCGCTCCGGTTGTCAACCCTAACCGCTCGTCAACCGTAGGACCATAGATGCCAGTTGAAACAAGAGGGGCGTAAAACACCCTGAACGGACGGGGAACCGCCGATCCCCACAGGTGAGGGGTGGACCTTGATCCCCACGTTAACTAGCATGCCGTCGGTGAGGGCCGGACAGTCACGGGGGCACTGAGGGCATGGGCGCAATCCGTTCGCAGACGCGGAGCGGGGACACGGAGTTCCGTACCCACCGCATCGACGTCACGCTGAAGGACCACGGCTACGCCGTCCACGTGGGGCCGGGCGTACGCCGGCTGCTCCCCGCCGTCCTGGAGGAACTGGGCGTCGGCCGCGTCGCCGTCGTGAGCGCCGTACCGCAAGAGGAACTCCCCGATCCCGGTGTGCCGTTCACCGTCGTGCCGGTGACCGACGGCGAACGGCACAAGACGCTGGCGTCGGTCGAGTCGTACTGCCGCGCCTTCGTGGACGCGGGGCTGACCCGGTCCGACGCCGTGGTCGCCTGCGGCGGTGGCACGACGACGGACACCGTCGGCCTGGCCGCCGCCCTCTACCACCGCGGCATCAAGGTCGTGCACCTGCCCACCACCCTGCTCGCCCAGGTCGACGCGAGCGTCGGGGGCAAGACCGCGGTGAACCTGCCCGAGGGCAAGAACCTGGTCGGCGCCTACTGGCAGCCCAGCGCCGTGCTGTGCGACACGGACTTCCTCAAGACCCTGCCCGAGCGGGAGATGCTCAGCGGTTACGGGGAGATAGCCCGCTGCGCGTTCATCGGCGCGGGCGATCTGCGCGGACTCGACCTGACCCGGCAGATCGTGGCGAGCGTCACGCTGAAGGCGTCGGTCGTCGCCCGCGACGAACGGGACCAGGGACCGCGCCACGTCCTCAACTACGGCCACACGCTCGGGCACGCCATCGAGCAGGCCACCGGATACGCCTGGCGGCACGGCGAGGCGGTCGCGGTCGGCACCGTGTTCGCGGGCCTGCTCGCGGGCCGGCTGGGCCGCATCGACCGGGACCGGGTCGCCGAGCACAGGGAGATGGTGGAGAGCTTCGGACTGCCCACCTGGCTGCCGTCCGGCGTGTCCGCGGCGACCCTGGTGGAGCTGATGCGGCGTGACAAGAAGAAGGGGCAGGACCCCGACGCCGGACTGACGTTCGTGCTGGACGGCCCGCGGGGAGTCGAGCTGGTGACCGGGGTCGACGAACGCCTGGTCTCCTCCGTCCTGGCGGACCTGCCCTCGGGCCCCGCCCCCACCGCGGCCTGAGGAGCGCCATGCCCGACGCCCCGCCCGGCCCGAGCGCCATATCGGGCACGACCCGGCTCTACGTGGTGCTGGGCGACCCGGTCGCCCAGGTGCGCGCCCCCGGCCTGCTGAACGACCTGTTCGCGCGCACCGCGCGGGACGCGGTGCTGGTCCCCGTGCACGTCCGCCCCGACGACCTCGGCGAGGTGATGCGCGGACTGCGCCGCACGCGCAACCTCGACGGCATCCTCGTCACCGTGCCGCACAAGATCGCGGTGTGCCGGTACGCCGACCTGCTGGGCCCGGCCGCCGAGGTGGCGGGCAGCGCCAACGCGCTGCGCAGGAACCCCGACGGGACCTGGCTGGCCGACAACTTCGACGGTGCCGGCTTCGTCCACGGCCTGCGCGGGAACGGCCACGACCCCGCCGGCGCGACCGTCGCCCTGGCCGGGGCCGGCGGCGCCGGACGGGCCGTCGCCGCGGCCCTGCTCACCGCCGGCGTCGCCCGGCTGCGGCTGTACGACCCCGACGCGGCCCGCCGGCAGGACCTGCTCGCCCGGCTGGACGCCCGCTGGCCGGGCCGCACCACGGCCGGCGACGGCGCCGACTTCGACGGCGACGGCGTGGACATCGCGGTCAACGCGACTCCGCTGGGGATGCGCCCCGGCGACCCGCTGCCCTTCGACCCCGCGCGGCTGCCGCGGACCTGCACGGTCGCCGACATCATCATGAAGCCGGCCGAGACCGCCCTGCTCGCGGCCGCCCGGGACAGCGGGCGGCCCGTCGTGCCCGGCCGCCACATGCTCGACAGCCAGGTGCTCCTGTACGAGCGGTTCTTCGCACTGCACCCACCGGAACGAAACGGGAGGTTGGAGCCGTGATCGACCACGCCCAGGCCGTGGCCCTCGCGCAGCGGGCCCTGGCGCACCTGGAAGCCGGCACGACGGACCAGGCCGAGGACGTGATGAGGGTCCCCGTCACGGAGTACCTCGACCCCGACAGATGGCGACGGGAGATCGACACCGTCTTCACCAAGGTCCCGCTCGCCCTCGCGCTCTCCGTCGAACTTCCCGGCGCCGGCTCCTACAAGGCCCTGGACGCCCTGGGCACCCCCGTCCTGCTCACCCGTGGACAGGACGGCGCGGTACGGGCGTTCCTGAACGTCTGCCGCCACCGCGGAGCCCAGCTGTGCCCGGCCGGAACCGGCACCCGGCACCGCTTCCGCTGTCCCTACCACGCCTGGGTGTACGACGACCGGGGCGGCCTCGTCGCCGTGCACAAGCCCGGCACCTTCGGTGACGTCGACACCGCCGAACTGGGACTGCGCCCCCTGCCCGTCGTGGAGGGCCTCGGCTTCGTGTGGGTGTGCCTCACCCCGGGTGCCACGATCGACCTGGACGCCTGGCTCGGGGACTACGCGGGCGAGCTGGAACGCCTCGAACTCGACAAGTGGCACCTCTACGAACAGCGCGAACTGGCCGGTCCCGGATGGAAGGTGGCCTTCGACGGCTACCTGGAGAGCTACCACATCCAGGCGCTGCACCGCACGACGTTCGCCCCGACGTCCACCTCCAACCTGATGGTGGTGGACTCCTTCGGGCCGCACCAGCGGATCCTGTACCCGGTCAAGTCGCTCAGGACGCTGCGGGACGTCCCGGTCGAGGACTGGGACCCCGCCCCGCACTGCGGCACCGTCTACACCGTCTTCCCCAACGTGTCGATCGCCGGGTCCTGGGAGGGGCACGGCGTGGTCTCCCAGATCATGCCCGGCCCGGGTGTGGACCGCAGCCGCACCGTGCAGACCGTCCTGACGCGCGTGCCCCCGGTCACGGAGGAGGACCGGCGCTACACGGCGGAGTTCAGCGAACTCGTCGAAAGGGGGGTGGCGGACGAGGACTATCGCACGGGATTCGACGTGCAGGCGGCTTTGTCCTCCGGTGCGAATACACACTTCACGTTCGGCCGCAACGAGTTGGCACTGCAGCATCACCATCGCTGGCTGAACCGCCTGCTTGCAGAGGCCAACTAGACAATTGGGCACATGTTTTGAGGCGGGGTCAGGATGGACACCGTCTGGCCCACCAGCTAGATTGTCACTCGTCCGAACGAATGAAAGGCTGTCTGTGAACCGCGACGAAGTGCTCCAGGAGATCCATCAAATCGCCAAGGAGTTCGCCGCCTCCAGTGGCCGTACGGTGAATGAGAACAGCAGCAACTTTCTCGAAGCCTACGGATTCACCTCGCTGGACGCGCTGGAGTTCCTGCTTCTCCTCGAGGAGCGTTTCGGCGTGACGTTCGAGGACGAGGATCTCACCGAGGACACCCTCACGTCCGAGGACCGCCTGGCCGACTACGTCGTCGAACGCCTCGGCTGAGCGCCGGGGGCCTCGGTACATGACACCCCCCAAGCTGACGGAAGTCGCCGAGGGATTCTCCGTGCACGCCGTCAGCGCCCTGGACGCGCGCTTTCTGTACCGCGAGATGTTCGAAGGCGGGACCTACGCCGGTATCCCCCTTCCCGACGAGCCCTTCGTCATCGACGTCGGAGCCAACATCGGGCTCTTCACGCTCTTCGTGAAGCAGCGGCGGCCCAAGGCGTCCGTCGTGGCCTTCGAACCGCTCCCCGAACTCGTCGCCGCCCTGCGCGCCAACGTGGCGGAGTTCGGGCTCGAGGACGTGTCCGTGCACGAGACGGCCCTGGGGAGCGAGGACGCGACGGACGTGTCCTTCCGCTACTACCCGCTGCTCCCCAGCAGTTCGACGCTGTACCCGCAGGACCAGGGACAACTCAGGGAGATCCTGGGCAGGAGCTTCCCGCCGCGGGTGGTGGAGCGGATGTTCCAGGGCCGCGAGATCACCGTCACCGTCGACCGGCTCTCCCGCCACATCGGTACCGACCGACCCGTCGATCTGCTGAAGATCGACGCGGTCGGCTCCGAACTGGAGATCCTGCGAGGTGTCGACGCGGGTCTGCGCCCCCTGCTGCGCAACGTCGTCATCGACGTCCAGGACGTGCACGGCCGGGTGGCCGAACTGTGCGACCACCTGCGGGAGATGGGCCTTAAGCCCAGTGTCCTCAAGCCGCCCATGGCGGACGCGGAGGACACACTGAACCACCTGATCCACGCCGTGCGGCCGTGACACGGGATCTCGCCGGCTCGAAGAGGGGAAACACGGGGATGCTGACGCTCGGCCTGGGCGGGTCCAACCACGACTTCGCCGCGTGCCTCGTCTCGGACGGCGTCATCGCCGCCGGGATCGAGGAGGAGCGGGTACGCCGGGTCAAGTACTCGGTCGGAGTCAACTCGCTGCTCAACCAGTCGTGGCGGTACTGCCTCGACATGGCGCAGGCGCGCCTCGCGGACGTCGACGTCATCGTCGCCGACGACACGCTGCTGGCGCCCGCCTACTTCCCCTTCCGCAAGCGCATCCACCTGATACGCCATCACATGGCGCACGCGGCCAGCGCCTTCTTCCCCTCGCCCTTCGAACGGGCCGCCATCCTGGTGGTCGACGGGGCCGGCAGCCTGATCGACGACCGCGGCGTGGAGACCCTCACCACCGCCGTCGGCGAGGGCACCACCATCACCGAGCTGTCCAAGGTGCTCGGCACCGACTGGTCCACCGACGGCCTCAGCGCCCTGCGGGTCTACCAGGCCGGTGACAGCGACCACTCCCTCGGCTACATGTACAAGGCCGTCAGCAGGGCCATCGGCTTCGTCCTGTACGAGAACGAGTACCAGGGCCGCCACTGGTACCTGTCCGAGGACGGCAAGACGATGGGCCTGGCGCCCTACGGAACCCCGCGCTACCGCAAGGAGTTCCGCGAGTACCTCACCCTGCTGCCCGACGGCCGCTACGAACTGCACCTCAAGAACGGCGGACTGCTCGACTTCATCGAGCACGCCCTCGACGGCTACGAGGGCGACGAACGCTTCGCCCGCGCCGCCGACCTGGCCTACGCCGCCCAGGACACGCTGGAGGAGACCCTCCTGCACGTGGCCCGGCAACTCCACGCGGACACCGGCCTCACCGACCTGTGCCTGGCCGGCGGTGTCGCGCTGAACTGCGTGGCCAACGGCCGGCTGCTGCGCGAGACCCCCTTCGAGAACGTCTTCGTGCAGCCCGCCGCGGGCGACGGCGGATGCGCGGTCGGCAACGCCTACTACGGCTACCAC
The DNA here is from genome assembly GCF_055580685.1 of Streptomyces sp. NPDC031554. Lineage (NCBI taxonomy): Bacteria > Bacillati > Actinomycetota > Actinomycetes > Kitasatosporales > Streptomycetaceae > Streptomyces > Streptomyces sp. NPDC031554. The sequence continues at coordinate 51,011 of NZ_JBVIKX010000010.1, read as the reverse complement.
GTCATCGCCGGACAGCCCCGCCGGGAACCCGCCCGCACCGCCCAGCGCCACGCCTACCTCGGCCGCACCTACGACGACTCCGAGGTGCGGGCCGCGCTCGACGCCTCGGGCCTGCCCTACCGCAAGGTGGACGAGCCGTCGGAGCTCGGGGCCGAACTGCTCGCGCAGGGAAAGCTGCTGGGCTGGTTCACCGGCGGGTCGGAGTTCGGCCCGCGCGCGCTGGGCCACCGCAGCATCCTCGCCGACCCCCGGCGCGCCGAGATGAAGGACATCATCAACGCCCGCGTCAAGCACCGCGAGGCCTTCCGGCCCTTCGCCCCGGCGGTGCTGCGCGAACACGCGGCCGACTACTTCGACCTGGACATCGAGTCGCCGTACATGCTCATCGTGGCCCCGGTCCGGCCCGAGAAGCAGGACGAGGTCCCGGCCGTCGTGCACGTCGACGGCACCGCGCGGGTGCAGACCGTCACGGCCGAGGACAACGGCGCGTACCGCCGGCTGATCGCGCACTTCCACCGGTTGACCGGAGTCCCGGTGGTGCTCAACACGTCGTTCAACGACAACGGTCAGCCGATCGTCGAGACCCCGCAGCAGGCCCTGGAGTTCTACGGCGGCAGCCGGCTGGACTGGATGATCATGGAAGACTACGTGGTGGCACACTCGGCCGAGGACCTGGACGCCCTGGTGTCCTCCCGGTCGCCGGCGACCGGTCTCCCCGTCACCGACTGACACCGACCGAACGACTGAGAGGGACGCACTGTGGCTCTGGCACTCGACGGTGGGAATCCGGTCCGCCGCCACGACTTTCCGGCCTGGCCGTACCACGACGACACCGAGCGCGCGGCACTGATCCGCGCGGTCGACCAGGGTCAGTGGTGGCGAGTCGGCGGTTCCGAGGTCACCTCGTTCGAGGCGGAGTTCGGCGAACACCACGGCGGCACGACGCTCGCCGTCACCAACGGCACGCACGCCCTGGAACTCGGCCTGGAACTGCTGGGCCTGAAGCCGGGCGACGAGGTGATCGTGCCCGCCTTCACCTTCATCTCCACCTCCATCGCCGTGCAGCGCGCGGGCGGCGTCCCGGTCCCGGTCGACGTGGACCCGGTGACGTACTGCCTGGACCCGCGGGCCCTGGAGGCCGTCCGCACCCCGCGCACCCGCGTCGTCATACCCGTCCACATGGCCGGCCACGTCGCCGACATGGACGCCATCGGCGCCTGGGCGGACCGGCACGACGTCGTCGTCTTCCAGGACGCCGCACACGCGCACGGCGCCGTCTGGTCCGGCCGGCGCATCGGCGACTTCGGCACGCTCGCCGCGTTCAGCTTCCAGAACGGCAAGCTCATGACGGCGGGCGAGGGCGGGGCACTGCTCCTGCCGTCGGGGGAGCGGTACGACGAGGCGTTCGCCCGGCACAGCTGCGGCCGGCCCATCGGCGACACGCGCTACGAACACCGCACCCCGTCGTCCAACTACCGCATGACGGAGTTCGCCGGCGCGGTCCTGCGCGCCCAGCTCGGGCGGCTCGACGAGCAGAACGCACGCCGTGAGAGCCGCTGGAAGACGCTCTGCGCGGCGCTGCGCGAGATACCCGGCGTGGTCCCGCAGGGCCGCGACCCGCGCTGCGACCTCAACCCGCACTACATGGCGATGGCCGCGCTCGACCCCGCGGTGCACCCCGGAACCGATCGCGACCTGGTGGTCAGGGCGCTGGTCGCCGAGGGCATCCCCGCCTTCGTCAACTACCCGCCGGTCTACCGGACACAGGCCCACGAGGCGCTGCGCGGCAACGGACTGCCCGACACGGCCGAGCTCGCCGCGCGCAACCCCGTCAGCGAACACCTGGGCGCGCACGGCTTCTGGCTGCACCACCGGGTGCTGCTCGGCACGGACGCCGACTGCGCCGACGTCGCCGAGGCCGTGGCCAAGGTGCTGTCCGAGCTGGCGGGGAAGAAGCGTTCGGCTCGATGAGGGTCGCCGTCGTCGGGCTCGGCTGGGTGGCCCGAGAGGTATGGCTCCCGCGGCTGGTCGAGCACCCGGACTTCGACGTCGTCGCCGTGGTCGAGCCGCGCCCCGAGGCCGTCGGGCGGACCGCCGCCCTGGTGGCCGGGGCGCGGGTGTACGGCAGCCATGAGGAGCTCGGCCCGCACGAGGCCGACCTCGTCTTCGTCCTCACCCCGAACCACACCCACGGCGCCGTCGCGGGCCACTTCCTGCGCCGGGGGCTCGCCGTCTTCCTGGAGAAACCCACCGGGACCGAACACGGCCACCTGCGGCTCCTGGAGGACGCGGCCCGCGACGGCGGGGGGCGGCTGCTGCTGTCCACCGCCGCCCGCCACCGCGCGGACGTGGGCGAGCTGGCCCGCCTCGTCGCCGACGGGGCGCTCGGCGCGCCCCGCCTCGCCGAGCTGAGCTGGATCCGCTCCCGGGGCATTCCCGGCAGCGACTGGTTCGCCCGCCGGGAGACGTCCGGCGGCGGTGTCCTGGTCGACCTGGGCTGGCACGTCGTCGACGTCCTGCACCACCTGTGGGGCGCCTCCGCCGTGCGCCACGCCACCGCCCTCGCCTCCTGCGACTTCCTCACCCGCGAGGGCTGGGGCGCCGACTGGCACGCCGGCCCGGCCGCCCTGAGGAACGCCGACGTCGAGGACCAGCTCACCGCGCTGCTCGCCACCGAGCGGTACGGCCTGCACCTGCGCTTCGCCTGGGCGTCGCACGAGACGGTCGACCGCACCCGGCTGGTGCTGCACGGCACCGCCGGCACCGCCGAGCTGACCACCACGTTCGGCTTCAGCCCCCGCCGCGTGACCGCACCCACGCTCCGGCTCCGCCAGGAGGGCGAAGAGCGCCACGTGCCGCTCCCGCCGGCCGGCGTCGGGGACGAGTACGACCGGCAGCTCGACGCGCTGACCGCCGAACTGGCCCGGGCCGACGCCACGGACCGGGCCCTGCGCGAGGCCCGCGAGGCCCTGGCCGTCGTCGAGGCCTGCTACCGCGCCACGTCCGCCCCCTGGACAGCACCGGAGACGAACTCATGACTGCATCCCCGTCCGCGCCCACGGCGCTGCGCTACGAGCCGCTGCGCGGCCTGGCCCTGTGGGGCGAGGAGGAGAAGGCCGCCGCGCTCGACGTCCTGGAGAGCCGCTCCCTCTTCCGCTACTACGGTCCCGCGCTCCAGCGCCGCGTCGAGCGTTTCGAGGAGCGGTTCGCCGCCCTGCACCAGGCCCCCCACGCCGTCGGCGTCTCCTCCGGCACCGCCGCCCTGACCTGCGCGCTGATCGGCCTGGGCATACCCGAGGGCGGCGAGGTCATCGTGCCGTCGGCCACCTTCATCGGCTGCGTCAACGCCGTCGTGGCCGCGCGCGGCGTCCCCGTCTTCGCCGACATCGACGACTCGCTCACCCTCGACCCCACGGCGTGGGAGCACCTCGTCACCGAGCGGACCTTCGCGGTCATGCCCGTCCACCTCAACAACGCCGCCGCCGACATGGACCCCATCCTGGCCGTCGCCCGCAAGCACGGCGTCCGCGTCCTGGAGGACGCGGCCCAGGCCTGCGGCGTCGGCTACCGGGGCCGTCCGGTGGGGTCGATCGGCGACGCGGGCGCCTTCAGCTTCCAGCTGGAGAAGAACATCACCGCGGGCGAGGGCGGCGCCGTGGTCACCACGGACCCCGACGTCCACGACCGCGTGGTCCGCTACCAGGACCAGGGCGGGCAGTTCACCACCTCGCGCAGCGGCGAGCGCGGCGCCGCCGGCGAGGCCTTCCTCGGCGCCAACCTGCGGATGACCGAGATCGCCGGCGCCCTGCTCTCCGTCCAGCTGGAACGGCTCACGCCGATGCTGCGACGGCTGCGCGACGTCGCCCGGACCGTCCGCGCGGACCTCGCCGACCTCGGCCTCGAATGGCGGCGTCTCCCGGACGAGGAGGGCAGCGGCGGCGACCTCACGGTGCTGCTGGCCGACCGCATGGCCGCACGCCGGTTCGTCACGCAGCTCACCGCGGCGGGCATCCCCGCGGCCACGCTCTACTCGGGCCGGCTGGTCCAGCAGAACCCCTCCGTCCGCGCCGGCCGTACCGCCTGGGGAACCTCCTGGGACGCCACCGCGCGCCTGCGCGCCAGCGAGGCGGTGCTGGGCCGGTCCGTCACCGTCGGACTCGGCGCGACCATGACGGACGACGACGTCGCCCATCTGACGGCGAGCCTGCGGACGGCGGCCGAATCCGTCCGGAAGGGAGCCGGCGGTGAGTGATCTCCGGCCGCGGGCCGTCGTCCTGGACCTGGACGGCGTTCTCATCGACAGCATCCACGTGATGCGCAGGGCCTTCCAGCGCGCGTACGCCCTCGTGGTCGGCGACGGCGAGGCACCCTTCGAGGAGTACCTGACCCACCTCGGGCGGCACATGCCCGACACCCTGGTGATCATGGGCCTGCCCGTCGGGATGTACGAGCCGTTCGTCGTCGAGAGCCGCAAGCTGGTCCACGAGATCGAGCCGTGCCCCGGCGCCGCGGAACTGCTCACCGGACTGCGCACGGCGGGCGTCCCGACCGCCGTGGCCACCGGCAAGACCCATGACCGCGCCGTCGAGGCCCTGGCGGCGACCGGCCTGCTGGACCTGGTGGACGCGGTGTGCGGCAGCGACGAGGTGACCCGCGGCAAACCGGCCCCGGACATCGTCCTGCTCGCCCTGGAGAAGATCGGAGCCGGTACGGAGGGCGCCGTCATGGTCGGCGACTCCGCGCTGGACCTGCGGGCCGGCCGCGCGGCGGGCACCCGTACGGCCGCCTGCCTGTGGGGCCAGGGCGACCGGGAGGAACTGCTCGCCCACCGGCCCGACCTGGTGGCCGCCTCGTGCGCCGAACTGGCCGCCCTGCTGCACCACCGTGAAGGGACCCCCGCGTGACCGTCGACCCGTCCTCCCGTGACCTGCTGCTGCTCAACGGCCCCAACCTGGGCACGCTCGGCACCCGCGAACCCGGCATCTACGGCACCACCACCCTCGCGCAGGTGGAGGAGGCGGTGGCCGCACTGCTGGCCCGCTCCGGGTACGGCCTGCGCAGCGAACAGCACGACGGCGAGGGCGAGATGATCCGCGCGCTGCACAGGCACCGCGACACCGTCGCCGCGATCGTCAATCCCGGCGCGCTGATGATCGCCGGCTGGAGCCTGCGCGACGCCCTCGCCGACTACCCGGCGCCCTGGGCCGAGGTGCACATCTCCAACGTCTGGGCCCGTGAGTCCTTCCGGCACAACTCCGTCGTCTCCCCGCTCGCCGTCGGCGTCGTCGCGGGCTTCGGCACGCACGGGTACGAGCTCGCCGCACAGGCGCTGGTGCGCCGGCTGGAGACGACGGAGGGCACGGCGAGGTGACCGCCGCCGACCTGTGGGAGGCCTTCTCCCGGGCGGACCTGGACCCGGATGCACGCGCGCTGGGCGACCTGACCCGCCGTGCGGCCGTCGTGCGGGTGACCGAGCTGGCCGAGCGGCTGCGCGCCCGGGGTGTACGGCCCGCGGAGACCGTCGGACTGCAGGGACCCAACCGGCCGGAATGGGTGCTGGGCCTGCTCGCGCTCACGGCGGTGGGCGCCCGCCCCCTGCTGCTGCCGGCGGACTCGCCGCCGGCGGAGACCCGCAGACTGCTGAGGACCGCCGGAGCCCGCCGCACACTGGTGACGGACCACGACCAGGCGGAACAAGCCGACCGGGCCGACCGGGTGGTCCTGCGGGCGGAGGACGAGGGGACCGGAGGGAGGCTCGTCCCCGACGGGACCGGTGCCGCCGGCGCGGCCCCCGAAGCCCACGCCCCGGGCACGGTCCTGCTCGTCTCCTCCGGGTCGACCGGTACGCCCAAGGTCGTCGCGCGCTCGCCGCGTTCCGTGCTCGACGAGGGCGTGCGCTACCACCGCGCCGGTCTGGCGGGGCCCGACGACCGCGTCCTGCTGCCGTTGCCGCTGAGCCACGCCTACGCGCTCGGCTGGCTGGCCGGGGCGCTGGTGGCCGGGGCGCACGTGGACCCGGTGCCGCCGAGCGCGGTCGGCGCGGTGCACGCCCGGCTGCGCGAGCGGGCGACGGTCCTGGTCACCGTGCCCGGCCTGGCCCGTGTCCTGGCACGCCGCCGGGCCCTGACCGACGACGCGCCCTTCCCCGCCCTGCGCCGGGTGATGGCCGGCGCCGGATACGTGGACGCCGAACTGGACGCGCTGTGGACCCGCGCCCTGGGCGTGGGCGTCTCGCGCAACTTCGGCTCCAGCGAGACGGGCGCCGTGCTGTGGGGGGAGCCGGGACTGCCGTCGGGAGCCGTCGGCCGTCCGATGCCCGGCGTCCGCGTCGACCTGCTGGACCCCGACGGCACGCCGCTGCCCCCCGACGGCGCGGCGCAGGGAGAACTCGCGGTCGTCCTGGAGGACGGCTCGGCCCACCGCCTGCACGACCTCGCCGAACGCGACGAGGACGGAATCCACCGCATCCTGGGCAGGGCCCGGCGCGGAGTGGTGCGCCGCGGGGCGCGCTGGGTGTCCACGATGGAGGTGGAGTCGGTGCTGCGGGCGGCCCCGGGCGTCGCCGACGTCTCGGTCACGGTGACCGGCCCGGACGACTCGGACGACTCGGGACTCACCGTCGAGTACGTGCCCGCCGACACCGAACTGGCCGACCCGTCACGGGTACGGGCGTACGCCCGGGCCGAACTGGCCGCGTACAAGGTGCCCGACGGCTTCCACCCGCGCTTCCGGCTGCGCCGGTCCGCCGTCGGCAAGGCACAGGCGGCCCCCGTGTACCGCCCCGCCCGCGGCGCCCGCCCCGGGACCGCGGCCGAGCACGTCCTGGCGGCGGCCCTCACCGAACTCGGCCTGCCCGCCCTCCTGGCCGACGGCGCCACCGCCGCCGGCCTGGCCCGCACCGCGGGGCTGCGCGCGGACGTCCTGTCGTCCGTCCTGGACACCGCCTGCGCGCTGGGGCTGCTGGTCACGGACGCCGCTTCGGCGGGTGCGCCGGGGGACTGGGCGGCCGCCCCGGACCTGACGTCCGCCGGCCGGGTGCTGGCGGCCCGGGTGCGCGGCGGGACGCCGGCCGCGGGGACGCCGTCGCCGGCCGCTCCGGCCGGGCCCCCGCCGCCGGGCACGGCCCTGCGCGAGGCCGTCGGGGAGCTGCTCGCCGAGGCCGGCGTCGACGGCGCGGTCCTGGAGATCGGTGACGGCGGTGCCCCGCCGTCACCCGGCACGGAGTACGACGCCTGCGTGGTCCTCGGCGGCATCCACGGCCCGGCCGCCCGGCTCGGCTCGCTCGCCGCGCTGCTGAGGCCGAAGGGACTGCTCGTGGTGGCCGACGCCTTCGTGCCCGACCCCCTCGCCCTCACCGACGCGACGAGCCGTGCGACGGTCACCCGCTGGCTCGTCGACGGACACCTCCACTGGTGGACGACGCAGGAACTGCGGGCGGGCCTGGAGGCGGTGGGGCTGCGGACGGAGTCCGGCGACGGTGCCGGGCCCGCGCCGTACGCGATCCTCACCGCCCGGAAGCCGTCGTGACCGGCACGCCCCCGCGCACGGACTCCGGTACGCCCGGCGGCGTCCTCGCCGTGGACCTCGGAGGCACCAAGCTCGCCCTGCGCGCGGTCGCCTCCGGGGTGAGCGTGTACGAGAAGACGGTGCCGTGGCCCGCCGGTCAGGACGCCGAGGGCGAGCTGGAGCTGCTGGAGGCCGCGGTGGCCGAGGCGGCCGGCGCGCTGGGAGAGGCGCCCGTGCGCACGGGCGTGGCGTCGGCGCCCAACGTGGGCACCGACGGGCGCGTCGTGAGCTGGCCCAATCGGCCCGGCTGGGTGGGGCGTTCCCTGCGCGCGTCCTTCACGGGCACGGGCTCCGAGGTCCTGTTCGGCGACGACGCGACGCTCGCCGCCCTGGCCGAGGCCCGCTCCACCGGCAGTCGTGACCTGGTCTACCTGGGCATCGGCACGGGCGTCGGCGGCGGGCTGGTCAGCGGCGGCCGGCTGCTGACCGGTGCCTGGGGCACGGCGGGCGAACTTGGCCACCTGGTGGTCGACCCGCGGGGCCCGCGCTGCCGGTGCGGTGCGCGCGGCTGCCTCCAGGCCGTGGTCTCGGCCGAGGCACTGGCCGCTCACGCCGCCGCGGGGCGCGGACGTCCCACGACCACCTCCGAGCTGGTGGCGGGCGTGGACCGCGCCGAACCCTGGGCGCAGCGCACCCTCGACCACGCGGCCGACTGCGTCGCCCGCGCGCTGCGGGCCCTCGTGGAACTCGTCCAGCCCGCGCACGTGCGCATCGGCGGCGGTCTCGGGGCCGCGCTCGCGCCCCTGCCGCGCCGCGTCGCCGCGCGCCTGTCCGCGACGGCCCGCCCGGGCCGGCCGCTCCCCGAGGTCGGACCGGCCGTCCACGGCCCGCACTCCTCCCTCGCCGGTGCCGCCCTGCTCGCCACCCACGGCGCGAGCCTGCTCCGCGGGGCCCACCTGTTCGGCGAGGGGGGTCCGACGTGAACCGGCCGACCGCCAGCGTGGTCGTCCCCACCCGCGACAAGGCGGACAGCCTGCGGCTCGTCCTGGCCTGCCTGGCCCGGCAGGTGTGCCCCGAACCCTACGAGGTCGTGGTGGTCGACGACGGCTGCACGGACGGCACCGCCGACGTCCTGGCGGCCGCCGCCGCCCGGCTGCCCCTGCGCACCGTGCCGGGCCCGCGGGCGGGCCGCGCCGCCGCGCGCAACGCGGGGGCGGACGCGGCCCGCGGCGGCCTGCTGGTCTTCCTGGACGACGACATCCTGCTCCCGCCGCGGGCCCTGGCGGCCCACCTCCGCGAACACGCCGGCGGAGCGTCCGACTGCGTCCACGGCCCGGTCCGCGAACTGCCCTCCGCGCGCCGCCTGCTGGCCACCGATCCCGGCGAACTCCTGCCCGACCCGCACGCGGTGGCGACCGGAGGCCGGTTCGGGCGCACCGTGGCGAACGCCCTGGAGACCCTGGTCGCCGGCATGGCCGGAGGCGAACTGGAGCCCGTGGCACCGTGGTTGACCTGTATCGGAGCCAACACCTCCATGGCCCAACGGCTGTGGCAGCGATCCGGGGGCTACGACGAGACGTTCGGCACGACATGGGGGTGCGAGGACCTCGAACTCGGCCTGCGGCTGTGGTCGTCGGGGGCCGGGATGCGCCTGGCTCCCGACGCACCGGGCGTGCACCTCACGCACGAGCGCCCCGACCGCTGGGAACAGCACACGGTGAACCTCACCCGGTTCGTCGAGAAGCACCCGGTGCCCGCCGTACGCGCCCTGCCGGAGCTGCTCGGCCCCTCGGGGAGCGGCCGCCGCTACGTCACGACCGTACGCGACCTGGAAGAGAACGACCGCCCATGACCCACCAGCAGGTTCGGACCCACCCCCCTTCGGCCGGCCCCGCCCCACTGCCCCTGCTCTCCCGGCAGGACTGGTGCTGGGAGTGGACGCGGAGCTACACCGGCGACTCCACTGCGATCGAGTCGTCGGAGACCCTGCTGCTGCGGGGACCGCTCGACACGGGAGCACTGCGGGACACGCTGGCCGAGATCGCCACCCGGCACGAGGCGCTGCGCCTGCACCTGGTGGCCGCCCCCGGACCGGACCCGTCCGCGCTCTGGCCCGGACAGGCACTGCGGCCCGAACCGGGGCCGCTCCACACCGTGCGGGCCGCGTCGGGGGAGCGCGCCGCGGAGGTGACGCGGGTCCTCTCCCGGCCGCTGGACCTGACGGACCGCATGACGCGCACCACCCTGGTGCGCACGGCGGAGGAGGAGCACGTCCTCGTCGCGCAGTTCCACCACCTGATCTTCGACGGCAACTCCCACGTCGTCTTCCGTGACCTCCTCGCCCACGGCTACCGCGAGCGCGTCGCACCGGACCGGGGCACCGCCGGGCGCCGTCGTGACCCGGAGCGCTACACCGGGCTGATCGAAGGGGAGCACACGCCCGGGGCGCGCTCCGCGGTGCGGGCGCGGGCGGCCGCCCTGGCCGGCGAGCTGCGGGCGTACGGCGCGGGGGACCCGTTGCCGGGCGACGCCGGGGCGGTCGTCCCCGAGGCGGAGTTCGGCTCCGTACCGCTGACGCTGACGGCCGAGGCGACCCGGTCGTCGCTGCGGCGCTCGCGCGCCGAGCGCGTCACGCTCCACACCGTCCTGCTGGCGGCCCTCGCCCACGCCGTCGCCACGGAGTACGGGCGCGAACGCCTGGTGTGCTCCGTGTACACGCACGGGCGCACCTCCGCGCGCGCCCGCGAGACGCTCGGGCTGTTCAGCACGGTGGTCCCGGTGCCCGTGGACACGGGGTTCCGGTCCCTGACCGCATTCGTCAAGGACGTCCACGGCAGGGTCCAGCGGGCCACGGAGCACGCCGACGTGCCGTTCAGCGAGGTCGCCTCCCACGTCGTGGACCGCCCGCCCGCCGACGGGGCCTACTACCGCAGCGCGCTGGCCCACCTGGAACTGCGGCTGAGCGGGGTGACGGGCTGGCTGCCGGAGGAGCCGAACCGGACGCTGACGTTGCCGCACGGCCTCACCGCCACCCCGCAGGACCTGCACCCCGACCACCCGCTGCCGGTCTTCGCCGGCCCCGAACAGGCCCTGGCGTGCGCCACCACCCTCTTCGCCGACCTGGAGATGAGGGACGGGGCCCTCACCGGTTCGCTGTGGTACGAGAAGCACTACCACGATGCCGGAAAGGCGGCACGGGTGGGCGACGCATTCCTGCACTTCATGGCGCGGCCGAGCGAGAACGATTTTTTGTGATGGCCCGTCAGGAAAAACAAGTCGGGCGGCCACCGGCGGGGCATGGAGATTCCGCGAAAAACAAACTCCCGACGGTCTGGCCTTATTGACGAGAGATCACTTCGGCTGGAAGCATTCCCCTGCCACCGACCGATGGTGGAGGAACCCCCGAGAGAAGGGAAGTTGCCATGATGAAGGTCAACTCCGTGAGCCTCGCGCTCATCAACCTCGAGCAGCTCCGCCGTCAGGCCGCCGCCGAGGCGAAGTAGGACCACCGACAAGTGCCGCACGGGGGTACGGTTTCCCGTGCGGCGCTCGTCGCACCTTCGGGCGAGGGAACGCATGGACCAGGGGAGTGGAAGTACGCACGCCACGGAATTGAGCCGACAGCAGCGACGGCTCTGGGAAGTGGAATGCGTAGTTCGAGGAAGTGCGCTGCTGCACACCGGCATTGCGCTGCGCCTCGACGGAATGCTCGACGAGAAAAGGCTTTCCCGTGCCGTCGAGGCCGTATTCCGGCGGCACGAACTGCTCGACACGGGCTTCCGTGCGGACGGCGACACGCTGATCCTCGGCCCCGCTCCCCGGCACGAGTTGCGCGTCCGGCGCCGTCCGGACCTGTGGGCGGACCGGACCGGGCACCTCGCCGAAGTGCGCCGGACGGCGGCCGGGGCCCACGCGGAGGCCTTCCCCTTCCAGGGGGAGTCCCTGGCCCGCGCCGACCTGACACTGCTCGGTGACGGCGGCGGCGTCCTGCTCCTGACCTTCCACCGGCTCGTGATGGACCTCTTCTCCCTGCACCAGGTGGTGACGGACCTCCAGGACGCCTACCTGCGCGGGCCGGAGGAGCCGCTCGCACCGGCGGACCGGTACTCCGCACTCCTGGCGGCGCGCGAACACCGCAGGAGCGCCGACTGGGACTTCTGGCGCACGGAGCTGTCCGGCTTCCCCACGCCGTGGATCGGCGAGGGACGGCCCGAGCCGGGCTGGCTTCCCGACGGCGCCGAACTGCGCGTTCCCCTCGACCCCGCCCTGCCCGGCCTCCTCAGGGCGAACGCCCGCGCCGCGCGCTGCACCCCCACGGTGTACGTCATCGCCGCCGCGGCCGGCCGGGTGCTGGAGCGGTCCGGGGCCGACGACCTGGTCCTGGGCACCATGTCCGCGAACCGCATGGACTCCGACGCGGTGGGCCCGCTCGCGCAGGCGGTGCTCGTACGCGTCGGCCCTTCGGCACCGCACGGTGACCGAGGGGTGCTCACCCAGGTGCGGCGCGGGCTGCGCGAGGGAATGGCCCACCAGGGAGTGCAGTTCGAGGAGATCGTCGATCTGCTCACCGACGGTACGGGCGTGGCGCGCGACGACCTGGCCCCGCTGAGCGTGAGCGTGACCGAGGACTCCTGGGAGGCCTCCGTGGCGGGACTCTCCTTCGCCCCCTTCGACCTGGACGACGACCGGGGCGAGGACGACGACCGGGGCGAAAGCGAGGGCGAAGAGGGGGGCGAAGGCGCCGCCGGCCCCGTGGTCCGCCCCTCCCAGCTCGACCTGGAGCTCGATCTGTCCGGTGGAGAGCCGCAGCTCGTGCTGACCTACGACCGCCGCTGTTTCGGTGCGCGGTGGTGCGAACGGTTCGCGGCCGACCTGCTGGCCGACCTGGCGGCCGGCCGCGGCTGACCGGACGGGCCGGCCGGCCGCGGCAGCGCCGCCGTCGCTCGGTCAGGCGGATCCGGCGCGTGCGCCGGCGATCGACTCGAGTCCCAGCCGCCGGACGTCCCCGAAGCGTGCCTCGTCGAGGAGCGCGGTCATCAGCGTGACGTCCAGGTCCTCGACGTCCGGTGCGCAGACGGCGGCCTGCGCGGCGATCCGGGCCGCGTCGATCGACGTGCCGCCGGCCTCGTAGAAGTCCGAGTCCTCCTGCGGGAGGGAGCCGAGCACGTCCTGCCATGCCTGCGCGAGTGCCGCCGTGAGACCGTCGGGTCCGTCCGGGCCCCGCCGCGTCGCCGAGGTGTCCACATCTGTCATGGCAGGAACATAACGCACCCCGCCGCCTCCCCCCGGAGTTTTACAGTCGTGTGGCACGACCGCCGTGACGAGGGGATACGCCCCGCGCCGCGGGTAGCTTCGGTGACGTTCCGACGTCTTCCCCGAGGCAGGTCATGCCCCCCACACCTCATGATCCGGATCAGGGGCTTCCCCTCTCCTCGCGCCAGGAGTGGTGCTGGGAGTGGGAGAGGTGCCACGACGAGCCCTACCCCAAGGCCGTCTCCCTCGACTGCTCGACCACCCTCCGCCTGCGAGGCCCCCTGGACACCGGCGCGTTGCGCGACGCCCTCGCCGACGTCGCCCTGCGGCACGACGCGTTACGACTGCGGCTGCTCGACACCGGGACGCCGATCGAGCGGGTGGTCCGGCCACGGCAGGCCCTGCGCCCGGAGCCGTTCCCCCTGGAGACGGCGGACCTCGGCGACGCCCTGCGCCGACGGGAACTGTCCGAGATCCTCGTCGACCTGACCACACGGCCCTTCGAGCTCACCGACCGGCTCTCCCGGGCCACCCTGCTGCGGCTCGCCGACGACGACCACGTCCTGCTGACCAGCTTCCACCACATGGTGTTCGACGAGCCGAGCCATCAGGTCTACCTGCGCGACCTCGCCGACTCCTACAACCGCCGCGTCGCCGCCCCCGCTCCCTCCCCCGACGCGGGCCGACCGCCCCTGTCCTACGTGGACTTCGTCCGCGCCGAGAACACCCCTCAGGCCCGCCACGACACCGCGTCCCGCCTGGCGGGCTGGGCGGACCGGCTGCGCGCCCACGGATCCGGGGACCTCCTGCCCGGCCGCACCACGGACCTCCTCCCGCTCCAGCACCACTACGACACCGTCGCGCTGGACCTGCCGGCCGAGGAGTCCCGGCGCCTGCTGCGCGCGGCCCGCGGCGCGCGGGTCTCCCTGTACGCCCTGCTCGCGGCGGCGCTGGCCCGCACGCTCGGCGACTTCTACGCCCGCGAGCGGTTGATCCTCTCCACGCCCTCGCACGGCCGGGTGCGCCCCGAGACCCGCTCCGCCCTGGGCCTGTTCTCCAACATGATCCAGGTGCCGGTGGACCTGGGCCGGACCTCGCCGGGCGGACTGCTCCGGCAGGTCGACGGCGCCCTCAGGGACGCCTCGGCGGAGGTCGGCCTGCCGTTCGGCCGGCTCGCCGAGACCGTTCTGGGCCGTCAGGGGGACGCGGCCTTCTTCCGCCACGCCCTCGCACACGCGGAGCTGCGCCTGTACGGGGTGACCGGCTGGATCGTCGACCGGCCGAGGCCCGGGTTCCCGATGCACGGACTGCGTACCGGCCTGGAGCCCTACCGGCAGGACTTCTCCCGGCTCGCCTACGCGGCACCGCAGTCCTCCCTGGCCGGCGCGGCCACCTTCTCGGTCGGCCTGACCATGGAGACGGGCCGGCTGACCGGCGGGCTGCGCTACGAGACGACGTATCACGGACACCGCACGGCCGAGGCGGTGGCGAACGGCTTCCGGCGGCGTCTGACGGACCTGGCGCGGGACGGGGCCGGAAAGCGATGAGTCCGCGCCCGGCCGACCATGCCGGTCCGGTGCCGGGCAGGACGGCGGGGGAGCGCTCACGAGCCTTGCCGGGATTTGGCCGCATTGCGCGAACTGCCTTGTCAGAGCGGGTCGGAGGGAGCGTTGTGAAGATTGCCGAGGACCGCTGACCTCCTGATCGAACTCACATATTCTGTCCGGCGTCGTATTCGGCATGTACAGGGCATCGCGTGGCGCGTTCGCGCCGGGCAGGCCGAGAGAGGGGCGTACGGGTGAGTCACGCACGCGGTCCGGAGACGGACCCGACGGGGGACCTGCGATGACCGACGGTCGGGCGGCCCGGCTGCCCCTGGACCTGCTGCGCGAGCGGAACCTGCGCCGGCTGTTCTGCGCGCAGGCCGCATCGGTCCTGGGCAGCAGCATGATGCCCATCGCCCTGTCCTTCGCCGTGCTGGAGCACGGCGGCGGGGCGAGCGGGGTCGGCCTGGTGCTGGGCGCGCAGACCGCGCCCCTCATGATCTTCCTGCTGGCGGGCGGTGTGCTCGCGGACCGGTGGGGCCGCCGGATCACCATGATCGGGAGCGACCTCGTCCGCGCCGCCGTCGAGATCGCCGTCGTGGTCGTCCTGTTGACCGTCGGCATGCCCCTGGGCGGTTTCGTCGCCTTCGCCGCGGTGCTCTCCGTCGCCGCCGCGTTCTTCCACCCCGCCTTCCACGGGTTCGTCCCGGAGGTCGTCTCCGGCAAGCGCCTCCAGGAGGCCAACGCCCTGGGGTCCACGCTCAATTCGATCGGCTCGCTGGTGGGGCCCGCCGTCGCCGGCGCGCTCGTGGCCTGGACCGAGCCGGTCTGGGTCATCGCCATCGACGCGGCCACCTTCCTGGTCAGCGCGCTGTTCCTGGCCGGGGTCCGCACCTCGTCGTCCCCCAGGGACCCCGCCCGCGAGGACGAGAGCTTCTGGCAGCAACTGCGGCACGGATGGCGCGAGTTCAGCTCCCGCACCTGGCTGTGGTCCCTCCTCGCCTACACGTCGCTGGCGTCCACCTTCGTCCTGGGGCCCGTGATGGTGCTGGGCATCGCCTTCGTCGGCGGCAAGGAGAACGGCGCCGCCCAGTGGGGCACCGTCATGGCCGCGCAAGGGGTCGGTTCCCTCCTCGGCGGCTTCGCGGGCATGCGGCTGCGCTTCCGGAGGCCGCTGCTCGCTTCCGTCTTCTGCACGTTCGGCCTGGGCGCGTTCGCCGGCGTCCTCGCCCTGAGCGCTCCCGTGTACGTACTGGTCGCGGGCTCGCTGCTGTCCGGCGCGGGATTCGCGCTGCTGCACATCCTGTGGACGAGCAGCCTCCAGGCCGATGTGCCCGCCGACGCGATGTCCCGCGTCAGCGCCTACGACGGCGTCGCGACCGTGCTCTCCATGACCGTCGGCTACTGGTGGGCGGCCCCGGCCGCGGACCTGGTCGGGGCGGCGTCACTGCTGTGGTTCGGCGTGGTGTGGACCGTGGTGAGCGCCGCCGTGATGGTCATGCTGCCGCAGATCCGCCGGTCCGCGCCGGGATCGGGGAAGGACGAGGGCGGCGGCGTCGCCCCGGAGACGCGGGAGCCCTCCGCCGCGGTCTGAGAGACGCTGCCGAGCGGGACGGGACGCACGCGGGCCCTCGCCGTCACGGAGGAGCCGGCCCCGGCCGCCCTCCCGGACGGCAGGCCTCGCCCCGGACGCGGTCCCGGCCGCCTCGACGGGCTCTTTCGCAGCGGGGACCCCCCTGGCCGGACCGTGCACCACCACGAGGAAGAAACGAGGGGAACCCGATGCCGGAGCGTGGCCTGTCGATCATCGCCGGAGCCGTGAGACCCGTCCCGGACGTGTACGCGGCGTTCCGTGCGCAGGCCGACAGCCGTCCCGGGCGGACGGCGGTCCGGCACGGTGCCGAGGCCCGCACCTACGGCGAACTGCGTTCGGCGGTGGAGAACCTGGCCGCCCGCCTGCATCGCCGAGGAGTACGCCCCGGCACACCGGTCGCCGTGTACGCGGAGCGCGGCGTCCACGCCGTCGATGCCCTGCTCGCCGTCCTGCGCCTGGGCGCCACGTACGTGCCGATCGACGTGCACCACCCGCCGGAGCGCTCCCGGGCCGCCCTGCACGCCGTCGGAGCGGCCCTCCTGCTCTCCTGCGGGGACGTGCCCTTCGACGGGATCGAGACCGTCGACCTGCGCAGCCCCGAGCCGGGCGGGACGGTTCCCGCCGACGCGCCGGCACCCGCTCCCGACGATCCCGCCTACGTCCTGTTCACGTCGGGCTCCACCGGTGTCCCCAAGGGGGCCCGGCTGCCCTACCGCACCCTGGCGAACCTGGTCTCCTGGCTGCGCCGGGTGGCGAGCGTGGGCGCGGGGGCCCGCACGGTCCAGTTCTCCCGGGTCAGCTTCGACGTCTTCCTCACGGAGGTGCTCGGCACGCTGACCACCGGTGGTGAGCTGCTGGTGCTCGACGAGTCCCGCCGGGCGGACGTCGAGTACCTCCTGCGGTTCTGCGAGGAGCAGCACGTCCAGCGCCTCCACCTGCCGTTCGCGGCCCTCCGCCCCTTCGCCGAGTGGGCGCAGTACCGCAAGGCCGTGCTGCCGGGTCTCGTCGAGATCTCCACGGCCGGCGAACAGCCGTACGTGACAGCGGCGTTGGAACGCCTCCTGAGCGGTGGCACCCGGCCGGTCCGGCTCACCAACCAGTACGGCCCCACGGAGACCCACGTGGTCACCGAGGCCGTCCTCACCGGTGATCCGGCCGGCTGGCCGCGCACGCCGTCGGCCGGGACCGCCCTAGACAACACCGTGGTCGCCCTGCTGGACGCCACGGGCGCCGTCGTACCGTCGGGCGAGGAGGGCGAGGTGAGCGTCGTCGGCGCGCCGGTGGGGCTCGGCTATGTGGGGGCGGCGTCCACGGAGCCCCGGCCGGGCTTCGGCCCCCTCGACGCGCTGGGCGGGCGGTGGGGGTACCGCACCGGCGATCTGGGCCGGATCGAGGGCCGCGAGCTGGTCCTGCGCGGCCGGATCGACGACCAGGTGAAGATCAGTGGGCACCGGGTGGAGCCCGGCGAGATCGAGGTCCTCGCCGACCGTGCCGCGAGCCTCGCCGAAGTCGCCGCCGTGGCCGTGGACGCGCCGGGCGGGGTGCGGACCATGGTGCTGTTCGCGGTACCGGCGCCCGGGGCCGTCGTGGACCCGGACGCCCTGCGCCGCGCACTCGCCGGCCACCTGCCGGAGGCCGTGGTGCCCAGCCGCGTCGTCCTGTGCGACGCGTTGCCCCGCACCGGCACGGGCAAGATCGACCGCAGAGCCCTCGCCGGGAGCCTCGCCGTCCGGGCCGTCCCACCGGTGCCCGGCCCCGCGCTGTCGGCGGACGAGGCGCGGATCGCCGCACGCCTCGCCGCGGTGCTCGGCCGTGGGCCGGTCCGTGCCGCGGACTCCTTCCTCTCCCTGGGCGGCAGCTCGTTGCAGGTGATGACCCTGATGACCGGGCTGGCGGCCGAGTTCGGCAGCGCGCCCGGCATCGACCGGCTGCTGGGCGGGGCCACCGTGTCCGAACTGGCCGGGCAGTTACGGGCGGGCCGGTGGCGGGAGCCCCGCGCGGACGGCTCGCCTCACGAGGCGGGTCCCCCCGCCTTCCCGGGCGGCCCGGCGGAGGGGACGACGCGCCCGCTTCCCGCGTCGACCGTCCAGTCCGAGATCTGGCTGGCCGGCCGGCTCGGAGACCCGGCGGCGTACAACGTCACGGTCGCCCTCGACGTCGCCGGCACGCTGGACCGGACACGACTGCGGCACGCCCTGCGGCGCACCGTCGCCGGGCACCCGGCGCTGCGCTCACTGCTGAGACGCAGGCGTGACCGGATCCTCGTCCATCACCCGCAGGAGTGGTCCACCCCGTTCGTGTACGAGGAGGCCGGTGCGCAGGAGGGGCCGGCCGGGGCGGACGCGAGGGAACGGGCCTTCGCGGACCGGCCGTTCGACGTGGGAACGGACCTGCCGGTCCGGCTGATGCTACTGCGCGGCCCGGACCGGGACCGGCTGGTGATCTCCTTCCACCAGCACGCGGTGGACGCCGCGGGCGTCCAGACGGTCGTCGACGACCTGGCCCACTGGTACCGCACCCCGGACCGGGCCCCTCGGGAGGCGGCGGACGCGCAGGCCGGCCCACACGCCGGTCCGGGACCGGCGGACGCCGCCACCCTGGCCTACTGGAGGTCGGCTCTCGATGGGGTCGCCCCGGCGCGGACGGCCTGGCTCCGGCGCGAGGGCGCGTCCCCGTCCGGACGGGCGGTCCACCGACGTCTCGCCCTCCCCTACGACGTGCTGCGCCCGGACCGGACCCCGGCGAGCGGGACGGTCACCCGCTTCGCGAGGATCCTCGGTGCCTTCGCCCACGCCGCGCACGCCGTGGGAGCCCCGGGGGAGTTCCTCACCGGCGTCGTCTCGACCCGCCGCGTCCCGGGGGTCTCCGCCCCCGTCGGCTGCCACCTGGGACTCCTGCCGATCCTGCTGAGGCCGCGGGCCGAGCTCTCCGACACGGTGAGCGCCGTGCACGCCACCATGGCGACGGCACTGTCCCACCGGCAGATCTCCCTCGGCGAGCTGGCCCCCCTCCTGCCCGAGGGCTCGGCCCTGACCACGACGTTCGGACTCGACGACGCGGAGACGCGAGAGATCGACTTCGCCGGCACCCGCGCCACGACCCGCTACGTCCACGCGCGCACGCTCCAGTTCCCCCTCGCCCTCACCCCGTGGACGAGCCCGCTGGGCGCCGCGGGCCTGGACGCGGTCTTCGACGACGGCCTCCACCTCCCGCACACCGTCGACACCCTGCTCCGCGAGTGGGCCCGCCACCTGCGCGACCTGGCAGCTGCCCCCGGCCGGCCCTGAACGGCCCCGGAGCGGGCCAGGCCCGGGAGACCGGCCCGGACCGGGGCTGCTCCGTGCCGGTGAGTCCCGGCTTCCGCACCTGGTGCACCGTCCGGCCGGAGAGTCCGTGGACACGCCTCACGCCTCACGCTTACGCGCGTTGTCGCGCGGGTGGGCGGGCGCGGCTCACGCCGCCAGGAGCCTGCGCTTCTGCTCCTCGAACTCGGCCTCCGTGAGCACCCCTTGGGCCTTGAGGTCGCCGAGCTGCTTCAGCTGTTCGATCTTGCTCGCCATGTCCGTCGCCGGCGGTGGGGGAGGCGGTTCGGCGTGGGCCTGCGGTGGGGGCGTCGCCCCGTACCCCTGCTGCGCCGCCCAGCGTCCCTGCTGACGCAGCGTGACGCGGTTCGACACGGCGGTCGCCGTTCCGGCGACGACGGCGGTGCGGGCGACCCCGCGGATGAGTCCTGGCACGACCGGCTCCTCTCAGCCCGTCAGGCACCTCGGGTCTTGTCGTTCGGCGGGCGGCCCCGTTCGGTCGGCGGCCCCGTTCAGCGGGCGGCCTCGGTCTCGTCGAGGGCGGCGAGGAGGGCCTGGACGGGCACGCGTCCGGAGGCGACCAGCCTGGCTCCGCCGCGGCGCAGGGCGGTGGCGAAGGGCGCGGCCCACACGTTCTCGTAGATCAGGATGCCGGCGGAACAGCCGGGCTCCAGCGCGGTGGCCGCCTCCTCGACGTCGTCCTGACCCAGCAGCCCCGAGGAGGCGCCCTCGAAGACGGAGAGGTCGAGCCGGCCGTCGCCGGTGAGGTCGGCGATCTCCATCCCGGTGACCGACCCGTCGTCGTCCTTCCTGACGAAGGTCAGGTCCAGGACCCGGATGATGCCGCGGTCCACCAGGTCGACCAGGAGGGGGAGACCCTCCCCGGTCATGCGGTTCCCGGGGAACTCGACGACCAGGTAGTCGATGGGGCCCATCTCTTCGAATTCTCCGACGTCCTCGCTCACGGCGTCACCTCCGAGGCTCACGGCCGACCCCCCGGCGCCCCCGCCTCCCTCATTGCAGCATCGCCCGTCCGGCCCCGCACCTCGGTACGCCGTTCACCCGCCCGGTGCTCCCGGGTCGCACGCCGCGGGCCGGACGGTTCTGCTGGTGGCCATGAGCGACAGCGGCGACGGAGAGCTCTCGGCGGGGGAGCGCGGCGAGCTGGGTGAACTGCGCCGCCGCGTCAGGGCCCTGGAAGCCGCCGGGCCCGCCAGGACGCACCGGCACCATCCGCTGCGCTCGCTCGGCTCGGCCCTGCTGATCCTCCTCGCGGCCCTGCTGTCGCTGCTGTCCGTCGTGGCGGTGTGGGCGAACAGCATCGTGCAGGACACCGACCGCTACGTCGCCACCGTCGGCCCGCTGGCGAGCGACCCCGACGTGCAGAAGGCGGTCACGAACCGGGTCACCGACGCCGTACTGGCGCAGGTCGACGTGGACGCGCTGGTCCGGCAGCTCACGGACGCGGCCGGGCAGCAGGGGGTCCCGCCGCGGGTGGCCCGGTTGCTCGGCGATCTCGACGGCCCGATCGAGAACGGGCTCAAGCAGCTGGTCGGCAGCACCGTGGAGCGGGTGGTCACCAGCAGCGCCTTCGAGACCGTCTGGGTCGACGCCAACCGCAGGGCGCACTCGGCTCTGGACAAGGCCCTGACCGGGCAGGCCGACGGACCGGTCGAGCTGAAGAACGACCAGGTCGTCGTCGATGTGGGGCCGATCGTCGCCCAGGTCAAGGAAAGACTGGTCGACGCCGGCTTCTCGCCCGCCGCCAGGATCCCGGACGTGCACACCGACTTCGTGGTGTTCTCCTCGCAGGACATCGGCCAGGTCAGGACCTACGTGCGCGTGCTGGAGATCCTCGGCGGCTGGCTGCCCCTCATCGCCCTGCTGGTCGCCGCCGCCGGGGTGTACGTGGCGTTCGACCGCCGGCACGCGCTGATCGGGGCCGCGCTGGCCGTGTTCGTGGCCATGCTGGTCCTGGGCATCGCCCTCACCGTGACCCGGGACGTCTACCTCGACCGTCTGCCGGCCGGGGTGTCCCAGGCGGCCGCGGGATCCGTCTACGACGCGCTGATCAGGTTCCTGCGGGCCGGCGTGCGGGCGCTCGCCGCGGTCGCCCTCTTCACCGCCGCGGGCGCCTTCCTGGCCGGACCGTCCCGGATCGCCGTCCTCACCCGGACCGGCTGCCGCCGGAGCATCGGCGCCCTGCGCGGCACGGCGACCTCGGCGGGGCTGCGTCTCGGCGCGGTCGGGCGGTTCGTCCACCGTTTCAAGCGCTGGATCGGGGTGGCCGTCCTGGTGGTCGCGGCGGTCGTCCTGTTCACCTGGTCCTACCCGACCACGGCGGTCGTGGTGTGGACGGCGGTGCTCACGCTGGTGGCCCTCGCGATCCGCGAGTTCCTGGACGACGACCGGGCGGACCCGGCCACCGGGCGCGGGGACCGGGCCGCCGTCCCGTGACCGGCTCGCCGGGTGCCCCCCGCGGGGATACGTTGAGTGCAGGAGCCCTGTGAGCCGGCCGCGCCGGGCGGCGCCGGTCCTTCGACACGGCGGGCGAGGAGTCCGCCGCGAGAACCCTCGCGGGGCTCGCGCCGCGCGGCGGAAGGGCCGGTTCCCGCCGACGGGCCTTCCGCGATCGCCGTACGCGAAGGCGACCTCCCCCTGGAGCCACTGCCATGACCGACAGCCACCCGGACGGACACGGGGTACGGCACCGCACCCCCCAGGAACGAGCCGCGCTCGGCAGGGCGGCGCGGGCCACCGTACCCCGCTCCGGACACGCGGAGTTCGCGCCGGAGCGCGAACGGCCGGACCCGCTGGAGATCATCGAACGGCAGTCGGCCACACGGCTGCCCGACCTCGTGCCCGTCCGCTACGGAAGGATGTCCGAGTCGCCGTTCCGGTTCTACCGGGGGGCCGCCGCCATCATGGCCTCGGACCTCGCGGGCACGCCGACGACGGGGTTCCGGACCCAACTGTGCGGCGACGCCCACATGCTGAACTTCCGGCTGCTGGCCTCGCCCGAGCGCCGCCTGATGTTCGACATCAACGACTTCGACGAGACGCTGCCGGGCCCCTGGGAGTGGGACGTCAAGCGCCTGGCCGCCAGCCTCGTCATCGCCGGCCGCGCCAACGGCTTCAGCACCAAGGAGCGGGCCGCGATCGTCCGGGCCACCGTGCGGTCCTACCGCGAGAGCATGCGTGCCTTCGCCGGCACCGGCAACCTGGCCGTGTGGTACGCCCAGTTCGACGAGGAATGGGTACGGGCCCGGTTCGGCGCCGACCTGTCCGCGCGGGGCCGCGAACGCTGGGGGCAGGCCGCGGCCAAGGCCCGTTCGCACGACACCCTGCAGGCTTTCGCCAAGCTCACCGGTGTCGTCGACGGCAGGCGCCGCATCGTTCCCGACCCCCCGCTCGTCACCCCGCTCGAGGACCTGCTGCCGGACGACCGCCGCGGCCGGCTGGAGGAGCAGATCAGCGGTCTGATCGAGGGCTACGGCAGGACCCTGCCGTCGGACCGGCGGTTCCTGCTGGAGCAGTACCGGGTGGCGGACATGGCGCGCAAGGTCGTCGGGGTCGGCAGTGTGGGCACCCGGTGCTGGATCGTGCTGCTGCTGGGGCGCGACGACGAGGACCCGCTGTTCCTCCAGGCCAAGGAGGCCGGCGCATCGGTGCTGGCACCCCACGTCGGGGACACCGGCTGCCCGACGCAGGGGGAGCGGGTCGTCTCCGGACAGCGGCTGATGCAGGCCACCAGCGACATCTTCCTCGGCTGGGAGCGGGTCGAGGGGATCGACGGCCACCGACGGGACTTCTACGTCAGGCAGTTGCGGGACTGGAAGGGCGTCGCCGTGGCCGAGGACATGGTGCCGCGGGGCATGCGGACGTTCGGCGCCCTGTGCGGGGCGACGCTCGCCCGCGCGCACGCCAGGTCCGGTGACCGCATCGCCATCGCCGCCTACCTGGGCGCCGGCGACTCCTTCGACCGGGCCCTGGTGACGTTCGCCGAGTGCTACGCCGACCAGAACGAACGCGACCACCGGGCACTCGTCGACGCCGTCGGCGCCGGCCGGCTGCCCGCCGCCGCGGCCTGAGGAGGCGGCGGTGCCGCCGCGCGGGCCGCGGACGGCTCCCGCTTCCGGCGCGGCCCGGCGCCTCGCGCGGGTGGGCACGATCCGCCGGAGCTCTTCGACGGGCCCGGCCGGGCCGTGGTGAGGTCCGCATCCGCCGGGCCGTCCGGGTGCGAAGTACGGGTGGCACCCGCCCGGTGCCGACCGTTCGACGACGCCGGCGGCGGCGCCCCGCCCCGTTCCGGCCGAGGAGGCGCCGATGCGTGGCACGGGGACGACGCGACCGACCACCACGCCGGATCCGCCGAACGGGAGAGCGGGCCCCGGCGCCGCGCCGCAACCGCCGCCCGGCGACCCGCCGACGTACGCCGAGGCCGGCGCGGACTCCCTGTCCGCGCTGCTGGTCGCGTCACTGCGCAGGGGCGGCAGCCGCTTCTTCGAGGCGCGCTGTCAGTGGCCGCGGTGGCACCCGCTCAACGAGCGCCGGCTCGCCGTGACGCACCACCCGGTCGTCATGGCCGAGTCGACCCGCCAGCTCGCCGCCGTCCTGCAACCGCGGCACCTGCCCGAGGCCGCCGTTCCCCTCCACCCCCTCGCGGTGTGCCTCGGGCTGGATCCGCGGACCCGGCCGGTCGAGCGCGGCGGTGCGACCGACGTGGCCGTACGCCTCACCGTCAGCGATCTCCTGCTGCGGGGCGGCGACCTCACCGGATACCGCCTGACGGCCGAGTTCTTCCATGCGCGGACACGGTTCGGGACCTGCGCCATGGACCTGGGCCGCCCGCCGCACCCCGGCCCGTCACCGGGCGACCCGCTGCCGGCGGGACTGCTGCACCCCCCGGCGGCCGCGGTGGGGGCGGCGGTCGAGGCGGACGTCCTGCTCGCCCGTGCTCCGCAGGGCCGCCTGGTGACCTCCCCCCGCGACCCCGGTCACCCCGTGCTGCTTCCCGGGCGTCCCGACGTACTGCCGCCGCTGGCGGTGCTGGAGGCCGGACGGCAGGCGACGCTGCTGCACCGGGGGGCGACGGCCGAGGCCGTGGTCGGTCTCGCCGTCCGGCTGCACGGCCCCGTACCGAGCCGGGGAACGGCCGTCGACGTGGCGGCGGCGGCCCGGGGCCCCGCGCAGTTCGTCATGACGGCGGACGGACAGTGCGTCGCCACGGGGACGGTCACCCTGCTGATGACGGGGGGCCGCTGATCGCGGCGGTGCCTCCCGCGCGGCGACCTCGATCCGCACGGTGTGCGGCAAGTCCGGCAGGTCGAGTTCCTGCGACGGATGTCCGGCCCGGGCGTCGATCCGATCCCGTCGGCCCTACGGCGTCCGGCAGGCCGGTGCGGTGCGGGGCCGGTGCCCTCCGGTCCCGCACCGTGGGACCGCTCGGGTGAACCCGTGCGGTCCGGTCAGCCGACGAACTCGACCATGACGGTCGCCGTGCCGGTCACATGCCGGTCGTCGCCCGCGTAGGTGACCGTGTACTGGGAATACCTGTTCCATTCCGGTGGAGTGTCGCTGAAGCGGAAAGTGCCGTCCCGCCCGACCTTCACATCCGGCAGCTCCACGCCGTTGCGCGTCACCGTGACCGCTTTGCGCCGGGGGAAGGGGGCCAGCGAGGTCAGTTTCCCCGTCACGGTGACCGGCGTGCCGACGGGGTTCGTCGCAGGGGCGGACAGGGTGATCGTGCTGGACGCCTTGGCGACGTCGGTGACGATGCCGAGCACGACCTCGCCCGAGTAGGGGAAGCGGGTGGTGAACAGCCTGTTGCCGTCGGGTGCCCAGGCCGCCCCCCGGGCGAGCAGATCCGTGTACCCCGGCGACAACGCGACCGTGCGGTATGCGGCGGTCTCTCCCGAGCGGTAGATGTAGACGTCCCACTCCCCTCCCGCCACGATCCCCGCGGCGATCGTGCCGTGGGAGTCGACGGCGACGGAGTTGGGATAGGGGCCGGTGTCGTAGCGGGTCTCCTCCGTCAGGTCCGACAGGTGCCACCGCTGGTGGTAGTAGTCGGAGCCGTTCGCGGTGATCACGCTGCTGCCGTCCGGTGTCACGGCGATGTCCTCGACGCTGCCGACGGCCTCGCTGTGGACGGTCTCCCGAAGAGTGCCGGAGCTCACGTCGTACACGCGCATCCCGAGCGCGCCCTGGCTCTCCGCGGCGACGAGCCGGTCAGGCGCGCCCGGCGACGAGGCGAGCCGCGGCTTGCCGTACCAGACGGGGTTGTCGTCGAGGCTGACGGTGGGGGTCGTCCCGGCGACGGTGACCGATCCGATGCCGCCGTCGAAGACGGTGGCCTGATAGCCGAAGAACAGTCGGTCACCGGCGAGGGCGAGGTTCTCCGGTCCGGTGTCGGCCCCGGTCGGGACGCGTCGCGTCTCGGTCAGGGTCGCGGTGTCGATGACGGAGATCGCGTCGGCCTCCGGGAGCGCCACGTACAGGGTGGACTCGTCGGCCGACTCGGCCATGCCCCGCGCCCCGTCGAGGCCCTCCACCTTCTTCACGACCTGCCCGTCGTGGTCGGTGACCAGCACGGCGTCGTCGCCGGGGGCGCTGACGTACACGTGACGGCTGTCGGCGAGGGTCTGCCAGTGGGACCGTACGGGCAGGACGATGCCGTCCCGGGGTTCGGCCGCCACCGCGCCGGGGGCACCGGACAGAGGTAACGACGCGATCGCCAGTACCAGCGTGAGGATTGCAGCAGGTCTTCGGGCACGCACTGGGGAACTCCTTCGAGAGCGGATCCGATCGCACGGGCGCGGCCGGCGGAGCAACTGTAGTGATCCGCGCGGACACCGGGCCCGCAGGTGATCGAGTGCGGAGTGCGTATCAGGCCACGGACTCGCCGCGGCCCTCGTCGTCGGGGTCCGCACCCGAACGACCGGGCCGGTACCGGACGGCGACTGCCGACCGGCCGGCCGGACCGGCGAGGGGTCCGCCCTGAAGGCCTGAGTCGACCGGGACCGTCTCGCCGGTCCCGGCGAGGCGGTCCCGGGGGAGCCTGCTCCTCACCACCTGAGCGTTCCGGGCGCTCCCTTGAAGGGACCGCGCACGTCGCGGGTGATCCAGCCGCCGTAGAAGTCGCCGTCCTGCGCCCGCACCTCCTCCCCGTCGACCGTGCAGCGGTCGACCCGGCCCGGGTAGAAGGCGAAGCAGTCGGTGATCAGACGGTAGGCGGGAGCGGGCCGCGGGTAGCTCCAGGCGGCCCGCTCGCGCACGTCGTCACCCACCACCAGATCCCAGTACCGTGCCTCGCCCTTCCACTCGCACCAGGTGCCGCCGGAGGCGGGACGCAAAAGGTCGAGACTCACGTCCGCGGGAGGGACGTAGAACACCGGCGGGTGGCTGGTCTCCAGGACGCGCACCGCCCTCCCGGTGTCCACCACGAGCCGGCCGCCGCACTCGACGCGGACGTGACGGGTGTCCTCCCGTACGGCGGGCGGCCGGGGGTAGTCCCACACGGACTCGGGCGGCGGAGGCGGGGAAGCGGACATGGGGTCCTCGTGGTGGGCGGGACGGTGCGGTGCCGGTAGGAGATGTTCGGCGCGGCGGGCCCCGCCGGATGCACCCGGCCCGCACCCGCACCCGCGCGACGCGAAGGCCGGCGGCCGGGACGCGTCCGGGGGCCGGTCCTCGGACGCACGTACTTTTTGTGGCTGTGGCTGTGGCTGTCGCTGCGGCGGCGAGGCCGAGGGCGTCGCGGCCGACGCGAGGTCGGACCGTGCCGGCGAGGGGCCCCTCCCGTCGCCCGCCGCGCGGCGGCGGGCCGCCGCCACCGGCATCCCCGGAGTGCCGGCCGGGGACACCGGAGCCGTTCGTCGCCGTCGCGCGGTCCGCTCCCCTCAGACGGGGAGCGCCGCCAGCCGGTGCCGGTCGTGCGGCGAGGAACGGCGGTCCAGACGTTCCTGCAGGCGTACCCGGGCGGCGGTGCACAGGCCCGCCGAGACCTGCGCGTACAGCAGGGTCTCCTCCACGACCTCGCGCTGCGCGGCACTGCCGCCCACCATGCGGAGCATCGGCAGGATCCGCTCCAGCCGCCGCGCCGCCTCGGCCCAGTCCTCCTCCACGAGGTGGGTGAACGCCTCGCACAGCGGGGCGATGACCTCGCGCTGCACCCGGTCGGCGTCCAGCGCGTGTGTCTGCAGCCGCCGCAGTCCCGGCAGGTCTCCCGCGGCGGTGAGGGTGATGGCGGAGTGCAGTGCGGTGAAGGCGGTGGTCGGGCGCTCCAGGATGTCGGCGGAGACCGATTCCAGTACGTCGTCGATCGGCAGGGGGCCCGGCCAGCTGTCGGACATCCGAGCCCGCCACAACAGGGAACCGGAGTCGACCAGGGCCCGGATGCCGTTGACCTTCCCGGGCGACAGCTGCCCCGCCCACCTGCGCCGGACCGCCGCCGCGTCCGCGACGGCCAGCTCGTGCAGGGCGGCGTGCCAGGCGAAGTGGGCGCGGTGCGTGCCGCCGCGGCCCTGACCGCTCAGCCACGCGTCGAGCCGTTCGCGGCCCTTGTCGTGGTCGCCGCGCTCGTAGTGCACGTGCGCCAGGGCGTGCATGGCGTGCCCCGACCCGGGCTCCACCGCGAGGGCCCGCTCCGCCAGGGTCTCGGCCTCGTCGTAGCGGCTCTCCTCCTGGCGTACGAAGGCGAGCAGGGACGTGTGGAACCAGTGCCCCTCGTGGACCGGCGCGGTCTTCTCCAGCAGCCGCAGCGCGGCGCCGCCGTCGAGGTCGTACAGGCCGGAGAAGGCGATGGTCGGCACCGCGGTGGCGAGCGCCAGACGGTCGCCCGGGTGGTCCTCCAGGTGGCGCAGGAGGGCCGCGTCGCCCTCGGCGACCGTGCCCCGGACGCGCCGGGTCACCACGTCGACGAAGGAGCGCTCGCGGTCGTCGGCCCGCTCACGCGCGCTGCGCTGGGCCTCGGCCAAGGAGCGGAAGACGTCCACGTCGGCCCCGCACTCGTGTCCGATCAGGGCGAGCGCGGCGTGGGCGGCCGCGAAGCCCGGGTCGAGTGCCGTGGCCCGCCGGAACGCCTCCGGGGCCCCGGCCCGTACCTTCAGCAGCCGGTCCACCCCCGACCGGTAGGCGGCCGCGGCGGCGGAGTGGGTGCTCAGGGCGAGGCCGCCGCCGTCGGTGGGGCGCCGGGTCGCGCGGCGGGCGGACGCGGCACGGACGAGGGGAACGGCGAGCCGGTCGAGCACCGCTTCCGCCGCGGCCGCGGCCTGACCGCGGATCTCCGGGATCGCGGTGGTCTCCCACAGCTCGCCGCGGCGGAGCGAACCGAGTGTCCACCACGCGCGGCCCGCCCGGCCGTCCCGGTCGCGCAGCCGTCCGTCCTCGGTGGACACGCCCATGCCCAGCGGGCCGGGCAGCGCGTCGCCGCGCCGCAGCAGGTTCCGCCACAGCGGATCGGCCGTGTCCGCCAGCCGCAGGCCCGGCCCGGTGCAGTCCACCACCCAGCCCACGGAAAACTCCCGGCCGTCGGTGAGGGAGACGCGCAGCGAGCGGTCCGGGAGCGTCCGGACGTCGGTGATCCGCCCCCGCAGCGCCCGCAGTCCTCGCGTACGGCGCATCCGGGCCACGTTCTCCGCGGTGGCCGGGGGCATCCGGTGCCGGTGCACGTTCCACAGGGAGCCGTCCCGCTCGAGGAACTCGGCGCGCTCGTCGGCGGGCAGCGACGCCCACAACTCCGCCGTGAGCGGGCGCAGTCCGTCCAGCGCGGGGCGCCAGTCGCCCTGGGCGCGCATGACCCGGCCGACGTGCCGGTAGACCGCGGTGCGCACGTCCGGCAGCGGCCGCCCCGTGAGCGGCTCGGCGCAGGCCACCGCGGGCAGGGGGGTCACGGCGTGCGCCTGGGGCAGTCGCCCGCCGCGGGACACCGCGTGCACCGTCCGGCCGGGCCGGTGCAGCCGCAGGGCCACGTCCACGGCGGTCAGCCCGGTGCCGATCAGCAGCACGTCGTCCGTGCACCGCTCGTCGGCCGGGGCGTCCAGGGCGTCCGGTGCCCAGGGGTCGGCGACGAAACGGTCGCTGTCGCGCAGGGCGGACGGCAGCCACGCGGACGAGGAGGGATTGGGGCCGGTGGCCAGCACCACGCTGTCGGCGTCGACGGCCGTGCCGTCGGCCAGGTCGAGCCGGGCGGTCCCGCCGGGTCCCTCGCTCCAGCGGCAGTCGACGACCCGGGTGCGCAGCCGGCGGACGGTGACCGTGCCGTGGGCCGCGATGACGGCCCGGCCGAGGGTGTCCGCGAGATAGGCGCCGTAGCGGTAGCGCGAGACGAAGTCGGCCGCGGTGACCGTGGGTTCGCCGTGGCGACACAGCCACCGTACGAAGTGTCCAGGGTCATCGGGGTAGCAACTCATGTTCCCGGCAGGCACGTTGAGAAGATGCCGCGGGTCGCGGGTGGAGTAGGCGGTGCCGCGGCCTGCCTCCCCCGCCGGGTCGATCAGCAGGAGTTCCAGGGGGATCCGGCGGCGGACGGCGGTTTCGCAGAGCTGTACGGCGACCAGGGCACCGGCCGCCCCCACCCCCACGACGGCCACGGATCCCCGCGGTGTTAATGACGTCATGTCGTGCCTCCTGCCTGCCGGGCCGCTTGGCCGGATGGGCGCCCGTGCGCGCTGTCGCTCGCGCCGTGCGTGGTGTGGACGGCTGCGCTGGTGTCGCGTGGAGCTGCTCATGGACCGAGGGCCCGGGAGTGAGTGCGCTGTAGTTCACCATTTTTGTGAACTACGGGCAAGGGTGCCGTTCTCCGCCGCCCGGCATCCGTTCCGACTCCGGCATGATCACCGGTGGTCGCCCTTCACGCTCCGTGCCGGCGCGGACCGCCGTCGAGCCCGTGCGATGGCGTCAAAGTCCTTGCGGATGTGAGAAATTGGCCGGATGCGGATCACGGCGAGGACGGACTATGCGGTGCGGGCGATGGCGGAGCTGGCGGCGGCCGGCGAGACGCCCCTGACGGCCGAGCAGCTGTCGGACCGTCAGGACATTCCGGTCCGGTTCCTCTTCGGCATCCTGAGAGAGCTGAGGCTGGCCCATCTGGTGCGCAGCGTACGGGGCCCGCAGGGCGGATACCTGCTGGCCGAGGCGGCCGAGGAGATCAGCCTCGCGGCGGTGATCCGCGCCGTGGACGGCCCCCTGGCCAAGGTGCGGGACCTGAGCCTGACCGACCTGGAGCACCCGGGGGCGGCGGCCGTGCTCCCGGACGTGTGGCGGGCGGTGCGCACCAGTCTGCGCCAGGTGCTGGAGGCCACCACGCTCGCCGACCTCGCCCGCGGTGAGCTGCCGGACGTCGTGCGCGAGCGGGCGCGGCAGTACACCACCGACGTCCGCCACTACGGAAAGTGACATCCCTCGCGCCTTCACGTGTTCCGTGATCCCGGGGTGCACGCGTGGCCGAGAGGGGGTCGTGCGTGGCCGAGAAGGGTCGCCGGCAGGGTGCCTCCGACGGGACCCGGACGGTGACACCCGCATGGTCCGGACGGCGGCACCCGCACGGCCGGGACGGCGCGGCAGCCGGTCCGGCACGGGATTTCTCCCGTCAACCTGCCCATGAAAAAAGGTGAGTTGGCCGACCGGGTCCCCCTGCTACGGTGACCGGATGGCAACGATCAAGAAGTTCCAGGTCACCTTCGACTGCGCGGAACCCGAGCGCGTCGCCCGCTTCTGGTGCGAGGTGCTCGGGTACGCCGTCCCGTCGCCGCCGGAGGGTTTCGCCACGTGGGAGGACCACGATCGCTCGCTGCCGCCCGCGGAGCGGGGGGCGTGGTTCGCGTGCGCCGATCCCTCCGGAGTCGGCCCGCGACTGTTCTTCCAGCGCGTCCCCGAGGGCAAGACCGTCAAGAACCGCGTGCACCTCGACGTGCGGGTCGGCACGGGGCTCGTGGGCGAGGAGCGCCTGGCCGTCCTCGAGGCCGAGTGCGCGCGGCTGGTCGCGCTCGGCGCGGTGCACCTGCGGACCCTGCTCGCCGACGAGGACAACGAGTCGTGCATCGTGATGCAGGACGTCGAGGGCAACGAGTTCTGTCTCGACTGAGCACCCGGCACGCGTGACGCCGACGTCCCGGGACAGCACGCCTAGGGCTCCGACCAGGACCGCTCAGTGGCTCAGAGCGGCCGCGAGCTCTTGGATGCGCGGATGGTTCTCCAGCGCCCACCGCACGGTCTTCGGCGGACGCCCGAGCAGCGTCTCCAGCTGGTCGGTCACACCGCGGTACCCTCCGCCGCCGATCAGTCGGGTCAGGGCCTTCATGTGCGCCGCGGTGTGCGGATACTGGGAGAGGTTGCTGTCCACGAAGGTCTCGTTCCAGGTTTCGATATCTTCGGGAACGTAGGTGACCGGGCGTCCCAGCACGGCCGCGAAGTCCTCCGCGAACCCGTGCATGTCCTTCAGGTCCGGACCGTTGAGCTCGTAGGACTTGGAGATGTGCGGCGTCGGGTCGGCCAGGATCTTCGCGGTCACCTCCGCCACGTCATAACCCGCGACGGGCGCGAGCCGGTGAGGGCCGAAGGGGAGGCGCAGTTCGCCCCTGCTCAGTGGCTCCAGCGCCAGCCAGGTCATCAGGGGGTTCTCGACGAACATGGCTCCTCGGATGTTGACGGTCGGAAGGCCGGACCACTCCAGCACCCGCTCGGCGATCCAGTGGGCCCGCTGCTGCGGCGACCACTCCGTGAGGTTCCCGCCGAGCCATGCCCGCCGCTCCTCCTTCGGCGCGGTCATCTTCTCGACCGTCATGAAGGACTGCTCGAACTCGGAGATGTTGACGAAGACCTCGATGTCGCCCTTGGCCCGCGCCGCCGCGGCCATCAGGCTGACGGCATCGGTGTAGTACGGCGACAGGCTCATGCTGAAGTAGATGCGCCGGACGCCCTTCAGCGAGGCGGTCACGTCGGCCATGTTGAGCAGGTCACCGACGAACACCTCGGCCCCGGTCTGCCGGAGCGCGTGCGCGCGTTCGTCGTCCCGCCGCACGAACGCCCGCACCGGGTGCCCTTGTTCGAGCAGCATGTCGACCATCGTTCGGCTCACGCCGCCGATGTGGCCGGCGGCTCCGGTGAT
Source organism: Streptomyces sp. NPDC031554 (assembly GCF_055580685.1). Taxonomy (NCBI): domain Bacteria; kingdom Bacillati; phylum Actinomycetota; class Actinomycetes; order Kitasatosporales; family Streptomycetaceae; genus Streptomyces; species Streptomyces sp. NPDC031554. The sequence goes on along the minus strand of NZ_JBVIKX010000010.1, from coordinate 18,704 downwards.
CAGGATGGGATTGCGCTTCGGCATCAATGTGTCCTCTGTTCAGTGGGGGTGAAACAGCTGTTGGCAAGGGCGCGGGAGGCGGGCACCGAAGGCGGGATCGTCGAGTTCTGCGGCCGCTGCCACGCGGGCCTTGGGCTCGGCTCCGGTCGAACGGTGCCGCCCAGGCGGATTCTGCGGAGTGTCATCGGCGCGATGAGATGTCGACGCGACCGAGGAAGTCCAGGAGTGCGGCGTCGACCTTCGCGGGACGCTCCTGCCGAGTCCAGTGTCCGCAACCGGACAGCACGACCATGTCGTGCAGTTGAGGATTCCGGGATATTCTTGCTGCTCCTCACCGAGCTCCTCGATCAGGCCGATCACATCACCGACGAGGTGGAGCAGGGTGTACGCGTCGACGTCCGGCGGCTGCTCGCTGCGGGCGTAGCCGCGCTGACCGGGGGCGACGACCCGATGTCCGGCCGCTGCCGGCGCCCTGGAACTGGTGACGCCAGGAGGACCAGCTCTCCGGCCGGCCGTGCAGCAGCAGGACCAGCGGCCCCCTGCCCCTGCTCGGCGATGTGCGGTCCGAGTCCGTTCACGTCGACGAAGCGGTGGGTGAGCGAACCTTCCACGGAGCTTTCCTTTTGCGTATGCGTGTGCGCTTAGTTCTTCAGCTGTGCGTAAAGGGCTTCGAGGTCGGCGGACAGCTGCGACTTGACCCAGCGGGTGGTGTCGTCGGCCAGCACCTCATGGGCCCCGGTCTCGATGCCGTCGAGCGCGGCCCCGGCGACGTCGCGGGGGTCGGCCTTGGGCGCGTCGAGTCCCGACGTCATGTCGGTGTCCACGTACGCCACGTGCAGACCGGTCACCGCGATGCCGCGCGGCTGCAACTCCAGGCGCAGGGAGTTGCTCTGCGACCACAGGGCGGCCTTCGAGGCGCTGTAGGGCGTGCCGTCGGCCAGCCAGGACAGCGCGGAGTGAACGTTGAGGATGTGGCCACCGCCGTTGCGCTCGATGATCGGCGCGAAGGCCCGGGTGACCAGCAGCGGCCCGTAGAAGTTGGTCTCCAGATCCCTGCGCACGTCGTCCATCGGGGAGTCGAGGTACGAGGCACCGACCGAGGCGCCGGCGTTGTTGATCAGGACAGTCACGTCCTGGGCCTGCTCGGCGGCGGCCGCGACAGACGCCGGATCGGTGACCTCGAGAGCCAGCGGAACGGCACGGGGGTGCGTCACCGTGCGCGGGTCGCGGGCCGTGGCGTAGACCTTGCCCGCCCCCCGCCGGTAGAGCTCATCGACCAGCATCTTGCCGATGCCCCGGCCGCCTCCGGTGACGAGGACGGTAGCGCCCTTGATTTCTGTCACGACAACCTCCGAGAAGTAGGAAACCGATCGGTTTCATTCACTGTAAACCGATCGGTTTCCTCGTGCAAGTCGGGCCGGCGCTGTGCGGCTCGGCGTCGTACGGGGCCCGGTCGACGCGTTACGGGCCGCCCAGGGGCGGCGGCCGGAGCCCGCCGCCATCCGGCACGTGGCGCAAGGACCGCTCAAGTACTGCCGGCGGGCGAGGCGGGCCTCGGGCGGCGAAGGACCCGCGTGCCTGGGGGATCGTCCGGGCAGGATGCCGCCCGCCATGTCACCCGGACGGTCTCCGGCGCTTCCTGCCGGGCCGGAACCACCGGCAGGCCGATGCGGGACGCGCGGGCGGTGTCATGGAGTCCGCTGCCGGGCCATTGGGGGCAGTGGCTGCGTCCCGCCTACGGCACTCCACCGTCGCCGATCAAGCTCTGGAGCCGGCCGGGCACCCGCCGCCGGCCGGCATGGGTTCATGAACCCGTGATCAGCGTGGCCGACCTGTCGGCCCGGCATACGGCAGTGAAGTTCGCGGAGCGTGCCCCGGCTGAAGATGTCGTAGCAGCCGTCGGCCTGGAAGACGGGCAGGTCGACCTGTCGCGCGGCCCGGAGAGGCGGCAGGACCACGCCCGGTCGGGCTCGCGCCGGGAACGCTCGTGGCCGATCTCGGGGAGGTCGTGCCGGGCGAACGCGGGAAACGGCTCAGCGGACAGCTCCCCGTGACCGTCGCTCGTCAGACCGGCGAGATCCGGTAGGAACCCGGCGGTGCCGCTCACGAACCCGTCGGGGTCGGTGCGGTGGCGTCGCGTCAGGGTGCCGACGCCCTGCGTGAGAGACCAGGGCGCGGTGATGCTGAGCTCGATCGCGCCACCGCGCGTCCCGCAGCCGTCGTCCGGATCGGACCACGTGATCTGCGGCGCGCTCACCTTCGGCTCCGGCGGCGCCGCCCTCCACCGGGCGTTGCCGAATCGACTGCCGTCGATCAGGCCGACGGAGCCGTTCGAGGCAGGAAGGGCGGCGGCCCACCATGCGGTGTCGTAACCGTGGCGCTCTTCATGTGTCCACGGCCCCCCTTCGCCCTCGGAGGCGAACCGGCCCCGGACGTCTTGAACGACCCTCGGGGCGGGCAGGCGTCAGTCGGCCAGGCGGTTGAGCTTGCGGATCTGCTTGTCGAAGACCCCGGCGGGAGCGAGGCGGTGCAGCATGCTCGCGCGGCCGGCCACGGGACCGGCGGTGTAACGCAGCTTCGGCTTCGGGTCGGTCGCCGCTGCGACGATCACCTTGGCGACGACGGCGGGGTCGTCGCCGCCCTTGATCGAGTCCACCATCAGGCGGTCGAAGGCGTGCCGCTGCTTGTCATAGACCGGCAGGGGCGTGTCGGGCCGGGGGCTGCCGGCCTCGAATCCGGTGCTGGTGTAGGCGGGTTCGACGAGAAGCGCCCGGACACCCTGCTCGCGGACCTCGTGGTCCAGGGACTCGGAGTACCCCTCGATCGCGTGCTTGGACGCGGCGTAGACCGCCATGTACGGCGAGGGGAGGAAGCCGACCACGGAGGACACGTTGATGATGCGCCCGCACCCCCGGGCGCGCATGTGCGGCAGGACCGCCTTCACCATACGCATCACGCCGAAGACGTTGACGTCGAAGACGGCCTGGGCCTGCGTGACGGAGTTCTCCTCGGCCGCACCCATCAAGCCCATGCCGGCGTTGTTGACCAGGACGTCGATCCGTCCGAACCGGTCGACCACCTGCCGGACCACGGCGGTGGCCGACGCGTCGCCGGTCACGTCGAGGTCGAGGAGGGTCACGCCGTCGAGCGGGGGGACGCGGGAGGCGTCGCGGCTCGTGCCGACCACCTTGAACCCCGCTTCGACCAGCGCGAGAGCGGCTGCCTTCCCGATACCGGATGACGAACCCGTCACGAGGGCCACTGGCCGGTTCGTCGCCATGATGAACTCCTGAACTCGAGGGGAAACTGATCGGTTTCTCCACGGTAAACCGATCGGTTTCGACATGCAAGCGCAGCATCGACCCGCCCGCCGCGCCCCTTGGGCGGCTCGCCGCGTGATGCGGAGCGGCCGGTACGCGGCAGAAGGCTTCAGCCGGACAAGAAGGTGACCTTCGCCCCCGCACCTATGAGCGGCTGGCGTTGAAGCGCGGGACGGCCCGCCGGATCGGTGAGGTTGTCCAGGCCGGCTGGATGGGGCTCCGGAGAATGGGGCCCCTGCCGCCGGAGTCGGGCCGAGGCCGCCGAGACCACGGTCCTTCTCGCGCATGCCCTGCTCGCCGGCACCCTTGCGGCCACCGGCCCGTCCTGCGGTCACCGGGAAGCGCGGGCGGCACGGGGCCGCTCCGCCCCCGGAGACGGACATCGGCCCCGGATGGCGCCTCGGCTCGCGAGGTCGCCCGAAGAGAGGGGCGTCAGCGCACGCCTGCCGCATCGAGCAGGGTGGCCACGGTGGGCGCGATGAGCCCGATCAGGTTGTCGGCCTGGATCCCCGCGCGAGCACTGGCGCCGTCGAAGACCAGGCTGAGCTGCCGGGCCAGCAGGTCGGGGTCGCCCGCATCGCCCTTCTCGGCCTCCGCGCGGAAGAACGCCGTCAGGTTCGCCTTGATCCGGTGGGCCACCCGGCTGGCGGGGTGACTCTGATCCTTGAGCTCGATCTGCACGGCCAGGTACCGGCAGCCCCGGAACTCGGGCGCGCCCGCCTGTCGTTCCACCTGCTCGAAGACGTGCAGGATTCGCTCGCGGGGTGAACGGTCATCATCCACTGCGGGCAGGAGTCCGGCCACGAAGGCGGAGGCGCGCTCCTCCAGGCTTGCCGCCAGCAGCTCGTCCTTGCTCTCGAACAGCTGGTACATGGAGCGCTTCGACACCCCCGCCGCCTTGCACAGCGCCTCGATGCCGACACCGACACCGTCTCGATAGATGAGCGTGGCCGCCGCCTCCAGCAGCCGCTCTCGGGAACTATGCTTCTCCTTGGTGGTCATGCTGCGAGGTTAACTCGCTTCCGGCAAATTAGAAACCGATCGGTTTACGCGCTTGGCCGGGGCGCTCTTGGTGCCGCCCGGGTCCGCGTGGGCGTGCGAGTACGGTTCCACTGCGCTCGGGGGCGGCGCTCTTCGCGGGCTGCGTCTCGGTGAGTGTGGCCGCGATCAGGCCGACGGCAGTCATGAACCCGGGCCCGGGTCAGGGCCGCGTCGGCCGGGGCGTCGCGGCAGAGGATCGAGCGGACGCCGCCGGTGATCCGCCGCAGCGGCTCGAACTCCGCAAATGGGCGGTGGAAGCCGGGCAGTGCCTCGCCGGTGGCAGCACCGACCGCCGGCACCGGCATCGCGTCCCGGAGCGACGCGACCAGCAGTATCCCGGGTGTGTCGAACACGGCAAGGAAGTGAGCGCAACCATCCCGGAGGCGGCGATGGCGTACAGCACGCACAGCGCGTACAGCCACGACAGCGGCAGGCGGGAGGCGCCCAGAGGCCTCCGAATTCCGGCTCCTGTAGCGGATCTGACGCTGGGTTGACGGACGGCGCCCGCTACCTGCGGTGATCGGTTCTCGAAGACGGATCGTGCGGGGAGGAAGGTGGGCACCGTCCAGGAGATGCCCTGGCTTCCTTCGCTGATGTGTGCCTTGAGGACACCGCTCATCGCAGGCAGCAGGGCATTTCACACCATCCATCCGATGCGATGGAATGCGCCACTGATGATTCCGGCTCAGTGGGCGATGACGGGCTCTCCCTCCGACGGCGCCAGAGTCTGGTTCGGAACCAGGAACGCCGAAAGCGCTGCGCCGATCACGAAGATCCCGGCGCCCCATGCCAGGGTGGCTGTGTAGCCCTCGACCCCGGCCTGCGCCGCGGTCAGCGCGCCGGGCTTGTGCGAAGACAGGTGGTCGGCCGTGGCCGATGAGGCGATGGTGGTCAGCAGCGCCGTGCTGATCGAGCCTCCCACCTGTTGGCTGGTGTTGATCAGCGCTGAGGCGACCCCCGCGTCCTCGTGGTGCACGCCTGCGGTCGCCCCCTGGAACGCGGTGGTCATCACTGCCCCGATGCCGAGACCCAGCAGAATCATCCCGGGCATGATGTGGGCGACGTAGGTGCTGTCCAGGGCGAGCCGGGCCAGCAGGGCCATGCCGGAAGCGGAGACCAGGAACCCGGCGGTGATCACGACCTTCGGTCCGACCCTGGGCAGCAGCAGCGACGGCGCCGTGGTCGACGAAGCGACAATACCCGCGACCATCGGCAGGAACGCCAGACCGGCCTCGATCGGCGAGTAGCCGATGCTGGCTTCCAGGTAGAAGGTCAGGAACAGGAAGATCGAGAACATCCCCATGCCCAGGACGAACACCGCCAGGAACGCACCACCGCGGGTCCGGTCCAATATCACTCGAAGCGGCAGCAGCGGATGCGCTACCCGGGACTCCAACCACACGAACACCGCGAGCAGCACCACGCCGCCCGCCAGGGAACCGAGACTGACCGGGTCGGTCCAGCTGGTGGATTCGACGTGCGCGAAACCGTAGACGATGCCGAACAGCGCGGCGCTGACCGTGAGGGTGCCCGGGACGTCGATGCGGGGCCGCTCGGTGACCGCGGGCTTGGCCAGCAGCAGCACCGCACCGAGGAGCGCGACGCCCGCGAAGACGACGTTCACGTACATCACCCAGCGCCACGACGTCCATTCGGTCAGCATGCCGCCGAGCAGCAGCCCGACCGCGGCACCCGCACCGGCCAGCGCGCTGAAGATGCCGAACGCCTTCGGCCTCTCGGACGGCTGGGTGAAAGTCACGCTGAGCAGGGAGAGGGCCGCGGGTGCCAGCAGCGCGGCGAAGAGGCCCTGTGCCACACGCGCCCCCACGAGGACTTCGAAGCTGCTGGCCGCGCCGCCGATCACGGACGCGCCCGCGAAACCGACCAGACCGGTCACGAAGGTGGTGCGCCGACCGAACAGGTCACCGAGTCGGCCGCCGAGCAACAGCAGGCTGCCGAACGCCAGGGCGTACCCCGTGATCACCCACTGCCGGCTGCCGTCACTGAAACCAAGGTCATGCTGGGCTGCGGGCAGCGCGATGTTCACGACGGTCGCATCGAGCGTGACCATGAGCTGTGCCGTGCCCAGCACGACAAGCACCCACCAGCGCATGGCATGCGAGCCGCGGCGGCCCGAGTCTGTCTTTTCGGAGGCGGGCGCCCCGCGATCGATGGTGGTACTCATTTTTTCCCCTTGGTTGCTGATCACGGACCGAACACCGATCGGAAACCGATCGGTTTCCCATGAGGAAAACAGATCGGTTTCCGCAGTGCAAGTCGGCCTGTGAGCGACCCGGCATCCGACGAGTCGGATTGCCCTGCAGCAGAAGGGCAGGCCGACCGCGCTCCTATCGCCTTCGTGGCCACGACAGGCTGCACCGGGTGGCAGCTGCCACCGGCCTCCGGACCGGACGGCCCAGGCTCGCGCGGCTCACCGACCATCACGGCCAGCCGTACGAGGCTGCCATCCCCGCGAGTGCCTGGCGGACGGCCAACAGCTCCAGCTCACGGACCTGCTTGCGCAGCCCGCGCAGGCCCAAGACCTGTTTCATCTCGCGGGCGACGACGAGGGGCACCTCGATACCCCACGACCTCGTCTCGTCGGTCATGTCCAGGGCCGGCTGCCGCTTCTCGACATGAACGACCTCTTCGGGGATGCCGCACTTCGTGCGGCGGGCCACCTTGACCGGATCAGCCTTCGGCGAGGCGAGCGCGGACATGCGCCGCGTCCCACGGGCTGGTGGTGATGAAGTTCGCCAGGGCCTGCCGGTTGCCGTCCTCGCCCAGCCGGGCGGCCGTCGGCTCCACCGACTTGCGCCGGCCCTCCAGCAGCAGGCCCCGCAGATAAACCTGGCCCCACCGGCGTTGATCCGCCCGCGAGAACGGCTCGGACATCTCTGCCGCGAAGCCCTCCAGATCACACCGGACCGCGGCCGACTCCCCACCCAGCGCACCCGGTCAACGACACACCCGATCAGACGGACACGCCACCGGCGAATCAACCTGACCACGCACTACTGGCGCCTCTCGTAGACGCGCTTGTGGCCGTGCAGCCCCGCCAGGCGGAAGGGTCCGGTGGTCTGCGACGGGGTGGGGTGGTCGCCGCCGTCGACCGGGAAGGACCGTCCGTGCAGCTCGCGGTAGGCGGCGTGGTCGAGCGGCCGGCGCCGGTCGATCGCCCAGCGGGAACCGGCGATGCGGGCCAGCTCGGCGATCTCGACACCCACAGGGGCGTAGGCCAGGTAGGAGGCGAGTTCGCCGGGGTCGGAGATGGTGCAACCACCAGCTCAGGACACGAACCGTTGCTGGAGTATTAAGCGTTGTCCGGTAACCCGGGGCAGAGGTAGGTGGTCACCACAGTCGGATCGATTTGCCCGGTTTTGCATCGGATCGCGGCCTCAATGGGATCCTGGCAAATCCGATTGCATCAGACATTGGTAAGCGGACTCCAGGGTTTCGGGACGGACTTTAAAGAAGGTTTATGGTTGCGGGGGGCGCAAAGGCAGCCACTGTGGTGTCGCCTCACGCATACGGAATGCAATTAGTCCGCCGAGGCGACTGTTCGATGTGAGTAGTATTGAGTTTTTTCTGTCCTCGCTCTGAGTCGGCCAGATGCGGGGTGAGGACGGCCTGAAGGAGGTCGGTGATACGAGTGGTCGAGCACCGGAGCCTGCGGAGGAGTCGCCGGGCTTTGAGGGTGGCCATGGCCTGCTCGACGAGTGTGCGGATCTTGACGCGGGGCCAGTTGACGGCCTTGGGGTGATATTTTGCCGGCGCCAGCAGGTGCGTGACGGTTTTGAGATCTGTCGATGTGCTGTCGCGCAGTCAGGAGCCGCTGACAGGCAGGCGAGAGCATCACTGCTCGGCTTCGAACACCTCTGCCAAGCTCCGTCGGTCGGAGACGCCGAGTTTGACGTAAGCTCGGTGCAGGTGATTGTTCACTGTCCGTACGGACAGATGGAGTTTGGCGGCAATCGATTTGCTCGACGCTCCGGATGCCGCTGCGGCAGCGATCTCCCGTTCACGCTCGGTTAAGGGCGCAGGGGCAATGCTTCTCGCAGTCAGCGGGGTTTGGACGTCACCGCAGCGCGCCAAACAGGCAGCCGCGCGATTTTCGGCATCTGTGGCTGCTCTTGGCTCCCCGGCGCGGCGTAATGCTTCGGCGCTGGCCGAGTACGCCTCCGCAGCCAGAAGGTCGGCTCCTATCTCTTCGCACTGCAGAGCCACGGTCCTCAGCCTTTGGGTGTCCGAAGTCGCCAAGGCCGTTGCGAGCTCGGCTCTTGCGGGAAGGAAAGCACCGTCTCCCTCTTCGGCCAGTTCTGTCAGGCGCTGTACCACGTCTTGGGGTGCGCCCAGGCGTGCGATGTCCGCGAGGAGCATGGACTCAGCCGTGACGTGTCCGGTGGCCCGAGCAGAGGCTGCTCCGCCGGCGAGCAATTCTCGTGCCTCGGTGAGGTTCCCACGCGCGACTTCCAGCCAAGCTTGCCCTGCCTGAAATTCTCCTTCCGAGAGAAACCCGGCTATTTCGGGCAGTGCGTAGAATTCGTCCAGAGCGCTTTCGGCCGCTGCGATGTCGCCCTGGACCGCAGCACACGCCGCCAGGCCACTCAGCGCCGGTCTGAGAATGATGGTGTTCTCGACCTTTCGGGCGAGAGCGATGGCCTCCGCGTACCAGTGCCGAGCAGGGGGAATATGTCCAGCCAGCCACTGTGTCCGTGCCAGGAGAACGGACATCCACATCCGGGCTACGGAGCTGAATTCAGAGAGTTGATCGTATGCGTCCTCTCCCTTGCGTGCCGCCCGCGCCATCATCCCACCTTCACAAAGGGCGAGCACCCAAGGAAGCTTCTGGGCGGCCGCGTCAGGGGCGAGGACCTCCTGAGTCAGATCGACGTAGGCGTCATAGCCCCTCTGGGCCCAGACGGCGGAAAGCTGCGTATGTCCGGCGAGGCTCAGCCCGAGTGCTTTGGTCAGCACCCCTCGAAGCCAGGGGGTGACGTACCGAGCCCGTTGGACATCCTCCTCGAGGATGTCCAGCCGCTGTAGGCCTTCGGTGACGTTGCCCTTGGAGATGAGTATGTAGCCCTCGTTGACGGTCAGTGTGTACCGGCCGACGGGACTCGTCACCGCCGATAGCGCTTCCACGTTGGCTTCAAGCGCTGCCGAGAGGGGCGCCCGACCCAGGAGATTTTCGACGCGGGTCATGGTCACAGCGAGGACTTCTTCGTCTCCCTGCGCGGCGGCGCTGGCTGCCGAGAGCATGCCTTCTGCGGCCGTCCAGTGGCCCATCTGGAACAGCGCATCGCCCATAAGTACCTGTGCGTCGACGCTGAGGTGGTCGTCAGGCAAAGCCTTCAGGAGGGCGAGCACTCGCGGGTGGTCATTGCTGTGCGAGGCGAGGCGGGCGGCGTCGAGGAGGAGCCGTGGGTCGGCCGTCCCGGTCGCTGCCAGCCGGTAGCGCGCGATGCGCAGGGCGTCGTCACGTCGACGTGCTCCCTGGCTTTCGATGCGATCGGCCTCTTTTGCCATTAAAGCGTTCCGCTCGGCGGTCGGCAGCGCCTCTCGCAGCGTTTCACCGTAGAGAGGGTGCGCAAGCCGGACAGTCACTCTCCGACCTTCTTCGGCTACTTCAATCAGGGCGGCGCTTTCCAACCTGTCGATCACTTCCGGGGAAACGTTTTGGCAAAGTTCGGAGACTGATTGCGCTCCACAGACGGCGATCCGATTGAGGACGTGACGCTCATCATCCTTCACATGGGAAAGCCTGGCAGTGATGACTTCGGCGAGGCGCCTGGTGGTGGGAAGCCGCCCATCGGCGAGTTCCCACAGTTCGCCCTGCTTGCGAAGGGCTCCGGTCTCGATGGCCCCATACACGATTTCCCTGAGATACAGCGGGTTGCCGCCCGATGCATTGAAAAGGTCCTGAGTTGTGCGACGTCCTACAGATGCGCCGAGTGCGCCGCGGAGAACTCGTTCGGTACCGTTGAAGTCGAAGGCGTCGATTTCTATTCGTTGCGCCGAGTCGCCTCGCAGAAGAGAGTGGAGAGTCTCGCAGAGTGGCTCGCCCGTACGCAAGGTTCCCAGAACCTTGACGATGCCTGCATCCATGAGCTGACGAAGGAGCACGATCGAGGTTGCGTCGATGAGATGCAGATCATCTACCATGATTATCCAGCGGCTTCCACCGCTCCGCAGTGACGCTGCTGCGGCTGCGAAGCCCCGCACCGGATTCGAGAAGTCCATACCGGAAGGTAGAAGGTGGGCAACGGCACCAAGCGGGACTGCTTTCGCGGCCGCATTAGCCGTGGCCTGTCTGACCGAGAAACCCTGCCTCGCAGCGAGGGCAAGACATTCTTCTGCCAGACGGGTTTTTCCCGCACCGGCCGGCCCTGCCAGGATGAGTGCTTTCGTTGAGCGGTCGGTCAGAGCAGACAGGGATGCGGCGAGTTCGTCGTCCCTGCCGATCAGAGGCCATCTGATCGAGTGGGTGTCTGCGCCCATGAGGTCTGTGGATCCGTTTCTGCTGTCTCGGTCAGTCAGCCGATCCAGGTTCCTCATCGATACGCTTGGATTCAGTCGGTTGGCTGAGAAGGGGAGTGTCTACGCTGTGATGCGACCGGGTGTACAGGTCGCGACTGTGACGGTGGTTGACAGCTCCATAAGTGCTGATGGCCGACTTGACGGAAGGTCGGCACCTGGCGCGGGTCCACTGACGAAGACACAGTGCCGTGGTGGAGCCGCGGCATGTTCCCCACGTGTCCATGGGGCGTCAATGTAGCTCAGAACGTCGAGGGAGACGCGTCAATTTTATGTTCGCTCGCGGTGCTGACGCATGAGGGCATGTACCGGTTGCTCTTCACCCGCCGCATGCGGGACTACGTACGCGGACTGCTCGCCCGGTGGCCCGCAAGAACAGCTGGCAGCTGGCCGAACAGGCCGGCCACCCCACGCCTGACGGCCTGCAGCACCTCCTCGCCGGATCGAAGTGGGAGCCCGATGACATCCGCGACGACCTGCAGGAACACGTCGCCGACAAGCTCGGTGAGGCCGGCGGCGTCCTGATCATCGACGACACCGGGTTCATCAAGAAGGGCACCACCTTCGCCGGGGTCCAGCGCCAGTACTCCGGAACCGCAGGCCGGACCGAGAACTGCCAGATCGGCGTCTTCGCCGCCTACGCCACCGCCCGCAGCCGGGCTCTGGTCGACCGCGAGCTCTACCTCCCGAAGTCCTGGACCGAGGACCGGGAACGCTGCCGCACCGCAAAGGTCCCCGACGAGCGGGGGAGTTCGCCACCAAGGGCGAACCAGCCCGGCACATGGTGCTGTGGGCCCTCGCCTCGCCGCTGCCCATCGCATGGGTCACCGCGGATTCCGCCTACGGGCAGGGCGACCTCTTCCGCCGACTGCTGGAACAGTCGGGTGTCGGCTACGTGCTGGCCGTCCCCAAGTACCAGCTCAGCGTGGGTTGTTCACGGATCGAGGTTCTGTTCGCGCAGGCCCCGGACGAAGCATGGGAGAAGATCTCGTGCGGCGACGGCGCGAAGGGGCCACGCGTCTACCACTGGGTAGCGGTGCGGCTGCCGGCCGTCGCCGAGTTCGACTACCAGGGCGAGGTCCCTCACCGGATGCGGTGGGCACTGGCCCGGTGCAGCATCAGCAGACCCGACGAGGTCGCCTGTTACCTCGCCTACACGCTCCTTCAGGTCACCGCCCAGGAGCTGGTGAGAGTCGCCGGGACGCGCTGGGCGATCGAGAAGTGCTTCCAGGCCGCGAAGAACGAGTGCGGCCTGGACCAGTACGAAGTCCGCCACCACCCGGGCTGGTATCAGCACATCACGCCGGCCATGCTCGCGCACGCCTTCCTGGCCGCCACGGCAGACCAGTCGTGGGAAAAAGGGGCGGGACAGGTGGGACGGCCGGGGTCATCGGGCTCACAGTGGCGGAGGTTCGGTGACTCCTGACAGCTTGTCGTGCCCGGCCCCCGCACCTGAGCGGACACCGAGGACGACACCACGCGCTGAGCTGCTGGATCAGGGTTCCTGCGACTGGCCGCTCTCACGGGGCGCCGTACGTTCCGCTGCGCGTCGCCTGCAACCGCCGCCTCAGCTTGGACTCTTGAGGCCTCGTCGATCGCTGCGGCGATACCTGCTTAGGGTACTCACATGGTCATTCCCGGAGTGTGAAGTGTGCAATGACAACGATGTCTTTCAGGATGACCTTGAACCAGAGTGTTACCGAATGAGACAGAATGGGGACTCACCGTGAAGGGTGCGGTCGGTAAATCAGGTAGGTGGCCGCTGACGGGGCGGGATGGTGAGCTGGCGGAGGCGCTGGCTGCTCTTGTCGACCATTCGGTTCGGGGAGTGGTGCTAAGTGGTGCGGCGGGTGCGGGTAAGACGCGGCTCGCCGAGGAGTGTTTGGCGTTGATGGCGGGGCGGGGCTTCGTGGTGGCGCAGGCGACTGCGAGTGCGGCTGCCGGTTCAGTGCCGTTGGGGGCGGTGGCCCACTTGCTGTCTGCGGGGGTGGATCTGTCCGACCCGGTGGCTGGTTTCGCGGCGGTGGCGGCATCGCTGCGACGGGCGGGCAGTAGGCGGGTGGTACTGCTGGACGATCTTCATCTGCTGGATGGGACGTCGGCGGTTCTGCTGCGGCAGTTGATGGATACAGGTGTGGTCCGGCTGCTGGCGACGGTGCGTACGGGTGAGCCGATCCGTGACGCGGTGCATGCCTTGATGTACGGGGATGCGGTGCGGCGGATCGATATGGCTGCGTTCGATCTGGCGACCACTGATGAAGTGTTGCAGGCGGCGTTGGGTGCTTCGCTGAGCCGGCGGGCGGTGTTCGAGCTGTTCCGGGCGTCAGGTGGTAACGCCCTCTACCTGCGTGAACTGGTACTGGAGGCGGTGAATCGCGGTGCGTTGCGGGTGGTGGGTGAGGTATGGGAGCTGGTAGGTGAGCTGCCGACGTCGCGGCGTCTAGCGGAGGTGATTCACACCAGGCTGGAGCATTTGGGTGAGCACGAACGTTCGGTGCTGGACCGGATTGCGATGGGCGGGTCCCAGTCGGTGGCGGAGTTATGCCGCCTGGCGCCGGCTGGGACGGTGGACCGACTGAAGAGCGCGGGCCTGGTCGAGATCGGTGAGGAGCGGCGACGTACGAGCGTGCGTCTGGCTCACCCGCTGTACGGGGAGGTGCTTCGGGGGGCGCTGCCCACGGTCAGGCGCCGGGCGTTGCTGGCGGCGGAGGCGGACCGGATCGTCGAGCATGGTGCCCGTCGGCGTGGTGACGCGTTGAAAATCGCCAGCTACCGGCTTTCGGCAACGGGTACGGCTGATCCTGCGTTGTTGTTGCAGGCGGCGGGTCTGGCGCGTCACAGTCATGACTATCCGCAAGTGGTCACGCTGCTCCAGGCGTTGTCGACGCAGGAGATGACGGTGGTTACTCGTGTGCTGCTGGGTGACGCCTATTTTCAAATGGGGTGTTGGGAGGATGCGGAGCGGACTCTGGCCGAGGCCGGCCCCCTGGCCCGGGGTGATGGGGAGGTGCTCGGGGTCGTCATGACCCGGGTGGACAACCTCCTGTGGAGCAAAGCTGATCTGTCGGCCGCACTGGCTGCGAACACGCAGGCCTTGCAACGTGTCACGAGCGAGGCCGCATCGCACCTGCTGCGGATCAACGAGGGCTACATCTATGTCGCCAAGGGACGCTTCACAGAAGGCCTCGCCCGCCTCAAGGTACTCGAGGAGGACATCGAGCACGTCCAAGGGGACATCAACCCCTGGCTGCGGGGAGCCCTGATGAAGGCGCTGGGTTTGAGTCTGGTCGCCCAAACGCAGCAGGCGGCCATGTGGGCACTTCGTGCGTACGAGGCCCACATGGCAGTGGACGAGGAGGCACTGGTGTCCCACCCTGCCGTCCAGAAACTCCCGTGGGTGCTTGCTCTGTGCGAAGGCGGCCAGCTCGCCGCAGCCACCCGTGAGGCTGAGGACACCTATTACCAGCTCGCAGCGTTCAGTTCGGTGGTGCGGGTGTGGCTTCTCGTCCTGAGCGCACGAGCGCAGTGGCTCGCCGGGCACACCGTCACAGCCCGCCGCTGGTACGCCGAAGCGATCGCCCTGGGCCGTAAGGTCAACAACACCATGGTCCTCAGGGCCGGCCTCAACGGTCTGGCTGCCTGCGCTGCGGTCCAGGGCGACATCAAGGCAGCCACGGAAGCAGTTTTCGAGCTCAACGGTCTTCCGAACGCCCTCGGCTTCCTGTCAGAGGGGGAGTTGCAGTTGGGTCCTGCCTGGCTCGCCGCTGCGCAGGGAGATCAGGCATTGGCTCGTGACCTGCTACGAGAAGGTGCCGCATCCGCCAGGCGCACGGGGCACCTCACCGGTGAATCACTTCTGCTGACCGACATCGCCCGCCTCGGCGCCCCGGGCGAAGTCGCTGAACGCCTCCACGAGATAGCCGCCCAGGATGATGGCGGAACCCTCCTGCCGGCACGAGCCGCATTCGCGACAGCCCTAGCCTGCGGAGACCCCCACCGACTGCGCGACGCCGCCTTGCAACTGGAAGAAACCGGCTCCGACCTCATCGCCGCAGAAGCCTTCGCGGCCACCGCCCATGCCCTGCGCCGCACCGGCTCTTCCCAGGCTGCCGCCAACGCCGACGACCGCTCCGCTGCCGCACTCAGACGCTGCCAGGGAGCACGAACCCCGCTCCTTGCCACCAGTGCGGCACCTGTCCCCCTCACCGAACGCGAACGAGAAATCGCCGTCGCCGCCGCCATCGGTACCCCCAGTAGAACCATCGCGGCCTCCCTCACCCTGTCCGTCCGCACCATCAACAACCACCTCCAGCGCATCTACGCCAAACTCGGCGTGACCAGCAGGCGCGAACTCGCCGACGCTCTCGGACTCAAACGAAACCCTTAGACGTCTCTCAAGGTGACCACTCCGGCTGTGTCTGCGGGAGCTGGGTCCTTGTAGGCGGGTTCGTCGGGCGGTCCGGTTCTCCAGCCTTCCTGCGATCTCGTGGAAGCGGCAGTAGGCAGTGGAGTCGGAACCCGTACGACGAGCCCGCCGGTCCGCCAGGACAGGGGACGTGTTGATCGCACACCGCAACCAGTCCAACTCGCCCTGGGCACCGAGTTCGTCCAGGACCAGGCGGTGCAGCTTGGCCCACACTCTGGTTCCCATCCGCTCGGTGAACCGGTGGAAGGCGATTACTCCAGACAGGCCCAACCCTGTCGGCAGCTGGTTCCAGGTGCGACCCGAGGCGGCCACGAAGATGATCACAGCCAGTACCTCGCGGGCCCCTTACCGACAGTGCCCTCCACCCTGAGGGCAAACCGGCGCCGATGCAGGCGTGGTTGGCGAGGACGGGTACGCCCTGGCGTTCGCAGATCCGGATGATGCGGTGGGTGCGGGCCGCGGTCAGGTCGTGGGTGCGGCCGGGCAGGGTGGGCGAGATCCACAGCAGGTTGTCCGCGGGGTCGGTGACGGCCTGCATGTTCACGCCGTGGCGGCGGTGCTTCTGGGAGAAGTCGGCCCGGCTGTCGCCGACCCGGTCGCACTCGGCGAGCGTTCCGTCGAGCAGGACGTGATCGGGACCGGCTTCCCGCAGGACCCGCAGCAGGTCGGGCGCTCGCCGGGCGAGGTGACCGACGACGGCGGTGACGTAGGCGTGGGCGGAGCCGACGGATATGCCGAAGCCGGCGGCGATCTGCGTGAGCGGGTCGTGTCGGCGGAGGTGGACGAGGGCGACGAGAGCACGCTGGTGGGCCGGAGCTTGCAGCGGCGGTCACCCTCACGGGTGACGATGAGGATGGTCACCCACTCGACCAGGGCGTGAGGCAGGTCGAGTGCGGCAGGATGGGGAACCAACGAGGCTCCTGCGCTGATGAGTTGAGACGTCGAACACCTCTCTCAACGGCACAGGAGCCTCGTGCGTTGCGGGACACCGGCCCGTCACCCGATCAGTGGCCACCCTGAAAGAGCTCAGTCATCCCCCGGACCGCCGCAAGATCAAGTCAACTGAAGTGGCGTCTGAGCAGCCCCTCCTCCAGGCTTGCTGGTTCCGCTCTTGAGCACGCTTTGCTCAAGCCCTGCGATCCACAGTGAACAACACTGACAACACCTGGCACGCGCTGTCGGCCAGCCGTCCCGGCATCAGCGAGTCGTCACAACAGTGCATCCAAGGGAGTATCACGATGCGAAAAACTCTGAAGAATTCAGCAATAGCGATCCTGCTCGCATCGATGGCCGTAACGGCCGGATCATCCACTGCGGCTTTCGCTTCGGAAGGGCACCGAAAGGTGCAGGCCATGGAAAACGCATCGTCTGCTTCAGAACGCCCCCAAACCCTCGCAGACCCGCGAAGCGGCACACTGTATGCGAACGAGCCGAAAAAGGTGGCATGGGGGGCCGGGTTCTTCCAGGCCAACTACAGCGTGCGTCTCATCACGGTGGACGGGAAGCGGCCTACCGGCCAATACGCATGTTATACGGCCGGCATACCTACGTCCTCCGGCGAGATCCATAACGGATTCGGGCAGTTCACCCTCATGGCTTACCCCTATGCCGAATGTTGGCTCACCTCTCCGTACGACACTTACTACGAACTGGTCGCCAACTGAGCGTTTTCAACGGGACCACTGATCGGGTGACGCCGGTCAGGCCGAGGTGAGGGCCGCAACGCACAAGGCTCCCGTGCCGTTGGTGGAGGTGTTCGACGTCTCAACCCATCGGCACAGGAGCCCCGTTGGTTCCCTGTCCTGCCGCACTCGACCTCCCGCATGCCCTGGTCGAGTGGGTCACGATGCTCCTCGTCACCTGTGAGGGGGACCGCAGGTGCACACTCCCGCCGCACCAGCGGGCGCTCACCGCTCTGGTGCACCTGCGCCGCCACGAGACACCTTCCCCCGGATCGCGGTCGGCTTCGGGATGTCCGTCGGCACCGCCCACGCGTACGTCACCGCCGTCACCGGCCTGCTTGCCGACCGCGCCCCGGGCCTGCTCAAGACGCTGCGCGAGCACGATCCGGAGTTCGTCCTGCCGGACGGGACCCTGACCGAGTGTGCCGTCGAGCAGGATGTGGTCGGGGTCGGTCTCCCGTAGGATCCGCAGCAGTCCGGGCACCCAGTGGGCTAGGTGGTCGATGACGGTGGTGGCACAGGCGTGAGCCGTGCCGACAGGTATGTCGAAGCCCGCGGCGATCTGTGTGGGCGAGTTCGTGTCGGCGCAGGTGGACGAAGCCGACCAGGGCGTGTATCGAAGATGCTGGTCGTCGGCGTGGCACCGCCTAAAATGACATGCAGTCTCCGCTCGGCCGTACGGGTATCTATCCCTGTGAATGATTACTTTCTCGATGAAGCCGACTTGATGGACAGGATGGAGCGGAACCTGGCGGAACACGCCTGCCATCTGCACCGGAGCATGTCCGGTGCGACCGTCGCAGAGACCGGTGACCTCCTGGTCGTGGACAGCGGCCTGGACGACGACACTTTCAACATCGTTGCCGCAGCCCGCTTCACCGCCGGCGACGCCGCGGCCCGCATCTCCGAGACCGTCGGGACGCTGGCCGGCACCGGCCGCGGTTTCTCCTGGTGGGTGGGACCTGCCTCGACACCGACAGAACTCACCGCACGCCTGACGGCGGCCGGTCTCCCGGTGTCCGAGCGTGAGACGGCGATGTGGGCAGAGTTGGGCGACACCCTGCCGATTCCCTCTGTCCCGGGTCTGGACATCCGAACGGTGACCACGCCCGAACAGCTCGCCGACTACGCCGCGGTCCTCGCCGCAAACTGGAATCCACCCGCCGAAACTGTCCGTGAATTCTTCGCCCAGGCTGCTTCCCCGGCGCTGGCCGCTACCTGCTCGGCCCGGTACCTGGTGGGCTATGTGGAGAACCGTCCGGTCTGCTCCGCCGAGGTGTTCCACCACGCCGGAGTCGCCGGCATCTACAACATCTCCACCCTGGCCGCCCACCGCCGGCGTGGCTACGGCGGAGCCATCACGCTCGCGGCCCTTCACGCTGCCCGCGAGCGAGACCACGGCATCGCGGTCCTGCAGGCGTCGGCCGACGGGGAACCCGTGTACCGCCGCCTAGGGTTCCGCTCCTGCGGTCAGTTCGTCGAACACGCCATCAACACCTGAACCTCCACAACTCCACGGGCATCCGTCCGCGAGCCTTGTGGTCCTCGGCGTTGAACCCGGACGGCCGGCCACCGAGGGAGCGGAGCTTCTTGCGGTTGCGCACCTAGGTTCTGTCTTCAAATGTCACGCCCACATCAGGAGCGATGCGAGGGTGACGGCTGCCTGGTAGGACTCGGCGGTCTTGTCGTAGCGGGTGG